>CALVJA010000005.1 GCA_944331875.1 uncultured Clostridia bacterium | reverse complement strand
GTATTCCGCCACTTGCGCGGTATACCTACCGACATCGGTCCCAAGTCCGCTCACGGTGAGATATATGATATCCCCATGCACGTTGTTAAATGACGCGCCGGGGCCTTGCGCTTCACCGTTGTATGTATAACTACCACCTTGCCATATTACGCTTGCAACGGCTTTTGCAATCTCATAGCCGTACTCGAGATTTGTCAATATGTAATTTTCGCCTGCCGCGCATTCCGCCACTTGCGCGGTATACCTACCGGCATCGGTCCCAAGTCCGCTCACGGTGAGATATATGATATCCCCATATACGTTTTTAAATGACGCGCCGGGGCCTTGCGCTTCACCATTGTATGTGCAACTACCTCCCTGCCATACTACGCTTGCAACATATTTTGCGATCTCATAGCCGCATTCAAGACCGGTCAAGGTATAATTCCCGCCTGCCGCGTCTTCCGCTACGCTTGCGATATGACTTCCGGCGTTTATACCTAAACCTGTTACGAGGAGATTTAATACTTCCCCGTTTACGGTCTCGTATGTTGCAGTGGGACCTTGCGCTTCTCCGTCATATGTATAGCTTTCTGCCGCATTCCATATGACTGCAGTTGCTTTGGGGATGATTTTATAGGTGTATTCTTCTACGGCGTTGGCATTAAGGGTATAGTTGGAATCGATAGATGCCCTATCTATACTAGCCGTATATGTCAAATCGGATGGGTTGGCATTGATCTCATGCCCGTTTACTGCTATTGGTATAAGCACATTGTTCACGCTCGTATAATACGCCACGGGCCCTTGCAAATATCCGTTGTACTCATATTCCGGAACACTACCGTCAATTATAAATCCTTCTTCGGTCGCGTAGGCTTTCCATTGAACCGCCACAGAGCATGGGGAAATCGTATATAAGAATGTAGTGTCATTGAGAACGTAATTTTCTCCCACTGCATCTTCCGCTACGCTCGCGGTATAACTGCCGGCGTTAGCTCCGAGTCCGTTTACAGGTAGACTCAAAGCTTCCCCGTTTACGGTCTCGTATGTTGCAGTGGGACCTTGCGCTTCTCCGTCATATGTATAGCTTTCTGCCGCAATCCATATGACTGCAGTTGCTTTGGGGGTGATTTTATAGGTGTATTCTTCTACGGCGTCGGCGTTAAGGGTATAGTTTGAATCGATAGATGACCTATCTATACTAGCCGTATATGTCAAATCGGATGTGTTGGCATTGATCTCATGCCCGTTTACGGCTATTGGTATAAGCACATTGCTCACGCTCGTATAATACGCCACAGGACCTTGCAAATAACCGTTATACTCATATTCCGGAACACTACCGTCAATTATAAATCCTTCTTCGGTTGCGTAGGCTTTCCATTGAACTGCTACAGAGAATGGGGAAATCGTATATGGGCATGTCGTATTAGTGAGAGTATAGTTTCCCCCCGCCGCATTTGCGTCAACGTATGCGGTATATGCCGAATTTTTGGCATTTTCTTCAAGACCGCTTACGTCTACTATTTGCACAGATTCATTGTTCACGCTCATATAATACGCCTCGGGTCCCTGCGCTTGACCGTTATACGTATAATTAAAAATACCCGTTGGATCTTCCGCGGCGCCATCTCCGGCACTCCATTTTACTTCTACAGTGCACGGTAAAATGGTAAACTCTTTCGAAGCATCGATCTCGGGCGCTAAGGTAAGTCCTTCGAACTCTACTTGCACCATATATGTACCGGCATCGATCATTTCCGAAGTCACGCTGTCCGTTTGACTGTTTCCATCGGCGCTATCAGTAGTACCTTCCGTTTGTTCGTTCGATTCGACGTTTTCCGCAGTCCCTTCCGTTGGAGAGCCGCTGCTGCCGCTATCGACAGTGCCGTCCGTCTGCTCGCCGCCCTCCGTCGGCTCTTGGGTTTGTTCCCCTTCTCCCGCATTGTCGCCGCCGTCCTCGGAATTCAGAAGCGATATGCTTCCCGTGACACTAAAGTCCGGATCTTCGACACATTTCAACGCCGCTGTCGGTGTTTTTCCGTTGCCGTCGTATACTAACTCCAAATCGTTCCATTCGATATAATAGTGATTCGAGGCGACAATGGTAGTATTTCCATCGCTTGTTATTGCACTGCCTGCGAAGAAAGCGTCGATTTGGGGTGCGGCATAAGCGGAAACCGCAATTTTATCCGCGGCACTAAACGCCGCACCGAAGCATATAATTGCGATTATCGTTATTACTACTGTCTTTATAAACTTATTATTAATGCACAATTTCTTCATCAGTTTTTAATAAAATATAAGTATTCCTTATCATCTATAAAACATTTAGCAGTACGATCATATGTAACTACATGCTTTAAATCTTTCATTTGACTTAAATGGTTCTTCATATCTTTATGGTTTTGAGGCACCAATCCTTTTTGAAAAATTAGTGTCTTTACTTTTTCGAAGTTTGCATCTTCCTGCTTCGTACTGATAACATATTTTGTGGATCGGAGATACTCAATTTGAATATCATTGTTTTCGTCTCTATCTGCTAAATCTATAATAAGTATTTTTTGATCACGAACCTTGTTTAAGTCTATCATATAAGCATTTCTTCCCCTAAGTGGCTCAAGATCTATAGTGTGGTCTGTACGCCATTTTTCAACATCATCTTTAGTATTCGATCGAGTAGGGTCGATAGCCTCAAAATTCATTCCGCAAATGTCACAATGGCATTCCCCTGAATCGATTTTTCTTGATGTCTTTACTCCACAATATGGGCAGGGACATTCTATCCATTCATTTTGCGCTTTCAGTTTGTCATTCGCTCGAGAGAGTTCTTTTTTTAATGCCTTTATCTCTTCTTCCGCAATATTGAACTTTTCTTGAAGACTTTTTAATTTCTCTTCCAAATTCTTCAATGTACTTTCATCAGTTCCAATGGTAGGTAGTGCATATATCATCTTTATAAATTCATCAGCTTTGTGGTCTAATAACTCAGCCAGCTGCATGAGTTGGTCATCGCTCATTGTGATAGTAATATTAGCTGTATTGCCTGTGCCCACCTGAGCTATAACATTACGTGTTCCTTTGTATCCCATAATAAAACCTCCTCCTATCTGTATCTGCTATAAAATGCAGAGAAATATTTATCCTATAGAAGCCTTGTTTTTACACCCGAATTGTATTATCAAGTTTTTAGTCACTCGACTCATTTTCTTTAATTCTGTCGTCATTTTCTCCAGTTCTTTTTTTGTATCTTCCATATCCGAATGAGAGGTGCCTGCTGATTCGGCGATCGTTTCTGCGCAGCGCGCTACTTCTTTTTCGTTCATATCGCTTAACCGCTCTACTAAAAAGCTCACTAACCCAACGGTAAAGTCTATCACGCCTAAGAAAGTTGCTGCTGTCATTGCCCATATCTTTTCAAGCCCGAGCCCAATCGCGACAAATATTCCGATAAATAACGCCAAAACAATCAAGACCCATATGATAGCGCGCACGCGCTTTTTTACAACGACTGGTTTGCGATCATAATATTCTCTTTCGGTATTTTGACTCCGTGCGTTAATCATCTCCTTAATGTCAGAAATGACGCTGTCTATCCACGGTTTATCCACAGAAAAAGGCTCGAACGCAAGTGCTTCTTTATATTTATTGCTGATTTTGTCGCTTAGCGCTGTTGTGATATCCATAGATTCGCCATATACGTTTTCGATATCTTTAAATCTGTCGATTATATATTTTAAAGCGGACGCAATGTTATCTTCCGCTCCGTCTTTTATCGAATATTTAGCGCGGATCTTCTCCATCTGATATATAGAGTCTTTGATCGTCATAATTTTGTCCGCCATTATTCCAATTCTCCGGTTCGAAGGTATTTGATCGCCCTTTCGGTTAGGATCCTGCCGCGATTTATGATCTCGATGAATCTTATACGGATCAGGTAAGGCTCAAATTCAGATTTATACTTATTGGGTTCCAAGTCTACACGCTGGGCAAGCGTTTCCGCCGCCAAAGTATGGTCCGGCGTTTCCAAAAGCGCATTCAATATTTCGAGATCCTTTCTGAGAAGTCCGACGGGGTCTATACCGTTACGATCGAAATATCTGTTGACGACGTCGATATCGATATGCGTGGAGACGCGCCTGCCGCTGTCGTCATAAAGCTCTTCGTCAAGGCCTTTTATAAAGGAATCAACATATCTCAAAGAGCCGCGGCTTCTGGGTATGCACGAATTTATGGCGTCATCGGTCATGGTAAGCCCCATCGCCGCCACTTTCGCCCGATATATGCGTTGAAGCTCGTCCCGGGTGTACTCTTCCATTCTGAAAGTCAGGTGGCGACATCTGTCTTTTATCGTCGGCAGCAGTCGCTCGTCATTTGTAGTGGCGCCTATAAACGTAAATTCTTCTATCGGCGTACGCCATATCCTACCGTTGACGTCGGGCGGAGAAACATATACACGGTCATTCAAAAGCGTCAAAAGCGCCGCCTGAAGCTGTTCGTTGAGCATGTGTATTTCGTCCAGGCCGATCACGACGGGCTCCCCGAGACGTGCGACTCGCTGCAAAAAGCTCTGCAACTGCTTCTGAGATGCTTGACTATTTCTGTATTGTGAGCAGTCCATTATCTCGATGGGAACTCCTAACTCCTTGGCTATGAGCTTCATCAATGTCGTTTTCCCGAGTCCCGGATTTCCGAGGAGCAATATGTTGTCCAGGTGTCTTTTTCCGTTGTTTCTGGCAATAGCTATCACCCTTTTAAGCCTTTCCACGGTCTCCCTTTGGCCTATAAAATTATCGAGGCTGTCGGGGCTGAGCTGAGGATTGACAACGGCGTTTTCGCCGCGCGGTTCAAGTTCCGCGACCTCATTGGGTGCGCCGGCCTCCGCCTCTGCCGCCGGTGCTTCTTCGCCCGCGGCAGGAGCTCCCGCAGCTGCGGCGGGCGGCGCATCCGATTTGTCGTTAGGCGTTCCCGCGGCGCCGGCGCTACCGGCGTTTTGATCGGGGCCTACGCCGTTTTCGGCTGCAGACGCGCCACTCGAAGGCAAGTCGGGTACGAAAAGTCCGGAGGGATCGGGGATTTTGTTCGGAGCCGTTTTCCCGCCGTTTTTGATGATGTCACCAAACGAAGGAAGCGCGTCGTCATCGATAAATCCGAAGAGCCTTTGAATGCGCTTATCGGTCAAGCCGCATTTTTTAATGATCTCGAGATATTTATTGAAGACATCCAACCATTCGGACAACTTTATCTTGGTGATCATCGGATCTCCGTTTTTCAGCTCATATTGACTGCGGAAAAGCTCACAGATATCTTTGAGCCCCTGTTCGGTCTCCGCACTGTTGTTTGCACGCGCCGCCTCGCGCGCGATTCTGTACTTTTTTCTGAAATCATCAATAAACGACATAGTATCGACTCTCCTTACAAAGTAATATCGTTGGCTTTGCACCACTTATCGAGCAATGCCTCGACCTTATCCATGGGCGTCGCGTTAATGTAACCATCAGCGGCCACATGGTTGTAGCTGGTTGTTTTAGATTTATTGACGCCGATGCATTCTCCCTGCCGATTGAATACGGGACCGCCGGAATCGCCGGGGTTGGAGAACGCGCTGAAAACCAGGTTGCCGTTCTGGTCGTGTACAAACCTAATAGTTCCGGATATCGGCGAAAGACCTAAACCGAACGCATTGCCTATCAACAGGCAATCTGCGCCGGGTTTGACCTTGGAATAGTCGCTTATGCGCTTTACTACCGAAAAATTCTTGACCTTCGCGGGGTCGAATCTGCAAAGAGCGATATCGGCCTTTTTATCAGAGCAAAGGGTCTCGATTTTATAGCGTGCCTTACCGTCGCCCAAAGACATGCGGATATCGGCGTTATATGTACCGTTATCGTCGTCGAACACGACATGGTCGTTGGTCAGCAAGTAACCTTTCTCGGATATTATAAACCCCGTACCATTGGAAATAGAGGTGTCGTTATCGAGCGTTATTTTGACTATCGCGCCTATATATTTGTCGAAAATATCGGCGCACCAGCCCTGGCTATCATTTTCAAAAAGTCCGTCGTAGTTGACGCCCCCCGCTGACGGCGTCGGCGTCGGGTTTTCCGGCGGCATTGCCGCTTCTTCTTTTTCGGGAGCGTCTTTATCTTCTCCGACAGAGTCCGCCGCAGTTACAGGCGGAGCAGGTTCTTTTTTTTCGGGCGTCTGCGTTTTCGGCTTCGGCGTAGCCGCCTTCTTGACGGGTGCGGGAGTTACCTTCGGCAATTCCTTCTTGGGGAGCAGTTGGAAGCGCTCCAGCACCAAATCGGTTATACCTTTGGAGTACAATTCGCGAGAGACTTCCAGCCAATCGCACATGAATATTTCCAATCTTATTTTGGCGATCATGGTTTTAGCGTTTTTATGCTGCGAAAATGCATAATTGATCAGCGCAAGCACATTTTTCCGCGCTTCTTTCGGCTTTTTTTGTTTGACGAGCTCTCGAGCTCCGGAATAATAGGTGGCTATTAAGGATCTTTCATCCATAATGAATGTCTCCTTGGTCGAAAATTAACTGTTTCGGTTTAAGCTAGATGAGATGTAGGAATATGTAAAAATTAACCTTCCTCCCTCTCTTGGCATGTGCGGAAAAATTATAATCCGCGACGGTATATGTCGAATTGTTCCATCATTTCCGGAGTGGTGACCGAAATGTAGGAACTCAAAACTGCTTCGCAGTCGCCGAGTGTAATGACTTCGCCCTGCGCGCCTTTGCGCTCTCTTAGAATGTGCTCGATCTCGCGACGCAACGGTCTGTTTGCTATCTGTCGCATTGCCGCCTTGATGTCTGCTCCGGAAAAGCCGTCGAATTTATCGGCAAGATATTCATCCGTCACGTCCTCCGCATGGGGAACATGCTCAAGCTCGATATTAACGAACTTTTTTCGCGCGCTATAGTCGGGCAGCGGCACATAGATCTGCTTTTCGAACCTGCCGCCGCGCTTTAACGCCGCATCGAGTTTCCACGGTAGATTCGTTGCCGCCACGATTATCCTGAGTTGTTCCGGGGACTTAGTTTTTACGAATCCGTCCATACAGGTTAGCATGGTCGTCAATATTGACTTAGTGTTACGGGAATCTATGCTGTCGCGGTCGGAACAAAGGCTGTCTATCTCGTCGATGAATATGATACAGCGATCGAGTTCGGATGCCTGAGCGAAAACGTCGCGCATGTGTTTTTCGGCAACGCCTACAATGCTGGCAAGTATCTCGCTGGTTTGTACGACGGCTATTTTACATCCGAGCGCCCCCGCAAGACATTTTACGATGTGAGTCTTACCGGTCCCGGGAGGCCCGTACAGCAGTATCTGCGTGCCGAGCTGGTCACCTCTGAATGTGTGGTAGATCTCTCGGCAGTCAGGGTGAAGAGGCGCTATGACGTCAACCATGAAGGCGTCCTTGACTTCCTGTACGCCGATGATGTCGGTAAAATTCAATTCCGGAACGTCGTCCGAAAACCAATCCTTTTCGGTATAATAAGGATCGACGGCTTCCGTACCGGCTCCGGCGCGCGCCGGTACGCCGGCGCGCTTGGAGTCTTTCATGAAACGTGTGATGATATGATCGCACTGATTGCGATATTGGGATTTTAAAGCTTCGCCTATACCGGGTTTGGAACACTCACCCAGCGCCATACGTAACATCTCGGCGCCAATCTCGCTGTAGACGGCGACGTCGCCTCGATTAACGGCATCGTTATAATTTCTGACCTTCATGTTGAAAGTCTCAATGTTGTTCGCCATAGTAACTCTCCCCTACGATGACGGCTATTTTTTATTCTCTTCTTCGATGACTTTTTCTATCGCGTCGATATCGAGTCCGCCAGTCGGTGTCGGCGCTATCACGCTGTTAGATTTGTTTGCAGCGAGTTTGGCTCTGACGCGCTCGTTCGCCGCAGCCAATTCCGCCCTGACCGCTTCGCTGTCCTCGCCTTCCACTCCGCTGTCCATCGCGCTTTTGGGAGTAGGCTTGATCTTGAACTCCTCGCTGTATTTGGCAAGCGCCGCCTCCTGCTTGCGTAGTTCACTGAATACCTTAGTGGTGTTCTTTTTAAGCGTGTCGAAATCGGGAATTTCTCCCATAAGGCTGCCTAAGCCTTTGATCACATCGTTGAGTCCTCCGAGCGCAGACATTGCCTCGGCCTGTACCGAGCTTTGCAAAAGCATTCTTTTGAGGGATTCATGGTACTTAGCATGCTCGTCGAAAGCAATTTTCGCCAAAATCAGCTCCTTAGCGCGCGCGTCGTTGCCGTTCATGATCTCCTCGTCGATCCAGTTTTCATGCAATTTGGAAACTCTTTTTAGCTTCCCGACGGCATCATCGATCGACGTCATCGCCGCAGCGATATTCTCCTGATGTTCTTCTTTTTTGTTCCTTCTAAGTCTCATATTGGTCCTCCTTTTATTTTGTTATGAGTCTTGAGTTGATCTCGTTATCTGTCGTCCGTTCTTCCTCTTCTTCCGGCAAGACCTCCTCTAGTTTATCGGAAGAATATTGATCCGGACCACCGTATCTCGCCTGGTCTACAAGCTCCTGGTTTCTCCGCAGACTTTCAGCGGCGTCGGCTTGCCTGTCCAAGTCGCGCGCAGTGCTAACGGCTAGATTGCTGTCGGCGGCAAGCGCACTATGTACGTTAAGCGCCAGCTCCTTTAATCTATCCAGCTTACGCACGCTTCGCGCCGCCCGCATCAGCTGAGTCTCGGGTATGGATCTGTAAACCAAACTGAATTTCTGTGAAATTATCGCAGAGCGGCTCAATTCGATAAGGTTTTTGAATAGTTCGTGAAGAGCCTTATATTTAACGATGTTGATTTCGCGAGCCTGTTTCCCTAATTTGGTCGTCGGTCTGCTGTTTTGTTCGGCCTTCAGCTGCTTTTCGATCATTTTCATGATATCCTCCAAAAGCAAAACCTCTATAAACGCCTCCGTATTGGGAAAGCGGATATCCATGGTTCTGTACAGCGGATCGGCCTCGATCAAGGCTTTTGCATCCTTGACGCGTTTGCGGTGGGAGCGAATGATCCTTGCCATTATAATCCTCCTTCTATTCTTTTAGGTATATATACTTATATACCATAGTATTATAGGTAGAGCTATTATTGAATGGGGTTAGGTAAAGAATTAAATCTTGCGGGGTCGCCTCTAATTCAAAATCCGAAAAGCGACAATATGTTTGTTGATCAAGCTCTTAATTTTCGTTCACCATAATCCCTCGCGCAGAGCTTTAATCACTCAAGCGAAATATGTGATCCGCCATATCAAAATATAACGAACAACATATTCTGAATAAATTATACAATCTTCGACAAAAAAAATCAAGAGTTAATGCATGATTTTTAAAAAATTTTTTTATTCTCCGTTCTTTCAAAATTCTACATATGCGGCATTCCTTAAGATCAAGCTATGTAATCAGATATACAACACCTTAAATCAGCTTCGGCGGGTCGTCGGAGTCGTCCGGGTCGGAGATATTGTACTTTTCGGCGCGGCGGAGCGCTTTTTGGATCTTTTCGGTCCTGTCCTCCGCATCGGCGACGGCGCTGCGCGCTTTATCCAGGTAGTCCGACATCTTTACGAGTATCGTCGTGAAATTTTCGAACTGCTTTTTGAAATTTTCCAACACTTTGAACACTTCGCCCGAGTTCTTCTGGATCTGAAGCGTTCTGAAACCGAGCCTCAAGCTGTTCAGAAGCGCGGCGGCGTTGGTGGGCCCCGCGATTATCACGCGGTGCTTTCGTTGTATCTCCTCGGCAAGTCCGGGTATACGAAGGACTTCGGCGTACAGGCTTTCCATCGGCAGGTACATCACGGCAAAGTCCGTCGTCGCGGGAGGCGCGATGTATTTTTGTTTGATGGACGTAGCCTGCGTTTTGATGTTGCGTTCGAAATCACGCCTAAGGCGGTTGTATTCATCGATATTACCCTCCTCGAACGCCGAGTTCATGCGCTGGAAGTCCTCGACGGGGAATTTGGAGTCGATGGGAAGATATACCTTCCCGCCTTCCTTGGAACCGGGCAATACGACGGCGAAATCGACCATCTCCTTCGTGCGCCTGCCCATATTGGACTGCTTTTCGTACTGGTCGTCGGTCAGGATGTCGCTAAGGAGCCCGTCCAAAGACAGCTCTCCCCAATTTCCGCGCGTCTTCACGCCGCTCAATGTCTTGTTCAGATCGGACACCGCGTTGTCCAGGCTCTTCAATTCGCCCAGATCCTTATATAGTTTAGCCAATGAATCGCTGACGTTTTTGAAGGATGATTCCAGCCTCTCGTTCAGCGTCTTCGTCAGCTTCTCGTCAACCGTGCCGCGCATACGGTCGAGCTGCGCGTTGTTGTCTTCGCGCAGTTTGTCGAGCGCCGCCTTCATTTCGTTTTTCATCTCGCCGAGACTTAAGCGCAGTTCCTCTTTCATCTCGCCGATGCGTTTTTCGTTATTGTCGGACTGGGCTTTCACTCTCTCCAGCACTTGTTCGCTTTGTTTTTGAACGCCCTCGTTCGTCCTCTGCTGCGATTTGTCCAAAGCGTCCGCAAACGTGCCGAATGATTTATTCAGGGTATCCGTTTGAGTGGAAACGGTAGCCGCGACGGTCTCTTTCAAAACACGGATATCTTCTTTCAGCCGTGCTTCGGAAGCCTCTAAACCGTCGCCCGAGGAGGAGACGGAGCCTTTTTTTACCAAATAGACGACGAGCGCCGCCCCGATAAGCGACAGCGCGGAAAGTATTATCGAAACGATCAAAAGCGTTTCCATTTATCCTCCGATAAAAGGCGCCCCCTTGCGGGGGCGCCGCAATGTAATGGTTATTTGAAGATCTCGGGGTGGTTGTCCACCGTTATCTTCATCGCCTCCGAACAAATCGTGACGGTCTCGTCTATCAGTTCCGGAGTCATCGACAGATTCATGAAGTGGTTGTGGTGGTTCGTGATGAACACGCCGCGCCTGACGCACTCCGCGATCCATTCCTGGTGGATGAGGAAGTTGTTGTTCTTGTCCGCTATGCGCATATAGAAAAGCGCGGGAGGACCCGATATGATGAGCGGCACGTTCAGTTCGTTCGCGGTCTTCATGAGACCCGCGGAGAGCCTTTCGCCCATCGCCTTGAAATGCGCGCAGGCGTCGTTTGCTTTCAGCTTGTTGATATTGGCTATGCCCGCGGCGAACGGCACCGCGCTCATCCAGTAGGAACCGGTGTAAGGCACGGTCCCCGCGGCTCCCTTCAAAAACTCCTTGCCGCACAGCGCCGACACGTTGTAACCGTTCGCGAGCGCCTTGCAGAAGCATATGAGGTCCGCCTCGAAGCCGAAATAGTTGTCGCTTCCTTCGAGAGATAGCCTGAACCCTGCGCGGATGTCGTCCACTATCAATATGATACCGTTGTCGGTGCACAGCTTTCTGACCGCCTGCCAATACCCTTCGGCAGGCAGTTCGTTGTCGACGAAGTTGCCGTGCATATACGGGGTGGATATGAAGCAGGCGATGTCGTCCTTGTTTTCCGCGATGATTTTTTTGAGTCCTTCGATGTCGTTCCAGTCTACGTACAGCGCGTTGCAGCAATCTTCCCATATCGTTCCGGGCGAATCGGGTTTTTGCGTCCAGGGCGCCACGCCGTGGTAATAATTATTGACGAAGATTATTTTTTTCTTTCCGGTATAATAGCGCGCTATCATCACTGCGAAAGTGGTGACGTCGCCGCCGTTTTTGCAGAAGAACGCCCAATCCTTTTTGACGGTCGCGGTCAAGAGCTCCGCGAAATCCACCATTATATGCGAGGGGATAGAGGTGCAGTTACCCTTTTTGATCTGCTCCAGCGCCGCCCCGTCGACGTCGGGGTCGCAGTAGCCGGTGACGTTTGGTCCGTAACCGCACATAAAGTCTATGAAACGGTTGCCGTCCACGTCCCACATTTCGCTGCCCTTTGCCCGCTCCACGAAAAACGGATATGCGCTCGAAGGTATCATGCAGCCCTCGGCGGGGCCCAGGTGCCCGTACACGCCGGAGGGGATCACTTTGCCGGCGCGCGCCATTGTTTCCACATTTTTAGTATATGTATATGTCTTCATCGTTGCCTCCTACGCCAAATACTTCGGTACTATGTTCAATATCCTGTTCAGGTTATCGAGCATGAGCATATGTCCGCGCGTCTCGAGCGATCCGCCGCTTATGCAAGCCATGGCGTCCAGATCGCCGTCGATAAGTCCCTTTGCGGTGTCTATGGAGTCGAACGTCATAAACGCCCTGCCGTTGGAGCCGCGGGAACGAACGCAGGTAAGGCGCGCGTCCTCGCCCTTGCCGCCCGTTTTTACGAGGGTGGCGTAGCAGACGTCCTTGATACCCAGAATTATCTCGCCGTCCAATACGCGTTTCATCGCATAGCGCGCTATGGGGTCGTGGTTGCCGACCTCGGCGATACCCGCGACCATCGCGTAAAACGCAAGTTTGGTGCTAAGTTCACGCTCTTGCGGGTTATCAAACTCTTTTTTGCGCATCAACTCCGCCATTTTCCCGGTCAGGACCATGAAGGGGCTTTCGGGTTTTCCCATAAAAGCCAAAGTCTTGAACAGTCCCTTTACGGGTAACGGCATCGCCTTGCCGTCGACGACCTTGTTGAAGTTATCCGGATCTTTGCAAAGAAGAACTATATCCGTTTTGCGCACGCCGTCATAGCGCAGCACCGATATTTTGCCTCCTTCGAAAACCAGGACGCCGTCGGGCCCGTCCTTTACTTTGAAACGGACGGTGATGTCCTGCGCTGCGGCTATGTCGCGCGCCGATTTGTCGTACTCGACGTACTTTTCGAGCGTTCCCATTGCCGCGTAAAAATTGACGTACGCCAAAGTCTTCACGTCGATTGTCATTTAGTTACCTCCTTTGCGCAAATATTTAAGTTGCCTGCGGCGTCGCATGGCGCCGCAGGTCATCGGGTCACTTTTTACGGTAATAGACGTTCGGTTCGTGTCCTACGCGCTCCTCAGGACGGGCAGGGTTGGACGGCGGCGGCGCGTTGCCTTTCGGTATACTGCGAATGCCGCGGCGGACCAAAGCCTTCTTGTGGTCGCGGTTGTAATTTTGCAGGAATTTGCGGCGGCGCAGCGCTACCGCTATTATTATGATGACGAATACGACGAACATCGCCACGACCGAATAGGTTATATAGGTCAAAAGCGTTCCGTCTATCTCTATACCGGCTATCGAACCGTATACTTTTTCCGGAGTCTCCGCGACGACGACGTTGGCGGTCGTGGCAAGTATGTAGGTCGCCAGCGAATTCGTCGTGAACGTCACGTTTTCGCCGTCGGGCGTGCGCCTGGACGTTTCTATCCTGGTTATCGTGCCGTCGGAGGACAGCCTGTACACCGCGAAGTAAACGTAATTTTGGTAATCTTCCGGTATCGGCAGCGTGACGGTGATGGTACCCGTATCGTACTCAGCGCCCTCGCCGTCCAGATACAAGCGGTTTATCGTCAATATTTTTCTGGAATCCGCCGCCGTCAGCATATTGTACAAAGTCGTCTGCGCCTCGATAAAGTACTGCGATTCGGGCGCGTACGAGGTCACCATGAGCATTGCGCCGTTGGTCTCCCCTACCAGATTGTCGCCGTCGATGCTGATGCCCGTCGATTCGTCCTGCATCAGGAGTACTTCGCATATGCGCTTGAGTTCGGTGAGCTTATTGTACAGGTTCGGCGTAAACACCGCCTTCTGGTCGCCCGCAAGCGAGTCGTAAGCGTTGTAGACGCGGATCACGTTTTGATAATCGGTGCGCTCCACGACGTTCGTCGCGGGCAGAGCGACCACGGAGTCTTCGATGTCCAAAACCTCGATCATCAGCGAATGCAGCGTATTGAACTGGCTGACGAGTTTTGTGTAATACGAGGAGTACACGCCGGTCAATATCTCTTCCTGCAGCCAGTCGGGATAGCGCGTCAGCTCGTCCTCCGTCGTAAAGTAATTAATATAGGTATACATCAGGTCGTAATCGCTGACCAAAGTGAACGACTGCTGCGAGTTGACCTGCCTCAAATATCCCTGATAGTCCTCGACCATCTTCTCGAGCATGAACAGCCTGTCTTCGAGGCGCGATATCAGCGTCGAGAAATACTGACGTCTGGAATCGGTCAGATCCTGTTCCGCGGCGTAGAAATCCTCGGTGAACTCATCCAAAAGCTCGCGGTGTTCGTCGGAAAGCGTTATCGTATTGACCGTAAGCGGGAAAACGGTCATATAGAAAGTGAGCTCCGCCGTGTTACCCGCAAGGTCCGTTATAACGATATGGACGTAGCCGCCGTTGGAATTGTCGACGGTGTTCGTGGCGATTATCTGCCCGTTGGAGAGCGGGAAATTGTTGTACATCGCGCTGGCGAGGTTCGCCTCTTCGTATCTTATGACCTGGTCGATATAATATCTGTACGGATTGTTCGGATCGTCGACGTTGTTGACGATGTTCCCGGCATATATGACGGGCGGCGTGTTGTCGATGAGCACTTCGAACACGCGCTCCACGCGTATGCCGTCCCCGTTGCCGCTGACAGCCGTAACGTGCAGTACGTCCATCTGCGTTCTGTTCAACGTACCGAGCGCCCCGCCCACCTCGGGCCAGTTGCTCTCGCCGGACGACATATTCTCCCAATAATACGTGTATATCACCGGGGACTCGTTTGCGGCGCGGTTCGCTATCGCTATGTTCACGGAATCGGCGTTTGTCCAAGTGCCGGAAAGGATCGTCCCCGCGTCCATATCGTTACGTATGGCGGTGCCGATAAGATCGAAAACAGGCGCCGTTTTATCTATTTTGAACGTATACGTACGCGAAACGGAAGCTTCGTTTGCGGTTGATACCGCTCTGAGTTCGACCTTTATCTCGCCGTTGCCGGTAAATCCCACGATGTCGTCCGTGGAGAAGGAATTTCCGCGCATACGCTGATAATCGCTCGAGCCAGCGGCACCCGATACCACGCGGTAGAAATATTCCACGCCGCCGGGGTTTCTGACGTCTGAACCGTAGTCGTTTGCGGGAGCCTCCGGAATTATGGTCACGGTCATTGCCTCGGTATACCATATATCAAGGTCGGTGACCTCGCCGAGCGAAGGCGTTTCGAACACCGGTTCGAAATCCGGGGCGGCTGCGTCTATGCGCACCACGACGGAAGCGCTCGTCACCGAACTCCCGCCCAGATTTATTACTCTGAACACTACCGTATTGATGCGGTTTCCGGGAATGACGAAATCTTCGGGTACGCCGTCGCCGCGGAAAATTATCTGCTGAGACAGGAATCCGTTCGCCTGCAGATCGCGCGCGGTGTCGCTGAGCCTCACCCACTCGTCGGAACCGTCCATTTTGTATTCGAAGTACACTCCGGTATTGACCGCGGTAAGGTTCGTGACGTTCAGCTGCAGCTCGGCCTCGTCGGTCCATTGGAACTCGAGCCCGCCGCCCGCGCCCGTCGAAGGTCCGGATACGGATACGGAAAGCTGCGGCACGGTGGAATCGAGCGTGACATGGATCTTTACAAAAGCGGACGTGGCTCCGACGCCGTTCACGGCATACAGCCAGTATGTATCGGCGTTGGAAAGAGACAACGCCGATCTCAGCTCGTGCCAGCCGTAACTGTCGCCGTCACCCACAAATGTGGGCGCGGAGTCGGCAGTGCTTTGGTTATAGTAGAAAGTTATAGGCGCTTTGAAGTCCACGGACCTCGGATACAGCGACGCGCTCGTATCGCTGTAAACGCGGTACAAGCCCGCGTCGGCGTCCCATACGATCTCGCCGGATCCGAGATCCAGCGCGTAAAGCGCGTTGGGCGTCGAACGGTCCACTCTGATATACTGACCTACGGTCTCGCTCGCAAGTCCGGCGCTCGTCACGGCGCGGAAATAAATGTTCCCGTTATAGCTCATGAAATTCGCGGACTCCGAGCTGTCGCCCGAGGACTCGTCTATGCCGGGGATATCCACATACTGTTTGATGCCACCGAATATAAAGGTCTGCGTAAAGCTCACGGAGGAACCGAAAGCGGGCTCGATCCCGACCCATGCGCCGTTATCGCCCAGACGATACTCGTAATACGCTATATCTATCTCCGCCGTGTTGTCCGGATCGCTGAGCGAAAGATCGAAGGTTATCTCGCTCCCCGTCCACGCGGACGAGTCGCCGTACGAGCTGGTGACGCTTATCCGGAAGGGAGTTACGTCGTAATTTATCTCGATGCGCCTGACTTCGGTATACGTATACGTTCCGTTCGAATCGACCGCTTTGGAGCGCAGAATGAACGCGTAGCGGAGCGTTCCGCGCGAAGCGTTGTCGGGCATCGTCAGCAAAAACGAATCGGGGAACGCGTTCAGAACGTATTCGTCGTCGTACAAAGTGTAATTATCGATCGTGTCGTTCAAACTGCCCGCGGCAGTATAGTCGTAATAAAAAATATCGAAATGTCCCCTGTCTTCGCCCGCGTTCTGGTTCGTCGCGAACGTCAAGAGGATATCCGTGGCGACGGTGCCGTAGGAATTGGACTCATAAACATAATCTATCTCACTGCCGCGTGTGCCGTCCGGCTCCATTCTGTACGCCGCCCAAGGCTCGTCGGGTTCGACATAGGATATAGCGGCGGAGTCGATGTTGACTTCCGTCCAGATATCCGCGTAATTTCCCGCTCCGCTCATGAGCCTGAAACCGTATCTGCCGGACGCGGAAGCGGTGAACACATATGTGCCGTCCTCCGTCATGGTCAGAGTCTCGGTAGAAGGCTGATTTTCGGAACGCATTATATAAAGGTTGACGCCGGATACGGGAACGACGGGAGTTATCGTGATAACGACTTCCTCCGCCGACCAGCCGTCGTCCTCGAGAACTATGGAACTCGAACCGACGGTCTTTACGACGTCGTACCCCGGGGTCACGAGATCCAGATACAGTATCCCCGTCCTGAGCGGGAACGTCTCCTCGGTATCGGGATCGGTGACGATATTGCCGTTTTCGTCGGTCTCGTAACGAACGGCGTTCCCCGCCCTGTCATAAATTACGAAGGAGTAACTTTGCCCGTTCAGATTGCGTTCCACCGAAACGGTATACACTTTGTATCCCGCGCCGAGAGGCGAATCGGATATCTCGGCTTCCATGATGACGTCGGTCGAGGTGTCGCCGGTGATGTAGCCGTGTATATCGTATTCCGTACCGGACACGCCGATGAACGCCTCGGAAAGGAACGCGGGCAAAGTGAAAGAAACCGTTACCGGTTCGTTTATCCAGCCCGCGGGATTTGCCTCGGGAACGCCGAGCTCCATGTCGGTATAGAAATTGCCGTTCAGAATGGCAAAATCGAATGCGTATTCATCGTACAGTCCGCTTGCAAGACTTACTCTGAAAATATATTTCGTCCCGTTGAACACGGCGGAGCCGGAATTCGCTAGGGGCAGCGTATACAGTCCGTTCGTGGGATTGAGTTCGGTAAAATTCGCGCCGTCGTCCGCGGAGTACGAGAACGTCGCCGTATTTCCGGATTGCTGTGCGGTCAGGTTGGAAAGCGTGAAAGTGATGCCGCCCGAAGCGTATCCCTCCCTTGCTCCCGAGCCCGGAGTCGTTCCGAGCGACGTTATCGAGGTCCCGTTCGCGTCGACGGCGGCAACGTTAAGCTCCGGCGCCGAAGAGTCGCGGCGCACAATGTGTCCGGGGGAAGTGTATCTGAGTCCGGAGCCGCTGGTCGCCACGAACGTGACGTTCGTAACGCCCTCCTCGGATATATCCAAAATATATTCGTTCCCGGCTTCGGACAGGTTCGTCAGGTCCGCTGGATCGGTCGTATAATAAGCGTAATTCGCTCCCGATATCACCGATGTGGGAGATATACGGAAAGTGACCGCCCTATCCGTCCACGAACCCTCGGAGTACGCCGCAGTGCCGGAACCCTCCGGCACCGTCGCCGATACCGCGAACGTCGGCTGCACCGTATCCAGATTTATGTATAGATCGTGGGTGTCGGTATAATAGTTCGTGTATGTTCCGCTGCGGTTTTGGGAATAGACGATTATCGCTCCGCTGTAAGCGGTGATCGCGGAATCCGCGCCGCCTATGACCGCCTGCCCGTAATAATCGCCGTTTGCGTCGGTATGAACCGAAAACGGTACGGGGTCGGAATCGCCGAGCTTGTAAAAATAATTTACGTTATCGGTGCCGTTGGTCCTGGCGGTCAAGGTGATGGCGCTGCCGGCCCATACGGGCGAACTCGTCGTCATGTCGTACCGGGCGCCGTTCCATGAGGCGCTGACTTCGGTGATGTTGTATACGTCGTTTGAGGTCGAAAGACCTATGATCGATATATGCCTGGGCGTGGTATCTATGTAAAAATCGTCGTCGCCCGTACCGCCTTCGAGCCCGCCGCGGAAGAAGATATATGTTTCGAATCTGCCGTCCGCAGCATATCCGGTCAGGGAATCGACATAGATCGTTCCCTCACCCGTGGTCGCATTGTAATTCCCGACGGGAAGCTCAGCCCAGTCTTCGTCCGCGTCTATGACCCCGTCGTCGCTCAGAAGATACCAGAAACTCATCGTGGAGTAGTTCGTCGCGGAACCGTTGAATTGCAAGGTGATGACGGGAAGCCGGCTGTTCGTGCCCGCGTCGAATGTGTAACCGAACGTGTAATCGGAGGTAACGCTGAACGAATACGCCGCGTTGCCGTCGGCGGAAGCATAAAGCGAAACAGGCTTTGCACAGAACCCGGAAACGGCGACCGCCGTCACCACGGCAAGAGCCGCCAATATTATAAGCAGTAATTTTCCTCTCGATACGGTTCTTAAGCTCATCGCAATACCTCGCAAGTGAATAGTATCCACGTTCCCATACTACCACAAGACCCCGAGCGCATATAGCCCTTTTACTTTTTATTTGCCTTAATATTTATATAATAAATATATAAGTGTGGCGGCTCAGCGAAAATTTTAACGTTTTGCGGCGTATCTTTTCCGCTACTGCCTTGAAAACTTCCTAGTTAAGACCCTCCGGGTATTAACGTCGGAAGTTTTCTTCGCATTAACGAAAAATCTCCTGCCGCAAAACGCTAAAATTTCCGCTTCACCGCCACGGGACTGCTTACCAAGCATTTCAGCAAAATATTATTAGGAAGTAAAGTGTCGGTGAAGCTATAATTTTGCTGTGAATTTCTTTCGGCGAGTCACCGCGCAGGCGCGGTGTGTTTATGCGGGTCGCTTCGCTCCGTATCATATGACCCTTCCAAAATGACAGAATAAGCACATTATCTCGTATTTAGGCATGTGTTTTACGAGAATAATCTCGTAGCCTATTGACTTTTCTCGTAAAAATGGCTATGATTTATGAGAAAAGAAAAATGTTCGGGAGATAAAGCTATGCGAATTTTCGACTATGTTGCCCTTAAAAATCAAAAATGGGATTCCGAAACGGTCGCCTATATCGCCGCTATCCATGAGGCGAAGGGCAAGCAAGACGTGTATGCAGGGCAAAAGCCGCAGGAGCTTGAAAAGCTCGTGGAAGTGGCAAAGATACAGAGCACCGAAACGTCGAACGAAATCGAGGGTATTCGCACAACAAATACAAGGCTGAAACAGCTTTTGTCCGATAAGACGATGCCCCGAACGCGCGACGAGGAAGAAATCGCGGGATACAGGGACGTTCTGAATGTGATACACGAAAATTACGAATACATCCCCGTAACGGCAAACTACATTTTGCAACTGCATAAAATTCTTTACAGCCATTCGGGGAAGAGCATTGGCGGCAAGTTCAAGAATGTGCAAAATTATATCAACGCTATAGGCGACGACGGCAGGGAATACACCGTTTTTACACCGCTTGCACCTTATGAAACGCCGATTGCCGTTGACTCCATCTGCGAGCAGTTCGATCTTGCTATTGCGGCGGGCGACGTCGATCCGCTCATTCTCATTCCGATTTTCATTCACGACTTTTTGTGTATCCACCCGTTTTCGGACGGCAACGGCAGAATGAGCAGATTGCTAACCGCTTTACTCTTATATCGCTCAGGCTATTCGGTAGGTAAATACGTTTCACTCGAGGCGAAAATCGCCAAAAACAAGGAACTCTATTATGATGCTCTGTCCGCTGCGCAAATAGGCTGGCATGATGGTAAAGACGATCCGACTCCGTTTATCAAATATCTTCTCGGCACCATTATATCTGCGTATCGCGACTTTGAGGACAGAATGGAAATAATTGCTCAAAAGCTGCCCGCGATCGACGCGGTGCGGAAAGCCGTTCAAAGCTCGGTGGGCAAAATCACCAAGACCCGAATCCATGAACTTTGCCCGTCGCTCAGCGCAAGCTCTGTGGAAGTCGCGATCAAAAAGCTCGTTGCAAATGGCGAGCTTACCAAGCACGGTGCGGGTAGAAGCACCTTTTATATTCGCAAAAACTAGTTGTTAGTTATGTTTTTGTGTCGGCTCATCAAAAATTTTGACACAATGCGGCGCGTCTTTTCCGCCGCGGCTTTTTGTGTCGGCTCAGCGAAAATTTTAACGCTTTGCTGCGTATCTTTTCCGCTACTGCATTGAAAACTTCCTAGTTAAGACCCTCCAGGTATTAACGTCGCCGTTTTCCTTCCCCGCAACAAAAAATTCACAGCCGCTTTATGCCAAAATTTTTTCTTCACCGACACTATACTTCCTAATGAGCTAAATAAAATCAAACCGTATAATTCCACCGCGCTTGCGCGGTGCCTCGCCGAAAGAAATTCAACCAAGCAACCAAGGAATTTCTTTCGGCGAAAAAGGCGCCGGGAAGCGTAAGATCGAGGCGCAAGCGCGATTTGATGTTAATTTTATGGCTTCGTGTCGCTTTGACTGCTTTAATTCGATGAAACCTTATAAGCGCCTCGGGCCAAGAGGTTCCAACGGCGCCGTAGTGGCGGTGAAAGTCGATTTTCGGCTCCGTAGGGCAGTGGAATTTTCGTTACGTCTAAGAAAACCCCCGCAGCTAATTTTTTTGTGTCGATTCAGCTAAAATTTTACTATGCTACGGCGCGTCTCACGAATACATACATTGAAAGGCGGTTTGCTAAGACCCTACGGGTATTAGCGGCACCGCCTTTCTTCGTCTGTATTCGAGATCCATCACCGTACCACAGCAAAATTTTTTCTTCACCGACACTAGGCTTCCTTACAATCTTTTGAGAAAACTTCGTTAAGCAGTCCTGTGGCGGTGAAGCGGAAATTTTAGCGTTTTGCGGCCGGAGATTTTTCGTTAATGCGAAGAAAACTTCCGACGTTAATACCCGGAGGGTCTTAACTAGGAAGTTTTCAAAGCAGTAGCGGAAAAGATACGCCGCAAAGCGTTAAAATTTCCGCTGAGCCGCCACAAAAAAACTCACTCTAACTCAAACGCTCCGGTATAGAGCGCGTAATATGTCCCGTGGCGGGATATGAGTTCGTCGTGCGTGCCCTGTTCGATGATCCTGCCGTGGTCGAGGACTATGATCATATCGGAGTTTCTGACCGTGGACAGGCGGTGCGCGATGACGAATACCGTCCTTCCTTTCATCAGATTGTCCATGCCCGTCTGGACGAGCGCTTCGGTACGCGTGTCTATGGAAGACGTCGCCTCGTCGAGTATCATGGCGGGCGGATCGGTGAGCGCCGCGCGCGCTATCGATACCAGCTGGCGCTGTCCCTGCGACAGTTCGGAGCCGTTTCCGGTAAGCATCGTGTTGTAACCGTCCGGGAGCCTAGTTATAAAATCGTGCGCGCCCGCAAGCCGCGCCGCGGCGACGACTTCGTCGTGGGTGGCGTCCTGCTTGCCGTAGCGGATGTTTTCCTCCACCGTGCCCGTGAACAGATTGGTGTCCTGCAGCACCATGCCGAGGGAGCGCCTCAGGTCCGCTTTTTTGATCTTGTTGACGTTTATGCCGTCGTAGCGGATCTTGCCGTCCTGGATGTCGTAGAAGCGGTTTATCAGATTCGTTATCGTGGTCTTTCCCGCGCCCGTTGCCCCGACGAAAGCGAATTTCTCGCCCGCCTTTGCGTTTATCGTGACGTCGTGAAGCACCATCTTGTCGTCGGTGTAGCCGAAGTCGACCTGGAACAACTCGATGTTGCCTTTGAGCTCGACGTAAGTCGTGGTGCCCGTCGCTTTGTGGAAGTGTTTCCAAGCCCACTTGCCGGTGCGCTCTTTGCTCTCGACCAAATTTCCGCTCGTGTCCACGGCGGCGTTGACCAAAGTGACGTAACCGTCGTCGGTCTCGCTGACCTCGTCGATAAGCTCGAATATCCTTCCAGCACCCGCAAGACCCATCGTTATCATGTTTACCTGCATCGAGGTCTGACCTATCGTCTGCGCCATCTGACGGGACACCGACAAAAAGTACACTATAGTTCCGACGGATATCACGCCGATGCCGTTAAGTCCGACATTGGTAGCCTCAAACGTCAACAACAGTCCCCCTAACACCGCTAAAAGTACATACATGATGTTGCCGATGTTGTTCAGTATCGGCATCAGGATATTGGCGTATTCGTGCGCCGTGGAGGAATCGGAACGCAGTTTTTCGTTCAGATCGTCGAACTTGTGTTTGCTTTCCTCCTCGTGATTGAATACCTTGACGACCTTCTGCCCGTTCATCATTTCCTCGATGTAACCTTCGGCGGTCGCGAGAGAGCGCTGCTGCGAAAGCATGTATTTGGCGGAGCCGCCGGCGAACTTCTTGACCACGAACAGCATGACGACTATTACGGCGACGACCAAAAGGAACATCCACAGGCTGTACACTATCATCATGATGAATATCGCGGTCAGCGTCAGAGCGCTCTGGAACACCATCGGCAGCGACTGCCCTATCATCTGACGGAGCGCGTCGGTATCGTTGGTATACGTGCTCATAATGTCTCCGAAGGAGTGGGTGTCGAAGTATTTCACGGGCAGCGTTTCCATTTTGTTGAACATATCGATACGGAAGCGCTTCAGCGTGCCCTGGGTGATTATCGCGCCGAGGCGGGTATAAAAGAACGAACACACCACGCCCGCAAGATATATTGAGCCCATCGTACACAATATCGTCAACAGGTCCTCCGCCACCGACGCCATACCGTTTTCGATGCCGGGTATGATGCAGTCGTCGATAAGAGACTGCAGATACGTCTGGGCTATGACCCCGCATATAGCGGAAACGGCGATGCACAGCATCACGACGATCCAGTATGCTTTATATCCGGAAAAGACGTATTTCAACAGGCGCATCGCCGTGCCCTTGGGTATCGAGGGTCCCGAAGGCATTGCGGATCCTTTTCTTTTTTCAGCCATTGTCCTCTACCTCCTTTCCCTTGGTCTGCGATTCGTAGACTTCGCGGTATATCGCGGAAGTTTTCAAGAGTTCCTCGTGCGTGCCGACGTCCACGATCCTGCCTCCGTCCATGACGAGTATCTTGTCCGCGTCCTCGACGGAGACCACTCTCTGTGCGATGATTATCTTCGTCGTGTCGGGGATCTCCTCGCGCATCGCTTTGCGTATCAGCGCGTCCGTTTTGGTATCCACCGCCGACGTCGAATCGTCGAGTATGAGTATCTTAGGTTTTTTCAGGAGCGCCCGCGCTATGCAAAGCCGCTGTTTCTGTCCGCCCGAGACGTTGGCGCCGCCCTGTTCGATATGCGTATCGTATTTGTCGGGAAATTCGTTTATGAACTCCGCCGCCTGCGCCAGCTCACAAACGCGCTTGACCTCTTCGTCCGAGGCGTCCTTGTTGCCCCAGCGGATGTTTTCGGCAATGCTGCCTTCGAACAGCACGTTTTTCTGCAGCACCACCGAAACGGCGTCGCGGAGCGCCTTGACGTCGTAATCCTTGACGTTTATGCCGCCCACGGTGAGAGTGCCCTCGGTGACGTCGTAAAGGCGCGGTATCAGCTGTATCAGAGTGCTTTTGGAGGAGCCCGTGCCGCCTATGATGCCCACGGTCTCGCCGGAACGGATCGTGAGGTTGATGTTCTCCAAAGCGTTCCTCTCCGCCTTTTCGGAATAGCGGAAGCTGACCCGGTCGAAAACTATCTCGCCGTTCGGCACGTCCTCTATGCCGTTTTCGGGGGAGACTATCGAGGTCTTGGTGTCAAGGACCTCGGTGATACGCTTTGCGGATTCGATGGACATGGAGATCATGACCATTATCATCGAAAGCATCATCATCGAGCCCAAAATCTGTCCCGCATAGCCGATGAGCGCCGTAAGCTCGCCCGTCGTCAACGCGGTGCCGCCCGAATTTATTATCATCTGAGAACCGATGGCGGCGATTATCATGATTATCGTGTAGATCGAAAACATCATGACGGGGTTGTTGAGCGCCAATATCTTTTCGGCGCGCGTGAAGTCGTTCTTGACGTCCTCGACGTGGCGCGCGAATTTTTGCTTTTCGTAGTCCTCGGTAACGAACGATTTAACGACCCTTATCGCGCGGACGTTTTCCTGAATGGACGCGTTCATAGCGTCGTAGCGGCGGAAGCTCCTGCGGAAATAAGGCATTACCTTGAACACTATCAAAAACAGCGCGACGCCCACTATCGGCACTGCGGCGAGGTAGCAGAGAGCTATTTCCCAGTTCAGACTGAACGCCATCGCGAACGCGAAAATAAGCATCAGCGGCGTGCGTATCGCGCCGCGGATCACCATCTGATAGGCGTTTTGTACGTTGGTCACGTCCGTCGTCATGCGCGTGACCAGACTGGAAACGGAGAACTTGTCTATCTCTTTGAATGAAAAGTCCTGCACCGAATAGTACATGTCGCGCCTGAGGTTTGCGGCAAGTCCCGTCGAAGCTCGCGCGGCAAAGCGCGCGGCAAGCATGCCGGAAACCAGCGACACGACAGCCATCGCCAAAAGTATCGCGCCGTATTTGAGTATAGGATCCATACCCTGACCGAACTCGTCGATGAGGCTCGACATGATCATCGGTATGACCGTCTCCATCACCACCTCGACTACGATGAATACGGGCGTCAGTATCGACGGAAGCTTGTACTCTTTGACGCTTTTCGCAATAGTCTTCAAAATATGCATACGTCTCCTTTCAGCCCCCAAAGCCGGGGCATATCCGAAATCGCGGAGTATAGAAATTATAGTGATTTTACGAAGTAAAGTCAACGGATTGAGCGGGGTCGAAACAAAAAATTCGGGGGTCGCTCACCGCGCGCGAAATAGACATAATGAGGTACAAAACGGCTTTGACGCGTTTTAACGCCGTCATTTTCGGCATACTGTTTTTGTTATGGAAACAACGCGTGCGCAAAAAAGACTTGTCGTTTATATCGCTCTTCTGCCGCTCGCGGGCACGGCGCTCGCTTCGGCGTGGCATTTTCTGTACGATCTTATACCCTCTCCCGTTATCGGCGCGGTGGCGCCGGTAAACGAATCGCTGTGGGAACATCTGAAGATCGTCTACTATCCCTTTTTGATATTGTGGTGCGCGGGATACGCCTTCCTTAGGGCGCGTGAAAATGCAGCGGGATACGCGCTCGCCGGAGCCGTCGGCGCAGGCGCCGCCGCGGTATCCGTCGTGATGTTCGACTTTCTCTTTGTCGATATATTCGGCGTCCCGTCCGTACTGCCTCTGCATATTATAAACTGCGCCGTCGCGTTCATCGCAGGCGCAGTTTCGGGATACCCTTTTATGAATATCGGCGACCGAAAAGCGGAAATAGCGCTTTCGGTCTATGCCGCCGTCGTAACGGCGGCGTGCATAGGCGGGATATTATTTACAAGCTTTACAGCTTGATGACGCCCTCGAACACGAGGTGCGCGGAACTGGTCAGCGACACCGTATTGCCGTCGTAGGTCACCACTACGTCGCCGCCCCTTGTTTTGACGGTGACGGGAACGCCCTTTTCGACGTAGCCGTTTAGGACCGCCGCCACGACGGAGGCGGAAGCCCCCGTACCCGAAGCGAGCGTTTCGCCGTTGGCGCGCTCCCAGACGCGCATCTTGAGGGTGGTGGGATTGACTACGCGGACGAATTCGACGTTGGTCCTTTCCGGGAAGAAGGGCGCGTACTCGAACGCGGGGCCCACCGAAGCGATATCGATGTCGTCCACCCTGTCCTGAAACAGCACCAGGTGCGGATTGCCTAGCGACAGCGCGGTGACGGTATATTCCCTGCCGCGCACGTTTACTTTTTCACCTACTATCCTGTCGCCCTCCAGTGTGCAGGGTATAAGCTCCGGGGTAAATATCGGTTCTCCCATATCCGCCGTCACCCCCGAGACGACGCCGTCCGAGAGATACAGCCCCAGCCTTCTCACTCCCGACGCCGTTTCTATCGAGATATCGGTTTTTTTCACATATCCGTGGTCGTACAGGAATTTACCCGTGCATATTAGCGACGTTCCCGATATCCTTCCGTCGGAGCCGTCCTTATTATAAATATCCATCCTGGCGTCGGCGATATCGGATTTCGATATGACCGCGAGCCCGTTGGAGCCTATACCGAAGTTGCGGTCGGAAAAGTGTATCGAAAGGCTTTCGGGGCAGTTTATCGAGTGGTCGGGATCGTAGATATAAACGCCGTCGTTCCCGAGCGATTGCATCTTCGAAAACGCTATCTTCAGGCGCTCCTTCCTCATTGAGTTCAGGTCGACGAGCTCGGTGTTCTTTTCGGTGAATCGCGAAGCCAGGATATCCGCGAGAGCGTTCGCGGTGTCCAGCGAGGTCATGCACGCGACCCCGAGCTGTATGGCGCGCGTCCTGAGCTTTATATAATTGTCCACATAGTGCTTGGTATTCGGACATGTGCTGACGATATAGTCTATCCTGCCCTCTTCAAGCAGCGGATAAATGCCGTCGCCGGTGACCGTTACGCAGTCGCTGCCGAGCTCCCTCACCGCCTCCGCCGCCGAGCCGTCGGCATATATCGTCACGCCGAGGTCCAAAAACTTTTTGGCAAGGCGCATGGCGTCGTATTTGTCGACGTCCCTGACCGACATGTATACGCCGCGGTCGGGTTTGTCGATATCTATTTTGAATCCCGCCGCGGTGAGCCCCTTGAAAAGCGCTTCCACCAGGTTTTTGCCGACTCCCAGCACCTCGCCCGTCGATTTCATCTCGGGTCCCAATATCGAGTTGACGTTTCTCAGCTTCTCGAAAGAGAACACCGGCACTTTCGCCGTGACGTAAGGTACGGTCTTGTGAAGTCCCGTGCCGTAATCGAAATCTTTCAGTTTACCGCCGAGCATGATGTGCGTGGCTATATCCACCATGGGTATGCCGGTGACTTTGCTCAGATACGGTATCGTCCTCGAAGCTCTCGGGTTGACCTCGATGACGTACAGCTCGTTCTCGTATATTACATACTGGATGTTTACAAGCCCTTTCGTCCCCAAAAGGAGCGCGAGCCTTGTCGAACAGTCCACTATCTTTTCGCGCATGACGTCGCCGATGTTGTACGGCGGATACACCGCTATCGAGTCCCCCGAATGAACGCCGGCGCGCTCGACGTGCTGCATTATGCCGGGAAGGAGAACGTCCTCGCCGTCCGAGATGACGTCTACTTCGAGCTCCGTCCCCATCAGGTACTTATCGATGAGTATCGGCGAATCGACCGCTCCCGCCGAAAGTATAAGATCCATATACTCCTCGACGTCGAAATCGTTGTACGCTATCGTCATGTTCTGACCGCCGATGACGTACGAGGGGCGCACTAAAACGGGATACCCCAGCCCCGAAGCCACTTCGACGGCGTCCGTTTTATTGGTGACGCCGAATCCTTTCGGACGTTTGAAACCGACCTCTTCCAGGAGTTTGTCGAAACGCTCCCTGTCCTCCGCCATGTCTATGCCGTCGGCGGACGTCCCGAGGACCTTTATCCCCTTTTCGTCGAGGTGCTTCGTCAGCTTTATCGCGGTCTGGCCGCCGAACGCGACCACTACGCCTATCGGCTGCTCGACCGCTATCACGTTGTCGACGTCCTCCGGAGTCAGCGGCTCGAAATAGAGCCTGTCCGCGACGTCGAAATCGGTGGATACGGTTTCCGGGTTGTTGTTTATGATACTGACTTCGTATCCCTCTTTTTTTATCGCCCACGCGCAGTGCACGCTGGAATAATCGAACTCTATGCCCTGCCCTATGCGAATGGGACCGGAGCCCAGCACCAGAACGCTTTTTTTGGAGCGGTCTATATGCGCTTCCGCCTCGTCCTCGTCCGAGTACGCGGCATAGAAGTACGGCGTTTCCGCGTCGAACTCCGCGGCGCATGTATCCACCATTTTGTATACCGCTTGGCGATGTTCGGGTACCGGATGAGCGGATATGCGTTCAAGCGCCTTGTCCGTATACCCCAAACGTTTCCCTTCGAGATACTCCTCTCTCGTCAGCGCCTTCGAGGAAATCTTCGCCTCGTACTCCGCGAGGTTTTTCATCTTGTACAGGAAGAATTTATCCACCCGCGTTATCTCGAATATCTCCTCGGGCGTTACGCCCTCTTTGAGCGCTTTGAATATGACGAATATGCGCCTGTCGTCCGTCACGCGGAGCGCTTTACGGACGTCTATGTCGCTAAGCGCGGGCATATTCAGGGTATCGAGCCCTATCTCCGCGCCCCTGACCGCTTTCATTATCGCCGCCTCGAAATTCGGCGCAATGCTCATCACCTCGCCCGTCGCCTTCATCTGCGTGCCCAAAGTCCTGTCCGCATACACGAATTTATCGAAGGGCCACTTCGGGAATTTGCACACGACGTAGTCTATCGCGGGCTCGAAGCAGGCGCAGGTCTTTCCCGTCACCTCGTTTTTTATCTCGTCCAGGTCATACCCTAAAGCTATGCGCGTAGCCACTTTCGCTATCGGATATCCCGTCGCCTTACTGGCGAGCGCGGACGAGCGCGACAGCCTCGGATTCACCTCTATGACCGCAAAACGCATCGAATCGGGGTCGAGCGCGAATTGGCAGTTGCAGCCGCCGCGTATCCCGAGTGCCGACACGATCTCGATGGACGCGGTCCTCAGCATTTCGTATTCCTTGTCCGACAGCGTCAGAGCGGGCGCCACGACGACGGAGTCGCCGGTGTGCACGCCGACGGGGTCGACGTTTTCCATGCTGCACACAGCTATGCAGTTTCCTATGTTGTCGCGCACCGCCTCGAATTCTATCTCTTTCCAGCCGTAGATGTATCTTTCGACCAATATCTGCGATATGGGGGAGGCGTCTATGCCGCCCGCGGCGACTTCCTTCAGTCCCTCGGGATCGTATGCGACGCCGCCGCCGTGCCCGCCCAAAGTGAACGCGGGGCGTACGATTACGGGATAACCCGTCTTTTCCGCCGCATGAAGCGCTTCCTCGACCGTGGAGGCGATGTCCGAAGGGATGCAGGGCATATTGATAGACTGCATCGTTTCCTTGAACAGCTCCCTGTCCTCGGCAAGGCATATCGCTTCGGCGCCCGTGCCGATGAGGCGCACGTTGTGTTTTTTCAGGAAGCCCTCTTTTTCGAGCTGCATCGACAGAGTAAGTCCCGTCTGACCGCCCAGCGTGCCGAGGACGGAATCGGGCTTTTCCTTTATGATTATCCTTTTTACCGTTTCGATGGTCAACGGCTCCGTGTAAATGGCGTCCGCAAGCGCCGCGTCGGTCATGATGGTGGCGGGGTTCGAGTTCACGAGGACCACCTTTATCCCCTCCGCTTTCAGTACGCGGCAAGCCTGCGTGCCCGCATAATCGAATTCCGCCGCCTGACCTATCACTATCGGGCCGGATCCTATGACCAAAACCTTTTTTATCGATCTATCTAGAGGCATCGGTACCTCCTTTCATCATTTCCGTGAACGCGTCGAACAAGCCGCGCATATCCGTGGGACCCGCGGTGGCCTCGGGGTGGAACTGCACCGTCATTGCGCCGAACTCGGGATAGTCTATCCCCTCGCAGGTGAAGTCGTTCGCATTCAAATAGCTGACCTTACCCGTCTTTACGGAATCGGGATCGACGGCGTAGCCGTGGTTCTGGCTCGTTATGAACGTGCGCCCCGTCGCAAGCTGTTTGACGGGTTGGTTGGCGCCGCGGTGACCGTATTTCAGTTTCACCGTCTTCGCGCCCGCGGCAAGCGCCGCGAGCTGGTGCCCCAGGCATATCCCGAATATCGGTTTATATCCGAACAAAGAGGCGATAACGCCTATTTCGCGCTTGTTTTCGGCGGGGTCGCCGGGACCGTTCGAGAGCATTATCCCGTCCGGGGCGATGTCTTTTATCCGTTTTGCCGAGGTGCCCGCAGGCACGCACACCACGCGCGCGTTGTGCTTTACGAGCGAGCGGATTATATTCTGTTTTGCGCCGTAATCGAATAAAGCGACGGTGTATTCCGCCTTTTCGGGTTCGAATATCTCCTCTTTGCCGCGCGTAACGCTTTCTACCGCGTTTTCGATGCGGTAGGCGGCGAGCGCCGACATATCGACCGCGCCGGGATCGGATACTATATACGCGTTCATGACGCCCTCGGAACGGATGGCGCGCGTTATCGCGCGGGTGTCCACGCCGTATACGCCGGGGATACCCTGCTCCTTCAAAAACGTATCTATATCCGTATCCGTTCTGAAATTCGAAGGGTGGCGGCAGTAATCGTTCACCACATACGCGCGGCAATATGCGCGGTCGGATTCCATATCCTCGTACATCACGCCGTAATTCCCGATAGCGGGGAAAGTCTGCATGATGATCTGCCCGTAATACGACGGGTCAGTCAGCGTTTCTACGTATCCCACCATACCGGTCGTGAAGACGAGCTCGCCCCGAGCGTCTCCCTCGGCGCCGAAGGCGAGTCCCTTGAATACCTTTCCGTTTTCGAGTACGATGTATCTGTGCATATCAGATTTTTTTATCCGCCATCAGCTCGACCATCACCGCTTTCTGGGCGTGCAGTCGGTTTTCCGCCTGCTCGAATATTTCCTTCGCGTGCGCTTCGAGTATCTCGGCGGAGATCTCCTCGCCGCGGTGCGCGGGAAGACAGTGCAGAACTATTGCGTTTTTTGCGGCGTATTTCATAAGCGTTGAGTCTATGCAGAAGCCCCCGAAGTCCTTCATGCGCTTCTCCCTCTCCGCTTCCTGACCCATGCTCGCCCATACGTCCGTGTACATCACCGAGGCGTTTTCCGCCGCCGCTTTTATGTCGTCGGTTATCGTGAGTTTTCCCTGTTCGTGCCCCCATTTTACGAGTTCGGGATCCGGTTCATAGCCTTTAGGGCAAGCGATCGCTATATCCATACCCATCTTTATGCAGCCGGCGATAAGGGAATTAGCCATGTTGTTGCCGTCGCCGACGTAGCACACTTTCTTGCCGCGGAAAGAACCTAAAAACTCGCGTATCGTCATCAGGTCCGCGAGCACCTGGCAGGGGTGGCAGTAGTCGGTCAGCCCGTTTATGACGGGTATCGTTCCGAATGCGGCGAGCTTTTCGACCTCTTCCTGCTTGAAGGTCCTGATCATGATGCCGTCAAGATATTTAGACAGCACCCTCGCGGTGTCCTCGGCGGGTTCGCCCCTTCCTATCTGCATATCGGCGCCGCTCAAAAACAGCGCGTTGCCGCCAAGCTGATACATGCCCACCTCGAACGAAACGCGCGTCCTGGTGGAAGCTTTCGTGAATATCATCCCGAGCGTTTTACCCTTCAGATGCGGATGTTCTATGCCGTTTTTCCTCTCGAACTTCAGCTGGTCCGCGAGATTCAATAGATCCGTTATCTCCTTTGCGCCGAGATCCATCAGTTTCAATAAGTGTTTCATACCGACCTCAATAAAACATCGTGCCGATGCCCTCGTCGGAGAGCATCTCTATCAGGAGCGAATGCGGCTCCCTGCCGTCAATTATAAATACCTTGTCCACTCCGCGTCGGATAGCGTCTATGCAGCAGTTTACCTTGGGGAGCATACCGCCAGTGACTATGCCGTCGGAGATGAGTTCCTTCGCTTCGCTGGCGCTGACGGAGCGGATGAGCGAGGCGGGATCGGAGGGGTCTTCCAATATGCCCGGCTCGTCCGTCATGTTCAAAAACGACTTCGCTTTCAGCGCGCCCGCGACTCTCGCCGCGGCGGTGTCGGCGTTTATGTTGTATACCTCGCCGCCTTCGCCGATACCCACGGGGGCGATGACCGGGATATATCCCGCGTTCAATAGGTCGGTGACGGGTTTGACGTTCACCGATTCGACGTCGCCGACGAATCCCATTTCTTTCCCTAGGGGTTTTGCTTTTATCATGCCGCCGTCCACGCCGCTGAGCCCTACCGCTTCGGCTCCCGCGCCGCCCAAAAGGGCGACAAGGTCTTTGTTTATCTTTCCCGCGAGCACCATCTGCACCACTTTCATCGTGGCGGCGTCCGTCACGCGCAGCCCGCCCGAAAATTTCGTCGGTATCCCCATCGATTTCAGCGTTTCGCTGATCTCGGGTCCGCCGCCGTGGACGACTACGGTCCTCACGCCGGTGCTTTGCAGCAAGGCGATATCCATCGCGACGCTTTTTTTGAGTGACTCGTCGGTCATGGCGCTGCCGCCGTATTTGATGACTATCGTCTCGCCGGCATATTTAGTAATGTAAGGAAGCGCCTGCAGCAGCACTTCCGCTTTGTCGTGATTTGTCAGTTTCATATCTCCTCCGTTTTTCAGGTACGGTAATCCCCGTTTATTTTGACGTAGTCGTACGTCAGATCGCACCCCCACGCCGTGGCCACGGCTTCTCCCGAATGAAGGTCTACGTCTATCGTAATTTCACGCGCGGAAAGTATCTCCTTCGCCTTTTCCTCCGAAAAGTCCGCGCCGAATCCGCCGCGGCAGACGGCTATCTCGCCCGCAGAGGATATGAACGTGACGTCCGCTTTGTCCGCGTTCAGTTTTTCGTCGGAATATCCGAGAGCGCACAACACCCTGCCCCAGTTCGCGTCGGCGCCGAATATAGCGGCTTTCACCAGCGCGCTGCCTGCTACGGCCTTTGCGGCTTTCTTCGCTATATCGATGTTTTGGGCTCCCTTTATGCGGCATTCGATAGCCTTTGTGGCGCCCTCTCCGTCTGCGGCGATCTGCTTGCAAAGCGACGCGGTGACTTTTGAGAGCAGTTCTACAAAGCGCATGAACGCGGGCGTGCCCGCCTTTATCTCCTCGTTCCCGGCGGCGCCCGAAGCCATTATCGCGAACATATCGTTTGTCGAGGTGTCGCCGTCTATCGTGACCATGTTGAACGATTTTTTGACGTCGATATCCAGCGCGCGTTTCAGCGCCTCGGGGGATATCACGGCGTCGGTGGTGACGAACGCGAGAAGCGTCGCCATATTCGGGCATATCATCCCGGAGCCTTTGGCGATGCCGCCGATCCTTACCTGCCGCCCGTTTATCATCGCTGCCGCTGCGGCGCGCTTCGGCACGGTGTCCGTAGTCATTATAGCCCGCATAGCGTCTTCGCCGCCACTGGCGGAAAGGGAATCGACCAATTCCGGTATCCCCTTTTCAAATGGCTCTATACTCATCCTCTGCCCGATGACGCCGGTCGAGGCGACTATGACGTCGTCTGCGGACATGCCGCATTTGTCGGCGAGAATGGAGCAGGTCTTTTCCGCTATCTCTATGCCGTTGTCGTTACAGGTGTTGGCGTTGCCGGAATTTACGATTATCGCGCGCGCGTAACCGTTTTCCAAGTGTTTTTTCGTAACGACGAGAGGCGCGCCTTTTACTGTATTAGTCGTATATACCGCCGCGGCGGGCACCGCTTTTTCCGCCATTATGAGCGCAAGATCGAGTTTCGCTCTGTTTTTTCTGAAGCCCGCGTGTACTCCGGAAGCGGTAAAGCCCTTGGGAAAAGTCACGCCGTCGTCGTATGTTGTGATTATCATATATTAAGTCCCGTCCTTTCGTTTATTCCGAGCATTATGTTCATGTTTTGTAAGCACGCGCCCGATGCGCCCTTGCCGAGGTTGTCGAAGACCGCCGTCACCGTCAGCCTTTCGCCGTTGCCGTTTACGGAGATTATCATGTCGTCCCTTCCCGAGAGCATCCCCGCCGAAGCGAATCCGTTTTCGTAAATCTCTCCCGATCGTATGACGCCGCCCACGTAAAAATCGGAGTACAGCTCGTTCAGCCTTTCGGGCGAATCGATGCCGTTCAGTTCGGAGATATGAAGCGGTACAGTCACCATCATCCCCGAATAAAATGGGGCTACGACGGGGACGAATACGGGGGCGTTTTTAAGCCCCGTTACATATGTTATCTCCGCCAGATGCTTGTGGTTTTGTCCCGGCGAATAGGGGCGCGGATACATATAATTTTTTTCTTCGTATTCCGCTATCATCTTTTTGCCCCCGCCGCTGTAACCCGTTATCGAGGTTGCCGAAACAAGCGCTTCGGGAGTCAAAACTCCGCTTTTTATGAGCGGATAAATTATCGCCGTCACGCCGGAGGCGTGGCAGCCGGGATTCGCGACGCGCTTTGCGAGGGCTATTTTTTCCCTGAGATCTAAGCCGAGCTCCGGCATACCGTATACCCACCCGGGAGAAGTCCTGTGCGCGGTGGAAGCGTCTATTATCCGCGCCTTATCGGGAGCCAAACTTGCTATCTCGCGCGCCGCGTCGTCGGGAAGGCACAATACGGTGATGTCGGAAGACTTCATCGCTTCGAGCCGCCTGAAGATATCTTTTCTCGCGGCGTCCTCCAAAATGACGGGTTCGATGTCCTCTCTTTCCGCGAGCCGCTCCGCTATCCTGAGCCCCGTCGTACCCTGCCAGCCGTCGACGAATACCTTATACATTGTCTAAAAACTCCTTTACGGCGTCAAGCTGTTTCTCAACCGCCGCGGCGGAGGGACCGCCCTCGGATACGCGCTTTTCGAGGCAGTTTTTAACGGCTATCGCCTCGTATACGTCGGTATCGAAAAGTTCGCACTTTTCCTTGAGTTCCTCAAGCGGCAGGTCCTCGAGCCCCGCGCCTTTATCCTGCGCGTAGGCGACGAGTTCTCCGGTTATCTTGTACGCGGTGCGGAAAGGCATCCCCTTTTTCGTCAGGTAGTCCGCCATGTCTGTGGCGTTTATGAATCCGCGCTTGGCGGCTAAAAGCATGTTGTCGCGCCTTAATTTCATCGTGAGAATCATGGGCGCGAATATCTCAAGCGAATCGCGCGCCGTTTTTATGGCGTCGAAGACCGCCTCTTTGTCCTCCTGCATATCCTTGTTGTACGCGAGCGGAAGCCCTTTCAGCATCGTGAGGAGCGTAATAAGGTCGCCGTATACTCTTCCCGTTTTTCCCCTGACCAGCTCCGCAACGTCGGGGTTTTTCTTTTGGGGCATGATGCTCGAGCCCGTCGCGAACGAGTCGTCGAGTTCGATAAACTTGAACTCCCACGAGCACCACAGTATTATCTCCTCCGCTAGGCGGCTAAGGTGCGTCATGATAAGTGAAGACGTAAACGCGAGCTCCGCCGCGAAATCGCGGTCGGACACGCCGTCCATCGAGTTTTGAACGACTCCGCTGAATCCCAAGACCTCGGCGGTAAAGTGCCTGTCGATGTCGTAGGTTGTCCCGGCAAGCGCCGCGGAGCCCAAAGGGCTTAAATCCATCCTCTTCACCGCGTCCGTAAGGCGCGTGCAGTCCCTTATGAACATGAACGCGTACGCGAGCATATGGTGCGCCATCGTCACCGGCTGCGCGCGCTGCAGGTGGGTGTACCCCGGCATCACCGCGTCGGTGGCGCCCTCCGCCGTTTTGTAGAGCGCCTCTATCATACCGTAAAGTTTTTCTTTCAACTCCGCGGCGCGGTTTTTAAGGTAAAGGCGTATGTCCGTTGCAACCTGGTCGTTTCTGCTTCTGGCGGTGTGCAGGCGCTTCCCGGGTTCGCCGATCCTTTTGGTCAGCTCCCCCTCGATGAACATATGTATGTCCTCCGCTTCGGGATCTATTTTAAGTTTCCCGGAATCGATATCCGCTTTTATCCCGTCAAGCCCCGAGCGTATCGCGGCAAGGTCCGGGTCGGATATTATGCCCTTTTCGTTCAGCATCGCGGCGTGCGCTTTGCTCCCCGCTATGTCCTCCGCGTACATCTTAGAATCTACGCTTATGGAGGAATTGAACTTTTTCAAAAGCCTATCCGTTTCCTTTTTGAACCTTGCCGACCAAAGATCGCTCATATGTCTCCTTTTGTAGCTGTAGCTACCGTATACTATTGTTTTTTGGTTTTACTCTCCATTATGGCGCGCACGGTGAGCGGCAGTCCGAACAGGTTTATGAAGCCCTCGGAATCGCTTTGATCGTACACGTCGTCCTCGTCGAACGTGGCAAATTCGGGGTTATACAGGGAGTACGGAGAGGTGACTCCCGCGTTTATGATGTTACCCTTGTAGAGTTTGAGTTTGACTTCGCCGGTCACGGTCTCCTGCGTTTTGTCGACGAACGCGGAGAGCGCTTCCCTCAGCGGCGTGAACCATTTGCCGAAGTACACCTGCTCCGCAAATTGCTGAGCGACTATTGCTTTATAATGCGCGGTGTCGCGGTCTAAGCATATCGTTTCGAGTATCTCGTGCGCGCGGTAGAGTATCGCTCCGCCGGGGGTCTCGTATACGCCCCTCGATTTCATGCCGACCAGCCTGTTCTCGACGATGTCCAATAGTCCTATGCCGTTCTCGCCGCCGAGCTTGTTGAGCTTTTCGACTAGCGCCACGGGGTTCAGTTTTTCGCCGTCCACCGTCACGGGAACGCCCTTTTCGAAGCCTATCGTGACGTATGTGGGTTTATCGGGCGCTTCCAAGGGGCTCACGCCCATCTCCAAAAAGCCCTTCTTTTCGTACTGCGGCTCGTTCGCGGGATCCTCGAGGTCGAGCCCCTCGTGAGACAGATGCCACAGGTTTTTGTCCTTGGAGTAGTTGGTCTCGCGGTTTATCTTGAGCGGTACGTTGTGTTTTTCGGCGTACTCTATCTCCTCCTCCCTCGATTTTATGTCCCATATACGCCACGGGGCGATTATCTTCATGCCCGGCGCAAACGCTTTTATCGTCAGCTCGAAACGCACCTGGTCGTTTCCCTTTCCCGTGCAGCCGTGGCAGATGGCGTCGGCGCCCTCTTTCAGGGCGATATCGACGATGCCCTTCGCGATGATGGGACGCGCGAACGCGGTGCCCAAAAGGTACTCCTCGTATTTGGCGCCCGCTTTCAGCGTGGGGAAGACGTAATCGGTCACGAACTGTTCTTTGAGGTCCAGTACATACAGTTTCGACGCGCCCGTCTTTATCGCCTTTTCCTCGAGTCCGTCAAGCTCGGTGCCCTGACCGACGTCGCCGCTGACCGCGATTATTTCGGGGTCGTCGTAGTTTTCCTTCAGCCAGGGAATGATTATGGACGTATCCAGTCCGCCGGAATATGCAAGCACTATTTTTTTGATCTTTTTATCCATTATCGATGCCTCCGCATTTGTTGTGTCCCATTATAATATAAAGGATTGTATAAATCAAATGTATCCGCGCCGTAAAATTGAATATTTTCGGCGATATATTCAATAGAAGTGAATATATCCGTTATGTATGCTTTCCTTTATCCCGCTTCGGCGGCTTCTATATAGGGCATGAGCGCCCGGGATATGACCGCGTAACCCGCCTCGTTCGGATGCAGTCCGTCGGAGGAGTACTCCCGTATGAGCCGTCCGGTGCCGTCGTCCAAAACGGGGTATATGTCCGCATAAACGTATCCGCCCGCCTCCGCGCCCGCGGATATCAGCGCGTTCAGCTCCGTAACGAGCGGCGACACGCGCTCCGCGTACGCAGTACCCCAATCGGAATTTACGGGATACACCGACTGTACGATGATATAGGTCTCGGGGAGCGCGGAACGTATCTCTGATATTATCGAAGCGATGTTTGCGGCGGTGTCCCCGACGCTTTGATGCCTTGCGAGGTCGTTTATTCCGATAAGCATGACCACAAGGCGCGGTTCCAGGTCGAATACCGAGGAGTCCATCCTGCGCATGACTCCGAGGGTCATGTCGCCCGCTATGCCGCGGTTATACGCGTTGAGCCCGGGATACCAGCGCTCCAGATCGCAAAAATCGGTTATGCTGTCGCCGAGGAACACCACGCCGCCTTTTTCCGCGGACTCGTTCTCACTCTCGAACGCCGCGACTTTGACGTCGTGATAGATGCTGAACCCGTTTCTGAAGCGCGAAAACATCGCGCCCGCCGCGGTCACGAAATATAATAAAACGACAAGCGCCACAGCCGTAAGCGCCGCTCTGCCACCAAAAGTCTGTGCTCTGTTCATGAGCTTAGTATATCACGCGCGCAAACTATATAGCAAACGCTATTGACCCTTTCGCTGTTTTTTGATAAACTTTCGGTATGGATGTTAGACCGAATATCATATTTATCTTCAGCGACCAACAGCGCGCGGACACCGTGACAAGGGAGGTGACTCCCGCCCTTTACGCATACTCCGAGGAGGGAGTGCGTTTTACCGAGGCGCACACCGCGCAGCCGCTGTGCGGCCCCGCGCGCGCAGTACTTCAGACGGGCATGTACGCTTCCGACGCGGGAAACGAGATAAACGGCATACCTCTAAGCGAAACGCGCACGCTCGGGAAATACTTTTCGGACGCGGGATACGAAACGGCGTATATCGGCAAATGGCACCTTGCCTCCGAGGGTCTTCAATACCGCGACACCCCAATACCATCCGGTAAGATCTACGGCTACGACTTCACGCTCGCGGCGGATCTACCGGAGTTTTCCTCCGACGGCAAACGGGGCGTTCTGTGGGAGGCGGACGGCACTCCGCACCCCTTCGAAAACGGGCGCGTAAAGGCGTATACGGATCATGCCTTGGAGTACATATCGCGCCCCCACGACAAGCCGTATTTTTTGATGATATCGTATCTGGAGCCGCACCACCAAAACACTACCGGTAAATTCGAATGCGAAGAACGGGTATCCGAAATGTTCAAAACGGCACCCCTACCGGCGGATCTTAAGCTCAAGGGCAACGCGCCCGAAAACTACGCGGACTACCTGGGGCTGTGCAGGACTTTGGACGAAAACCTCTCCCGCATAGTCGCCGCCGCGCGTGCCGCGGGCGGCAAGACGGTGTTTGTATACTCTTCCGACCACGGCTGTCATTTCATGACCCGTAACTCCGAATACAAACGCTCGCCGCACTCCGCTTCCACGCATATCCCGATGATATTGTTCGGCGACGGCGTGCCGCACGGAAAAATATACGACGCGCCCGTTTCCCTTTACGACCTGCCGCCCACCCTTTTGGGACTAGCGGGGATACCCGCGCCGCCCGAGTACCGCGGCAGCGATCTGATGCCTTATGTGCTCTCCGGCAAAAGGGCGCACGACTGTCTGTACATCGAGATAAGCGAATCGTTGAAGGGCGCAGCCGTCGTGAACGAAAGATATATCTATGCCGAAAAGGAGTCCGAAGGCGCGCGCGTAGCGTGGCTTCTCCTGGACAAAGCCGTCGACCCCGCGGAAACGGAAAACCGCCTGTACGATCCCGTGTATTCGGGAGTACTTCGTTCAATGCAGGCAAAGCTCGACGCGTTCATCAAGGAAACGCATTACCTGAAGGGCGCCCGAAGGGAAAACAAATTCAAACGCCTTTTTCTCTGCTTTTTCCGCCGCCGACGCGGAAAATGATCGTCATCGTCCGTCGGAATTCCTTTTCGCTATTGACTCGCGGGCGCGCGATGTAGTATAATGAGCGAAACGGCGTCGATATACTATATAAGACCCGCCCGGAGGAAGAATGGACGACAATTTGCAAGTAACTCCAGAACAAAAACCAAAATTTTCGCTCAAAAATTTCCTGAAGACTCTCCCCGCAAAGATAAAAGTCTTCTGGAAGAACCCGCCGAAAGGCAGATATCTGAATTTGAAAGAGATAGTCTGCTTCGGCGGCAGTGCATTCGGCGTTTCGACCTTGGTATGCATAGTATCCGGTCTTATCACCGCCACGCAGATATCCGAGCAATTCGGCATAGACGTTATCCACGGACCGTACATATGTCTGATAGCAAGCATTTTAGGGCTGATAATACAGCCGCTCTTCGGTAAACTTTTGCAAAATACAAACACGAAATGGGGCAAATATAAACCTTACATATTATTTATGGCTCCCGTTTTCGCCGCGTTTGCGATAGCCGCCACCTGGTCGCCCGATTTTATTCAAGATCTTGCGTTCAATCATCCGAGTAAGATAATTTACGCGTATTGCATCTGCACACCTACGCTGATCCTTTGGAATCTGTTCAACAACACATTCTACATGATGCCCAGCGTTGTCACCCCGAACCAGCAGGAAAGGACAGATATCTGGGCGCCGATAGGACTCGTTATAGGATTTTCTCCCACGCTGATGAACTTCCTGAACGGCTGGGTGCGCGGCTTCTTCATAAACGATACTTACATCAACGATTTGGGCGAAGTCGTCAGCCGCGAGTATTTGGCTTACAGATATATGGGGCTTGTTTACGCGGTATTCGGTTTATTGCTGGTCATGCTGCTGCTGAAGGTCAAAGAGCGTATCATCGTTACCAACGAAAACACCGAAAAAGTCGGACTTTTTGAAGGTTTGAAAATGATAGTCAAAAACAAGCCGCTGATGATATTCTCTCTCGCGCTGATTTGCGGCTGTCTGCGCACGACGATCGAGATAGACGCCTCCGTAATGGGTAAACTGCGATACGCCTCCACTATCGATCAAGGCTGGGCGATATTCTCTTCACTATCTCTTATAACGGGTTTCGCAGTAACGCCGAATATGATACTGCTTCCGCTGATGACCCGCAAAATGAACAGTAAACATATATTGATGATTTGGTCGGGTTGTAACGTTGTGGGATATTTGATATTGGCCTGCATAGGCATAGCAAACATCCCCCAAGGTTGGCAAAGCGCTTTCGCCATTACGTTATTAAGGTACATAGCTCTGTTTAATGCGATCGCCAGCCTGCAGCCGTTGATGATGGGACAGATGTCCGACTATCAGCAATTAAAAACCGGCAAACGTTTGGAAGGCTATATGCAGACCTTTGCGTACGTTCTGGTGCTGGTGGCGACCAACATCGGCTACGTCGTCATAGCCTATGTAAAACAAGGTATGGGATATCAGCCCGCCAACTACTATAACGTACAAACTGTGTCCGATGAGTTAATGACTATCGCAACGGATTATTTCGACCTTGCTTTGTGTGTTTCTGCAATTTCAGCCGCGTTGATGTTTATCGTAATATGTTTTTATCCTCTCGGCAAAAAAGAGCACGCTCAGATCGTCGCGGCATTGGAGCAAAAGAGCCGCGAAGAAGGCAAATACACCCTTGACGAGGAAGTGGGCAAGGCTTCGATAAACGCTATAAACGAGGAAGAAGCCGCCGTGATAATGGGCGTCGCTGCATATCACGGAAGCGCCGATTCGGTGTCCGAAAACGAAGAAACGGTAACCGATACGACGGGCGTCACGGCGGAAACGAAGGAAAATCAAGAAACTCCGTCCGCCACCGCGAGCGACGATCCGGAAGACCAAAAAGATTAAACGATAAAAAGGAGTTCGGCGCCGTACGGCGCCGAAACGTTATGTTCGATAAATTTTACGTTGCCGCCGCCTCGGGCGTGGAGAGCGTTGTCAAAAAGGAACTTATCCGAATGCGCTATACTCCCGGGAGCGCCGAATACGGGCTTGTGCCCGTAAAGGGCGGCGCGGAATGCGCGGCGGAACTGAATATGCGCCTGAGAACGGCGGGAAGAGTGTATTTCACGATATCCGAAGGGGTCGCGGAGACTTTCGACGAGCTTTACGAGCTTGTCGCGGGCATACCGTTCAAAGATTTTCTGCCGAGGGACGCGCGAGTCACCGTGGACGCGCGGTCGCACAAATCGAAATTGTTCGCTTTAAGCGCCGTGCAGAGCGTTACGAAACGCGCCGTCGCCGCCAATATGGGCGGAAGTATGTCGGAGACGGGAGAGCGCTATCGCTTCCTAGTGTCGATAGACGACGACAACGCAAAGATACTTCTGGATACGTCGGGAGAGCCGCTCCACAAGCGCGGCTACAGGACGTATGTGGGGGCGGCGCCGCTTGCGGAGACGCTCGCCGCGGCGATGCTCATCCTCGCGGGATATAACGGCGGCGTTCTGATAGATCCCTTTTCGGGAAGCGGCACGATACCGATAGAGGCGGCTTTGATGGCGACGAACACCGCGCCGGGGCTAAACCGCTCCTTTTCGTTCGAGCGTTACCCTCTTTTCAGTTCGGCGAATGCCGAAAAGGTGCGCGAGCGGCTGTCATCCGAAATAGTCGACGTCACGCCCGATATCTGCGGCTACGACATCGACCCCGAGGCGGTGCGGCTCGCGATAAAACACCTCGCCGCGGCGGGGCTCAAAGGGAAAGTTCATTTCCAATGCCGCGACGTAAAGGAGCTGTCTTCCCGCTTTTCCTCGGGGCATGTCGTCACCAATCCGCCCTACGGCGTCAGGCTCGGAAACGAACGCGAGCTGTTCAAGCTGTATAAAACCTTCGGCACGGCGCTGAAGGCGATGCCCGGATTCACCGCGGGTATACTGACCGCATATCCGTTTGCGGAAAAGGCGATAGGAATCGCGGCGGACAAGAGGAGAAAATTGTACAACGCATCTTTGGAATGCAATTTTTTATTGAAGCGCGGCGCAAAGGCTCTGTATTGACATCGCCATTGCCGGATGATAATATAGTTACATAGGCGCGCGCCTGAGGGAGCCGGAATGAATTCTAAACAAAAATTGATACAAGCCGTCTTTACTGCAGTGTTTTTGGGCTTTTTCTCCGAAAACGACGCTGTACGCTGCAAGTCGTTCGACCGCGGCTTATTCGGCGCGCGGCTCTCCCTTACCGAGGCGTATGCTTCGAAACATAATTTCATAAACTTTTTCCCGCGCTCAAAAGCGGGGTATTCACGGAGTCCGTTATGATGAAAAAGCGTTTTTTGGGGGTTTTGATCGTGCTTTGCGTTCTGTCGCCCGTGGTCTTCGCGGCGGGGTGCGAGGAAATAGTATTCCCCACCGCCCTCGGCGACACGGGACTCGGGTATGTCGTTAGGAACGGCGAGGTCCACATCGAGGACTATACCGATTCCACCATAAGGGATACCGTCACTATCCCGGACGACGTCGACGGCGTGCCCGTCACGGTGATATCCGATTTTTCCGTTTGCAACGCGGAGACTTTGCGGGTCATAAACATCGGAAAAAACGTGCGCGAGATAGGCGCTTGGGCTATGACGAACAATCAAAAGCTGCAGGCGTTCAACGTTTCACCCGAGAACGAATATTTTACGTCGATAGACGGAGTGATATATACGAAAGACCTCGAAACGCTGGTGGCGTACCCGCCCGCGAAAGGGGTCGATATAAGCGACGATAACGTCGTCCTGGACGATTCCGCGGGACTTAGTTACACGATCCCGGACGGGGTCAGAGTCATCCGCAGCAAAGCGTTTTACAAATGCGGACATTTGGAAGAGATAAATTTACCGGATTCCCTCGAAGTCATAGAAGAAAAAGCCTTCCACTACTGCTCCGCAGTAAAGGGATTCACGCTTCCCGAGGGGCTTATAGAGATCGGCAAGGACGCTTTCGCATATTGCTGGTCGGAAGATTTTACTGAGCTCTCTATCCCCGCTTCCGTCGAAAGGATAGGCGAATACGCGATGTACAACACCAACGCCATCGTCACAATATATGTAAACAAGACGGAAAGCGAGGTCGCCGCCTTGGAGGAGTCGGGCGCGTGGGGCAAAAAATGGTATCCCACCAACAACGGCAGAGAGCGCGACGGCTACGAATTGATCTACGCGGAATAAGGGGGGATAAGATATGGGCAAGATAACGACGAAAGCGAAAGAACTCATAAAAGGCGTCGCCTACGACGTGCGCCACCATTGGAGAGTGCCGCGGAAAGGCGAATATATCCCCTACCGCGAGGTCGTGGCTTATACGATAGGCGTCACCGGCAACGACGCCACCAAATACATAGAGGAGATCGTGCAATTCTCCGCCTCCGCTTTCCTGGTGGGCGCTATAATGGGGGTAGCGTACGCGGATATAGCGATCATAAGCATAATAACGCAGATAATGAGTTTCCTGCTCATTTTCATGCAGCCGTTCAATATCCTTATCTTTGAAAACCACGGCAGATTGGAGCGGAAAACGCTTATAGCGATGCACTCGCTGAACTTCATGCAGGTCGCGGTCGGCGCGGCGCTGATGTTCGTAGATCCCGTGCCGTTCGAATCTCTCATAAAAGGACTGCCGCAGATAATAGCGTGCGAGCTGTTCGGAAACGTCATATTTTTCTACTTCAACTACATTACGCGCCGCCTGTTCAGCGCAAAATACGGCAGATACAAACCGCAGCTCATCGCGCTCGGCTGGCCTACCGCGCTTATATTCCTGGCTATCGTGTATCTTCCCTACGATACGATGGACTATACGACGCTTCTCATCGTCATCAGCTTCCTGTTCACGTGTCTCAACAGATTCCTGAATACCTATCAGACCCATTCCGACGACATCATCAACGTGATGACGCCGAACTCGGACGAAAGACAGAAATTTTTGAGCATAATACCGATAATCACCGGCGTGCTCGGCAGCGTGTACCGCATAGGTTTCCCCATCGTGGCGCAGGCGACGGGCGGCCTGCTGAACATCATGAGCTACAGGGTTTTCATCCCGCTTTTAACGCTGTTTTCGATACTCGTCGGACTGTTTATAATACCCTGTAAGGAACGCGTCATCGAGGACGTCGAAAACCGCCCCAAGGTGGAATTCTGGCGGGGCGCGAAGAAGATATTGAAGAGCAAGAACATCTGGATGATACAGCTTGCAAACTACGTCGGATACTTCAATAACACCGCGAACAAAGTACTCGATTACTACATAATCTACACGACGCGCATGGAATGGCTCTCCGGCGTCATCGTGTTCGTATCGGGAGCCACCGCGATAGTCGCGAATTTCATATCCCCGTGGCTGGTGCGGCGCTTCGAAAAGCGTACGATAATGGTGTGGTGCCGCGTGCTGTGGGTAGCGTCCATGGGACTGAGCATACTCGCCATCATGGGTCAGAGCCTGGTCGGATACGTGTTCGTGATGCTTATCAAAAACATCGCCTCAACCGTAAACAACGGCGTGGGCAAATCGTTTATCGCCGACCAGCTCGATTATTACCAATGTAAGACCGGTGAAAGAGCGGACAGTTTCATAACGCTGTTCCAATATCTTTTCGCTCCTTTGACGTTGGCGTTCAGCTACGTTACGCCGTTCATATTGGAATCGCAGGGGCTCACCAGCGACTGGGACGTCATGTTCGACTCCGGAATTGCCGACAACGTTTACATGGCGCACATATTGATAACCGCGGTCGGACTCGTCGTTTCCACGATACCGTACTTCTTCTACACGTTCACGCGCGAAGAACACCGCCGCTGCATCGTCAAAATGGAGGAGCGGCTCGGCGTCCGAAAACGCGAGGAGGAATCGACGCCCGACGAATCCGTACTCGATATAGAGATATTCTGAGTATGAAAGTATCGAAGACCAACGCATTGCGCATTCTGGACACTTTGGGCACGGGCTACGAAGCGGTCGCTTTGAATATAAAAGAAGCGGTCTCCGGCACCGAGGCGGCAAGACTTCTCGGAGTCGATCCCCGATTCGTCTACAAGACCCTCGTCACCATAGGGAAATCGGGGGAGCATTATGTTTTCGTCATACCGGCAGCGGAGGAACTCGACCTAAAAAAAGCCGCCCTTGCCGCGGGGGAGAAGTCGGTCAATATGCTGCCCGCGAAAAATCTACTGCCCATCACCGGCTACGTACACGGCGGCTGTTCCCCGATAGGCATGAAAAAGCGATTCCCCACCTTTATCGACTCCTCGGCGGAAAATTTAGACTATATTTTCGTATCCGGCGGCAGAGTGGGACTGCAGATAAAAATATCGCCTATAGCGCTCAAAAACGCCGCGGAAGGAAGGTTCGTAGGGGTTTCGTCTCGAGACGCGTCTCGAGACGAAGTGAAATAATTTTTGTGTCGGCTCATCAAAAATTTTGATGCCCTGCGGCGTATCTTTTCCGCTACTACTTTGAAAACTTCCTAGCTAAGACCCTCCGGGTATTAACGTCGGAAGTTTTCTTCGCATTAGCGAAAAATCTCCTACCACAGAACACCAAAATTTTTGCTTCACCGACACTATACTTCCTAATGAGCTAAATTAATCAACCGCATAACAACACCGCGCTCGCGCGGTGCCTCGCCGAAAGAAATTCAACCAAGTAACCAAGGAATTTCTTTCGGCGAAAAAGGCGCCGGGAAGCGTAAGATTGGGCACATCGTCGATTTTATGTTTATTTATTAGTGGAGTGTCGCGTTGTAAGACAATACTTCGTTAAAAACATTTAAGTGCCACAAGCCAAAAGCTTCCGACGGCGCCGTTGTGGCGGTGAAAGTCGATTTTCGGCTCCGTAGGGCGAAAGATTTTTTGTCATATCGCAAAAAGCCCCCGAAGTCAATACTCTTGCGGTATTGCCGAGCGGGGCTTTTAAGAATATGGCGGAAAAGACGCGCCCTACGGAGTCGAAAATCGGCTTGAGCCGACACAATTAAATTAAAGAACTTTTGCTAAAAATTCCTTCAACCTAGGAGACTTCGGGTTTCCGAAAAGCTCCTCCGGGGTGCCCTGTTCGGCTATTTTACCGGAGTCCATGAACATGACGCGGCTGGCGACTTCGCGCGCGAATCCCATTTCGTGGGTGACGATGACCATCGTCATTCCTTCCGCCGCAAGTTCGCGGATTAGGTCCAGGACCTCGCCCACCATCTCGGGATCGAGAGCCGAAGTAGGTTCGTCGAAGAGCATGACCTCGGGGTTCATCGCGAGCGCCCTGACTATCGCTATGCGCTGTTTCTGTCCGCCCGACAGCGTGGAAGGATATGAATCGGCTTTTTCCTCCAGCCCTATGCGCTTTAGAAGCTTCATCGCGAGAGCGTCCGCGTCCGCTTTTATTTTCTTCTTATCGGTTTCGGCGGGCATTACGGCGTGCATCTCGGCGATGTCCACGGTGTGGTTCAAGGCGCGTTCCGCTTTTTCGAGCTTCGCGGTGAGTTTCAGCTTTTTCTTCGTGAGCTCCGAGTCATACGTCACGTATTCTTTCCCCGCCCTTTCGGTGACGGACTTCGTCTTCTCCCACGCTGCGTTCACGGGCTCGAGCTCGCTTTTCAACGTTTCGATCGAGGCGGCGAGTTTTTCGCGTTTAGCGGCGCGCGAAGCGTTTATCTTGGCTCCGAATATCTCGACGTACCTGTTGTACAGCGGCTCCAACGCTTTCGCCCTGCGATATTTGGCGATGTCCTTGTACGCCGTTTTTACGGGCGCGAGGGTGATGTTTTTGCGAACGGTCAGATTGTTGAACAGGTTGAATTGCTGGAAAACCATGCCCATTTTACGGCGGTGCTCGTTGATATCGACCTTGACATCGGCAAGATCCACGCCGTCAAAAAACACTCTGCCCGCCGTGGGATCCTCGAGAACGTTCAAACACCTCAAAAACGTCGATTTTCCGCCGCCGCTGGGTCCGATGATGGCTATCTTTTCGCCCTTGGCGATGCTTTCCGTGATGTTGTCCAGAACGGTGAGATCCCCGAATTTTTTCGTCAGCCCGACGACTTCGATAAGCTTGTTATCCATGTTATGCCTCCTTCTTACCGAAGCGCAGCTTTTTTCTGACTCGGATCGGCTTATAACCGCCGGATCTGTCGCTCTTCGCAAGCCACTTTTCAAGCACTTTCAACAGCAGCGTCAAGATCATGACCACGATAAGATAAAGCACCGCGGCGATGATAAGAGGCGGAAGGATATCGAAAGTCCTTGTCTGTATCACGGAAGGGATCTTCCCGAGATCGTAAACTCCGACATACCCTATAATAGCGGTTTCTTTGACCAGAATTATGAATTCGTTGAAAAGCGGAGGAAGAACGTTTCTGACCGCCTGCGGCGTTATTACGGCGCCCATAGTCTGCCCGGTGCTAAGCCCTAACGATCTGCCCGCTTCCATTTGTCCCTCGTCTACGGACTCGAAGCCGGCGCGCACTATCTCCGCAACATATGCGGAAGAATTTATCCCGAACGTCATTCCGCCGATAACGATACCGCCGCCGCTGCGCCATACCAAGCCGCCTATTTGTATATCGATAGGCATCGATACGAATATTACGAGGTACATTAGGAACATCTGCAATACGACGGGAGTTCCGCGTATGACCGTGATATATACCTGCGCCACGGCGTGCAAGGGTTTCAGTTTTCCGGTGCGTTTATGCACATAATTGACGAGCGCAAGCAATATCCCTATGACAACTCCGATAACGACCGCGAACGCCGCTATTATCAAAGTGTTGCCAAGCCCCTCAAAATACATTTTCCAACGATCATATAATATGAACGCGTTATAAAATCTTTCTCCTAAACTCATTATCGTTCCTTAATAAAGATAAAACGGCGGGGAACTCCGTCCCCGCCGTCGGTTCAACGGTGATTACACGTCCCAGCTGAGCTTCAAGCCGTCCGGAGCTACGGGTGCTTCGCCCGTTCCTTTTTCATAAGCGTCCAGCGCGGTGTAGTATTCGGTATACGCAGCCATGTTGCCGTTTGCGAGCCATTCGGTTATGACCTGATTTACGGTGTTGACCAGCGTTTCGTCGGCGCCTTTCTTAAACGCTATGCCGAAGTCTTCGGAAAGCAGATCGGAGGCGTCTTCGATCGCGTAAGCGGACGGATCGGAAGCGGTAGCGACAAGACTGTTAGCGGGAAGTTTATCCATAAGTATAGCGTCCACGCGACCGGATATAAGCTCGGTCATGCAGAGAGCATACGTCTGATACTGTTGCACGGTCGCGCCGGCTGCGGTCACGGTAACGGTAATTTCTTCGTCGTTCTCGTCGGTCGTGACATATTCGTATCCGCTGTCCGCAGCGTCCGTTATGATAAGGTCGCCGCTCGTTCCCTGCTGAACCGCTACGGTTTTGCCGGCGAGATCGGCTACGGAATCGTAGGCGTTGGCTGCCGCGGACACGATGACAAGCGTCGAGCTTGCATAAATATTACTGAAATCGACGGTCTGTCTGCGCTCATCGGTTATGCTGAGTCCCGCGGCTCCTACCGCAAGTCCGGCGTCGCTTGCAACGTTGGAAGTGATGAAGTCGAAGGCAACGTCACGAATATTAAGTTTCATTCCCATTCTTTCGGCTACTTCGCTCATGATAGCGACATCCACTCCGACGATGGAACCGGAAGAGCTGACAAACTCGTATGGAGCGAATCCCGATTCGGTATACATCGTTATGGTCTCCTTGTCATCCGTGCAAGCGGTGACGGCGAAAACGCCCACGCAAAGCAACGCGACGATCGCTATGATGCTGATGATCTTTTTCATTTTCTTTTCTCCTCTGCCCTAAGGCAATTTCTGTTATGCGATATATATTACACTCTTCAAATGAATAAATCAAACGATTTAATGAATATTTTTATATGTGTCGGCTCAAGCCGATTTTCGACTTTCACCGACACGACGGCGCCGTCGCCATAAAAATGTGAAATATCGTCTGCGGATTTTGTTAAGGGTCGCTTCACTCCGATCTTAAATTATAAATCTAATGACCGCAACAAAATTCGAAACTTTTTGCTTGAACGGGTGGAGTGTACATCTTTTTGCTTGTGCGAGGATGCAAAAGTGCGGTTCGAATTTTATTTCACAAATTGAAACTTTGCCCCGCGAAGTTTCAATTTATTTCACAATACGACCCCGCGAGGTCGTATTATTTCACAATTTTGCGGAGCAAAAATATTTCACGCTCAAAACTTCGCTTGCGAAGTTTTGAGCCATTTCACCCCGCGCTCCAAAGGGAGCGCGCGGTGAAATCCCGGTGAACATTTCCGTATCGTGTTGAAATGGGGAAAAGGATTATGCTATAATTCGGATATGAAAGGAAAGTTTTTGCGGATATTGCTCGCTGCGGCGCTGGGGCTCATAGTATTGACCGCCGCCGTTTCGTGCAACTCCGATCCGCGGAATATATACTTCGATTCCCCGCTCGCGGAGATATACCTTTCCGACGGCGGCGAGGGCGGCGTAACGTATATCCCCGCCGTTACCACTTCTCCCGGCGGCGCAGATTACACGCTGTCGTCGTCCAATTCCACTATCGTCCGCGTAAACGAAGATATGACGTCGGTCACGGGGCTGAGGACGGGTCAAGTCACGCTGACCGCCTCTACCGAAAACGGGCTCGTCGCCAACATGACCTTGAGGGTGCTTGCCCGCCGCGCTTCCGAGGGAACGGACTCGGGGGACGGATATGTGGTTAGCTTCGTCACCAAATACGGCTCCGTCGCTCAACAGGTGGTCGCCTCGGGTGAGACCGCCTTTGACCCGGGAAATATCACCGGCGCGCCGTCGGGATACGAGCTCTACGGCTGGTATACCAATCCCGATTACACCGTCAAGTACGATTTTTCGGAGCCGGTGACTTCTAATCTCGTGTTGTGGGCACTGTGGGGAGCGAGCGATCCGTCCTTCTTATATTCAGAAATAGACGGTAACCTTTATATCACGGGCTTCAGATATACCGCAGTACCCTATACCGACATAGTGATACCCGCCGCCACCGCGGACGGGCGGGAGATATACGGCATACGCCGTGCGGCGTTTTCCGAAAACGCATCTTTGGAAACGGTCGTCATAGAGGAAGGCATACGGGTATTGGAAGAGTACTGTTTCAGCGAAAGCACGGCGCTCAGGGAAGTCACCATCCCCGCCTCCGTCGTATCCGTGGGGGAAAATGCGTTCAGCGGCTGCACTGCTCTGGAGTCGTTCACCGCCGAGGGGAACGGATTGATATCGGTGGGCGCAAGCGCTTTCCAAGGCTGCACGAAACTTAACGCCGTGACCCTTCCCGATTCCGTCGAAACGCTCGGCGAATACGCGTTCGATTCGGCGGAGGCGCTGACGTCTATCTCGCTCCCCGCTTCGCTGAAGGTGCTGCAGCGCGGCACGTTCCGCTACTCGGGGCTTAAGTCGATAGACATCACAAACGTAACAGATATCTACAACGAGGTGTTTTGGGGCGCCGTATCGCTTGAAACGATTACCGGAACGGAGAATTTGACGAATATAGGAAGTTTTGCGTTCGGAAGGCTCGGCACCGGCAACGCGCGCTATGCGACGGCGTATCTGGGTAACTATACGAACTACGAGGACGGACTTTTGTACCTCGGAAACGCATTGATATACGCCTATCCCGTGTCCACGCGCGGCGATTACGAGATAAAACGCGGCACGACGCTTATCGCGGGTCAGGCGTTCGACGACGTACCCGCGGGGATCGTACGATTTACCGGAGCCGCCGCCGAGACCGTTCCCTCCTACGGCACATATGCGTTCGGACAAAAGACCGTCGCCGGCAGCGGCGACATCGTGCCGTCGATGGATATCGTTGTGCCGGCGGGTACGACGGATATGTATATCGAAAAATGGCTCGTCGCCGTCAAGGACAACGAAAACTTCGACGTACCGACGGTGTACTCGTTCGACCTCGCCCAAAACATCTACGAAACCGCAAATCTGTACGATTCGCTGTATGTATACGCGCGTACCCCGTTTGCGGAGTTCACTTCGGGGGTATATTTCGACAAAAACACCGCTGCCGCCGAGGGCTCGCTCATTGCAGGCATCACAAGGGACGAAACGAAGGTAAATTACATGGTGTCCGAGTACACCGATCAAGACACTATCGAAATAGATCTATACGGAATTTTGTGCTCCGGCGTCAAAAGCGCGGCGATAGACGATATCCTGCCGTTCGCTTTTTCGGGGCTTGAAACTCTCGAAAGAGTGACCCTTCCGAACCACATCACCAATATCGGTTCGTTCGCGTTCACGGACTGCCCCGCTCTCGTTGCGATACGCTTCGAGCCGGAAACTCTCCCGAGCACATTCACTGCACCTACGATAACGAGCTCATCGTTCAACCGTTCCATGCTGGCGTCCTCGTTTGCGATATATGTGTCTACGGCGACGCTGACGAATTCAAGCACCACCGTTTATACCCGCTATGCACAGGCGTGGAGGAATTATATGAACACGACGGCGGTTTTGAAAGGCATCTGACGCGATATATCGTCCGCCCGGACAAGCGACGGATCAAAATTTTATTTACAATCGAGCCGCGCTGTGTCATAATTAGTCGGGAGGGCGCTATGACCGATATCTCATCAAAACCAAAAAAATATATGTCTTTCAAAGAAGTCCTCATCTATTCGGTGGGTCTTTTCGGACTTCAGATGGTGGTGTTCTATCTGAACTCGTATCAGCTGGAATTCTATTCGACGACCAAAAGACTGACCGCCGAGGAAATGGTCGCGGTCCCCTTTTTGATACTTGCCGCGAAGATAGTTTCCGCTTTGTTCGATCCCGTCGTCGGCAATCTGATAGAAAGAAAGCGCGACACCGGCAAAGGCAAGCTGAAACCCTTTATTTTATACGCTTCGCTGCCGCTCGTTGCGTTCACGATAATGTTGTTTATCGACGTTCCCCTCTCGGGCGCCGGGCTTCTCGCATACATATTCGTGATAACGACTTTGTGGAGCATGGCGATGACGATGGCGGACGTACCCTCGCAGGCGATGAGCGCCGTTCTCACTCCCGACTCCGGCGAAAGGACAAATCTCATCGGTTTTTCGGGCACTTTCCGTTCGATAGGTCAGGCGGCTCCCTATGTCGTCGTGCCCGCGGTGTGCCTTATCGTCCCCGGCGGCGCCGGCATCGAGGGCACTCTATCGATCGCGGAATACCTGTGGGGCGCCGTCGCGATAGGCGTTATCGGCACGGCGATGCTGGCGCTCATCTCGTTTTTCAGCAAGGAGCGCGTCCCCTACCGCGCCGAAAAGATGACGTTCAAGGAGATGTTCGGCGCCATAAAAAGCAATAAATATCTGCTCCTGGTGATGCTTTCGTACTTTCTGGGCTTCGCGCGCCAGGGAGCCATGGCTATACAGGTGCAGGCTGCAAGCGCGATACTAGGCGGTCAGAACCTTATCATAATCCTGGGCGTATCCACCGCCGCAGGCACTATGATATCGATGGCGCTGACTCCGATACTCATAAAAAAATTCGACGAAAGAAAGGTTTTCGTCGCGATGAGCGTATACGGTTTCGTCGCAAGCATTGCCGCGTTTTTTGCGGGTACGGCAACGAATTTCCACCTCGGCGCGCTGATACCAACGCTGTTTTTGGTGGGTCTGCAATTCGGCGCGGTGAACATTATGCCGATGGTCATGGTCGCCGATTCCGTCGATTACTACGAGCATAAAACGGGACGGCGCACCGAGGGCGTCGCGTATGCGGTGCTGTCGTTTTCCGTAAAGGTAACGCTGGCTCTGGGCTCCGCGGTCTGCCTCGCCACGGTGTTCAGCGATCTTGTCGGCTATTCCGCGACCGCCGCGGAATACACATTCGAAACCAGACGCGGCGTATACTTCGCTTACACGATAATACCGGGGATAACCTCGCTTCTCGCCGCCGTGCCGATACTGTTTTACGACTTGGTAGGCGACAAAAAACGGCGCGTCTCGGAAGCGCTCGCGGCGCTGAGAGCGGGAGCCGGATCGGAAACTGCCGAGATCGCGGAGCCGGACGATGCAAACGCATAGCCCCTTCGAAAGGTTGATACCGCTTATCGGCGAGGAGGCGTTCTGCCGCCTGCAAAACGCGGTCGTGACGGTAGTGGGTCTCGGCGGAGTGGGCGGCACCGTCGCGGAAGCGCTGGCGCGCTCCGGTATAGGCGGACTTATCCTTATCGACGGCGACGTGTTCGAGGAAAGTAACCTCAACCGGCAGCTTGGCGCGCTCAATTCCACTCTGGGAAGGTCAAAAGCCGAGGTATGGGCGGAACGCGTCCGCGACATAAACCCCTCGATCTCGGTAAAGGGGATACGCGCGTTTTATACGGGCGGCAAGGAAATGTTCTCCGAAAAAACCGATTATATCGCCGATTGCATAGACTCGCTCCCCGAAAAGACGGAGCTTATCGCCGCGGCAAAGGAGCTGGATATACCCGTTCTGTCGGCGATGGGCGCCGCGAACAAGACCGATCCCATGCGCTTCAAGGTAGCGGACATCTATTCGACAAAATACTGCCCCATGGCGCGCGCCATGCGCTCGAGGCTGAGAGCCCGCGGGATACCGTCTGCGACCGTCGTGTACAGCGACGAACAGGTAACGGCGGGCGCCGCTTTATACAGCTTCATGCCCGTTACCTCGGCGATGGGGCTTGTGATGGCGAACAGGATAATCTCCGATATCGCCTCGGGTGAACATCAAACGTAACTCAAGTCGACCGCGATATTGATATTCGCCCTCGCGGTGTCGCCGTCCCAATCGTCGCCGAATACGCCGTAAAAACCGTCGTAAAGGTTGAATATATCCACTCCCTCCGCCATGCACGTTTCGTATGCCGCGCGGACGGCGGAAGTCACTTCCTCCGCGACCGAAAGATCCACTCTTTCCCCGGGCTCGGATATGTTGGCGGGGACAGAGGTCCCGCTCGTTATCACTTCCTTTAGTATAAGCTCCAGCTTTATGTCGAAGCGCGCCGTCATGTCGCGCGAAAAACTCTTTTTGCATTTAGAGCGTACTATGAAAAAGTTATAGACCGCCTCCCCGACCGTCACCGTCAAAGCGCCCTCTTCGAGTACGGATTCCACATAGTTTATTCCGCGCGTGCACTCTTCGGGAAGTTTCATTACGTAGTTCCCGCCCGAAAACACGGCGGTTTCCGTAAAATCGAACAGATACTCCGCGTTCCCCTCGCCGCTTTCCGATCCCGCTTCGCCGGAAACGGGCTTTTCGGTTTCCGTCATTGACACTATCGGGATCCAATTTGCGGATCTAGTGGTGTTATATGAAACCAAAAATTCTTTGATGTTCCTGTGGGCGCGCACGGGGTAATAGCCGAATTTCATCATCATATTCTGTATATACAGGCTCGACATATCCGAAAAAGCGGGCTTAGCGGACAGTATATCCGAAGCCTGCCCGGTAGACGCCAGCAGGATGGCGTTTTCGCTAAGATACGCGTTCCTTACCACATAGTCCAAAACGGATACAGCCTCGTGCTGTATGACTCCGGAGCCGAGTATCACCACGTTGCAGTGCGACATCGATATCAGTTTTCCCGCCTCGCGGCTCAGGACGTCCAGCGCGCCGCTGACGGTGGAGCCCTCCGCCATGGCGACGATGTACCCCGCGCTTTTCGATTCTTCCTTTGCGGGCATCGCTATCTGCGCGGACACTACGTAACCCGTCTCGCCTTTGTCTATTCCGAGCCCCAAAACGACGGCTCTGTCCGTCAAAGACACGGACTCCGTACCCAGCAGCAGAAAAGCCGCAAAGCACAGCGCGAACGCTATCCATTTATACGCGCGCTTCATACGCTCTCCTTTGCCCGCGCGCGCTTTTTCGCATTACTAATATGAATGCGGCGGGCGGAAGCAATATATTAATACCGAAAACGACGTATTTTATCGGCGTTTTCGCAAATTCGACGGCTTTTTCGAAATTATAGAAAAACAACGGCCCGATAACGCATACCGCGATCGCCGCGAAGATTATCGCGATCGGCGCCTTTATACCGTATGTTTTCGCTCCTTCGCCGACGGCGGCGAACGAAAACGATATCATGAGCACCGCAAACGCAAGCCATGTCACGACTGCGGGCCAATCGATGCTGCCTATCTCCGTATTTACAACGTTAAAGGAACCCAGCGCCGCGAACGCGTGCGGAGAGATATACGTCGCGCCGCCGTAGACGGCGATGTACGCCGCATATACGAATGCGATGACCGCCGAGGCGGCTGTCACTGCGGCGAAGACCGATATATAGATCCTTTTAGTCGCCGTTTTCGATCTTTCGGCGCTCCCTTTCAGGCTGCAAAACATGAGCGGGCTCAGGTCGAAGCCCCAAAACAGCGACGAATCCAAAGAGCGGAACAGATGCTCCGCGTCCGACGCCGCTACGGGTCTCAGTCTCGCGAAATCGAGGTCGGCTTTGCCGAACACCAGCCCTATTATAAGTATCAGAGGGATAAACCATACGGCGACCAACACGCTCCTCCCTATGCCTTTGAAACCCTTGGTCGCGATATACGCCGCGGCTATCACGAACACTATGCCAACTTTGTCGGTGGATGTGTTGTAAAACAAATACGAACTCGTGAACGCGTTTACGTCGGCGACATAAACCAATATTTTGATCACCGAAACAGCAATAACGGGTACCGCTATAAGCGAATACACGAAATTGCCGTATTTTTCGCCCACGGCCATGAGCCCGCCCCTGACCGAAACCGGGATGATAAACGCAAGCGTCAGTATCTCTCCCGCAAGCATTACTGAAACGGATATCCATATATCTCTTCCCGACGATGCCGCAAGCATACCGGGAAGCGCGGAGAGTTTGAACACCGACATCAATATTATCGACGTCACCGCATATTGGGAAGGGGAAAGACTATTCTTCATATTGAAGTCTCCTCTTGTTTTTATTGATGCGGGCGGAACGGAATTCGGTGTCTTTGACCGCGCGTTTCAGGACGGCGTCACCCATCTCCCTTTTTACCGGAGGCGCGAACGGTGTAAGATATGCGACCCCGTATCTTTCCATCGACGAAACATAGGCGATGAGCGCCGCGACCGACAGCACTATCCCGTAGATACCCAGCGTCGCTCCCACGAAAACGAGCGCTATCCTGATTACGCTGAACGCGCCCACCTCGTCGGGTATCGCAAAAAGGCCTATGCTTGACATCGCGGTGATGAGTACGGTAAGGGAGCTTAGAATGCCCGCCTGCACCGCAGTTTCGCCGAGGATTATGCCGCCGACCACCGATATTGCCATGCCGAAATACCTCGGCATCCTGACGCTGGCTTCGCCGAGGACCTCGAAAAATATCAGCGCTATGAGCATCTCCAACACGGGCGAAAACGGTATCCCCGACGTCGAGTTCAATACCGTTATCATAAGCTCCAGCGGCAGTATCTGGTACTGCAAGGACGTCAGCGCGACGAATACCGCCGGGAGAAGCACCGCAAAAAATATCCCGAGTAGGCGCATGAGCCTTATCATCCCCGTCCTAATCGGACGACGGTAATAGTCCTCGGAATCGTGGAAATCTTCGACCAGCACGAACGGAAGCGTCAATACCATCGGCGAACCGTCCACGATTATCGCCGCCCTGCCGTCCAGAAGCTTGGAAGCGACGATATCGGGCTTCTCGCTTGCGCCCACCTGTTTGAATACCGAATAGGCGCGCTTTTCCAAAAACGACGATATATACGAGGAATCGACGACGCCGTCGATGTCTATTTTCGACAGCGTTTCGAAAATATCCTCTACTATCTTCATGTCCGTTATGCCGTCTACGTATGCGATGCGTATCTGCGTTTTCGTGTATCTTCCGAGTACCATCGGCTTGAATACGAGTTTGCCGCTCCCGAACCTTCTTCTAAGCATCACCATATTAGATTTGAAGTCCTCGGTAAAGCCCTCGCGGGGCCCTTTTACGACCGAAGAGGTAGGCGGCTCGGTTATGGAGCGCGTGGGATAGCCGTGCACCGCGACGGTAAAATATTTCTCGGCGCCGTCGATGACGACGCCCATGGCGCCGCGCGCGACCGATTCGACGAATTTTTTTCTAGCGGAGACCTCGTCCAGCTTCTGTACCGTCTGTATGACGCCGGCAAGCGATTTAAGGTCCGGATCAAATTCTCCGCTTGCCCGTATGACGGGAGTACACACGCCCATGTCCGCGTCGCGCATATCTATCATGCCGTCGGCAAAAATGACGGTAACGCGCTTTTCCCCCGACAATATTTCGCGGAAAATGATGTCGTCGCTTTCGTTAAACGCTTTTTTCAAGGCTTTTATCTCGCGCTCGTAAACCAACATATCGTAAATATTGACCGCTCGCCGCAATTTATAACAAAAACGCGGCGACGAAAAAAAGGTCCGCCGTTCGGCGGACCGTGATTCGTTAGACGCAAGCGACGAAAGCGTTATTCCACTATGCGGAACAGCTCCTCGTTGAAAGCTTTTTCCATCATCCCCTCGTCCGCGAGGCGTGCGGTCTCGGGATCGACGGGAAGTTCGGCGACAACTTCGATACCCGCTTTCGCGGCGTAAGCCGAAACGTCGCTCTTACCGAAAATATAATGTTTTTTGCCGCAATCGGGGCACACGAAGTAGGACAGATTCTCTACTATACCCAAGATCGGAATGTTCATCATTTCCGCCATTTTGGTAGCCTTGGCTACTATCATGCCCACTAATTCCTGCGGCGAAGTCACGACGACGAGTCCGTCTATCGGGATGGACTGGAACGCCGTCAGCACTACGTCGCCGGTGCCGGGAGGCATGTCGACGAACAAATAATCGACGTCTCCCCACGCGACGTTCGTCCAAAACTGCTTCAACGTACCCGCAAGTATCGGTCCCCGCCATATCACGGGTTCCGTTTCGTCCTCCAGCAAAAGATTGATGCTCATGAGCTTTATGCCGGAGCGGCTCTCGACGGGGAGGATGGTGTTTTCGTCCATCGCGTCCGCTATGCGGTGTACTCCGAACATCTTCGGTATCGAAGGTCCGGTGATGTCGGCGTCAAGTACGCCTACCTTGTACTCCATGCGGCGCGCGGTGGCGGCAAGGGTCGCGGTGACGGTGGATTTACCTACGCCGCCCTTTCCCGATATGACCGCTATCACGCGCTTTACGTCGGAAAGCGCGTTCTGGGGTTCCTTCTGCAAAGCCGTCCTCGACGGGCAGTCGGCGCCGCAGCTGGAACAATCATGACTGCATTCTGCCATACAGATATCTCCTTTTTACTTGTATATCTACGCGTAAAGTATATTCCCGGACGCACGCGTTGTCAAACGAATGCGCCGTCATAAATTTTTTATCTACGCGAAAAAAGGTCCGCTCGGCGCGGACCTTTTTCGGAGTAACGCATTTACAATTTGCAGGCGAGCGCCCTTGCGCCCCAGATGACGCTTCTGAGGTTTCCCACCTTCGCCGCGTCGCCGATGACGTGCACGTGCCTGCCGGTCGGCGCTATGGGATACGGGTTATAGCCTATGCTCAAAACGACGTCGTCCGCCTCTATGGTCTTTTCGGAGCCGTCTTTTCCCTTTATCTTTACATAGCCGTCCCCTATCTCGGTCACGGTGTGCTCCAAGTACAGCGGCACTTTCTTCCATTCGAAGTAATCCCTCAGATACGACGAGTTCGCAAGGCATATCGAAGGAGTGGTGATTATGTCGTTCATCGCCTCTACTATCGCGGGGTGTTTTCCTTTGAGTTCCAGGTCGTACGCGATCTCCGCGCCCGTGAGTCCGCCGCCGATCACGACCACTTTGTCGCCTACTTCCCTGCCGTTTAAGTATTCCACCGCCTCGATGGCCTTCTCGTGTCCGGATATCGGGATATGTTTCGGTTTCGAGCCCGTCGCGACGATCACTTCGTCGGCATCCAAGGTCGAAATATCCGTAATTTCCGTATCGTAGGATACCTTTATCTGCAATTTTTCGATTTGACGCCTGTACCAATCGATGAGAGCGCGGTCCTTTTCCTTGAAGGCGGGAGCGGCAGCGGGGATGAACACGCCGCCGAGCACATCGCTTTTTTCGTAGATAGTCACGTCGTGCCCGCGCATTGCCAGCACACGAGCCGCTTCCATGCCGCCTATACCGCCGCCGATAACGGCAATCCTCTTTTTCTTTTTTGCGGGTTTTATATCGTATTTATGCCCCTGCATGGTCTCCGGGTTCAGCGCGCAGCGCGCCATCCCGCGGGTCTCGGAGAGCGGAGTCGTATTTGCGGTGCCTTTCGATTTCGACATCGTGAAACAGCCGTTGTGGCACGAGATACACGGGAGGATATCCTCTTCGCGCTCCTCGATGAGTTTCGTTATCCACTCGCCGTCCGCCAAAAACTGTCTCGCGACGCCCATGGCGTCGATCTCGCCCGCGGCTATCGCTTTTGCAGCAGCCTCCGGCTCCATACGTCCTGCGCACACCACCGGTGCGGAGGTGAATTTTTTGATATGGCTGACGTCCTCGAGGTTGCAGTTGAACGGCATATATGCCGGCGGGTGCGCCCAATACCACGCGTCGTAAGTGCCGTTGTCGGCGTTGAACATATCGTAGCCCGCTTCCTCCAAATATTTGATCGCTTTTTCGGATTCCTCCATATCCCTGCCCGCCTCGACATACTCCTCGCCCGGCACGGCGCCGTCCGAAAAGCCTTTCGTCTTGCTGACGACGGAATACCTGAGCGACACCGGGAACTCCTTGCCGCAGCGCGCTTTTATCGCTTGGACCACCTCTACCGCGAAACGATAGCGGTTTTCGAAGCTGCCGCCGTACTCGTCGGTACGCTTATTGACGTATTTCAGCGTGAACTGATCCAAAAGGTACCCTTCGTGCACCGCATGGACTTCGACGCCGTCGACGCCCGCGTCCATCAGCTTTTTAGCCGTCTCCGCATACGCGAAAATGAGTTTTTTGATCTCTTTTACGGTAATTTCCCGGCATTCGAGATCCTCCGCCCATCTGGAGGGCGAGGGACTGGGCGCGGCGCTGAGGTACGAGGGGTCCAATATCGGACGCGCCAACGCGCCGAGGACCTTGTTTTTCGCCATCACCGCCATCATGTGGTCCAGCGCGAAAGATCTGCCGAATCCCGCCGTAAGCTGTACGAAAAGTTTGGCGCCCGTAGCGTGGATCTTTTCCATATACGGCTTCAGTTTTTTGAAAGCGCCGTCCGCCTTGTACAGCCATCCGTTGCCGAGAAGGTTCCTGAGCGGCGCGATACCCGGGATGATGAGTCCCACGTTGTTTTCGGCGCGTTTCAGGAAAAATTCCGCCGCCTCCTTATCAAAATGGTGCGGCTCTATCCACCCGAAAAGCGAGGTGCCGCCCATCGGACACAGGACTATCCTGTTTTTGATCTCTACGTTCCCTATCTTCCAAGGGGTAAACAAAGCTTCGTATTTTTTATCCATAAGCCCTCCGGCGTAAGTTTTATATCTTTATTATACAATAAAATATTTCCTTTTCAATATCAAAATTCGCTTTTACGGGGTCTCCTGCCGTGAAAAAGTGGATTTTCTGTTGCGCGCGGGATAAAAGCGTTATATAATATGAATATGAACGCGGCGCAAAACGCTGCCGAGGAGGAGTCGATTATGGACGAAAACGATTTTGATATGAATACCGCCTCTGCTTCTCCCGTGCCCGCCGCGGACGCGTCCGACGCCTGTGCGGCTCGGACCGCGGGACTTACGTCGGAGGAAATAAAAGAGCGAGTCTCCTCCGGCAAAGTGAACGGAGACGTAAACATAAAGACGAAAAGCGTCGCGCATATCCTCAGAACGAACATAGTGACGTTTTTCAATATTTTGTTTGTGATCATAGCCATTATAATGGCGTTTTTCGTAGAACACAACCTGGACGGCTTGTTCAACTACGGGTTTTTCGTGGTCGCAGTCACGAACTGCCTTATCGGCATCGTTCAGGAACTCGCAGCAAAACGCACGATAGACAGACTTTCGCTTCTGCACGCGCCGCGCGCCATAGCCGTGCGTGACGGCTCCGAGACGGAAATAGCGCTGAAAGACATCGTCCTGGACGACGTGCTGATACTGAAACCGGGCGCGGAGATCTCCGCGGACTCCGTAGTTTTGGACGGAACGATAGAGGTCAACGAAGCTCTCATCACCGGCGAACCCGATCCGATCATGAAAAAGGCGGGCGACTCGCTTTTAAGCGGTTCATTCGTCGTGAGCGGCTCCGCCGCGGTCAAGGTCGTCCACGTCGGAAAGGACAATTACGCCGCCCGGATAACCGCCGACGCTAAAAAGAACAAGCCGCAAAACAGCGAGATATACCGCAGTCTGAACAAAGTCATCAAATTCATGTCGGTCATCCTAGTCCCCGTCGGGGTGGCGCTGTTTTGCGTAAAATATTTCATTCAGGACACTACCGCTCCCGTGAACGACACGGTGCTGACGGTACTCGGCACGCTTATAGGCATGATACCCAGCGGACTGGTGGCGCTGACGAGCGCCGTCTTTTGCGTGAGCGTCATAAAACTCGCAAAGCGCAAGGCGCTGGCGCAGGACCTGTATTGTTCCGAAATACTTGCACGCGTGGACGTGTTGTGCCTGGATAAAACGGGCACCATAACCGAAGGGAGCATGGCGGTAGCAAAGCTTATACCGAAAGGCGCAAACGAAGAACAAGCGCGCGCCGCGCTGAAAGCGTTGACATCAGCGACCGGGGACGACAATCCTACCGCAAATGCCGTGAAAGAATTCGTAAAAGACATTTCCGGGTATCCCGAAGCAATAAACAAGGTACCCTTTTCAAGCGCAAGAAAGTGGAGCGGCGCCGAATTCGACGGCTATTCGCTGGTAATGGGAGCGGCGCAGTTTGTCCTTAAGGAAGTGCCCGAAACGCTGGAGGAGGAGATCTCCTCGTACGCCCGCGAAGGTTACAGAGTGATGGTGCTGGCGAAGACATACGGCAATATAACGACGGGGATAGACGGCGAGCGCGAACTTTTGGCACTCATAGTCATCGAGGACGTCATCCGCACGGGAGCTGGGGAAACGCTCGATTACTTCGACCGTCAGGGGGTCGCGATAAAGATAATATCCGGCGACGATCCCGTAACGGTGTCCGTGGTAGCGACGCGAGCGGGCGTCAGGAACGCCGAAAAGTATGTCGATTGCAGCGCATTGGACGACGATTCCCTTCGCGCGAACGTCGACAACTATACCGTTTTCGGCAGAGTGTCCCCCGACCAGAAACTCGTCATAGTCAAGGCGCTGAAAGCGGCGGGGCACGTCGTCGGCATGACCGGGGACGGTATAAACGACGTGCTGGCTCTTCGCGAAGCGGACTGCTCGATAGCCGTCGCGGCGGGCTCGGACGCCAGCAAAAACGTCAGCAAGATAGTTCTTCTGGACAATAACTTTTCCTCGCTCCCCAAGGTCGTGCAGGAAGGCAGGCGCTGTATAAACAACCTGCAGCGGAGCGCGTCGCTGTTCCTCATAAAGACGATATACAACACGCTTTTCGCGCTGATATTCATGATAATTCCGGCTACGCTCCCGTTCACTCCCAAAAATCTCACCCTTATCGGTTACATCACCATAGGTCCGCCCGCTTTTGTCCTTGCGCTCGAACCCAACAACGAGATAGTGCGCGGCAAGTTCCTCCCGAAAGTGGTGCTCGACGCCTGTCCCACGGCGTTCGCCATCGCGATAGCGGTTTCCGTCATCGCCTCGGTGGGGCCGATAATGGGGCTGAACGCCGATCAGACCGGCACGTCCGCCCTTATCGCGACGGTAGCTTTGGGACTCGCGTTCATCATCAGGATCTCGATACCGTTAAACCCGATACGCATAGCGCTTATCGTCGTATTGGCGGCGTTCTTCACGGCGTGTTTCTTCGTCCCGTTCGCGCGCAATCTGTTCGGGCTATCGGAAACGTACAACATGAATATGCTGATACTGACCGCTCCGTGCGCGGCGGGAGGCGTGATATTCATGGTGCTGTTCACGCTCGCATTCCGAAAAATGAGAATGCCGAAATTTATGGCGAAACTCTTCGAAAAACTGTGACGAAATGCGTTTATCGATTGACAAAAAAAGAATGCGCGTTGTAAAATAAAACAGAAATCAAAATATCCAAAGGAGATATCGAAAAATGGCATACGTAATCGACAAGGAAACCTGCATCGGCTGCGGCTCTTGCGAAGCCACCTGCCCCGTTTCTGCTATCAGCGCCGACGACGACGGCAAATACGTCATCGACGCCGATTCCTGCCTTTCCTGCGGCGCTTGCGCGGGCGGTTGCCCCGTCGACGCTATCAGCGAAGAATAAGGGCACCAAAAAGCGGCGGCGAGCCGCTTTTCTTTTTGTCGAAAGTATATTAATATCCCGTTTTCGGGATACCTAACGCCGTAAAAAAGGAGCCGGATATGCATATAAGGCAGTATCGCCCTTCCGATAAACAAGCGCTCAGACGCGTATGCGCCGTCACGGCGCCCACCTATTCCACCGACGCCCGCCGCGACGCGCTGTACGCAGCGTATCTGGATTATTACATCGACTGCGAACCCGAGTATTGTTTCGTTGCCGCGACCGACGCGGACGAGGCTGTGGGATATGTCATCTGCGCTCCCGATTTCAAAAGGTACCGCGAGAACTATTTTTCCAAACGCCTTCCATATTCGGCAAAGCTTCTGAAGAGCGCGCCCGACGTGTGGCTTTCGAAACGCGCCGAGGCGATGATCGTGAAAAAGATAGCGTCGCGCTACCCCGCGCACCTGCATATCGACATACTCCCCGAGGGACAGCGCATGGGGCTAGGTACTGCGCTTATCGACAGACTGCGCGAAAAACTCTCCTCGGACGGAATCCCGGGGGTATTTTTGGTGTGCGGCGCTTCCAACGTAAAAGGCGTCGGCTTCTACAGAAAATACGGCTTCGAGGAAGTTAAAAAAATACCGGGGAGTATTGTTTTTGCTATCGGTACTTCCGATTCAAACGTGAGATAATTCCGCAAATCGGAATTATTTCATATTTATGCGGCGGGCTTGCCGCCGCATAAATAATTAAGTATTGCAATTTATATACAGAGTATGATATACTCTTAGCATAGACGTTTGCGGCGCGCGCCGCGGGCGCGCATACGAGTGAACCGGAGGCGAAAATGAACATCGGAATCATTATCGATATTGCAGTCGTAGCGATAATCCTCATCGTCGCGATAATAGGCATCAAGCGCGGCTTTGTAAAGACGCTTGTCGGGCTGTTGAGCATAGTCATCACGCTTGCCGCGGCTATATTCCTTACGCAGCCGGTCGCGGGACTTGTCGCGGACAGCACCGAGTGGGATGCGTCTCTCAGGACGGAGCTCGCCAACGCCATAGCCGATTCGCTTCCCAATTCGAACGCAAACGTGATATACGACAATCTTGACGGCGACCCCGAAACCGACCTCGAACTCGCTTTCGTTCCGGAGGGGTCCAACGAGCCCGCGCCGCTTTCCGAAGTTTTCGGCGACAACTTCCTGTGGGGGCTCATCCCCGGCAGCCTTTTGGAGGGCGCCGCCGCCGATATACTGACCGAACAGGCTTTGGCGGAGGACATCGAGCTTGACAGCGCGATAAACACCGTGCCTCTTTTGAATGTTGTATCGCAGGCATTCGTAAACGTGATATTCCTTGTCGGCGCGTTCATCGTTTTGGCGATAGTCGTCAGGCTTTTGCTGTGGCTGATACTCCTTCTCCTCAGAAAACTCACGCAGCGGGTGTATCTGGCGTACTTTTTGGACAAGACCTTGGGCGGCGTCCTCGGGCTTGCGCTCGGCGCGGTCATCGTGCTGATAATTCTGACTATAATACAGCTTCTCTCCGGCATGTCGTTCATGACCGCGGTAAACGAAACGCTCGACGGCACGACGGTAACGAAGATGATAATGGACAACAACTTCCTGTACGAGCTGCTGTCGCAGTTTATCGACTTATCAAGCATCGGGAGCTAGCCCCGAATATGTGAGGTGGTATGAAAACTCTGGGTAATATCCTGGTAGGTATAATAATAGGCATCGTTCTGGTCGTCCTGGTCGTTGGGGGCGGCGGGTACATAATTTTGAGCCGCGACGGCATGATGGGCACCATCGACGACAGTCTTGACCAAATAGCTCTCGACGAAGAGCAGCGTGCGCTGAGCGTATTGCAATACGCTTCGAATCTCGCGAACGCTTTCGACGGATTCTCCGATAAGACCATAGGCGAGATCGAACGCCTCGTCGGCACGGATATCATAAGCTACAACCTCGGCGAAGCCGTAGGCGTTTCTTCGGGCGTCATCAAAACGTCGAGTTTTTCCACTCTCGGCGCAGCGCTCGCGGACAATCTGACTTTCGAGGGGATGCAGGACAGTTTCGGTATCGCGCTCCCCGAGGATATCCCGATATTTGCGGACGAAACATTCCTTTCGCGCCCCGTCAACGAGGCGCTCGCGGCGCTCGAGGACTATACTTTGGACTCCTTCATCAGCGTGGTCTACGACCATGAGGCGACCGAGGACAACCCCGCATCCAGCGGGATCCTGCAGCAGCTCGGCACCGTAAAGCTTTCTCAGATATCCTCCCAAATCGACGGCATAATCGACGATACATACATCATCGACGTCATAGACGTGGATGAAAATTCCTCCGAACTCCTCAAATACCTCGCTTCCGGCGCCGAAGGCGGCAACCCGTTCACCATAAGCGAACTCGACGTCGCTATACGCGAAATGCAGCTTTCCGACGCCGTACCGATCGACGAAAACAGCCACGCCGTAATGCAAAGCATTGCCGATCTTACCTTGGACGAACTCGGCGACGGCGCAGTGCTGCAGGAGCGGATAAACACCCTCACCCTCGGCGAGGTCATGGATATCCCCGAGGACGCGGAGCCCATACTTTTGGCATTGAAAGACACTAAAATAGGCGGTTTGAACGAGCGTATCCAAACGCTTCAGCTGCAAGAAGTGTTTGCCGACTACGACAAAGGCATCCTCTCGCTGATCGACCCCGCCACCCCGATAAACGACATCGCTTCCGCTATAACCGATTCCGTGCAGGCAACCACGCTGTACGCGCTTCGCGCGGTGGGCTTGTTCTCCTACTCCGTGAGCGGTACGAGCGGCGTTATCGGCGACGACGTGATAACCGCGGAGGCATTGGTCAGGCGCCTGACCGTTCATAACGCGGGAATAAACGACGTCGTGGGCGCAATCGGCGCGGGAAGTTTGAACGCGCTAGGATACGATATCGTGGAAATCGACGAAGCGGCGCTTACTAATGCCGGCGCAGTTGCGCGCGATGTAGACGGCATACCCTACTATGTATTGACACCCGCCCTTGCGGAGCAACTTATAACCTCGAACAACGGCGCATACGGCGACGTATTGCAGACCGCGGACGGGATCAATATCATATTGGAGGGCGAATATCCCTTCCTGTTCTCGCTCGATATGAAAACGAACGACTCCGCGGGCGACGGCAGACTCCTAGTGGGCTCCGAGACCGCTCCCGTCTCCTTCCCCGAAAAGCGCGGCGGCTATGCGTATTTCTCCGCTTCGAATATTGCCTATTACGACGGGACTGCGAGCGCCTACGTCGATATTACGGGGGACGTTACGGAGACTCCCGACTACATCCCGACCGCTCTCACCAAAGTCGAGACTGACGGCATAACGGAAACGCACAAACTTACTTTGATACAGCTTATCGAGAGCCTGCCCGCGAACACGAATACAGGCGAAATTACACCGTAAAGGAATATGAAACAGGAATTCAACGCAGTTAACACGAGCCTTCGCGAAATAATGGAGCGCGAAGGCTTCCGTTTCCCCTGCGGGGGCAAAGGGCTTTGCGGCAGATGCAAAGTGATAGCCCCCTCTTTCGCACCCACCGAGCGCGACAGGCGCTTTTTGAGCGCCGAGGAGATAGCCTCCGGCATTCGCCTTGCCTGCGACAAGACGCTCAATGGCTCCGCCGTTATAGAGCCAATGTTTGAGCGCGAAGACAACCGCGCGGAGCGCCTTCCCTATGCCGACGCGTACGCCGTTTTTACCGACTACGGCACATTCGCGGGACTGGCGGCGGACGGCGAGATAAAGGACTCCGTCACGCTCCCCCCTACCGAACGCGAGCATTACGCTCTACTCGGCGCGGCGCAGCGCGAGATAGTCGAGCTTATCGAGCGCCACTCTGTCGCGAAAGCCTCGGTGATGCTTTTAGCGGCGGACGCAAGGCGTTTCCACACGCTTACCGGGATACAGGAAGCGATACCGGAGGGCGATTCGGTGGAGGCGACCCTGTTCAACATGCCCGCGGAAGAGGTATATCTTCCGCCCGTAAAGGGCGGTTTCACGGGCGGAGATCTGCCGCTCGAACTTCTGGGTCGCGGCGCGGGAGAAATGGTGGTATGCGGCAGTAACCTCGCATACATCTCGGAGGCGAGCGTACACACCGCGTATATCGCCCTCACGGCGGAAAGCGAACTCGTATACAAAGCGGCGGTGGAGTATTTCCTTAGGCGTTTTACCCCCGCAAAACGCACTCTTATCGGAGAAAACCGCATAATATCCGAGCGCGGCGGCTTCCGTCCGGAGCCCTCGAAGATCCCCGAAAATGCGGCTCAGGCGCTGAACTCGAACCGCACCAAGGCGGCACTCAGGCGCCTTACAGCAAAAATCGAAACCGAGGACCTTATAAACGACGACCTGTTCCAGGAGATATTAAGCTTACAAAAGTGATCTAAAGTGATCTAACGGGAAATGCTGCCGTCTGCGCCGACGTCGATAATTAAATCGAACCGTGCCAAAATATCGGATAGACGCGCCGCTTCCTCATCCGTCAAATAATCGGGATCGAGCTCCGCCGCGTAACGAATGGATTCGGAAACAAATTCCGACGTTATCGTTGTTTCGGGCTCCAAAATTTCTAGTACAGATACCGCAAGTCGAGAAAACGCTTCTATATCGAACAGCGCCTCTTCTGCCGCGAGCTTCGATAAAGCCACAAAAACTTTCTCTTCGATAGGCATATACATCACGGCGTCTATCAATTCTTCGCGGTCGGTGTTCCTAAGGACGGCGAACACGCTTTCCATTCCTTTACGGTGCGTTGCGGTGAAACCGCTCCCGAAGAACACGTCCATAATATACAGGTTCCGGGGGTCGACGTCCTCGGTCACATCGACAAAGTAATCCGCGGCGTTCAATATCGATTTATACGACAAGGTTTCAGTAAAGTCCGGGGTCGTAAACATCGTATATATCGTTTCCGCATTTTCATAATATTTGTCCGCGCCGTTTTCCGATATTTTCAAAGCGACGGCGCCGACCTCTTCCAAAAACGCCCGGATATGCTCCTCAGGCATACCCTCGAATATATTGTCTTCCATGACGGGAAGATCCTTTGCGGAATCGTACACCGAGGCGTATTTGAGCAGCATAAACGGGTTTTTTATGCCGCTTGCCCCATTATATGCGGCGTATGCTTCCCCTAGTCCGTCCTCACCCAAAGAGGCGATAAGGTCTATCATATTGAAAGCGTGTGCGGAATATACGATATCTTCCCCTGTTTTAAGCGCTGAGAAACTTTCTATCAATCTCTTAGCCGCCGCGGGGGAAAAGTCCTTATCGTCAAGATACTCCAAAAGCGCTATCTCGTTGTTGAACGCGGCGCCCGCCGCAAGCGCCGTCACGGCAAATGCCGCCGCCATAACGGCGGCGGCAATAAGCATTATTTTAAGCGTTTTTCGCTTTCCCGAGGTCATTCGGCTATGCCGCCGCCCGCACTACATAACTCATATCCCATGTGCACAACGATGTCCCGTCATAGAAGAATTCGATCGTAGCCGTTCCATTAATATATGTATAGTTTTCGGGGAGCGTGGTGTCGAATCCGGAGATTTGATAAGTAACGCCGTATTTTTCCAACTCTGCAAACATTTCGGTCATAGAACTAACTTCCGGGTTACTCCATTGAGTGTGCGTTGTGCCTTCATGATCATGCCTATAGTTTACGTTAAAATAGTAACTGCTAAGATTTCCGTTCTTGAAATTGCTCTCCCCCTCGGCATATTCCGCAGTTGCATAGTAAGGTAAAGATAAGCTTTCCACTCCGGTATACTCAGCGACATAAATATTGACGGTCTCGGCGTACTGCTGATAACCCTCTACATAAACTTTCACCTGCTGAATGCCGGGTTTCGTTATATCCAGCCCTTCGCAAACCACATCAAGCGGCTCTGAATCATTATAAAACATTCCGTAATGCAGCAAATAGCCCTCTGCGTTTAACTCCCCGACGTTTTGCGTGACGGTAGCTTCGTATTCGCCGGTATAAGTATAGCAATCACTATAGAACTCATAATACATCCCAGTAGTGGACGCCTCTTCATTATTTTCGTCATATATGCGGTACAATATCGGCGCTTCGTATAAGCCATACACGGGATGAACGAAAGAAGCTTTTCCGCCATACAATACACCGGCTTCGCGGGATGTATCCACTCCTTCGAAACTTACAGGTAAACCGTGAAGATCATCAGCATAAACAAAACGATCTTCTGATATATGTTTGTAACTCACATTGTAATAGAGATAGGAAGCTACGATATCGCTCAAAGAGGCGTTGCGATCGAACAGCAGGACATTGATGTCTCTCGAAGTTTTATAAACAAAATCGGAAGCGGAAGTCTCATCGTATACATATTTTTCTGCAGAAACCACGGTCCCCTCATATAATTGGGTACCTATGCCGTTGTAATCGTCTGCGGGGGTATGTGTGACACTCCCGAGCGAAACGGTAAGCGTCGTAAATCCTTTTTTCGAGAAGTCGAATTCTATTTGATATGCGCCTCCTTCCTCCGCAAATTCGGCAAGTGTCATGCTGTCGACGCTCATGCTGCCGTGTGCATGACTCCTATAGAAAATAACTTGAATATCTTCGATAATATCGGCTTCGGTCGTCCCCTTTGCAATATACCCGTCGATATAATGCACATTCGGCTCGACAAAATATTCGTATACGCTATCGCCGCTTTCATCACCCATGCCGAGAGAGTTCAATGCCTCCATTATGCGTTCACCCTCGGCGGCAAGCTCTTCGGCGGAATATGCCGCAATATCCTTTATTTCCCAGGAATCTATAAGCTCTATTATTGATACATCGGCATCCTCACCTAAAAACTCCCTGAAGGCGTTCAAAACGGCGCCCCTTTGCGACGCGGAAAGCTTTTGATATTCTTCGGCGACAAAGTTTACGATCTTGACTGCAAGCAGCCCGAACTTTTCGTCTCTTTCGCTCTCGTCCGCCTTCGAATAATCGTCAAAATCGAGATACAGTTCCGCGACAAAATCGGCGGTGATCTTCTCCAGAAGATCGAATGCCATGCCGTCCAGCGCCGTTGCACCTATTATCACCATATCGGCGAAAAAGGCGTTATCTTCGTCCGGCACAGCGTTTTCGGAGAGTATGACGGCGAAGATTTCCGCCGCCGCCTTTACAAAAGCGGGGTTTTTGGCAAAGGTGCCGTTGATCTCGTTGCCGAGCGCGCCGAGGAAGTTGATCTGCTCCACCATTTCCTTGTAGGAGATGGAGTCGCCCGCGATAAGCGCCTCAAAGTCGCCGGAGAATATAGCCTTGGCAACGTCCTTTGCAAACAGCGCCAGATCCGCCATCTTATCGGGCTCGTATGTCGAAAGCGTATTCATCAACGATTTGCCGCATTCATAGATATATATAGCATTGTCCGTCGTAAGCATACCCGAAATCGCAAGATATTCGTCGCTGTAATAATATTCGTTTATATATTTGTCCGTATAGTCACTGAAAAACTCCGACAAGCCTGCCTCTTCCATTATTGCCTCGACTTCTTCACGCCCCATTTGCGAACTTGTGCTATTGTTCCATGTCAAAATATCCGATAAATTTCTATAATCTAGCACAACTTCATCGGGATCATACCAAATATAAATTTCCTTGATCAACTGCCCGAAAACATTGATAAAATCGCCCGCTTCGAGCTTTTCGCCGAACCAGCCGATAAGCTCGGTGAGCGCCGCGACGTTTTCGCGAGTGATGACGAGATCGAGTATAGCCGATATATAATCGGAAGACGACTCATAGGAAGAGGAATCAAGCGTTGTGGCTGCCAGCACCGAATCTACGACCGAAGCGCCCTGTTCAAGTATGAAATCGGCAAGTTCGGTCACTTCTTCGTTCGTAAGACCCGCCGCCTGCACATAGTCTATAATATAATCGACGTTATCGGTATACGGCGCGAATTCATTATATTCATCGGTAAGTCCCATCGCGTCCATAACGCGTTTGACCTCGGCAAGGAACAGTTCCCTGTCGATGACGGATGGGGTCCCGGGGGTATATTCTCCGGACGGCCGTTCTATGACGGTGATCTCCGTCGTAATAAATACGCCGTTTACCGATATCCTGAGCGTCTTCGTACCCGCAGAAGAGGTATCGAACCCGGATATCATCTCCGAGGTCAGATCCATCCTTTCCGTACCGTTGTATATCACATATGCGCCGCTAAGCGAAAGCTCATCGCCTACATAGAATATAGACGGCATAGCTCCTATCTTCAGCTCCGAGTCCGTCGCGGGACTCGAAACATTTATCGTCATCTGAACGCTTTGTCCCTCGTAGGTCACCGTGACCTGCTTGGTACCGGGCGACGACGTGTCGAATCCCGAAAGCATCTCGGGGGTGATATCCACCGTCATCGTCTCACCGTTGTCGAAAGTGACTGTCAATTGGCAGGGAGAAAACGCTTCGCCTACGGCGTAATCGGTCTTCCACGCGCCCGTCACCGCGACGGAAACGATCGTGCGTTCGTCGGTACAGGCAACCGCAAGCGCGGCTACCGCGACAAACATAACGACGATCAAAAGGATCAAAATTTTCTTTTTTGCCATAAACTCCTCCTGTTATTCTACGCCACAAAGCGGACGTGTTTTACCGGTATTCGGCGGATATCTTCCGTCATATAATTATCTAATATAATACGACAAAAGACGACGCCGTATAATTCAAGGAAGAAATGAGTTATTCTAAAGGAGTCGAAAATATATTACAAGCTTTTTGTATCATCCCTCCCTTTTAAGATATATGCTAGCACATTTTTCGGTTTCTGTAAAGTGATTAACGGCGCAAAAAATCAACGTATCCGTTATATTTATCGGTAGTATATCCTGTACGCGACAGAAAAATCGCGTCATTTTGCTACACCGGACGTCTGTGGTAAAAGCCGCCGTATGTTCCTTTATCCCTCGGCGGGAAGGCGCGGGAAAGAGTCGAACGCTTCCTTTATAAGGGCGGCGTCCGCTATAAGCTCTTCCGGCGTATACGTGGAAATATCTTTTATGACCCGGTTTTCCATCAGGTCGAACATATCCCACTCCGCGCCGAAAAGCTCCCTAAACGCGTACGAAACGGCGATCGTCTGCTCCTCGGAAAGCATTTGGTATTTCTCCGAAACGAAGTTTACGAGTTTGACGGCGAGAACGGCGAATTTTTCCTCCTTTTCGCTCTCGTCCGCTCTTAAATACTCGGCGTAGTCGTTAAAAGTCTCGGTGGTGAACTCGAGGGTGATATTCTCAAGGACGTCGCTCGTCACATCGCATAGAGCGGCTATTCCCGTTACCGTCATATACGCCGTGTAAGCCGTTTCCGGGTCGCTGTCCGAGGGATCCCAGATCATTCTGAGCACTTCCGCGGCGGCTTTTATAAATCTTGTGTTATCAATAAAACTACTTATTTCGCCGAAAAGCATCGCGATAAATTCGATATTATCTACGATACCTTCGTAGGAAAGCGAGCCGCTCAGGATGAGCCCCGCGATGTCGCCGGTCGCCAACGCTTTGAATGCGTCTCTTAAAAACAGCGCGGCGCTCTTCACATCATCTTCGGGATATATATTATAGTGCTCGTAAAACTGACCGTAAAACTTGATAACGCAACAGATATATGCGACCTCGGCGGAGTTTATCATATCGATATACGTATCGTACGTTTGAATAATTCCGCGCTCATAAAGGTCGTCTATCAGGCATTTGAGTATATTGATATAGTCGCCCTCCGCTACCGAGTCGTTTAGATATTTCAAAAGTCTTATAGCGGAATCAACGCTTTCTTCGGTTACCAGCGCGTCCGAAAGCGCTAAAAGATACTCCGTGCGGCTGTTGTACGCCGAGGGGTCGAGTTTGACCGCGTCCAGGATCGAAAGGGCGAGCGCCGAGTCGTTTCTTAGCGTTATTGCGGCGATTTCTTGAATTTCCACGTCTGTGAGTCCCGCCGCCTCTAAATACATTATTATCCTGTCGATCGTTTCCCGGTCGCTTGTGAAACTCGCGTACTCGTCGACAAGTCCGATCTCGTTCATAACAAGCCAAACAACGTCAAGGAAACGCCGCTCGTCTATAACGGAAGGAGTTTCCGGGGTATATTCGCCCGAGGGCCGCGATACAAAGGTGATTTCCTTTGTGGCAAACACATCGTTTACAAGTATCCTGATCGTTTCCACACACCAAGGAGCCCTGCCTAAAACGGATACCATGTCGGGAGTCAGCTCTACCTTTTCGCCGTTATATATCGCGTATGCGGCGGCATTAGGGATCGTTTCCCCATTATAATACACCGACGCCATTGCCACGATTTCAAGCTCCGAGTCCGTTGCGGGCCGCGCGACGGTCATATGCTTTTTAACGCTCCTCCCGCCGTACGTCACGGTGACCTCTTTGGTGCCCGTTGACGACGTGTCGAAGCCGGAAAGCATATCAGGGGTGATATCCACCCTGTCCATGAGCCCGTTATCATATGTAACGGCTAATCTGCAGGGGAAAAACTCTTCGCCCTCCGCGTAGATCGTATTCCATTCGCGCATGACCTCGATGTATACGACTTCCGGCTCGCCGCCGTTTCCGGAAAATACCGCTACGGAAAGAAAAACCCCCGCAAAAACTATCACCGCAATTATGGTCACCACCGATAAGATCTTCATAAATTTGCTTTTTCTCATGAAAAATCTCCTCGCTTACGATCCGAGTATCGGAGACGTACGATCGTCCCGAGCGCCGCACAAGCGGTACGTAAGATAACCGCTCCCCATGGTTCTATATGTTGATTTTATCATTATTTTCACATTTTGTAAAGTATTGAAATCTGCGGAAAAAATTCCATTACTTATATAAAAAAACTTCGCCGGTCGTATCCATACTGTTGCGGCGCGTTTTGCGGAAGTGGTATAATTTTTACTATGGAAAAATCGAAGAAAAAACTTCCCGCCGAGATGTGGGATAAAATGCAGTACCTTTTCAGAAACTACTACGACCGCACGATGCACGCCGTCTACCGCTATGCCGAGCGAGTGGACGTCGACGCTTTGAAAACGGCGTATATGGCGGTGCTTAAAAAGATAGACGTTCTGCACTCCACTTTCGTCAAAAACCCGATAAGCCCCTACTGGGTCGTGAACGAGGACTATACGTCGGACGACTTTTTCACTTTCGTCGAAACCGATTCGCCCGAGGACGCGCTCGAGAGGTTCATCACCCGGGAAGTGTCGCCTTTCGGCAAGGTGCAATTCAGAGCCGCTCTCATCCGCTCGGGCTCGTCCGATATATGGGCTGTCATCTGCAACCACATGTGTTTCGACGGTTCGGATCTCAGATACTTCAACATGAAAGTAGCCGAATCGTATACCAAACTTATAAAAACGGGTGACCCGGATGTCGATATCAAGGACGGTACGCGCAGCGCGGAGCAGGTATATTCCGGGATGAGCGAAGAGGACAGGCGCCACGCAAAATCGCTGTACAAAAACGTTTCCGCCGTCGAAAACAAAATAGTTTTCCCGTTCGGCGAGGACGACGAAACGCTGCGCCCGAGGCTTATTCTGAAAAAGCTTGCCGCCGAGGATTTTCTGAAAATGAAGGCGCGCGGCAAGTCGATGGGCGCTACCGTAAACGACGTCATCGTCGCGGCATATTTCAGGGCGCTTTTCGCGTTTGTCGAAACAGACGGAAGAGCGCTTACTGTGCCGTGCATGTACGATCTTAGGCGCTATACGGGCGGAGCGTCCGAGGGGCTGACCAATATGATAGGCTTCATGCCGTGCACTCTGGATTCCGTGGGCGCGGACATGGCTAAGACCGTGGAAAAAGTCAAAGCGGCACTGAGACCGGCAAAGGAAGACAGGTTCACCGGGCTGTATTCGCTGCCCCTTTTGAAGCTTGCGTACACGCTCTTCCCGCACTTTTTGGCGGAATTCGCGATAAAGCTCGGGTACACCAACCCGTATATAGGTATGTCGAACATAGGGCTCATAAATCCCGCCGAATTCGTACTGGACGGGGCGGCGCCGTACGACGCGTTCTACTCGGGCGCCATCAAGTTCAAACCCTATATGCAGCTCGCGCTGACCACGTTCAAAAACGAGATCACTTTCTCGATAGGCGTGAGAGTCACCGATACCGAACAAAAACTTTTCGAGAGTTTCCTGGATAAGGTCACCGAGGAGCTTATCGAGTTCGGCGATCAAAAATAGACACGAAGCGAAAACGTCCGCCGAAAGGCGGACGTTTTTTTTCGTGTTTTCGAACATTAAACCTACTATTTATATTCTTTCAAAAGCGCTTCGAATGCGGGGAGCGAATTTTCGATGGTCTTTTTCGCCACGCAATAGGATATCCTGACATATCCCGGCGCTCCGAATCCGTCGCCCGGTACGACGAGTATGCCGTATTCTTTCGCTTTTTCCGAAAATGCCTCCGAGTCTCCGCCGGGCGCCGCGACAAACAGGTAGAACGCGCCGTCGGGGCGCACGCAGTCGTAGCCCATCTTCGTCAGCGCGCCGTAGATGAGTTCGCGGTTTTCCTCGTACGAAGCGATGTCGGGGCTTAAATACAGACACCTTTTCACGACGTACTGCATAAGACTCGGGGCGCAAACATACCCCAGAGCCCGTCCCGCACCCATCACCGCGAGGTATATCTCCCGCGCGTCCACGGCCTCGGGCGAGACCGCGATGTATCCTATGCGTTCGCCGGGAAGCGACAACGATTTGGAGTACGAATAGCATACCACGGTGTTTTTGTAGTGGTTCATTATATATTCGGGAGCCTCGCCGCCGTATACGAGTTCGCGATACGGCTCGTCCGAAATAAGGTATATCGGGTGACCGTATTCGGCGCTTTTGTCACCTAAAAGCTTACATATCCGCTCCACGCACTCCTTGGAATATACCACTCCCGACGGGTTGTTGGGGGAGTTCACGATGACCGCCGCGGTCGAGGAGTCTATCGCTTTTTCCATGGCGTCCATATCCGGAGAGAAGTCCTCCGTCCGCATCGGACACACTCTGAATTCGGCGCCCGCCGCTTCTACGAAAACCTTGTACTCCGGAAAATACGGGGCGGGAACTACGACGTTTTGACCCTTGTCCGCGACCAGCGCGTTCAGCGTTATAGTGAGAGCCGCCGCGGCGCCGCAGGTCATATAGATATAGTCCGCCGTCATCGGAACGCCGAAAGACTCCCTGATATATTCCGCTATAGCCTCCCTGACGCCCTGATCGCCCTGCGCCGAGGTGTACCCGTGCAGTTTGACGGGCTCCGTGGTAGTGGTAAGATCCCTTATCGCCTCTTCCACTTCGGCGGGCGGGGCGACGGAAGGGTTCCCCAGCGAAAAGTCGTAAACTTTGTCCGCACCCGCTTCGGCGGCGCGTTTTTTTCCGTATTCGAACAGCTCTCTGATGACGGAGCGCACGCTCCCGAGCTCGTAAGCCTTCTTATTGTACATACGTTACCTTATTTTTTATGCGTCTGGAAGTTCCACAGGTCGCGGCACATATCGTCGAGATTCCTTTTCGCGCGCCAATTGAGTTCCTTAGCCGCCTTCTCCGGGGAAGCGTAACACGCGGCGATGTCGCCCGCGCGGCGCGGCGCTATCTTGTAGGGAACTTTTTTGCCGGACGCCTTTTCGAACGCTTTGACCATGTCGAGGACGGAGTATCCCACGCCCGTTCCGAGGTTTATCGCCTCGACGCCGTATTTATCGATATGCTTGAGAGCCGCCAGGTGCCCCTCCGCAAGATCCATGACGTGTATGTAATCCCTTACGCCCGTTCCGTCGGGAGTGTCGTAGTCGTTGCCGAATACGTTGAGGTACGGCAGCTCCCCGTGCGCCACCTTCGCCACATACGGCATGAGGTTGTTGGGGATACCCTTCGGGTCCTCGCCGATGAGTCCCGATTCGTGCGCGCCGACCGGGTTGAAGTACCTGAGGAGCAATATATGGAAGGAGTGATCCGCCGCATACACGTCCCTCAAAATGTTTTCTATCATGAGCTTCGTGGAGCCGTAGGGGTTCGTCGTGGACAGCGAGCATTCCTCGTCTATCGGCAGTCTTTCGGGGGTGCCGTATACGGTCGCCGAAGAGCTGAACACGAAACGCCTGACGTCGAATTTTACCATCGTCTCCAAAAGCGTGAGAGTGGAATCCAGATTGTTTCTGTAATACAGAAGCGGCTTGGCGCAGCTTTCGCCGACCGCCTTCAGTCCCGCGAAATGTATGACGGCGTCTATTTTGTTTTCGGAAAAGATCTTCTCCAGGACCTCTCTGTCGCACACGTCGCCCTCGTAGAACGTCACCTTTTTGCCGGTGATCTTTTCGACGCTCTCGATCGCCGAGTATGAACTGTTCGAGAAGTTGTCGACCGCCACCACGTCGTAGCCCGCGTTCAAAAGGCATACGTCCGTGTGCGTCGCAATGTAACCTGCCCCTCCGGTAACCAATACTTTCATGTTGATCTCCTTTTATATAATGATATGTTTTATATCGTTTATACAATTATTGTGTTATGTTTTACGGCATATTCCGTATCTATAGATACCGAATAACGCCTTTTATTTGTCTTTCAGCACGAGCCGACCGAATGCCCGCGGGACGTGGAACGTGTTCAACATCGTCGGGAACGCGGCATACAGCTTTAGTCCTTCACGCGTATAGTCCTGGACGAACGCGTTGAATCTGACGCAAGCAATATCGAACCCGAAGTCTATAAGTTTATCGAGCCCGATCGTCCAGCGGCTTCGATATCCCGCCGCCGTCCTCTCGGTCTCCGCCTCGAAGGGGGGATCCGATAAAAACTCGAGTTCGAACATGCCGTCGCCGCCGTTTTCGACAACGGCAGCATACAATACGCCGTCGGGATTTACCTCTAGCTCGAGGTACCTCGTGTCCCGCCCGAGACTCAAAAACAGCTCCGCCGTGTCTCCTTTCCAGAGCGGCTCGTTGTATCTCGTCCCGAACGAAATTATATCACCGTCCTTGACCGAAAACAACAATTTAAGCTCATTTCCACGGTAAACTATCTCGACTTCGCCGCAGGCGACGCCGGAGCCGAAGTTATCGACGAGGCTAAGTTTATGCGACTCGCCCTCGCGCAACGAGACCTCAGCGCGCTCCGTTTGCATATCCTTCCGCCGCGTCGCGCATGAAAGTGCGCTCCTTTTCCATATCCTCGACGAGCTTGAACTGCGTCAGCGCCCTGTCCAGATTGTGCCCCGGGCGATGCAACTTGAAGTACACGTCGCCCTCCAGATAGTCCGTCAGGAACCGCATCCCGCATTCATAGGTCATAAGTATCGCGCCGAAGTACAGGCGGGACTTTTCCGTTTTCGTAAGTCTTTCGCCTGCCTCGCCCGCAAAACCTTTGGCGAACGCTTCGTATCTTTCCTTCGAAAAGGACACTTTCGTGAGGTCCCTTTCGTCCTCCGCGCCGGTACTGGCGCCCGAACGTACGCCGTCGCCGAAGTCGTAGAGGATGCTGCCGCGCATCACGGTGTCCAGATCGATGACCGTGACGGGGCGCTTGCCTTTCAGGTCGATGAGTACGTTATTCAGCTTCGTGTCGTTGTGGGTCACGCGCAGGGGAAGTTCTCCGTTTTTCAGCGCGCCCACCACTTCGCCCGCGTACGCGCTTCTGGAGCGCACGAAATCGATCTCGGCGCGGACTTCACCTGCTCTCCCCGCCTTGTCGGCGGCGACCGCTATCTCGAACCGTTCGTAGCGTTTCATCGTATTATGAAAATCGGGGATGGAGTCGTACAGCTTTTCGACGGGATAACCGTCAAGCGCTTTTTGAAATCTTCCGAATCCCACGGCGGATAAATACAGTTCCTCCGCGGTGGGCACCGTCTCTATGCTTATGCCGGCGGAGATGAAATTGTACATTCTGAAATATCCCTCGGGCGCTTTGAACCATGCGGAGCCTTCTTTTGTGGGGATGACCCTAAGGCATTCGTCTTTTACGTTCGAGGCGGAAGCGATATATTCCGTCACGCCGACGATGTTTTCCATTAGCTCCGCAACGTTCGTGAACACGTTGTCGTTTATGCGCTGCAGGATATAGTCGGTCCCGTCCGCGGCGGTGACTTTATAGGTGTCGTTGATGTGCCCGTTGCCGTATCTGGCGCCTTTAACGACGGCGGCGCCCGTTTCGAAATTCAGCGCTATGTTCAGTATCCTGTCGAGGTTGTTTTCCATTAATCATGCCTGCCTTTGGGCTCTCAATCATCCGATTTGAGTTGCCCGTTTCGTTTTTTTAATATTTTATCAACTTTTATATTCCGTATCAGGTTCGGGACGGCGCCCCAATACAGCTGGCGTCTGAACCACCATATCCTGTCCAATATCTTCATAAATCCGCGCGGCTCTTTTTTGAACTCGGATATTTTCGCGCCCATGCGTTTCAATACCGCTAGATACCGCCCGAAGCGCTCCTCGATGTCGGTATCCGCGCTTCCCCGCCACGCGATCTCCGCACCCGCCATGAGGCGCGGGAAAAGCATTTTATCCGCCTGCTTTTCGTCGGGCACCAGCTCCGTCCACAGCGGGAATTCGACGCCTATTATATTCTCCGCCGCCGTCACACCGTCAGGTACGAGCTTATATGCGCGCATTCGGGCTACGTTGTTTATCGAATACGGCAGATCCAGATAAAACGGCTCTCCCGGCGACATTATCACTCGCCGCCCCTCGTTTATCTCATGCGCGAGTTTTTCCTCGCTCAGTCCGCCCTGCCAATATTGCCACACTATATTTTTATTCTGTACGCCCGTGGGCTCCGATTCGTTCCACGTTATCGTGGTCTTTCCGTGTTCCGCCAGAAAATCGGCGAGTTCGTTCACAACGTGCGCCTGGACCCGGTGCCACGAGTCCGCCCCCAAACTTTTTTTGAGAGCCAGGCATTTCGGACATTTTTCCCAACGTCTGAACGGCACCTCGTCGCCGCCGATATGGAAATATTCGTCGGTGAATATCGGGATAAGTTCCGATAAAACGTCCTTCATGAACTCGATGACCACGGGGTTCCCGATGCAGGCGACGTCGAATTTAACGCCGAAATTTTCGGCGACCCTTAAGCCCTCGCCGCAGCAGCCGAGCTCGGGATACGCCGCTATCGCCGCCTGGAAATGTCCCGGGAAATCGATCTCCGGAACTACTTTTATATGCCTCGCGTGCGCGTAGGCGACGATCTTTTTCAGCTCTTCCTGCGTATAATACCCGCAGTGCGCCTTGAAGCGTATGTGCGTTCTGCGGCGGTGGGAGCCTACCTCCGTAAGGCGCGGATATTTTTTTATCTCGACGCGCCATCCCTGGTCATCCGTTAGGTGAAGATGCAATACGTTCAGCTTCAAAAGCGCCATGTAATCGATATGCTTCATGACGACGTCCGTATCGAAAAAGTATCTCGCGACGTCCAGCATATACGCGCGGTAACCGTATGCGGGAGAGTCCGACACGAAAAACGCGCCTGGCGCGCCGCCCGTCATATCGTCCAACACGTTCAGCGTGGTCTCCCCGTAGAACGCGCCCGCTTCGGAGGAGGCCCTGAGCACCGTATGCGTCCCTTCCGTTTTCAGCGAATATCCCTCATACGGAATATCGGGATCGTAAACGTATTCGTAGTTTGCGCCGCCCGAGTCGTCGCGGGTCAGTCTGCCCTCTCCGTCCTTTAACTCTATATTGCGCGGTTTCGGGATAATGGGAAACATATCTTCTCCTTTCGGGTGCCCGTAAGTCCTTTTATGCCTTTTCAAGCACGGCTTTGATGCGCCTGACTCCTGCGGAGCTGGACTGTTCTTTGACTATTTTGAATTTGCCGAGTTCGGCGGTGTTTTTGACGTGCGGTCCGCCGCAGATCTCCTTGGAGTAGCTGCCCATCGTATACACTTTGACGATGTCGCCGTACCTGTCGCCGAACACGCCCACCGCGCCCGAGGCGTGCGCCTCGTCCGGGGTCATCTCCTCGCAGGTGACGTCCACTCCCGCCGCGATGGCTTCGTTGACGGCAACCTCGACCGCTTTAACTTCCTCGGCGCTTAATGGGCGCGGGAAGTTGAAATCGAGCCTCAATCTTTCCGGGGTGATGTTGCTGCCCTTTTGCATGATGCCGGGGTCTTTCAGCACGCGCCTTAACGCCTCCATCAACAGATGCGTCGCGGTATGAAGTTTTGTCGTTTCCTCGCCGGAATCGGCGAGTCCGCCCTTGAATTTTTGTTCGGAACCCGCTTTCGATTTTTGCTGATGCTCGTTGAACGCGCGCGTGAACCCGTCCATATCCACCGTCACGCCGTGCTCCGCGGCAAGCTCCACCGTCATCTCGGGCGGGAAGCCGTAGGTGTCGTACAGTTTGAACGCCGCCTTGCCGCTTATGCGGTTATCCTTTATATATCCCAAGAGTTTTTCGAATTCCTTCAAGCCCTGCTGCAGGGTCCTGTCGAATTTTTGCGTTTCGAGTTCGAGTTCCGACAATATCTTTTCGCGGTTGTCCTCGAGCTCCGTATAGAAGCCGCCGTATATCCCGATGAATTTTTCGGCGCACTCTTTAAGTATCGACGCGTCGAGCCCCAATGTGCGCGCGTAGCGCACGGCGCGGCGGATGAGCCGCCTTAGGATATATCCTCTGTCGACGTTCGACGGCGCCACTCCGCGCGGGTCGCCCAGGATGAACGTGGCGGTCCTGGTGTGATCGGTAATTATCCTTACGGCGCGCTCCGCTTCCGCTCCCTTTTCCGCGGTGAGCGAGCGGATGTATTCGGCAACGGGACGAAGGACGTCCGTGTCGTATACCGAGCCGTACCCGTTCAACGTCATCAAAGTGCGCTCCAGTCCCATGCCGGTGTCGACGTTTTTCTGGTCGAGCTCCGTCAGCGTGCCGTCGGGATGTTTGAAATAGTGCATGAACACGTTGTTCCATATCTCCACGAACCTGCCGCCGTCGTCTGCGGGCGTTTTGCCGGGCTTGGACTCGTCCACGATAAATATCTCGGTGTCCTCGCCGCACGGACCCGCCGCACCCGCGATCCACCAATTGTGCTCCTTGTTCAGGTAAAAGATCCTGTCCTCGGGTATGCCCGCTTCGCGCCAAAGCGCGGCGGCCTCTTCGTCCCTCGGGCAGTCGTCGTCGCCCTCGAACACCGTTACCGCGAGAGTTTTCTTGTCGATCCCCAGCACCTCGGTCAGAAATTCGTACGACCACGCTATCGATTCGCGCTTGAAATAATCTCCGAGCGACCAATTGCCGAGCATCTCGAAAAAGGTGCAGTGCGTGTCGTCGCCGACGGAATCTATGTCGCCGGTCCTGACGCATTTCTGCACGTCGGTGAGGCGCTTGCCGCCGGGGTGCTTCTGTCCCAAAAGATACGGCACCAGCGGCTGCATCCCCGCGGTCGTGAACAGCACCGTCGGGTCGTTTTCGGGTATAAGCGACGCCGAGGGTATCACGGTGTGCCCTTTCGATTTGAAGAAGTCGAGATATTTTTTCCTGAGCTCAACGGAATTAAGCATTTTTATCCTCCGTCATTTTTGCGATAATCATTTGCCCGTTATCCAGGTATTCGCCGTTTTGGGCGTCCTTTTCGTTGTATTTGAGACCCGAATCGACGGGTTTTCTGCTGTCGTATATCATGTACGGCACCGGTGAAGAGGTATGCGTTCTGACCTCTATCGGCGTGGGGTGGTCGGGAAGCACCGCTATTTTATAGTCCTCTCCCGTCGAATCCAAAAACTCCTTCAGCTCGCCCAGCGCCTCGTCCACCTTTTCGATAGCCGCTATTTTCCCCGGGATATCGCCCTGGTGCCCGCATTCGTCGGGCGCTTCGAAATGGAGATACACATAGTCTATACCGCTTTTGAAACAATCCTTTACCGCCTCGACCTTGCCTTTCCAGTTCGTCGAAAGCGTGCCCGTCGCGCCTTTTACGCATGGCGCGTACATCTCGGTGCCCTTCGCTATCCCTTTCAACAGGTCCACCGCCGATACGATGGCGCCCTTCAGCCCGAATTTGGAAAAAAAAGTGTCCAGCGTGGGCTTCGTCCCCGCGCCCCAGAACCAGACGTGCGTCGCGGGCCGTTTTCCCTCCGCCCTGCGCTTTACGTTCACGGGGTGCTCCGCAAGTATCTCGCCGGAGCGGCGGATAAGCTCTCTCATCTCCCCGCCCATCTCGCCTTGGGGCAGGTACTCGCCCACCTTTTTGCCGGAAATATCGTGCGGCGGCGTCAGCCTTGTTGCCGTCGTGCCGTTCGTCTCGATAAGGCAGTGGCGGTAACTGACTCCGGAATAAAACTTCAACTTCTCCGAGCCCAACTCCTCTTCGACGCTTTCGATGATCTTACGCGCTTCCTCGGTCGGTATCTCGCCCGCTGAATAATCGAGCATCGTCTTGTCCTCGAGTTTTTCCTCGTCCGACAACGTCACCAGATTCGTCCTTACGGCAACGTCCCCGGGCTTCATTATAACGCCGATGCTCAGCGCTTCCAACGGGCTTCTGCCCGAATAATAACGCTTCGGATCGTATCCGAGGACGGAAAGATTCGCGACGTCGCTTCCCGGCTTCATGCCGTCGGGGACCGTCTTTACGAGCCCCACGGATGACTTTGCCGCCAATTTATCGAAATTCGGAGTCGCGGCATACTCCAGGGGCGTCATCCCCTTAAGTTCCGTCAGCGGTCTGTCCGCCATGCCGTCGCCCAAAACTATCAAATATTTCATACAAACCTCTTTCGCCGTACGGCAACGATATTATATCCCAAAACGCAATAATAGTCAAAGAATTGAATTGACAAAGCGCGATTAATATGCTAATATCAAATACGCCGAACGGCTCCCGATCGTTCGCCCCAAAGAATTCGGAGAAATACCCAAGAGGCCGAAGGGGCTCCCCTGCTAAGGGAGTAGTACGTTAACAGCGTAGCCAGGGTTCAAATCCCTGTTTCTCCGCCAAAACTAGAAGCACCCGTTTGAGGGTGCTTCTTGAATACTTCTATTACAATAATAATCTACGTTATTTCATATCGCGCTATTGTATGTATCAATATTGTTATGATTTGAGAAAATCAAATACATGACTTGTGTTACAACATTAAATTTGCTATACTTTATTTAAATTACTAAAAGGAGCATAAAGAGGCATGTCTTTTGACATATGGAATAGAAGATATACAGGTAGCAAATATAAACTTGTAGATTGGATATTCAATATAATCAGTCATAATTGCCACGGTGAATCATTTTGCGATATTTTTGCCGGCACAGGGATAATAGCTCAACACGCAATAAAAAACATGCAAAAGGTCATCATTAATGACTTCCTCTATTCAAATGAAATTATCTATAATGCCTTCTTTCTGCAAGAACCTTTCGATATCAATAAGATAAATGACTATAAAACTCAGTTCCAAAATATTGATATCTCTTCTATTAAAGCCAACTACGCCTCTATGTATTATGGCAATAAATTTTTCTCTTATGCAGATGCGTTACATATTGGAGCAATAAGAGATGCCATTGATTCTATAAATGATGTTAATGAAAAAGAACGGGCTATTTTGATCGCCTCACTTTTATACTCTGCAGATAAAGCGGCAAATACTGTCGGACATTATGACGCTTATATAAAAAGTCATTATATACCTGATACTTTCAAGTTTGACCTAATTTCCCCATACACCACAAGGGCTGAAATCGAAATTCACCGTGAAGACGCAAATATTTTAGCAAAATCTTTGAACGTTGATATCGTTTATCTTGATCCGCCTTATAATTCAAGACAATACAGCCGTTTTTATCATGTCTTAGAAAACTTGACCACTTGGAAAAAGCCAAAACTATATGGTGAAGCGTTGAAGCCAGAACCTGAGAATATGAGCGAGTATTGCCGAAATGGTGCCCTCAAAGCTTTTGCTGATTTAATACGTGATTTGCAATGCAAGTATATAGTTGTTTCTTATAATAACACCTATGCCTCAAAAAGCACCTCATCGCGAAATAAGATGACGCTTGAAAATATAAAAGAGGTGCTGGAGACCAAAGGTCAACTAACTTGTTTCGAAAAGGAGCATTCCTTTTTTAATGCGGGCAAAACAAATTTTACGGGGCACAAAGAATTTATCTTTTTAGTTAAGGCTAATTAAAATGAAAAAGAATGTAACAGTAAAAACAGAGTTTCGCCGTTCACCATTTTTCTACGTTGGAGATAAATTTAAGTTGCTATCGCAGCTAAAAGATAATTTCCCTAGAGATATTGACAAGTTTGTTGAGCCTTTTTGTGGAGGCGGCAGCGTTTTCTTAAATACCAAAGCAAATCAATATATCCTGAATGACATTGATTCATATATGATTTCATTGCATAGGTTTCTCATAGCTTATAGCAAGAATCAAGCCGAGTTCTGGGATAGTATCAATACAATTATAAACAAGTATGCCCTATCCGCTACATACATTGGAAGGAGTGTGCCGAAAGAATTGCATACTCAATTCCCTAAAACTTATTTTGCCAAATATAATAAAGACGCTTATATACAATTAAGAACAGATTTCAATGCTGATAAGACAAATATGATGCTCCTTTATCTGCTACTGATTTATGGGTTTAACCGTATGTTGCGTTTTAATGGGAAGGGCGACTTTAATCTTCCCGTAGGAAATGTAGATTTTAACGAGAATGTGGTCGACGCACTTAACTCATATTTTGAGTATGTAAAAGACAAAGACATCTCTCTATTCAGTATGGATTTTGAAGATTTCCTCAATTCGCTTGAGCTGACTGAAAGAGACTTTGTATATCTTGATCCGCCATATCTTATTACATTCAGTGAATACAATAAGTTATGGAATGAAGATAGCGAAATGCGTCTTATTAAAGTCCTCGATGAATTAAACGAACGGCATATACGTTTTGCCGTGTCAAACGTATTATGGCACAGAAAGAAATATAATGGTACGTTCAATTATTGGGCGCAGAAATATAATATCGTGCGTATTCAGAGCAATTATATCAGTTTTCATGACAATACAGAGAAAGATTCATACGAAGTTCTTGTAAAAAATTATTGAGGTGCTTATGGCAAAAGAAAGACGAAAGGAATACAAACCACTTTCATTCTCTACCACCATGCGTAACCCTGCTCGTATAGCGGCGTTCTTAAATTGTATTTTACCGTATGAAGGTCATGTTTTAACGAGCGATATTATTCACGAGGTCGCGGTTAATTTAATTATGGCAAAATTGTACTATACCGAAAAATATGAAATGAAAGTGCCAAATTATAAAAAGATTTATAAAAGTGATGACCTTTCTTTTACCCGTGAACAAGTTGAAGACATTATAGCAAATAGCCCGCAAGACCATAAAGAAGCTGGATTTGAAAAAGGATGGGATTCGCGATTTGACACTTGGTACAAGCTGTCTATGGAGTTCGGCTTTATCTATTATGAAATGGGCAAGCAGATTATAATCTCCCAAACAGGACACATGCTGATAGATGCGTTTAATGAAGTCCCCGCAAACGATTCAAAGATAAGGAATGTCTTTTTGAATGCACTAATGAAGTATCAAACAAGCAATCCGTTTAGAAAGAATGCAAATGATAATGTCCCGCTTGTTCTCTTGCTTCAAGTTATAAAGCTTCTTAAGGAAGATCCTGACGAAAACGATGCAGGTCTATTAAGAAACGAATTATCGCTCATAATTTGCTGGCCTGATAACGATGCTGAACATCTTTACCGCACGATCAAAGAATTACGCGCTCGTTATGGCTACAATTATAGTGACGAAGTTATTTATGATGAATGTTTACAACTGTTAGGCGCGAGTGAAGATAAAAAGAAACGCTTTAAAATTGAACAGATAACAGGCGAAGCTGTTGATGAGTTTATCCGCAAGATGCGCATTACAGGTATAATCTCTCTCAGAGGTAACGGTCGCTTCTTAGATTTTAATCAATTTGAGGCTGATAAGATTAATTACATATTAGAAAATTACAGTGCTTATATCCGTCATACCTCAAAAGAAGAGTATTTTAGGTATATGGGCTCGATTGACGCTCATATTCTGGCCACTACCACCATTCAGGAAGAGAACATCAATGATGTTAGAACAAGAACCCTCAATGAGTGGGCGACAAACTATGATAAACAGGAAATTTTCAACGAATTGCTTATCGTTTGTAGCAAAAGAGGTGAAAGCCGTAATCCCGTACTGAGGATTATTGACAAACCCACAAGATTTGAATTCTTAACCAGTATCGCATTAAAACAGAACTTTGAAGGGTTGACGGTTTGTCCTAATTATCATGTTGATGACGAAGGCTTACCAACCTTCACTGCATCGGGTGGGTTAGCCGATATTGAATGTTTCGATACGGATTGCAATCCACTCGTCGAAGTAACTTTGATTACAGCAAGGACGCAAGCTACTATGGAAATGCCGGCAATCACACGACACTTACAGGAGGCGGTCGCTAAATATCCTGATAAATTTGTGTTTTCCATATTGGTTGCACCCGCTATTCATTCTGATACGGAGTATATGGCCGGGTATTCAAAATATCAATATAATGTAGATATTTTAACTTTCACGACAGAGGATTTTATTGGGATAATAAATCAATCAAATAAAATATTAGATATTAGCAATATACATCATTAAAAAATCAATAATTTTGTGAGGAAAAAGCATGAGCAACGAAATAAAAGCAACACCCAAAAGTTTTGTAACCTCCGAGTTGACCCCCATTATGCTACAAGAAACTCCAAATGTAAGAATTTATTTTAAGGGGGTTCAGGTTAATAATAATGCTGACATTGAAAAGAATATCAAAGGTTCATTGATCATTCAAAAGAAAACGAAATCTAAAACTTTTGATGAGTCAAAGTTTACGAGAAAAGATATATCGCCTTATGATATGGTGGAAATAACTTTAGATACCGAGGCAACCGCATCTTTATGCAATGGATTAGTCGCATATTTCAAGGCATTCGGGGGTAAACAAACCGATCCATATAAACAAATATCTTACGTTAAAGTAGATGATGATATTAAAGCACTTCAAAGGATTTTAGCAAAAGATAAAGATTTATTATCCATTTTAGAAAAAGTAGATACTCAAACTTTAAATAGCGCATTAAACATAAAAAACTTACAATGTATTAAAGAAGAAATCGAAAACAATATCGACAATTCAGACGAGTTGTTTTGGCAAGGCTTTTTTAGTCGCAACGCGTGGGCCCTTTCACAATTATTTAATTCCCCGCTAATGATATATAATGGTGCAAGGTACGTCGGCGGAAAGGCTCTCGACAACAAGAGTGGGAAATATACGGATTTTATATATAAAAACCCATTAACGCAAAATATTTCACTTATAGAAATTAAAACTCCAGCCGAAAAAATATTTTTACAGACGGCATATAGACAAGATGTACCTAAAATGTCGGAGAATATAGTGGGAGGCGTTATTCAACTATTATTACAAAGGCAGAGTTTGTATAATGAATATACCACATTGCGCAACAATGTACTGGAACAACAAAAAGAAGACTTCAAAGCTATAAATATTCAAAGCATTTTACTTGTCGGTAAAATGCAAGGACTAACCCAAATGGAGTTAAAATGCTTATTATCTTATAGAAATGAACTTAAAAGTGTTGAGATAATAACATTTGATGAATTGTTAGTTAAGGTTAAAATTTTAATACAGCTTTTAAAAGATTAAATTTCTTATTAAACAAAAAGTCAAAGTTCCAATTTTATTCTGTATTCATTTAGGCCTTTGGAAAGTGAAATGTTGCAAACTAAGAAACTGTTCATAAAAATATGTGACAGTACTCACACAATCAATATTGTATTTATTCTCTAAATATAGTTCGATTTACGTTACACGCGCTCCGCCAGACAAAGCCGCGTTCAAACCCGCGGCTTTGTTTTTTGATAAGACCTTTTCTACTCTAGGCTTAATTTATAGGTGTCGCTATAAATGGAAATCTATTCACGTTCTATATGCTCCTTATCAAAAAATGCTATATAATCGGCGATCTCCCCCGAACGCAAAAGAGCAAGTGCGCATAAAAAGTAATAATCAAACTTAAGCGCTTCCGTCTCTTGTTTTATAGTGCCATTCATGTAATTACCGTTACTTGAAACTTTCCATTTAACACTTTCTGCTGCACGCCTGAAAACTTCAATTTCGTGATATTTGTTCCTGATTTCATTATCCAAATTTTGCATATCCCAAGAGGAAAAGTTCGTAGGAAAATTCAAGACCACGTCGATTCTGCGCGCGTCCGTTGCAATATCTGCAAATTCTTTGCTTTTGCGTATTAGCTCCACAGCTTTATTACATAATTCCTTATCAAAATAGTACATGTTGTTACTCCTTGTGTGATATTTTAGTACCAATCGATATCAAGAATGGTCTATAAATAGTATACCGATTTTTATCGCAAATGTAAACTACGCAAGGTTTAGTTTTTGAATATCGGGGGCTTACCTTGTCAAAGGTCTTCGACAATTACAATATCGGATTTCAGAGCGGTCGATGCGGAAAAAATCAAAAATCTTTGGGATTTTTTGCGAAGTGGGGTTGATTGTGGCGGGGAAATGGTGTATTATGGTTTTAATAACCGACGATAATCGACAAATAGGCAGTTGTATACCTTGAAACGGTTGCCCGAAGTCGGGTTTTTGTGCAGGAGGAACGTATGGCGGAGGGCAGGCGGCAAAGAGTCAGGGAGAAAGTTTCCAAGGGCGGTATCAACATTTTAGCCGACCACGAAAAGCTCGAATTCATGCTCTACCCCTATCTTCCCCGCCGCGACACCGTACCGATAGCGAGAGAGCTTTTGAGGGAGTTCGGCTCGCTGAACGCCGTTTTTAACGCCACCGAAGAAGAGCTTCTGACCATAAAAGGAATGCCGAAACTTGCGGCTTTGACTTTTCCGCAATTAAAGCCCCTGCTATACACCTGTGAAAAGTTCTGTAACGGTTCGGACGGGAGAGTCCGCACCAGTTTGGACGCCGCCGAAGCGCTGATGCCTTTTCTGGGCTATGGCAAAAAGGAGCGCGTTTACGCGATGTATCTCGGCGTGAACGGAAAATTGCTGAACATAATGCTGATAAACGAAGGCGAAGCCGCGGAAAGCGACCTGAACGTGAGGCGTATCATCGACCACGCGCTGAAGGCGGGTGCGGAAGGAGTGATACTTGCGCACAACCACCCCTCCGGCATAGCCCTTCCCTCGCATGCCGACGAAAACAGCACGGTGTGGCTCAAAGAGGCGCTGGAAAAGGTGGGATTAAAGCTATGGGATCACATAATCGTCGCCGGAATGGGTAATTATTACAGTCTTTTCAACGGCTCCGAAGAACCAACACGCAACAAGCTCTTTTCGCCCGGAGTCCAGTATAAATGATTTTTTGTGGCGGCATTAGCCGCCACAAAAAAGTGAAATAATTCCGCAAGGCGGAATTGTGAAATAACGCGCCCGAAGGTAGGAATTAGAGCCATAACGGGCGCGTTGTGAAATAAATCGACACTATAATTTGTTTAATGTATATCGTCTTTTCGAAGTGTCGATTTGTGAAATAAAATTCGAACCACACTTTTGTAGCCTCGCACAAGCAAAGATTAATTTATTCCACGCTCAAGCCATTTGTATCGAATTTTGCTCAGGGTCGCTCCGCTCCGACTTTTTGTGTCGGCTCAGCTAAAATTTTACTATGCTACGGCGCGTCTCACGAATACATACATTGAAAAG
>CALVJA010000004.1 GCA_944331875.1 uncultured Clostridia bacterium | reverse complement strand
TGTCATATCGCAAAAAGCCCCCGAAGTCAATACTCTTGCGGTATTGCCGAGCGGGGCTTTTAAGTATATGGCGGAAAGATTCGCCATACAGACCAAGCGGTTTAACGTCTCACAAGTAGAGAACGCGGCGCGCTACGACAGGATAAAGGACGAATTTATTTGATTGAAAGAAGCGGATACATTTTATCCCCGATTTTGACAAAAGTACAATGCAAATTTAGGCGGTTTTTGACAAAAGTATAATACAAATTTAGGCGATTTTTGACACTTTTTCTTGAGAGCCCTCAGTTGTTTGCAAATTGCAATCAACTGAAATTATCATCGGAAATGTTCTCTATATCTTTTTATTGATCGTTTTGGACATATTCGCCGTTTTCTTTCTCGTTTTTATATAGCTCATATACATATGCCGCGCTTTCCCTATAAAGACCTGTTTTAGGATCGCTCAGCTTTTCAAAAGTTTTTGACGAATAAAATTTGTCTATGGCGAAATCGTAATCTGTCTTTTCGTCCTCAACGATAAACGCGATAATATCCTGAATGTTCTGCTCTGTTAAAAACTTTATTTTATCCATTTAACATCTACCTTTTTTAAGAGTGCTATCGCACGTTCCGAGTGAAACGAATATTGATTCGAGGGCGCGGAATACTTCATTTCCTGCAATAATTTCATACTATCGATATATCCGCGTTGATATTGCCTTATCAGTGTCGTCAAAGTATCGTTGGCTACGGGACCGTAAACAATTTCATATTTGTTATCCGAATTACATTCGGGCGATGAAAAGTCCTTAAAATCCCGGTTGCGATTATTTATAATAAAAATCGCCCATTCTTGTGAGGGAAGCTCAAAAACCTTTATTCGGCACCCCGAACTATGTATAAAATCATCCGAAACTTCATAGCTGATGACACAAGGCGTACCGCCGAATATGCGTGATTTTCTCAATGCCATCGCCTTCGCCTGATCGAAAATCGCAGTAGTATAAAAGCCTTTTCCGAAATCTTTGAAAGGCGCACACTTATTTAGGTCTATTCTGTCAATATCAATATTTGTTCCGTGGTATAAAATCATGCTATTTTTCCACCGTTTCTCCGGCATAAAATCGCCAAATCGTCTACGGCGTCCTCGATAGATAATAAATGCTCCGCTTCATATGAGTCGCGCAAAAAATCAATACCGCCGTATTTTTTGAGATATTGATACGCTTGTTGCGGATGCATATCGAATCTATCGGCGAATTCGCCGATACAAATTACGGTATAATCTATCCTGTTTCGCAACTCGCGCTCCATATATAACTCCTTTACTCTTTTATTATGCAACAAATAAAAAATAATTTCAATGATTTTTTTGTGGCGGTTCAAGCCGATTTTCGACTCCGTAGGGCGAAAGATTTTTTGTCATATCGCAAAAAGCCCCCGAAGTCAATACTCTTGCGGTATTGCCGAGCGGTGCTTTTAAGAATATGGCGGAAAAGATTTGCCATACGGAGTCGAAAATCGGCTTGAGCCGCCACAAAAAATCGGAGCGTAGCGACCCTTAACAAAATCCGCAGACAATAGCTTGAGTGGATAAGATGTATCTTATATTTGAGCATTCCTTAAATCTCTTTGCGGATTTTATTTCACAAATTGAAACTTTGCCCGCGAAGTTTCAATTTATTTCACAATTCCTCGAAGAGGAATTATTTCACAATTTTGCTTCGCAAAATTATTTCACGTTTTGCGGCATTTATGCCGCAAAACCCTGCCCCGCCAGGTTTGCCTACCCGTGAATCATGGGTAGGCAAACTTGCGAACCGCAAAGTGAATCCGTAGCGGATTCACTTTGCGGTTCTTGGTCCGGGCATTAGCTCCAAAACAGAAGCAACACGGCGCGTGCCGTGTTGCTTCTGTTTTGGAGCTAATGGCCGGACTCGAACCGGCGACCTGTTCATTACGAGTGAACCGCACTACCTGCTGTGCTACATTAGCATGAAGGGCAAAGCCCCTCGGATATAGATAATAAAATGTGTGACTATTTGTTCGCGGCTTCCTCGACTGCAACGGCTACCGCAACGGTCGCGCCGACCATCGGGTTGTTGCCCATGCCGATAAGTCCCATCATCTCCACGTGCGCGGGGACGGAGCTCGATCCGGCAAATTGCGCGTCGGAGTGCATTCTGCCCATCGTGTCGGTCATACCGTACGAAGCGGGGCCTGCCGCCATGTTGTCGGGGTGCAAAGTCCTTCCTGTGCCGCCGCCCGAAGCGACCGAGAAATAGGTCTTGCCGTTCTCGTTGCACCATTTTTTGTAGGTGCCGCTGACGGGGTGCTGGAAGCGCGTCGGGTTGGTGGAGTTGCCGGTGATGCCTACGTCCACGCCCTCTTTTATCATGATCGCAACGCCCTCGTTGACGTCGTTCGCGCCGTAGCAGCGTACCTTGGCTTTTTCACCCGTGGAATACGCCTTTTCGCGCACTATCGTCAATTCGTCGGTGTATTGATTATAATCGGTTTCGACATACGTGAAGCCGTTTATCCTGCTGATGATGAACGCGGCGTCCTTGCCGAGTCCGTTCAGGATGACCCTAAGGGGCTCCTTCCTGACTTTGTTGGCGGAACGCGCGATGCCTATAGCGCCCTCTGCCGCCGCGAAACTCTCGTGTCCCGCAACGAACGCGAAGCATTTCGTTTCCTCGCGCAGAAGCTTTGCAGCAAGGTTTCCGTGTCCCAAACCGACCTTTCTGGTATCCGCAACCGAGCCGGGAACGCAGAACGCCTGCAGACCTTCGCCTATCGCCTCGGCGGCGTCGGCGGCCTTTTTAGCGCCCTTTTTGATGGCGTTGGCGCAGCCGATGGTGTATGCCCAAACCGCGTTATCGAACGCTATGGGCTGAACGCCTTTGACAATCGCTTCGACATCGATTCCCTTTTCGAGGCAGATAGCTTTTGCTTCTTCGAGGTCCTTTATGCCTTTGGAAGCAAGGAAAGCGTTGATTTTGTCGATCCTTCTATCGTATCCTTCAAATCTGACAGCCATGTTTGCCTCCTATTCGACCCTGGGGTTGATCTTCTTGACCGCTTCGGCGAATCTGCCGTAAGTGCCCGTGCATTTTTTTAGCGCTTCGGCGGGATCCACGCCCTTTACGGTGATCTGTTCGAGCATCTGTCCTACGCGGATGAACTCGTAACCGATCACTTCGTTATCCTCGTCGAGCCCTATGCGCGTGACATAGCCTTCCGCCATTTCGAGGTATCTGACGCCCTTGACCTTTGTGGAATACATCGTGCCCACCTGGCTCCTAAGCCCTTTGCCGAGGTCTTCGAGCCCCGCTCCTATCGCAAGTCCGTCCTCGCTGAAGGCGGATTGGCTCCTGCCGTAAACGATCTGCAGGAACAGTTCGCGCATCGCGGTGTTTATCGCGTCGCACACGAGGTCGGTATTGAGTGCCTCGAGAATGGTCTTGCCGGGAAGTATCTCCGCAGCCATCGCCGCGGAATGGGTCATTCCGGAGCAGCCGAGCGTTTCGACGAGCGCTTCCTCGATTATGCCGTTTTTAATGTTCAACGTAAGCTTGCATGCGCCCTGTTGCGGTGCGCACCAACCGACGCCGTGCGTCAGTCCGCTGATGTCTCCGATCTCCTTTGCCTTGACCCACTTGCCTTCCTCGGGGATAGGCGCGGGGCCGTGGTGAGGACCTTTTGCAACACAAACCATTTTGTCAACTTCGTGAGTATATTGCATTGTTACCTCCGTATCGATTCCGATTTATTCTATCAAATATTTACGCGTTTGTAAACAATTTGAACGAACTTTTCGTCGGCGATTTTAAGCGGGCGCCGCGACTCACGCGCCCGCGATCATGTTTTTACAGTTTTTTGATAAGTTTCAGGTCGATACGCTGTTTTTCGTCGATCTTTATGATCTTGACCAGCACACTGTCGCCTACGTTCACGACGTCGGTGACCTTTTCCACGCGTTTTTTGGAAAGCTTGGAGATATGGATCATGCCGTCTTTTGTCGAGGTCAGTCTGACGGAAGCGCCGAACTGTCCCTTCTCGTTTTCCATTATCTTGATGACGGTGCCCTCGAACTCCTCGCCGACCTCGAACTCGCGCACGATGTCCTCGATGATGGCTTTGGCGCGCGCTATGGCGTCCACATCGTGCGAAGCCACGCACACGTTGCCGTCGTCTGTGATGTCGATCTTGACGCCGGTCTCGTCGATTATCTTGTTTATGGTCTTGCCGCCGGAACCTATGACGTCGCGGATCTTGTCGGGATCGATACCGAACGTGACGATCTTCGGCGCGTATTTGCTGAGCTCTTTCCTGGACTCCGGCAGAACTTCGAGCATTTTACCTAATATATACAGTCTGCCCACGCGCGCCTGCTCGAGCGCACGTGTAAGGATCTCGCGGTTGATGCCCTTTATCTTTATATCCATCTGGATGGCGGTGATACCGTCCTTTGTTCCAGCGACCTTGAAGTCCATGTCGCCGAAGAAGTCCTCTATGCCCTGGATGTCGGTGAGGATGTGGAGCTTATTATTGACGTCGTCTTTGATAAGTCCCATCGCGACTCCCGCCACGGGGGCTTTGATCGGCACGCCCGCGTCCATAAGAGCAAGCGTCGAACCGCATACGGAAGCCTGCGAAGTGGAGCCGTTGGAGCTTATGACCTCGGAGACCGTCCTTATCGCGTACGGGAACCACTCTTCGCCGGGCAGTACGGGCTCGAGAGCGCGCTCGGCGAGAGCGCCGTGTCCTATCTCGCGCCTTCCCGGGCTCCTAAGGGGCTTCGCCTCGCCCGTGGAATAACCGGGCATATTGTATTGGTGCATATATCTTTTGAACGCGTCGTCGTCGAGACCTTCGAGTTTCTGCGCCTCGGATATCGGGCCCAAAGTCGCCGTCGTCAGCACCTGGGTCTGTCCCCTGGTGAACACCGCGGAGCCGTGAACTCTCGGCAAAAGCCCCACTTCGCACCATATCGGGCGGATGTCGGTAAGCCCCCTGCCGTCGGGTCTAACGCCCTTGTCGGCTATCATCGCGCGCACGCATTCTTTTTTCATCGCGTAAAGGATGTCGTCGATGTCGCGTTTGTTGTCGGGATAGATGCCCTCAAAGTGCGCCATGATGTCGGCGGTTATCTCCTCTTCGCGCTCCTCCCTGACGTTGCGGTCGAAGGTGTCGAACATATATTCGATCTTGTCCTTCGCATAAGCCTTTACGTCGCGCTCGATGTCCTCGGGAGCGTGGTAAAGCTCTATCTGCTTTTTGGGTTTGCCGACCTCGGCTTGGATGCCCTCTATCCACGCGACGATCTTTTTGATCTCCTCGTGGCCGAACAATATCGCGTTCAGCATCTCCTCTTCGGTCAGTTCGTTAGCGCCCGCTTCGACCATCATTATCGCGTCTTTCGTTCCCGAAAGAGCAAGGTTCAGTCTCGATCTTTCGCGCTGGGCGGAATCGGGGTTTATAATGTATTCGCCGTCGACATATCCCACCATGACGGAGCCCGTGGGACCGTTGAAGGGTATGTCGGAAACGGACAGCGCGATGCTGGAGCCGAGCATCCCGTATACTTCGGGGGGGATATTGGTATCTACCGACAGCGCCGTAGCGACTACGGACACGTCGTTGTAAAGTCCCTTCGGGAACAGCGGACGAATGGGTCTGTCGATGAGCCTCGAGGTCAATATCGCCTTGTCCGAAGGACGTCCTTCGCGCTTTTTGAAGCCGCCGGGGATCTTGCCCACGGCGTACATCTTCTCTTCGAAATCGACTCCGAGAGGGAAATAGTCCATCCCTTCGCGGGGCGCTTTCGACATCGTGACGTTCGTCATGACGACGGTGTCTCCGCAGCGGATGAGCACCTCGCCGTTCGAGTGCGAGCAGTAACCGCCTATCTCCGCGCTCACTTCGCGCCCGCCGATCGTGGTAACGAATACTTTGCTTTCTTTCATTTTGCCTCCTGTCCCCGTCCTCGGGGACGTATTATATATTTTTCCTTTTTCGGTTTTTTACAATGATGTTCGGGCTTGCCGCAAAAAAGAGGCGGCAAAAGTGCCGCCCCGCGGTTTCCCTATTTGCGGATACCGAGCTCTGCGATAAGGCTTCTGTACGCCTCGATGTCCTGTTCCATCAGGTAACGCAGAAGATTTTTCCTCTGACCTACCAGCTTCAGAAGACCTCTGCGGCTGTGGTGGTCCTTTTTGTGCACCGCAAGATGCGCGTTGAGCTCCTCGATCCTCTTGGTCAGAAGCGCGATCTGGACCGCAGGGGATCCGGTATCCTGTTCGTTTTTGCCGAATTTGGCGATGATCTCTTTCTTTTGATCGACTGTAAGCATTTTTTTGTACTCCTTTTCGTATGAGATTATTCGCCCCGCTCCACGGCGAAAAACCGCATTCCCGTCGTAGGGCAAGGTAACGTGCTCTATAAATATAACAAACGTTTTCCGAAAAGTAAAGCGATTTTTCGCAGTAATCTCTATTTTTTATATATAAAAGATGTGCCGGGGCGGACGGGTTCCCGGATCGGACCGGATCCAATTATTTGCCGCCGTAATCGAGCGATTGTGTTGCATTTATCGGAATATTATGGTAATATAGGGTCAATCTTACAATAGGAGACTGATATGGAACTTACCAAAAATCAACATGTTCTCGATTTCGTAAAGAAATACGCCGACCTCATGCAACCCGACGAGGTAGTATGGATCGACGGCGGCAAAAAGCAGCTCAACGAGCTTACGAAGATCGCCGTTTCTACGGGCGAGGTCTATAAGTGCAACCAGAAACTCCTGCCCGGATGCCTGTATCACCGCACCGCCGTCAACGACGTGGCGCGCGTCGAAGGCAGAACGTTCATATGCTCCCGCGAGCAGAAAAACGCAGGACCCACCAACAACTGGATGGACCCCGTGGAAGCGTACGCCAAACTCGACGCCATCGCCACCGGATGCATGAAGGGCAGGACGATGTACGTCATCCCCTTCAGCATGGGTAAGATCGGTTCGCGTTTTGCAAAATACGGCATCGAGCTTACGGACAGCATTTACGTCGTTCTGAACATGGCGATAATGACCCGCGTTTCCAAAAAGGTTTTGGACAAACTCGGCGATTCCGACGATTTCGTCAGAGGTATCCACAGCAAAGTAACCCTCGATGAGGAGAACCGCTATATCTGCCAATTCCCCGAGGACAACACGATCTATTCGCTCAACTCCGGCTACGGCGGCAACGTGCTTCTCGGCAAAAAATGCTTCGCGCTTCGTATCGCAAGCTACCAAGGATGGAAAGAAGGCTGGATGGCTGAGCACATGCTCATCCTCGGCGTTCAAAAGCCCGACGGCGACATCAAGTACATCACGGCGGCGTTCCCCTCCGCTTGCGGAAAGACGAACCTCGCGATGCTCATTCCTCCCGAGACTTATACCGCGAAGGGATACAAGGTATTCACCGTAGGCGACGACATCGCCTGGATACGCCGCGGCAAGGGCGGGATGCTGTATGCGGTAAACCCCGAGAACGGCTTCTTCGGCGTGGCTCCCGGTACGAACGCGAAATCGAATCCCAACGCTCTCGCTTCGACCAGAAAGGATACGATATTCACCAACGTCGTTTTCGACCCCAAGAAAAAGACCGTTTGGTGGGAAGGACTCGACAAAAATCCTCCGAAAAACGTTCTGGACTGGAAGGGCAACAAATGGTCGGGCGGCATGGTAGACGCGGACGGCAAACCCATAAAGGGCGCCCATCCCAATTCGCGTTTCACCGCTCCCGCGAAAAACTGCCCCTGCCTCTCCCCCGAATTCGAGAACCCGAAAGGCGTGCCGATCTCCGCTATCATCTTCGGCGGCAGACGCGCGAAAGCGGCGCCGCTGGTCTATGAAGCGCGCGATTGGAAACACGGCGTATTCGTCGGCTCCATAATGGCTTCCGAGACCACCGCTGCGGCGGCGGGCGCGGTAGGCGTCGTTCGTCACGACCCGATGGCGATGCTCCCCTTCTGCGGATACAACATGGCGGATTACTTCCAACACTGGCTCGACATGGGTAAAAAAGTCAAGAACAAACCCAAGATCTTCAACGTCAACTGGTTCCGTACAGACGACGAGGGCAACTTCCTGTGGCCCGGCTTCGGCGACAACATGAGAGTGCTGGATTGGATCATCCGTCGCTGCGAGGAAGCCGTCGACGCCGTCGAAACCCCCATCGGCTATATGCCCAAACCCGAGGACATCAACCTCGAGGGACTGGATATGTCGGTAGACGACCTCAAGAAGATCCTCGATTGCGACAAGAAGGTGTGGACTGCGGAAGCGGAAGACATCGAGAACTACTATCGCTCCAAGTTCGGCGACACTCTGCCGAAGGAGCTGTATGCGGAGCTCAACAAGCTGAAGAAAAATCTCAGAAAACGCGCATAACGCGATCAAAAACGTAAAACTCAAAAGCTCATTCTTCGGAATGAGCTTTTTTTTAACGTAAAAGGCGCGCCCTTCGGCGCGCCCTCTTTTGTTTAACGGAATATTTATACGAGATAATATCCGTCCACCGTGACCGAGGAGTCCGCTATTCTGTATCCCGCATGGTAATGCAGGTCGGCAAGCTGAAGTATCCTGAACTCGTCACCCGTCATCTCGATCTCGGGGATCGCGGCAATGTCGAATACGTCGTACTCCGACCAGTACTCGGTGTCGTTTCGCTCGCCGCGCTTCGGAACGAACAGGATCATCGCTACGATCGCAAGTATCAATAATACGGCGATTACGGCGGAAAGAACGATAACGATCTTTTTCTTTTTGGTCATATGCCCCTCCGTGCCGCTTACAGCGGGATATAGTACACCATTCCCGCGGCGGCGGATATCAGTATAAGCGCTATCGGCGGTATCTTTTTCTTTGCGACGAGCCTGTATACAAGCGCGATCCCGCCCACGACAGCGAATATGATGAGCGCGTGGAAATCGAAATCGCCGCGGACATCGAAGTTATTGTAATTTGCATACAGGCACTTCACCACCAAAAGGAGCCCCGTCGATACGATGAGCGCCCATATTATCGGCGTAACGCCCTTCAGCGCTCCCTTGACGTATGCGTTCTGCATGAAATTTTTGAATATCGCCGCAATGATCAAAATTATTATGAACGCGGGCAAAACGACGGCGGTGGTGGCAAGGAGACTGCCCCATATCCCCGCCATATCGCTTCCGACAAACGTCGCCACGTTTATGGCGATGGGTCCGGGGGTGGATTCCGCTATCGCTATATAGTTCCACAAAACGTCCTCGGAAATCCAGCCGCGGGTGACCACTTCGTCGCGGATTATCGGTATCATTCCGTAGCCGCCTCCGAAGGAAACGGTCCCGATCTTCAAAAAAGCAAGGAACAATTCGAGATATATGCTCATTTTCGTTCCTCCCCGCTCTTTCCGCCGTCTTCCGCGCCGCCCGCGACGTCGGGCGCACCGGGTATCGCAACACCTTTTTTCCTGGCGATCGCGTCGAGCACTACCTTATAAATTATACCGATCGCTATACCTATCAATATAAGATACACGCTGGAAAAATCGATATTAAAGATGTCGAACAGCGTCACTAAAAGGAATGCCGGCACGAATATGATGTAATCGAAAGCGTCCTTTTTCGCTTTTTTCATCATACCGACGCCCGCCGAGGTTATCAATATCGCTATCCCGACGTTTATGCCCTGAAACGCATACTGTACGGGGGTGAACGCCATGAATGCGTCGTAGAATATCGATATTATATAGATTATGACGAAGCTCGGGATACACACCGCGACAACGGCGACGAACGCTCCCCAGAACCCCACAAGCTTATATCCTATGAAAGTCGCGGAGTTTATCGCTATCGGACCCGGGGTCGACTCCGATATCGCTATGATTTCGTAAAACTCCTCATCCGTTATCCATTTCTTCTTCTGGACGTATTCCCTTTCGATGAGCGCAATCATCGCGTATCCGCCCCCGAACGTGAACAGTCCTATCTTTAAGTAACACAAAAAAAGCTCGAGCGCCAAAAGCGCGCGCTTTTTGAGCCGCGCCTTTTTCTCCTCGGGCGAAAGAACTTGTTTTTCTTTTTTGGGGAAAAACTTCCTTATTACGCTTTTTTTCTCCTCCGCGCCCTCTTCGGCGACCGAGGTATCGGTTTCGGTCACAATCTCGTCCGGCGCTTCGGGCTCCGCTAAAGAATCGGGATCTAAAGGCGGATTCGCCTCCTCGGTCTTTTTTATATTTTCGTTATCCATTCGACTTCTTCAGGACCTCACTTACAAGGCGCATATCGCATTTACCAGCATATTCCGCTTTGAAATAACGCATTACTGCGGGAACGGACTTGTCCTCGAGAGAGGATATGACCTCGGATATCTCCTTTTCGTCCATCATTTTCGGCATGAACACCTTGACCGCGGCGATCTGTTTATCAAGATCCTCCGTCTTTTCGACGCGCCCCGCCTTCTCGAAACCCGCTCTTTCGTCCAGAAGTTCCTTCTCGCATTTCTGCAATACCTGTATGACGTCGGCGTCTTTTAACTCGGCGCCCTTGGCTCTCAGCTCAATTTCGGCAAGCATGATCTTGTTCAAGACCACGCTCAACACGCCGGATACCGTCTTGTCGTGAGCTTTCATTGCCTGAATTCTTGCGTTTTTGATGTCGTCTTTTAACATACTTCCGCTCCGAAATTATATTATATCGATTATATTAAAAAACCATGTTTATGTCAAGCAAAAGCGTCGCGGTTCACCCGCCCGAACGGCAGAGTCAAGCGACGAAAGTCGCCAAAAGTGCCGAACGGATCAAAATCGTTCGCATGGATCTCTATCCTTATAAAAAACGCGGTATATCTGCCGCGCTTTTTCCGTTTTACAGCCGCCTCAAAGAGCAAACGCCCCTTCTTTTTTCGAACGATTTCAATTCATTTTAATAGACAGCCTGGTTGCTATGTCAAAGAATTTCCACGGTATGTCATCCTTCGGGGGATATACTCTGAAAACCATTTTCTCCCGGGTCGTGGGATGCGGAAAGCGTATTTCGGTAGCCCAAAGCGCCATATCGTAACCCTCGGGCGATTTATCCGCGCCGTATTTCATATCGCCGAAAACGGGGCATCCGATAGTCTTCAGCTGCACTCTTATCTGATGGCTCCTTCCCGTATACAGGCGTATGTCCAGAAGCGCGAGCCCCTGTTTTGCCTCCATGACGTTATACTCCATCAGCGCAAGGCGCGCGCCCTCCGTCGCCAGCGGCACGGCGTAGACGGTGTTTGTGGCTTCGTCCTTGTAGAGCGCGTTTTTCAGAATGCCCTTTTTTTCTCTGGGCACGCCCGCGGTGACGGCAAGGTATCTTTTTTCGAAGTCGCCCGAGCGAATGGATTCCGATAGACGCGCGGCGGCTTTCGAAGTCTTCGCGAACACCATGACGCCCCCGGTGGGTCTGTCCAGACGGTGCACTAGTCCCAGATACGCTTCGCCGGGTTTAGAGTACTTGTCCTTTAAGTAGCGTTTCAAAGCGCTCAAGAGGTCGTCGTCGCCGCTCGAGTCTGCGGCAACGGGGATATTCTGCGGTTTGACGACAACCAATAGATGATTATCCTCGTAAGCAATGTTCAAATCGTTGTAATCTATCGTCTTTTGTTCCATACTCATTTAGCGAAAGTGGTCATGGCGCTGGCGCCCGAGGGAAGCACCACTTCCCTCCTGCCCGTCGGAAGTCCCAATTCGTAGGCTTCGGTGGTACCCGCCCCGTTCAGGCATATATCCGCGATATTTTTCATGACCGAGGGCTGAAGCCCCGTGGTATACGAATTGATAAGGAAAAACAGCGGTTCATCCGACAAAAGCTTTACCGTCTTTTGCACGAAGTCGAAAACGGTGTCCTCCAGTTTCCACACCTCGCCGCGCGGTCCCCTGCCGTAGCTGGGGGGATCCATGATGACGGCGTCGTAGCGGTTGCCGCGCCTCAATTCCCTTTCGACGAATTTTATGCAGTCGTCGACTATGTATCTGATCCCGTCCGCGGGGATACCCGACATACGCGCGTTTTTGCCGGCGCGCTCGCACATCGCTTTCGCGGCGTCCACATGGGTGACAAAGGCCCCCTCCGCGGCGGCGGCGACGCTCGCTCCGCCCGTGTAAGCGAAAAGGTTCAATACTTTTATCCGCCTTTTTTCGCCCTTTATCAGCTCACGCATACGCGCCCAGTTGTACGCCTGTTCCGGGAAAATACCGGTATGTTTGAACCCCATCAGTTTCAGCGAAAACTTCATGTCCCGCCACGCGACCGAAAATTCCTCGGGCACGCGTTTCAGAAACTCCCAGCCGCCTCCGCCCGATCTCGAACGACGGTATACCGCGTCCGGCGCGCCCTCCCTTTCCAGGTCGTACGGCGCGTCCCATATTATCTGCGGATCGGGGCGCAGGAGCCTTACGGAGCCGAAGCGTTCCAATTTCATGCCGCCGCCCGTTTCTATCACTTCGTAATCTTTCCAATCGGGAGCAATATGCATAATTATTCCAATTGCTTTTCTATTTCCTGCGCCAGTGACTCGTATGCGGAGGTGTTGTCGATTATCTTCAGAGCCGACAAAAACTCCCTCGCGTCCGTCCTCTCGTCGTCTTTTATCAAAGCGCGCACCAGCTTTATGAGCCCGAAGATAAGGTCGTGCCTGACGCTGTTGCGTTCGCGCACGAAATCGGGATAGTTCATTTCGCTGCCGAGGTCGCCCTTGTAGATGCGCAGTACGTTTCGCATTATCCTGACGCGCTCGCTGACGGAATCGGAGCGCGCGAATTCCTCCATCAGCGCTTTGAAGCGGTAATAATCGCAGTTCACTTCCTCCATGTGCAGAACGTACCTGGAGTTGATGTATTCGAGCTTGAATTTTACGCCGTTCTGCGCGAGCGTTTTTCTGATGATATTATTGGTAGTCTTCAGATTGTTTATGGCGGAATCGTACAGGTAGTCCTTCCACATATAATCGATTATGACGTTTCTGTCGATCCCGAATTCGCCCGCCAGCATGTAATGCAGGAACAGATCCTTCGATTTTCTGGTCTTCCACTGCAGCTCTTTGCCGTTCATCGAGACCGCGGAATCGCCGAACATGGTGACATGCAGCACGCCTTGTTCGCCTTTTCCGCCCTGCTTGGCGTCGATGAGCGCCTTTATTTTGGATACCGTCTCCGGTTCTATCTCGCCCGCCTCCGCCTCACGCAGGATGGGTCCGAACACGGCGGTATCCGTCAGGACCATCAGCATCCCGTAGTTTTCGCCGCAACGCAGTATATTCGTCACTATCGACCTGACGTCGCGTATCTCGCCCTTTGCCAAAAGGCAGTTCGTCGCGAGCCCCATGCTGTACAGCCATACGAAGGAACGGTTTTCCGCCGCGTCTATCGCCTGGGTCGCGGCGCGGTAGGAGCGCGAACGGTTGCCCTCTTTCAAAGCCGCATAGGAATAAATCTGAAGCATCATCGCGGAATATTTAGGGGCAAGTTCCTGCGCCTCGTGCAGATAAAGATTTGCAAGATTCGCGGCATACGACACCCTGTTGAACAAACAATTCAGATAGCACCTGACATATACCGTGAAATAACGCTCGAATCCTATGTCGTCCGTCAGCGCGCCGTATGCGCGGTCGGAGTACATCAGAGCCGTTTCCTCGTTGCCGTAAAAGCTTTCCATAAGCGCCTTCACGGAATAGAGCATGTGGGTATCGTTGAACAGATTGTTGTTTATGGCGAAACTCAGCGCCTCTTCGACGAGATTTTTGGTGCGCTTCAGATCGCCGTAAAAATAGCTCATCGCAATTATCCTTAGCGGTATGACGTACATCGGGAAGATCGATTTGAGTTTCTCCGCCGTCTCCATGGACTTACGGTAATTGCCGATGGAATAATAATAGTTTTCGACGTTTTCCAGTAGTCTCAGCGACCAGTAATGCCTGTCGCCGTTCGCAAGTTCCAAAGCCTGTTCCGCTTCGGAAGCGGAAAGCGCGGAGTAGCGCATGGATTCCGGGCTGAGATATTGCATGATCTCGAAGAGCTCGCGCCCTTCCGGATCGTCAAGCTTGTTTTTCAGCTCCGAAAACAACTCTTTCAGTGCCCCGAACTCGTTTTTACCGAACAAATATAAAGTTTTCAGATACTCGGCGCAGCAATACGACCTTTTGTCGCGTTTTGTTTCGAACACCGCTAAAAGCCTGTCCGCAGCAGCTGCCGCCTCCCCGCCCTTTCCGGCGTGTTTGAACGCTACGGCGGCGGCATACAGCGCCGCATACGGGTACTTTTCGGGATCGCATTCCGCGTCGAATTCGCTGTGCGCCGCGATGTAATTTATCGAATTCAGCAGATCCGCGTCCGAGGCGATTATTCTTTTCACCGCCGCGTCCACCATGCCGACGTCGCCCGTAAAGGAAGCAAAATTCAATGCGTCGTAGTTGCCGAATTCCGTCGCCAGCGTTTCGAACATGCGCTCCTTGAGCGGGACCGAAGCGTAGTTCCCCAGATGTTTGGAAAGCGAGCCGCGCTTGGACTCCAGGTACTCGCCAAGCTCCTTTTTCATGACGTAGCAGCCCGCTCCGCAAGAGTGGGTGCAATAGCTTAAATAACCGCCGTGGTTCGACGCCAGCGAACGGAAGCGCTCCTGAGCGCCGTCGTCCGTCAGCGACAACAGCGTTTCCGGGAAGGCGCCGTATTCGCCGAGATACCCCATAAGCGCGACGTCGCTCATGTCGAGAGCCGTCAGATACATCTCCGGCGTGCAATGATCGGAGCATTTTTGAAGAATCGTCTGATCGACTATCAGCGGACACTTGGGTTCCAGCTCCCTCAGATTTATCTTCAGGTATTTATCCGACGAAAGGACGATCTTAACGTTTTTAGGCGCGTGCGCAATGAGATACACGCACTTTTCGAAGCTAAGCCCCGCGGGAAGTTTTTCCAGACGTTCGAACGACAACAAAACGCTTTTATCCTCAAGCGCCAGCTTGTCCAGCACCGCGCGAATAGCGACGTCCACGCCGTTGTAGCGCGAATGGCAGAAAAGTATCTGTTTGATCCTGAGGAGAGTCGTGGGATCGTCCGAAAGTATCTTGTTCGCCAATACGACGGCGAACTGCCTAAGATCCTCTACGGCGGCGTTGAATCTGTATGCGATATCGAATCTGGCGGCAACGTCGTTCAAAAAACCCTCTTTGTCGTATTCGGAGGGCGCGACCACAAACGTCGCGGTGTTATCCGAATTAACGATATCGTTTATCAAAGCGCCCAGATTCGTATCCAACTTCATCGTATCTCCGTAAATCGAATTCCCGAAATAGTTTCGGTAAATATATTGTAAATTATTCGTAAATACAAAGTCAAGTGAAATGTCGGTGAATAATTGGAAAAGTTTCTGGAACGGCGCACACCTTGTCGAATATGCGAATATATTGGGGCGAGGTGAATATGGATATAAACGACTACATCCGCCGTAAAAGAGGCGGCAAAAGTCTGACCCCGGAGGAGGCCATACGAAAGTACGCCGGAATGGACGAAACGGAGCTGATGAACGAATTGTTCAAAGTCGCGGCGGAAGGAAGAGCCTCGGGAGAACTCAATAACGACATTGTGGACGGATTCTACCAAAAGATGCTGCCCCTTCTGACCCCGGAACAGGCGGAAAGAATGCGCGAGCTCATCATAAAACTGAAACAGTGATACGGAGGTATTATGGATATATCGTCGCTTCTTCCCTTTTTGCTGATGAGCAACATGACCTCATCGGGCGGCTCCCCGGGCGGCGGGGATCGTGGCGGCATGGGGAACATGTCGGATATAATGCAGATGATGAGCCTTATGAGCATGCTGAACGGTACGGGGAATCCCGCGAGAAACGATTTCCGCTCTCAAAACGCGTCCTCGAACGGCGCTCAAGGTTCCGCCGACAACCTAAGCAACATGCTCTCCCCCGAGCTTATGCAGATGCTCAGGACCCTCGCCGCGAAGAAATAACTTTCACCACCCGCTGAAATCTACGCCGCCTTCAAAATACCGCGACGCCGCGCCCGCGCCTCCCGGTGCGCCGTCGCCGCCGCCTTTTCCATTGGCGCCCGGGGGCCCTAAGCCTTTTCCGTTCCACTTATTACCGCCTTCTCCTCCGCTGCCTGCGGCGCCGCCTTGACCTCCTAGACCGCCTTGGCCTGGCACCCCACTCTTTTCAATGATCGTGCCATTATTAACTAGGTTTCGTACCCCTATCGTTAAAATATAGTAGCCTGCATCACCGCCTTTGCCTCCATTGCCTCCATTTCCGCCATTTCCGCCGTTGCCGCCTTCACCTACTTTCACCAATACTTTTCCTTCCCCACCTTTACCGCCTTTGCCACCGGCGCCTCCTTTACCGCCGTTGCCGCCATTTGCGCCATTGCCCGGCTGTAATGTGAGACATGCTCCTGCATTTATAGTTATATCCGTTCCCCAAATTGCCGGACCGCCGACTCCGCCATCGTCTCCGTTTTTTCCGTTTTCTCCGTTAGCTCCCGTATATCCTTTAGCCCCTGCCTTAGGTACGGTGGATACAGGTTTTGCGTCTGCTCCGTTCGCTCCGTTTTTACCGTCTATAGCGTTTCCGCCTGTCGCTATAACGTTCGCGGCATTTATAATCAATTTCGTCGCGACGATACCTGCTCCTCCCATGGTTGCTAAATGCGTTTCATTTTGGTCACCGCCTATAAACTCTATTTTTGAGCTGCCGCTTATTGTTAAATTATTGCACGAAATACCTATCCCGGCAAAGCCGTCGCCTTTGTCACTGCCTTTAAAAGTATTGGCGGTGCCGGTTGAGATCAGTTCAAGGGGTCTCGAGCTTTTAATACAAGTAGATGTGTTTTCCGGCGCGGATATAAACTTAATATTTTTCACAATAAGAATAAAAGGCTTTGTCGATTCCTCTATTTCTATCATTTTATTAGAATATTCCCGAGAATAGCTGGAGCTTTCGATTGTTAAACAATTGATATTTTCCTTTATAATGATTTTTACGATCTGTGATTTATTGAATATAGAACAATTTATGTATGACGTATCCAGTGCCGTTTGGGTCCCGATGACCAATTCATTATTATAAATATCGCTGCTTTTTGCTGTATATCTTGCAAATAGCGCGTTGATTACCATATTATCTGTCGCATTCTGCATGATATCCGCATCCCATCCTGTAAATGTAAATCCTGTTTTAGTCGGATTTGACGGCGGGATAATCGGACTCCCGTATAAATATTCTTTCTGACTTATTATCTCGTTATCGGATTTAAATATAATGGTATATTTATTTACTTCATAAATAGCATTGACCGATACGTTATAAGCTGGCATAGTTCCGCCTATCGCAGGGTCCCAGCCGACGAACGTGTATCCGGTTTTCTCCGGGGCATTCAACGGCGCAATATTTTCCCCATAGCGATATCCGATTTGCTCATAAATATTGTCGTTTGCAAAATATGTAATAAAATACATATTTGCCTCAAATGACGCATATAAATTATACGGTTCATTCAAAGATCTCTCTTCTGACGGCGTTAGATCCGGCATTATATTATATGCAAACAATTCTCCCGATTCATTTTTCCATCCTATGAACGAATGCCCTTCCTTTACGGGCGCAGGAAAGTTGCATTCATCACCGTAAAAATAAAACTGATTTGAACTTCCGTTCGCCTGATTAAGGCAGATATTGTATTTCTCGCGTTCGTATTCGCATTCAAATATTAAATCAAGCTCTTCTTCCGAAGATTGAGAAATGTCGCTTTGTTCTTCAAAAGCCATATTTACCGTGCATCCGTTAGTTCCTAGATCAGGGATCGAGATCATCTTAGGCCCGGTAGACGGTGCATTTAATGGGCCGTGATCGGATCCTTCGGATTTAAGGTCGACACCGGTCAATATATGGCCCTCTTTATAAGCCAAACCGCTTTCGGAGATCAACAGCATTAATTGATAAGAATCTATCAAATCGCCATACTGTATCAAATTTTCCGTATCCACGAAGCTGGGGATATTATCCTTAATCTCCAACCATTTATAGACAGGTAAGCCGTTCAGTATTTCAAAAACCAATTTGACGGCAAATGTTTTTCTGACACATCTTGCATTTAGGGTAATATTATCTTCCAGAATAGACCAATTTCCGAAACCTGCTCCGGTTGAATCCGTAAGCAAAACATTTTCTTCGCCATCGAAATACTCCCACCCTATAAAATCATGGCCCTCTATATCCGGAACAAAAAGATCAAACGCCATTCCGAACAGCACGGTATCGGTAACGAATCCGTCATCAAAATCCAAAATAACATTGTATTCTACGGGGCTGAAGCGCGCTTCCAGGACATGCACGACGGCAGACGTCGTAGGCAATGAATAGATCCTTTCGTCCTGATAAAACCATCCCGAAAACTCATAGCCCGCCGGTATATCTGTGACGTCGGACAAGGTAAGATCGTCGTTAATGGTATATAAACTCTTATTGGGATTCACGCCCATAGCGACCTCGTATAAAGCACTGTAAACTTTGAGATCCCATTGTGCATAAAGCGTTGTATCCTCGTAACTATAAAAACCGAAGCCCGATTCGTAAGTATTTCCGTCTATATCTTTCCAACCGGCAAAAACGAAATGTTCTTTTTCAGGGATCGGCAGCGTTCCTATACTTCCGTAATACGGCACCGTTATATTGGCGCATTGAGTTCCGCCTGCCGTGTCAAACGTGATATTCACATATAAGTATTCTATAAACACTTCGTGCAAGTCGAAAAATCTGTTTTCAACGTAAATGTTTTTAAGTCCGTAAGGTATATACAAGGTAAAATCCGTATTATTTACGCCCGCTAATATGGATCCCGTCAGTGGCGGAGTAACATTCAGGAAGACGATTTCATTTATATCGGTGTCATTAAATACAGCGTTCCCTATCGAAGCGACAGACGCCGGGAAAACTATCTTTTCCAAATCGGACGCAGCGAAAGCCTGATCCATAATATTCGTCACGGTATTCGGCAAATCAATCTGTGTAACTTGTGTATTCGAAAAAGCAAGGCTGAATACGCCGGTGATCCCCGCAGGAAAATCTTCACGCGATAAAATCTTTTCATCGCCGAAATATTTAATCAAAAGATCTCCCAGCACCAAAAAATCGCTGTCGGAAGCAGCGAAAGTCACTCCGTAAAATGCTTCCGGGGCGATAGTTTCTATATTTGCTCCGCCCTCTATGGTTTCCAATGCGGAATATGCAAATGCGTATTCCTCTATTTGTCTGACGTCGGCGAAATTTACACTGTTGAGCGATGTATCTCCGTAAAAGGCGAATGCGCCTATAATTGTCACATTTTCCGGGACGATATATTCGCCGTTACTGTTTGCTCTGCCTAAAACAAGTCTTTTCGTGTTATAGGAATATTTATAGTAAAGAGATCCGTTCTGATCCGTGTAATAAAAATTACCGTTTTCTATAGACAATTTTACGTCGCAATTTAAAAACGCGCCGCTATAGATATCCTTAATATTTCCAGGAAGTTCCAACTCTCCGAGTACGGTATCTTTGAAAGCAAATTTACCTATTCTAAGGATGCCGGACGGCAATGTGAAATTTAGCGCCCCGGCCCCGTCAAAGGCGTAATCATCGATATACTTTACGGTATCCGGGATAGAGATCGTGACCTCTTTTTCAAGATTTTGCCTGTCGCCAAGTTTTCTGAACGCATTCCTGCCGATACCGATGATCGATTCGTTTCTATACTTTTGAGGTATAATAAGAGCGTCTTGGTCTTCATACAGCGAATTGAGTCCTATAACTTCATATCCATCAGAGACCTTTCTAAAATTAAACAAACTTTCAGGCTCCCCAATGTCTATATTATCTATTATGTATGAAATGATATCCGGATCTTTTGTCTGTGTAAAATGCGCTATAGGTACGGGCAGATTCTCGTTTGATATATACTGTAAAGACACCATTTCGGATCCGATTATTTTCGTATACGTTTTGAAACCGTCATAATCCGACGCTCTTTGGGAAGTATGATCGATAATGCCGTCACTCAAAAGCAGTAAAGGATCATTATAAAACAACTCCCCTTGATCGAATTCGGTATTCGACTTATACTTTATCAAAGCGACATACTTCTTTATGACATACTCTGTGTCGCTATCTATAAATAGTGACGCTGCCTCCGTCAAAATCGATAATAGCATAGAATATAGCGAAACATCTTCATCGACATCGACCGAAGGTAATATTGCAGCCAGATTGCTTACTGCTTCGGCAACTATCAATAATATTTGTGTTTGGTTGGATGTAAGGTCGCCGATATTAGAATATATTTCGCTGAATTGCGGAACAAGACCGCTTTCAAAAAATATATCGAGTATATTCTCGTCATTTATTTCGATTTCCACATTACTTGTTTGATTTTCATCAGCTGTTGTGTTTATTTTCTGCTTGCCGAAAAAATACTTTTCCGGTATACCGATAGCGTTATAAATTAAAGCAATGCCGGGCTCCAAATATGCCTCAAAATTTGTTAAGTCGCTAAGCATATAAGCTTCATGTTGCTCGGATAGTTTTTTTATAACATCATCGATCCACTTGACAGTCACAGTAAAAAATGTTCTATCGCTCAAAACGTCAGCAATTATCTCTTTGGTCTCTGCCGATAATTTGCCGTAAGCGTCCGTGATCGATTTATCCTCTTTGATTTTTACAACATCACGCACGGCTTGCAGAATATTGTGTCCGAAATTTTTGGAAACAAAGTTTTCATGATTTGCTAAAGACAATATCATTTCGAGCGAGTTTTTCGGTCCGTCTAATAATTTGATAATGGTCTGCAGATACTCGATAAGCGAAAAAATACTCGTATGCGACATTATTGAAGAGATCGCATGTGCGTCTATATCCGGGTTTGTCGTCACGGTATACAAATTCCATTGTGTTCTAAGCTGATACCATACTTCGTTTACGTCATATAATGACATATTAAACAAGAAAGGATCATTTATACTATCAAATCTAGCAAATAAACTAGAGATCTCGTTTAAACCGTCGATACCCAAATGCGGTGTACCGATATTGAAAACGGAATGTACCGTGTTGGGGAAATTGTTTGCGAACATTATGTTCAGCATACCGCCCAATCCGTGACCTATCAGGTTCACGGTGGGCATTTGCGCCCCGAATTGAATATATTTATTTAGCACTTCGACTATTATGGCTTCAAATTGATTATACAGTTTTTGTATCGAAAGTTCTGCTTCTGAAAACTGCACTATTATGATTGAATGTTTTGATGAATCTAAAATCTCGATACCCGAAGAGTCTGAGTCAAAATTATTATAATAATTTTGGCCTTGTTTGATAAATAGAACAGAATTATCTATTACCGATGAAACATATAAATTTGCGTTACTGTTCGCCATCAGACTTTCAATTAATGATGTATTGTTATATGAAAAACCTTCCAACAGCGATCCGCTCCATGCAAAAGCGCTTTCGTTAGGTCCCGTAACCATGACAGACAAAACCGGATCATTGCCTTTTTGCTTATATTTTATATTGTTGATCAATACAGGATCCGTTATAAAATCTTCATTGTCGCCTTCGGCTAAGGCTATATTATTAGCAGAATCATCTAATGTACTATAGAATATAGCGAATACAAGCGCTAATGATAAAACTAAAATAATAATGTTTAATTTTTTCATAATATATCTCCTTAGTGACAGCGTATCATTTCCAGCCCGCGTACAGGTTTATTCTTTGATCTGCGGACATACTGAATCCATCCATGTCGAACGGTTCGGTACACTCTTCGTCCGAGTACCACCCCGCAAACGTGAAGTTATCTCTGGTCGGGTCAGGTGGAACAAATTCAAAACCCTCTCCTTCGTTCAGATCGTCTATAAAATATATGCCTTCGTTGGGTGCGTCGGGATAATTGTACCAGTAGCTTACATTTGCAACCTTCATAAGCTTCGCACCCCCGCTTTTTTCTCTATAATTTTTCTCAGCATGTTCGGAGACATAATATGTACAGTTTTCTTCAATACATTTGAATATATTACTTATATATAATACTTTACAGCCTGAACTTCTTGCAAATAATATTCGTCCTTTTATTATACGTCTAACACTTTTTGATACATACAATTTTTTCAATGTCATTGATGTAAACGTGCCAACAGATTCAACTGGCATGCCGTCAATTTCATCCGGTATAATTAGAAATTCTGCATTTTTTGCTTTTTCCGTCAATCCTGTAATGTACACATAGTCGTATTTCCCGGTTGCACTTAAAATTCTATAATAAAAATCCTCTGTATGAAGGCGCTCATCGTTTTCGCAGCTGCAACCGCTCATGCAGAAACAAAGTATTAATATCAGAATCATTAAAATTGCCGACGCCTTTAGTTTCATACATCCTCCTATACCAAGCGATTGGCATTATATATTTATACTATCAGCAAATCTATTTTTTGTCAACAAATAATTAGATTCACTATGCCATTATATGCAGGGCAGAAGTATCGCGTTATTTCCAGCCCGCGTACAGGTTTATTCTTTGATCTGCGGACATACTGAATCCGTCCATGTCGAACGGTTCGGTACACTCTTCGTCCGAATACCACCCCGCAAACGTGAAGTTCTCTCTGGTCGGGACCGGCGGAACAAATTCAAAAACCTCTCCTTCGTTCAGATCGTCTATAAAATATATACCTTCATTAGGCGCGTCGGGATAGTTGTACCAGTAGCTCACATTTGCAACCTTCATAAGCTTCGCGCCTCCGCTTTTTTCCCTATAATTTTTCTCAGCATGTTCGGAGACATAATATGTACAGTTTTCTTCAATACATTTGAATGTATTACTTATATATAATACTTTGCAGTCTGAACTTCTTGCAAATAATATTCGTCCTTTTATTATACGTCTAACACTTTTTGATATATACAATTTTTTCAATGTCATTGATGTAAACGTGCCAACAGATTCAACCGGCATGCCATCAATTTCATCCGGTATAATTAGAAATTCTGCATTTTCCGCTTTTTCCGTCAATCCTGTAATGTACGCATAGTCGTATTTCCCGGTTGTACTTAAAATTCTATAATAAAAATCCTCTGTATGAAGGCGTTCATATTTTTCGCAGCTGCAACCGGTCATGCAAAAACAAAGGATCAATATCAAAACCATTAAAATTGCCGACGCCTTTAGTTTCATATTGCCTCCTTTGCAACTTAAGCGTTCTCTAATTACATAATATCAAATCGATAAAATTTCGTCAACAAATAATTATTTTACATTTGCCACCATAGCGATTTGCCGAAAGCGACAAAGCGTTTTTGAATTCGGAAAATTCGGGGGTTTACAAACATATATGCATGTGGTATAATATGTTTGCCGAGATGTGGGGCTAAGCGTGTGGAACCCTAACATCTAAAAGGGCTTACGTGTTCAGCTCATAATGTCAAGCCCCCCGGACCTCTAGGTCTGACGCCAGGGGAAGACAAAAGGGAGCGATAGTTCGCCCACCTGCACAAACGCGGGTTTGTTAATCCTTAGTTCCACTATCGGTTTTCATTCGACGGCGCAATGCGCCGTCGTTTTTTGCCGATATAAATTACGAAAGCGCCCTCTTAGGCGCTTTCCCTTTTGTTTTCATTACTGCCGTATACCGACATTTTCGGCGCTCTGCGGTTTTCCGCGGGCGCCGCGGCGGCTACAGTTCGAAGTTCAACGTCTTCCTCTCGCCGTCCTCGATATATTTTATCGTGAAATAATTACGGTCCGTGCGTTCCGCCGAGATTATCATCGCGTTCGATCTCGAGAAAGTTTTGAGGAGAAGTTCCATCTGTTTTTCGCCGTACGCGTTGATGTCGTCGCTCACGAACAGGACGTTGCCGAACAGGTGGTTTATCTTCGCCAAAAGCTCCTTTTGCTCCCAAGTGAATTTCAGGTTGTCGTCGCGCAGGAAGAACACGTCCGGATCGTTGCAGAACGCCCTGCCGTCCAGGTGGCGCCTGAACACTGTGTTCGTTATAGCGTTTTTGGCGGAAGGTATCTCGTTATTGACGTGAAGTCGGTTGTAGTATTTTTCCTTGAATTTCAGATCGACGTCGCAGCTTATCCTGCACGCGTCGACGATACCGAACGCGGAGCCGAGCGGCACGCCGCAGCCGAGTATCAGTTTATCCCCTACGCACTCGCGCAAAAACTCCATGCCGTCCGCCATTATGCGCCCGCGGCTCAAGCCGTTTCTCGGGAACATACACTGGCTGTACAGGAAGTCGAGCTTGACCATGTCGAACCCCCACTCGTTCAATATCACGTCGAAGAAGTGACGGATATAGTCTCTCACTTCCTCGTTATACAGATCCAGCGTATACGCGCCGCCCCAGCCGAGGCAGCTGACAATCGGATTGCCGGCGGCGTCCTTTACCAGCCAGTCGGGGTGTTCCTTTGCCGTGCGCGAGACCTTCTGCGCATTGAACGGAGCGAGCCATATACCCGCGAGGTATCCTTTTTCGTGTATCGCGTCCGCTATGTATTTCATGCCGCGCGGGAATTTTTCGGAGGGATCGAGCCAGTCGCCGACAAACGTTTCGTATCCGTCGTCCACCTGGAAAATATCTGCCCGGTCGCCCACCTTGGAAAGTCCCTCGAGATCCCTTAAAATGATGTTCTCGTCGATCTTCTGGAAATAATTATACCAGCTGGTATATCCCGCCATGTGCTCTATGCGCGGTTTGGGAATACCCATCTGCCGGAAGTAGGTATCGAAAACCTCGTCGTACGAACCTTTCAGCCGCACAACGTTCATCAATTCGTATGCCTCTCCCTCAGAGACCTTGGCGCCCTCGACGTCTTTCGTTATCTCGAAATCGCCGCCGTCCATATCCACATAGAAGATCGTAAATCCCGTCTTTTCGTTCAACGAGCCGTACAGCTCCGTTTCCGCGTCGTTTCTGAAGTAGGTATATGTAAACGAATGGAAACAACCGTGCTTTTTGGAATATTTCGCGAACAGATAATCGCCCGAGGTCGACGCCATACGCCTGGCGAACGGAAGCGAACGGATAAAAGCGGGAAGACCTTTTTCCCTGTCGTCCGCGGAGTACTCCGTCGAAGTAGTCCAAGACTGATAGCCGTTTGCGAAAAACCTTTCGTCGGAGACGCATTTTCTCTTGTATTTCAGCGAAAAAGCAATTAGCTCCATTTTCTCTTTCGGCTTGAGCACAGTTTTCACGCCGTACTCGGACGCTTCCTCTTCTATCGTATAATGTTCGTTTTGATAAAGATCGTCCTCGTACACCTTCCCCGAAAGGCGGTATTTGATATAAAGCCTTTTTTCTTTCATTGTTCCTCCGTTCGCCCGCCGACGGGCGTTCAGTTTCTTGTTATATGCTATTATAATATAGGGTAAAGAAAAGTTCAATAGCTTTTGAAGCAATTTAACGCGTTTTCCCGAATATGATTTAGAGTGAACTCCTTCAAAATATATGTGCACCCGGCGTTTTGGGTGGTCGCCGTCGTCATGGTCTTGCAACATAAATACGTCGAATTCCTGGCGGCGCTCCTCGCGGTCCTTTTGCACGAGACCGCCCATGCCAAGGCGGCGTACGAGCGCGGATACGTCCTGGACCGAATAACGCTGATGCCCTACGGCGCCGTATTAAAGGGCGGGGAGAATATCGCCTCTTCCGATCAGATATTCATCGCGGCGGCGGGCCCCCTGTCGAACGGTATATTGTGCCTTACGCTGTATGCGCTGTGGTGGCGTTTTCCCGCGCTGTACGCATACACCGAAACGCTGTTCGATATGAGCCTAATGATAGGTCTGTACAATCTGCTGCCGCTGTACCCGCTGGACGGCGGCAGGATACTTCTGGCGCTTGCGAAAAAGCCGCTCCGCGCCCTGAAGGCGCTGAGGATAGCGGGCATCGCAGCCGCGTTCATAATGCTCGCCGCGTTTATCCTGAGCGCCTTTTACGAGATAAATTATTCCATAGGCATCATGGCGGTACTGATATATCTGGGCGCCGTGGGCGGCACGGAAAAAGAAGAATACAGGCATCTATACGAACGTATTTCGGAAACTAAACTCAAAAATCATCCTATGGAGCTCAAAACCGTCACCGTGCATTGGGGACTAAAACTCATCAGCTGCTTCAAGCGGATACGCTCGGACTGCATAACCGAATTCATAGTGGTGAACGACGACTTCGTCCCCGTCAGACGTCTGACGGAAAAGGAGCTGACCCGCCTGATGGCTGCAAATCAGCAGCGCACCGCTATCAAAGAAGCTTTAGGCTTTTGATCCCGTCCGCGTCCAGAAGTATCTCCGCCGCCCATCCGCGCGCCGTCGGCGTCAGTCTCAGCATCAGATCGCCCTCTCCGTATTCGAAATAACCTCTCATCAATTTATCCAGCTCGTCCATAAGCATCTTCCCGAACCCCTCGGGCATCGCTTTGTCGCGTCCCAAACTTTTTTGCATTTTTATCGCTATCTCTTCGGCTTTCACCATTTCTGCCTCCTTTTGAAAAGGGACATTATCCCCGTTTCGTTCGGCTCGTAGACTCTGTCGGAGCGGCCTTCGACGACGTAAGCAAGCATCATATACGCGCGCGCCGATTCCCCCCGCGCGCCGTACAGCTGGTCGATACCGATCTTGTCCGATTCCGGAAGAGCGCCTGCGAGCTTCATCCGCATCAGGGCGGCTATTTTTCGCGGCGAGACCGCGTCGCCTCGGCGCACGAGGTCGTATCTGACGCGGTTTACGATGAGCCCCGCATTCCTGACGTCGTATGTGGACAGTATCTCCGCCGTCCTCGACGCGTCCTTTACGGCGCCTATATGCGGAGTGGTGACGATGAGAGCTTCCTTCGCGGCGCACACCGCGCGGTGGAACCCGCTCTCGACTCCCGCGGGCGCGTCTATCAGAACATAATCGGCGGCGATCCCCAAAACGGAAGTCAGGGCGGCGAAGCGCGCCGCTTTTATCTTGTCCGAAACACCGCTTCTGACGCTTGCGAGAAGCTTGAGCGACGGAAACTCCGTATCCGCGACGAGCGCTTCCTCGGGCGTTACCCTGCCGTCCGCCACGTCCAGAATGTCGTACACCACCCTTTCTTCCATGTCGAGCGCGACGTCGAGGTTATTAAGACCTATGTCAGCGTCCACAAGGGTCACTTTTCTGCCGAGGGCTGCAAGCGCGCGCCCGAGGTTCGCGGTCACCGTAGTCTTTCCCACTCCGCCCTTGCCGGAAACTACCGCTATCAAACGAGCCATAAAAAATCACCTCTCCGAATTATAACTCTTTCGCGAGAGGCGATTTTAAGTTTTTTTGTCGAAATAAGCTATACGTCCCCTATTTCAGATCGGCGATGCTTTTCAGGAGTTTTTCGCGCTTGACGCGGTTTTCCGCGAGCTTCACGCGCTCCGCCTCGACCAAAGCCTCGGGCGCTTTGGAAACGAATCCGGTGTTGCGGAGCATACCTTCGCCGCGGCGTATCTCGTTTTCGATGCTCTTCAATTCCTTTTCGAGCCTTGCCGTCTCCTTTTCGGGATCGACGACGTCGCCCAACGGGATATACACCTCGGCGTCCGCCGCCACTATCGAAACGAATTTTCCGTCCACTTCCTCTTTCGATTTCACATAGGTGATGTTTTCGACGTTGGCAAGTTTTTTAAGATAGGTCTCGTTGCGCTTCAAGTACTTTTCCGCTTCGCCCGAGATGCACAGATTTATCTTCTTCGAAGGCGCGACGTTCATCTCCGCGCGCACGTTCCTCACCGCTCTGATGATCTCTTTGACGCGCTCGAAGCGCCTGTACTCCGCGGTAAATACGAACTTTTTGCTGTATGCGGGGTAGCTTTCGAGCATTATCGTGCCGCATTCGCCGCACTCTTTCCATATGCGCTCCGTGATGAACGGAGTGAACGGATGCATCAGCTTCAATATCTGTTTCAGAACATAGTTCAATACCGCGAGCGCCTCGCCCTTTTTCTTCTGCGAGCCGCCGTACAGCGCGGGCTTCGTCAGCTCGATGTACCAGTCGCAGAAATCGCTCCAGATAAAATCGTACAGCTTCGCGTTCGCCATGCCGAGCTCGTATTTTTTGAGATACGTGTTGACTTCCTTTACCGTCACGTTCAGCTTATACAATATCCACTTGTCGGCGGAAGTATAATTGAAAGTGCCCATCTCGGGGATATTAACGCCCTCTTCGTTCATCAACACGAAACGCGCAGCGTTCCACAATTTGTTCAGGAAGTTGCGGCTGGGCTCCATCTTGTCCTCGCTGAAGCGGATGTCGGAGCCGGGCGCGACCCCCGTCGTCAGGCTGAAACGGAGCGCGTCCGCGCCGTATTTGTCGATAAGCATGATGGGATCGATGCCGTTTCCGAGGGATTTGGACATCTTTCTCCCCTCCGCGTCGCGCACTATGCCGTGGATCAATACCTCGGGGAAGGGTATCTCGCCCATATGTTCCAGTCCGCTGAATATCATCCTCGCCACCCAGAAGAAGATGATGTCGTACGCCGTCACCAACAGGTTCGTGGGGTAGAAATATTTCAGATCCTCCGTTTCGTCGGGGTATCCCAAAGTCGAGAAGGGCCACAGCGCCGAGGAAAACCATGTGTCCAACACGTCCTCGTCGCGTTTCAAACGTTTGGAGCCGCACTTTGGGCAGACCTCGGGATCCGTTTTTTCGACGACGACTTCGCCGCAGTCCTCGCAATACCATGCGGGTATCTGATGCCCCCACCACAGCTGGCGCGAAATGCACCAGTCCTTGATGTTCTCCATCCAGTTGAAATATATCTTCGAAAAGCGCTCCGGGATGAACGAGATCTTTTTGTTCTTGACCGCTTTTATAGCGGGAGCGGCGAGCTTTTCCATTTTGACGAACCATTGTTTGCTGACGACGGGCTCCACGGTGCTGTGGCAGCGGTAGCAAACGCCGACGTTATGGGTATACGGTTCGATCTTTTCCATGAGCCCCTGGGCCTCGAGGTCTTTGACGATGCGTTTTCTCGCCTCGTCGCGGTCGAGTCCGCGGTAAGCGTATCCGTTTTCGTTTATCACGCCGCCGTCGTCCATTATGCGGATGACGGGAAGAGAATGCCTAAGTCCCACTTCGAAGTCGTTGGGATCGTGCGCGGGCGTTATTTTCACGCAGCCCGTACCGAAATCGAGCTCGACGTAATCGTCCGCGATTATCGGTATCTCCCTATCAGTCAACGGGAGCTTGAGCATTTTACCGACCTTGTCGGTGTATCTAGGATCCTTCGGGTTGACCGCGACCGCGGTGTCGCCCAAAAGCGTTTCGGGGCGCGTAGTCGCTATGACCATATAACCGCTCCCGTCCGCGTAAGGATAGCGGATGTGCCAGAGGTTGCTGTCCTGCGGCTCGTATTCGACCTCGGCGTCGGAGAGCGCGGTGTGACAGTGCGGGCACCAGTTTATTATCCTGCTGCCGCGGTAGATGAGTCCTTTGCGGTAAAGGTTGACGAATACGTCCCTGACCGCTTTGGAGCAGCGCTCGTCCATAGTGAACGCTTCTCTGGTCCAATCGCAGGAGCACCCGAGGCGCCTTAACTGTCCCACGATCCTGCCGCCGTATTTATCCTTCCATTCGTATGCGCGCTTCAGAAACTCTTCTCTGCCGATGTCCTCTTTTTCTATCCCCTCTTCGTGCAGTTTTTCAACGATCTTGACCTCGGTGGCGATACTTGCGTGATCGGTCCCGGGAAGCCAAAGCGTGGAATAGCCCTGCATACGCTTGTGGCGGACGATGATGTCCTGGATGGTGTTGTTCAGCGCGTGTCCCATGTGCAGCTGCCCCGTGATGTTCGGCGGCGGCATGACTATGGAAAACGGCGGTTTGGTTTGATCGACCGCGGGAGTGAAATAGCCCTTGGATTCCCACTCCGCATAGATGTTGGTTTCAAAGCTTTGCGGCTCGAAGTTTTTCGGTAGTTCCATTATGACCTCTTGAGGTAAATATATATATGTTTTGTGGATTTCGTCGTTTGATTTCCGTTTAACGCGTTTTGTCGCTGTCGTCGGGCTCGACTATCTCGACCTCGACCTTTTCCGCTTCCGCCCCGGCATCTTCCTTTTCGGCGGCGTCCTCCGTCAACCCCTCTTTTTGGGCCTTGCGCTTAGCGAGTATGCCTTTTATTATGACGATAGCCTGCTTCAGATAGTTGAAGAACGCGATATAAGTCAGCACCAGACCGATGCTCAAAACTATCCAATCCAGATAAAATACTTTATCCGCCCAGAAAGGATGGAAAAACGACATGATGATGGCGACCGATATGGTTGCGGAAGCCACTTTGCCCATGTAGTTCGCCTTGATGTTCTTGCTGTCTCCCGCCATGAATATGCCGCCCACCACCATCGTGGCTTCCTTCACGAGCAATATGACGATGAACGCCCAATGCACGAAGCAGATGATGACCAGCGACAATATCGTCGCGCAATGCAAAAGCTTATCCGCGAACGGATCGATCATCTCGCCGAGCTGCGAACCCTGGTTGAACCGCCTCGCGATAAAGCCGTCTACCAGATCGCTTCCCGCGGCGACCGCCATTATGATGAGCCCCACTATCGGAAGGCTGTACTCGCCCACCGCGATATAAGTGCTCGGATCGATGGTGCACCACATCACGAACGGCACGCAAACGACCCTGAACAGCGTCAGCATGTTCGGTATCGTCCAGAACTGCTTGAATAACTCTTTCATCCAGGAAACCCTCCCTTCAGCTAAGCGAATTGTCCCCATTATACCACACGCCCCTATAAATTGCAATTGATTGATTGCCGAATATAATGAGGCAAGCGATCAATTCACCGATTTGCAAAAAGTATGTACTTATATATTCGTACCTATATGCTTTTTTTCATAAGGATTAAATTAGTCGGCAATCAATCAATACCGACATCTTGCCGCCACGGCGCCCTTTTCGCCGAAGCGCGGTGAAATTATAATATAACAACCATACTCTGTGATTCCCGTATCTTTTCGGTCCTTTTCCGCAAAAAAATGACGACATACATCGTATGCCGCCATTGTGTTCACGAAAAATCACCCGAAAATCTACGGCTGTTGGCGTGATAATGGCTTGGGGTCAATTTGTGTGCCATAAACAGCAGTTCGTCGATTCGTGCGTTTGCCCCCTAAAGAAGGATACAGTTAACGATGTATTTTGTCGCCACGTAGAGCGTGTCTGGCGGCAGATTGTCATAGTATGAACAGCATTTCGCCTTTACGAGTGTTTTCCTTTACATAGGTGTATAGCACCGATTTGCAGACTATTTTGCGTCGTATCGCACGAAACGCGGGCGGCGCTATAGCGGGACTATGCGCCGTTTGCGCCCCGTTTTGGGCTCCAAAACGAGGTGATATTAAAGGCTTTAAGTAATTTCGTGTGATACGGCGGAACAATACAGTATTTTACAAGTGTTTTTCATGAAAGACGAATACAGTCCACTGTGTATTTTGTCGCCACGTAGAGCGTGTTTGGCGGCAGATTGTCATAGTATGAACAGCATTTCGCCTTTACGAGTGTTTTCCTTTACATAGGTGCATAGCACCGATTTGCAGACTATTTTCCGTCGTATCGCACGAAACGCGGGCGGCGCTATAGCGGGACTATGCGCCGTCCGCGCCCCGCTTTTGGTCTCCAAAACGGGGTGATATTAAAGGCTTTAAGTAATTTCGTGCGATACGGCGGAAAAGAGGCGCAAAGCGGTGGGTAAATTGATTCCTTTGCCGAATCAGATCCCACCTTATGAAAAAAGGCACATTCGGACGAATGCACCATTTTTCATCATTTTGCTTATAAGTTCCTTTCAAAGCGTAAATTTATCATCTTTTCGGCAAAGAAATCAATTTACCTGGCACCGCCGCCGCCACCGAATCCTCCTCCGCCGCCTCCGCGGAATCCGCCGCCGCCCCTGCCGAAGCCGCCGCCTATTTTCCTGACACCGGAAGCTAAGTTCCTGGAAGCGGTTATCGCCCTAATGGTGTTATTTACGGCGTTGACGGATCTGAAGATATGCGCGCCGATATCGAACACGGGTCCGCCGCGGAGCCCCGACAGCGCGAAGTAGGTGAACAGATAGCTTCTCCCGAAACTCGGGCGCGCCGCCGCAAAGCGCGCGGGATCGCTCAATTCGGGGCAGCTTGCTTTCAATTCTTTCAAGACTTCTTCGGATATCCCCATCATGGTGGCGAAGACCATATATTCTTCCCATAGCGCAAGCTGCGGTATCTCGTATTCTTTCAGATTGGAAAACTCGAGCATATACCGCTTGAGCGCGTGCGCCTCGGCGTGTTTCGCTTCCCCCTTTTTGTTGAGTTTCGCAACCTTAGGCGAGAATATAAAAAGAGCCGCGCCCATGACGATGAGCCCTATCGTCAGGAAGATAGCCTCGGGGAGCAGTATCCAAAGCATTATCGCCGCGGCAAACGCGAAAAAGCCGGAGATATAGGTAAAGTTCCTGGGATCGGTCCCGGTATAACCGCCGCGCCTGTACTCCGCGGAAGCGGACGAGGCGAAGGCTTTGACGTCGTTTGCGACGGATCTGTCGTTATTTTTGGCGTAGTCCGAGAACTCGTCCATCGTGAAAGGCTTATCCCCCGCCGCGCTCTGCGCTTTGGACAGCATGTTGTAGACGGCGCGTTCGTAGCCCTTCATGTCGTTCAATTCCGCCTCGGGGACCTCGTTAATTTTCAAAGTGCAGTCCTCTTTGTCGTCCAACGGTTTTTCGATATCGACGATACCGCGGCGGGCAAGCTCGAGTATCGTTGCGGATATGAGCCGCGAACGGTTTTTGGAGGAATCCGCGGAGCCGTCGTAATGGTAGAAAAAGTACCCCATCTCGGCGGCGCCGTATCCGGGAGGTATCTCGCGCACGTACTCGGGATATTTGTTTTTGTCGTATTTACCGAAAAAGAGCTTGAAATACACCGCGAGCGCCACCGCGCCCAATACGCACACTATGCCCGCGACCAGCCCCGCTATGAGCCATATACGCTCGCGGCGCAGTTCCTCTTCGTACGCCTCGTACCATGCCGTTTCCTCGTCTATGACTCTTTGGCGCACGGCTCCCGAGGTAGCCGCGGTTTCCGTAAACCGCTCCATCCCCGTCAGCACCCTTATCTCCGCTATCGGGGTATCCCCCTCTTCGTATGAAAGCCCGCGGGCGGTAAAGGTTATCTCGTTCCCGCTAGCAGCGGTATCGGACTCGTCCGCGCCGTTTATGTGGAGCCAGAAAAGCGTACTCTCGTCGTCCTCGGCTACTGCCGCGCCCTCGGGGAGCGTAAGACGGCAGGTATAACTATCGATATACAGCGAGTAGTCCGCCGAAAACTGCGACCAATAGATCATCGCGCAGTCGTCGTACACCGTGACCGCGTCGGGGAGCGTGTATCGGAAGGTGAACTCGCGCTCGCCCGAGGTGATGCCCGGGAAGAACACGCCTATTTCGAGCCTCGTCGAACCGTATACATAATAGTATGCGAAAACTCCCTCCGACGACGTATAGATACTGTTTGCGTAGTGTTCGGGGGAGTATTCGAGCCGCCTGGTCTCTACAACGCTGCCGTCCCCGGCGGTGACCGAGAAACTTTCAATAAACTCCTCGCGCTGCGCGGAAGAAGTAAACGTCAGCTCTTTATACAGATTCTTTCTGGGTTCGGAAGATGATACCTCCGCGCGCCACGTCTCCGCGACGTCTATGCTCCCGTCCGCGTTCGCCTCGGCGAGGATCTCGGCTTCGTTCAGCCATACGTCTCCCCTGTCGGTGCACGCGGAAAGCGCCGCGCACATCACGAGCGCCAGCGCCGCCGCAATAATTATCGCCGTTAACTTTTTCATTATTTTCTAAAATTGCACTTTGGGCGCCTCTTTGTGCGCTTCCTCTATCTCGAAATAGGGTCTTTCCTTGAATTTGAATATCTTGGCGACGATATTTACGGGGAAGGTCTGCACACTCTGATTGTACTTCATCGCCGTGTCGTTATAGAACTGCCTGGAGATCGCTATCTTCTGCTCCAGATCCTTGAGCTCGTTTTGAAGCGACATGAAGTTGGTGTTCGCCTTGAGCTCCGGATACCTCTCGGATACCACCAAAAGCCTCGACAGCGCGCCCGAAAGCTCGTTGTTCGCCTTTATAGCCTCCTCGGTCGTCTTCGCACCGCCTACCGAAGCGCGGGCGCGGGTGACCTCGCTCAAAGTTTCGTTCTCGTGCTTCGCGTAGCCCTTGACCGTCTCCACCATGTTCGGGATAAGGTCGTAGCGGCGCTTCAGCTGAACGTCTATCTGCGACCACGCGTTGTCGACTCTTACGCGCTTTTTGACAAGGCTGTTATAAAGGCAAATCGTGATTATGCACATATCGTGAACTCCTTTCGTTCGTTTTATTATGTATAATATTACAACAATGTTACGCAAAATGCAATACGCTTGAAGCAAGGCGCAAAAAAAAACGCGGCTCCCCGCCGCGCCCGACATTCTGGTGCCGTTAGTCGGGGTCGAACCGACACGATGTTGCCATCGAGGGATTTTAAGTCCCTTGCGTCTGCCAATTCCGCCATAACGGCAAAAAAATTGGAGGCGCCACCCGGACTTGAACCGGGGGTAAGGGTTTTGCAGACCCGTGCCTTACCACTTGGCTATGGCGCCTCATTGCTAAAGCAGTATATCATATGAAATATGGATTTGTCTATTGTTTTTGTGTCGATTCGTCGGAAATTTTTGCGCCCTGCGCCGTATCTTTTCCGCTACTGCTTTGAAAACTTCCTAGCTAAGACCCTCCGGGTATTAACGTCGGAAGTTTTCTTCGCATTAACGAAAAATCTCCGGGCGCAGAACACAAAAATTCCCGCCTCATCGCCACATTACTGCTATAAATAAGTAAAAGTATGTCAATACGCGTCTTTTCCGCCGCGGCTTCCTAATAGACTAATAAAATTAAACCGCTTAAATACACCGCGCTTGCTCGGCGCTTTTCCGCGAACAAAATATCACCCGAAAATCTACGGCTATAGCCGTAATATAGGTTTTAGTATTTTTAACTTCAGAACAATGAACAGCAGCTTGCTCATACAAGTGTGTGTTCCCTGAAAGGAGAATACAGTACACTGTGTATCTTGTCGCCTGTTGAGCGTGTTTGGCACCGATTTGCTTCAGCCATGAACAGTAGGTCGCTTCTATTGGTGTTTTGCATGAAATGAGAATACAGCCCACTATGTATTTTGGCGCCATGAACAGCATACTCGGCGGCAGATTGCCGTAGATTTGCGAGCTATTTTTCGCAAAACGGGAGGGAAGTGTATAGCATACTCGACCGATCCGCCTCCGTAGGAGGTCGTAGATTTTGCGGAAAAGAGCCGCAAAGATGCGGCAAGATGTCGGAATTGTATATTGATTCATTTGCCGAAACCTATATATCCATCCTTATAAAAAAAGGCTCATTCGGTCGAATGAACCTTTACATACTTCTTTGCTTATAAGTACCTTTATCACCCCTAATTTACTTCTTTTCGGCAAAAGAATCAATATACAATTCAATAGATTTGGGGTGGGATATACGTTCAATTTTTCCGCTCGTGCGATCGACGTACTTCGTGACCGCGCCGGCGCCGGCGGAGAGCACCGTTGTAGTTTCCTCCATATAATCGATATTATATCGACACTCTTTTCCGGGAAGAGCATATCCTACGTTTTCGAGCCCGTCGGCGATGTTTTTCTGCCTGTACATATAGTACGGCTCATATCCCGAAGCGATAAGTCTGTCTATCGAATGGTCGCACATCTTTTTTACGGAGCCGTCCATGACCCGTTTCTCGCCGTCCTCTTTCAGCGACGCGCCGCGTTTTAGGGACAGCGAATGAACCGTCAGATTTTCGGGTCTCAAGTCCAAAGCCGATTCGAGGGAATAAACAAAGTCATCCCACGTTTCGCCGGGAAGTCCCGCGATAAGGTCGAGATTTATATCGAAGCCGTACCGACGAGCCGCTTCGAAAGCATCCAAAGCCTGTTTTACGGTGTGGCGCCTGCCTATCCGCGCGAGAGTTTCGTCCGAAAAAGTCTGCGGATTGACGGAAATACGCGTGACGCCCGAATTTTTCAATGCGGCGAGTTTTTCGTCCGTTATCGTGTCGGGCCGCCCCGCCTCGACGGTGAATTCGCGCGCGGCGGGCAAAGCGCGGCATATCCTCTTAAGATCCTTGGCATCGAGCGTGGTCGGCGTGCCCCCGCCGATATATACGCTCCCGATACGGTATCCCCCGCTCTCCGCTTCCGCCTTTATCTTTTCGATATCCTTCAAAACGCACTCGACATATACGGGAACAAGCTTTTTGACCCTTTGGTATTCGGCGGAGATGAACGAGCAATACGCGCAGCGCGTGGGGCATATCGGGATATTGACGAACACGTCCGCCATCTTCGGATCGTCGTTTAAGTATCCCTTTTGATTATTTACGACGCGCTCGATAAGTCCGGCGCGCTTTTCTTCGACGTATAAATCGTCAGTTAAATGCTGTTTTATGTTGCTATAGTTACCGATTGAGCGGTAATATACTGCGGTCGGTCTGACGCCCGTCAAAGCGCCGTAAGGAAGGGTTATTCCCGTTATTTCTGATACGAATTCATATAGTTTTTTCTTTGCGAAAGCTTTCGAACGGCGTTTGAATTCTAGCTCGCCCGAATTTATCCCCAAAGAGTCGGTATCGGAATTGAAAACGGCGCTTCTGTTACCGAACGAAACGTAAAAATCGAATTCGCCGCCCCCTTTCTTTGCCGACAACGTCATGACGTCTTCCGCCTCGGGCGTTACGCATATGTACGGCGCGAACGCTCTGACGACTTCCTGTACGTCGTTCATGTACGGCGGCATCCCCGCGGAGTCGAGTTTAAGCGTTATCATCTTCTATACCGAACCGCGCGGGGTTGTGGAGCGCCTCGTATCCGAGGTTCGTTTCGCCGTAATGCCCGGGGTATACCGTGATCCGTTCGGCGTTCGGGAATGAAAAAAGTTTGTTTAGCGATCCAGCCATATCGCGGGCGCTGCCGCCCTTGAAATCGGTCCTGCCGTAGGTGCCTTTGAACAATGTGTCGCCCGAAAACATGAAACCGTCCCCGAGATAGCATACGCTCCCCGGAGTATGCCCCGGGGTATGGATGACTGTCAATGATTCGGAACCGATATTGATCGTCTCGCCGCCCTTCAGAACGACGTCCGCGCCGCCCGCGAGCGCCGGCGCGTCCACGAACGCGCCCGAATGCCCCGTAATGAGCATTTCGAGGTCGTTTTCGTGCACATACACTTTGGCGCCCGCCGCCTTCCATCTAGCAGCTTCCATGACGTGGTCGAAGTGCGCGTGTGTCAACAGAAGCTTTTCGACCTTTACGCCGAGTTTAGCCGCCTCCTCGCTTATCTCGCGAAAGCCGCGCCCCGCGTCCACCACGGCGCCCGACATCGTTTCGGGGTCATAGATAAGGTAGACGTTCGCGTCGAGCATTATATGAAATTCGTGCCTTATTATCTCCACTTTCAGCCCTTTTTACAGTCTTTTCGCTATCGCCTCGAGGAATTCGAAACTTCCCACGCCCACGGGCGTCACGCCCTCTTTGCGGAAAAGCCCGACAAGGTCTTTGGTCATCGTGCCCGATTCTATCGTATCCAAAGTGGCTTTTTCGAGTTTGTCCGCGAAGGATTCGAGTTCCGCGTTGCCGTCGAGCTCGGCGCGTTTCCTGATAGCGCCCGCCCACGCGAAAATCGTAGCCACAGAATTCGTCGAGGTTGCCTCGCCCTTCAGGTGTTTATAATAATGCCTCGTGACGGTGCCGTGCGCCGCCTCGTATTCGAATTTACCGTCGGGGGAAACGAGGACCGAGGTCATCATCGCCAGCGAGCCGAAAGCGGTCGCGAGCATATCGCTCATCACGTCGCCGTCGTAGTTTTTGCAAGCCCAGATGAAGCCGCCGGAACTTCTCATCACCCTTGCCACCGCGTCGTCGATGAGGGTGTAGAAATATTCGATGCCCGCCGCTTCGAATTTGTCGCGGTATTCCGCCTCGTATATCTCGGCGAAAATGTCTTTGAAACGGTGGTCGTATATTTTACTGATTGTGTCCTTCGTGGAAAACCACAGATCCTGTTTGGTGGAGAGAGCGTAATTGAAGCAGGAGCGTGCGAATCCCGCGATACTTTTGTCCAGATTGTGCACCGCCTGTATAACGCCCGCGGAGGGAAGGTCTTTTATCATGATTTTATCGCCGCCCGGTAGCTCAAGATACACTTTGCCGCCCTCGGGGACGTACGCTTCTACACCCGAATATACGTCGCCGTAAGCGTGACGCGCTATCGTTATCGGCTTTTTCCAATTGCCGACCAGCGGATCGATGCCGTCTACCAATACGGGCGCGCGGAAAACGGTGCCGTCCAGCGCCGCTCTTATGGTGCCGTTGGGGGACTTCCACATCTTGCTCAGTTTATACTCCTCCACGCGCTGCGCGTTCGGGGTTATGGTCGCGCACTTGACCCCGACGCCGTACTTTTTTATCGCCTCCGCGGCATCCGTTGTCACTTTGTCCGCGGTACGCTCGCGCTCCTCGAGTCCGAGGTCGTAGTACTCCGTCTTCAGTTCCACATAGGGTTCGATAAGGATGTCCTTTATCGCTTTCCACAATACTCTTGTCATTTCGTCGCCGTCGAGTTCGACGAGCGGCGTCGTCATTTTGATCTTTGCCATATCAGAATTCCTTTACGTTCTCGTTCAAATATTCGGTGAATTTTATTGTTATCCCGTTGTCCTCGAAGGGCTCCCCTTCCCGCGCCATGTGCCAGCCGGGGCGACTGTCGAGGTCGGGGAAAAAGACCGCGGCTCCGCCCACTGCGTCCGCTTTCGTGACGAGCGCCGCGGAGCAATAGTCTATCATGGTGCGGTAAAACATCGCCCCGCCCAAGATAAAAATGTCGTCGGAGTCGTATTTTTTAAGCTCTTCCCTGAGCTCCCCGAGCGTTTTTACCACCGTGCAATCGTCCCTTTCGTATACGTCCGTCAGCACGATGTTGACGCGCCCTTTCAGCGGTTTCGACCCGGGAAACGACAAAAGCGTGTTTCCGCCCATAACGATGACTTTCCCGAGCGTTTTTTCCTTGAAATATTTCAGGTCCGCCGGGAGACGGAACAGCATTTCGTTGTTTTTTCCTATCCCCCACTCCCTGTCCACGCAAACGATAGCTTTCATATTCACCTATATCGCGACTTCTATTTTTTTGTCGAGCTCGCTGAATTGATATCCCTCCAGACGGAAATCGTCCGGGGTAAAGGCGTAAAAATCGTCCTTATCGGGATCCATCACGAACTTCGGCGCGGGGTATTCGGGCTTTAGAAGCATCTCCTTGACAATCGGGATATGCCTGTCGTAGATGTGCGCGTCCGCTATGACGTGCACCAGCTCGCCGACTTCGAGCCCCGCGACCCTCGCCATCATGTGCTCAAGAACCGCGTACTGCACCACGTTCCAGTTGTTTGCCGTGAGCATGTCCTGCGAGCGCTGGTTCAGGATGCAGTTCAGCGTTTTCCCGGAGACGTTGAACGTCACCGAATACGCGCAGGGGTACAGGTTCATTTCGTTCAAGTCCGCATGCACGTAGATGTTCGTCATTATGCGCCTGGACTGCGGATTGTGTTTTAGGTCGTATATCACCCTGTCCACCTGGTCGAACTCGCCCTCTTTGTAGCGGTGCTTTACCCCGAGCTGATACCCGTACGCTTTGCCGATAGAACCGTTTTCGTCCGCCCACGAGTCCCATATATGCGATTTGAGGTCGCGGATATTGTTCGATTTTTTCTGCCATATCCACAGTAGCTCGTCGATCGCCGATTTGAACGCGGTGCGCCTCAGGGTCATGACGGGAAACTCATTTTTCAAATCGTATCTGTTGACGATACAGAACTTTTTGACGGTGTGCGCGGGAGCGCCGTCCTCCCAGTGCGGTCTGACGTCGAGCTCCGCGTCCGAAAAGCCGTTCGCTAGGATATCGGCGATGTTTTCCTTGAATACCTTGTCTGCAAAACTCATGCGCCCATTATACCATACAATTTACGGCAATCAAAGGCATTTGAACAACAATTGATAAAAAAGTCGCGCGCTCGGACGGCTTTTCTTTACCCGAAAAGCCGCGGCGCGGCAGGCAGAGGAAAATGGGGCGATAGCGTTTACAAACGACATCCTTTGTGTTATACTCTAAGAGTATAGCCCGGCGGGCGGACAGGAGAGACGATGAACCCGATCTACAGTAAATACAAGGAAAGATTTATTCAGATAAGCGGCAACAACCGCAGCATTTTCGTAAAAGGGATCGTAAAAAAGTATAATTTCGATATCGGCGCGATAATGGAAAACCGTAATGATACCGACGATCTAATCGAATTTCTGTGGCACGAAAGACGCGTGTTTTCCCTTATCAACGACAAAGTGGTTCAGAAAATGCTCCGTCAGGCGGCAAAATCGGATTCCGCCGCCGAAATAGGCGAAAAGCTTATACCCGCGACCGAACCCGGCGAGGAAGCGTTGGCGGCGGAGCTCAATATCGGCGTAAAGAAAAAGCGCGCCGCAAAGGACTTGAATCCCATCCAGAAGATCGTATCCGGTCAGCTCAACGGTCTGAGATACCTGAAGCGCGAAGTAGAGGAAATGGAAAAGGAAACGGGTCTTTACGATCTGTATATAGGTTTTCCGTTCGTAGTGGGACAGCTGTCGGCGGACATACAGCTCAGGGCTCCTCTCCTGCTGTTCCCGGCGCATATCCATATCGAAAAGGACGAGGCGACGATGACCCTTACGCCCAATCAACCGGTCATGCTCAACAAAGCGTTCGTCCTCGCCTACGCCAACGAGCACAATATTCCCACCGACAAGATCGTCCAGGAATTCGATCCGCTTGCCGACGACGCGTTCTCCAATCCCTACGACGTCGTGGACTACCTGAACGCGCACGGATTCAAGCTGAAATCGACGCGCCGCAAAACGCTGCAGGCGTTCGACCCGACATACGTTCCCGCAGACGGACTCGAGATCAGGAACTACGCTCTTATCGGCAAATTCCCGCTCGCAAACGCGATATACAACGATTATCTGGCGCTCGAGAAGGACAATCTGACCACGCCGTCGATAGACGCGCTGCTCTCTCCCAAAAAAACGCGCCGTGAGATGAAGATCATAAAAAAGCAGAAGGCGCGCGAGGAACGCAGGCGCAAGCGTGATGCCGAACTGAAAAATCCCACCTTTTATCCCATAAACGACCTCGATTACGCGCAGGAGAACGCGCTTCAGGAAATAAACAAACAGGACAACATAGTCATCTACGGACCTCCCGGAACGGGAAAATCGCAGACGATAGTCAACATAATATCGGACGCGTTGTGCAAAGGAAAACGAGTTTTGGTCGTCAGCCAGAAGCGCGCGGCGCTGGACGTCGTTTTTTCGAGGCTCGGCAAGCTTAACGCGAAAGCCATGCTCATCCCCGACCCCGAAAAGGACAAAATGACCTTTTTCGAGCGGCTTCGTACGATGCACGCGGCGGCTTACGCTTCGGGTTACGCCGACGAGCAGGCGTATTACAAAAAGGTGGAATTCGACATACGCAAAGAAATCGACACGCTGCAGTCGATATCCGACACTTTGTTCACGAAAACCGAATTCGGGCTGACGCTGCAGGAAATGTATGCCGGCTCGTACAATATCGGCAAAGACACCAAGGACTACAAGCTGTACAATAAGCTTGTCGGCACCGGCATAGCGGAGATGAACTATCCCGAACTCAGCGACGACCTGCAGATCATCCGCGACAAAAATCTGGCGCATTTTTATCTGGAACGCGCGGAAACGGTCAAAAACAACGAGATGGTCGAACACGTTCTCCCCGAAGTCGACATGCACCGTCTGAAAGAGGCTAAATCTTTTATCGAGAAGATATTGTCGAAGCCTATCGTCCCCTTCGATTCCGCCAAATATTCTTATTCGCGGTATCTGACGGCGTTTTATTTGGAAAACGCCGCGACGGACAGGCGCGACATAAAACGCATAGCGAAGATGATAACGGGCTATGAGCACCCGTCGCTGTACCGCTGGCTGCAGCTGAGCGCGTTCCCGCTTTTGTGGATAGCTTATCCCTTCCTGAAATCGGGTTTCGACAAAAAGGTCGAAAACGTGATGATAGACTTGAACGTCGCCAAAAGCGTCCTCGACGAACATGCGGAGGAATACAGACCTTTGTCGAAAGTGCTGGACGCGGAGGGATATGCCCTCGCCGTCGGCGGACTGATAAACGGCAACAATTACTTTATCAAAAAACTGGGCGACGCTTTGGACAATTACGTCAAGGTGCGCGACATGAACTCGGCGCTCGATTCGCTCTCCGACAATATAAAGGAGATACTGAGTTTTGCGGCGGCGAATTCCGACGGCGACGAATTCTCGATGAAGGAAGTATTGGACAAGGTGCTTCCCATACGCATCTACCACGAGATAGTGTCCATGGATTCGATGGTCGAAAACTTCCTGTCCAAAACGGTCACGTTCGATTCGATGCGCCAGCGCATACTGCATCTGAAACAGGATCAGCGCGAACTTTCGCGCGCTCTGGCGACTTCGAGGTTCAACGAGATATACTCCACCTACTTCAAGACGGCGCCCGACTCCAAGGACTTCCTGTACGATATCCAGAAGCAGCGCGGCTTGAGGCCCATACGTCAGATGTTCGACTTCTTCGGCGAATATCTTCTCCGCCTCTTCCCCTGCTGGCTGCTCTCTCCGGAGGTCGTCAGCACGATACTGCCGCTGAAACGCGACCTGTTCGACCTCGTGGTGTTCGACGAAGCGTCGCAGATATTCATCGAAAACGCGCTTCCCGCGATGTACCGCGGCACCAAAGTGGTCATTGCGGGCGACTCCAAGCAGCTGCGCCCCACGGCGGGATTCGTCAAAAAATACTTCGGAAACGGCTCCATGGACGCGTTCGACCTCTCCACGCAGGCGGCGCTCGAAGTGGAAAGCCTTCTGGACCTTGCCACCGCGAGGTTCTATCCCGTACACCTTACCTACCACTACCGCAGCAAATATGCGGAGCTCATCGATTTCTCGAACGCCGCATTCTACGACAACAAGCTGCAGATAGCCCCCAATACCGAAAGGGATTTCGTCTCCCCGCCGATAGAGCGCATAAAGGTAAAAGGCACATGGAGCAGCAGACATAACCACGAGGAAGCGGCGGCGGTCGTAAAACTGGTAAAAAGCATATTGTCGGGGCGCGACGAGAACGAGACCATAGGTATCGTCACGTTCAATATGGAACAAAAGGAATACATCGAGGATATGCTCGACGCCGAGGCGGACAGATCTCAGCTTTTCCGCCGACAGCTTTTCGCGGAACGCAACCGCGTCGTGGACGGCGAAAACGTCAGTCTGTTCGTCAAAAACCTCGAAAACGTACAGGGCGAGGAACGCGATATCATCATATTCAGCGTGGGTTATGCCCGAAACGATTACGACCGCGTGGTCGCGCAGTTCGGCTCATTGTCCATGGAAGGCGGCGAAAACAGACTGAACGTCGCGGTCACACGCGCGAAGAAAAAGGTCTACGTCGTGACCAGCATAGAGCCCGAGGAACTCGACAAAAACGAGACTACCAAAAACGCGGGTCCCAAACTTCTCAAAAAATATCTCGCCTACGCGCGCGCCGTATCGCAATGTAACCGCGCCGAGGTCAAGGATATCCTGTCTTCCATGCACCGTCCCGCCGAGGTCATCGACCCGATAGGCGCCTACGAGCTGCAGATAAAAGAACAACTGGAAAAACTCGGGTACGAAGTAGACGTCAACCTCGGAAACACCGATTACAAACTATCGCTCGGCATATACGACCGCGAGATAGGAAGTTACGTGCTCGGGGTGGAATGCGATTATCAGGCGTTCCATTCGAGCCCCAGCGTATTGGAGCGCGACGTATACCGCTTCAAATTCCTGGAAAGCAAGGGCTGGCTCATCGTCAGAGTGTGGTCCAGGGACTGGTGGCTGTCCAGGACAAAGGTCCTGAACGACCTCGTGACTGTCATCGAAAGGCAGCGCGCCGTGATGCGCGACAAAATGATGCAAAATAAATAACGGTAACGGCGCGACGCGCGCGAAAAGCTTCAAGGAGAATAATTATAATATGATACATTTTTTCTATGACGCAGACTCCGAAATGAGTCTCGAGACCGCCGTAAAATACGGCATAGACGACAGAAAGTACTTTATCAAAATGCCCTATTCCGTTTCGGGCGAATCGCTTTACTGCGATCTGTTGACGAGCGAAGTGTCCGCCGACTTTTTCCGAAAAGTCAGGGCGGGAGAGATGCCTTCGACTTCGGCGCTGAACTCCGAGGAATACAAAAAAATATTCGAGCCGGCTTTCGCGGAGGGCGGCGAAATACTCTATGTTTCGTTTTCGTCCGCAATGAGCGCGACGTTCGACCACCTGGAAACGGCGCTCAAAGAGCTCAAGAAAAAGTATCCCGAAGTCATCTTCACCCGCTACGACACCAAGGCGATAAGTATGGGCACGGGACTTGCGGTCATCGCCGCCGCAAAATACCTGCAGGCGGGAAAAACGGTCGCGGAGACCGTCGCGATGCTCGACGAATTGGTACCGCGCATCAATATAACGATAGTCGCGGACGATCTGAATTATCTGAAGCGCGGAGGCAGACTGACCGCCGTAAAGGCGCTGTTCGGCACTATGCTCCAGATAAAACCCATCATCAAACTTACCACCGCGGGCACTTTGATCCCCACTGCGAACGTTTCCGGCAGAAACAAGGCGTTGATGACCATGGTGTCCGAGATCGCCGCGCGCGCGTCCGAAGCGGACGATCTGCCGATATTCATAATGCACGGCGACTGCCTGCAGGACGGGGAACGCGTCAGAGATAAACTGCAGGCGCTCCTGCCCAAAGCGGAAATAGTACTTCAGGAAGTGGGGCCCGTGATCGGCGCGCATTGCGGTCCCGGCACGATAGGAATATGCTTCATAGACGGTTCGCGCCCCGAACCCGCAAAGGATTAAGGCTTGCGGGATATATTTTAGCGCTTCTCTTAGCCGTCGTGCCGACGGCGCTTCCGGGCTGCACCGCCGAAAAGACGGTAACCGGCAACGCGTTCGGATCCTACTATGCGATAGAGTATTCGGGCGACGCCGAGCCAAGCGAAATACGCGATTTTTTGGCGCGGCTCGACGAGGATTTCTCTGCGGAAGGCACGGGCGATATAGGCAGGATAAACCGCGCCGCGGCGGGAGAAGCGGTCACGGTCGCGGAACACACATTCCGCGCGCTCACGCTCGCGTTCGAAATAAGCGCCGCGACCGGCGGCGCCTTCGATCCCGCCGCCTTTCCCCTAACCGTATTGTGGCGCTTCTCCCCCTCTCTTTACACGGGAACGGGGAGCTCTATTCCATCCGAGGACGAGATAGCGGCGGCGCTCGAAATTTCGGGAACGGAGCACTTTATGCTGGACGCCGAAAACATGACCGTCACTAAACTTACGGAGGGCGCGATGCTCGACCTCGGCGCGATAGGCAAAGGTTTTGCCGCGGACGCGGTTTGGGATATGACCCGGGGCGGCGTCGTGGACGTCGGCGCCACTTTCCGTCTCGGCGAAAGCGTAAAAATGTACATACAGAACCCGCGCGGCTCGGACTATGTAGCCGAGGCTACGATTTCCGACATTGCCATATCCACCAGCGGCGATTATCAGCGCTTTTATACGGTGAACGGAAAGCGCATTCATCATATAATCGCGCGGGACGGATATCCGTCGGGATTTTTTTCGGATACGCCCGTTATATCGGTCACGGTGGCGGGAGCGTCCGCAGCGGTGTGCGACGCGCTATCCACCGCGTTCATGGTGACTGCGTATACCCCCGAAGCCGTTTCCATAGCCGCCGAGTACGGCGTAAGCGCCCTCATGTTTACGGAAGCGGGCTACTACGAGATCGGAGATCCGCCCTTTGAAGTCGTTTTCGGAGAGAAACTTAATTAGCCACTACCGCCGCCGTCCCCTTTTCGGCATAGGCGATTTTATCGTCGTGCTTGCGGTGATATTCGCGCTCACGCTTGCCGCCGACGCGCTCATAGATGCGGATACCGGCGATACGGCCGTGGTATATGTGGGCGGCGACGAGGTAATGCGCCTCACGCTCGATGTCGATACCGACTACGAGATACCCGGTACACACGCGGTTTTGAGCATACGCTCGGGAAACGCCATGATATCCGAAAACGACTGTCCGAACGGAATATGTATCTCTACGGGCGCCGTGTCGCGCTCGGGTGCTGCGATAGTTTGCGCGCCGCGCGGCATAGTCGTTATTATCCGCGGCGGCAGCGATTCGTATGTGACGGGGTAGCCTATGAAAAAGATATCCTCGAAACAGGCGGCATACGCCGCGTTGATACTCGCTTCGGCGCTTCTGTTGGGATTGATCGAAAACGCGATCCCACCGATCGTTCCCGCACTGCCGTTCATAAAGATAGGACTTTCCAACATAGCGGTCGGGTTCGCGGCGGTCGTTTTAGGCGCGCCGTACGCGATGCTCACCGCCGTTTTGAAATCCGTCGTCGTACCGCTTATGGCGGGAAATCCGGTTATGATCCCGTATTCCCTGACGGGCGGCGTTTTGTCCGCCGCGGTAACGGTAACGCTTGTTTATTCCAAAAAACTATCTCTTCCGTTTATCGGGATACTCTCCGCGATAACGCATAACTTCGCGCAGCTCGTCGTGGCGTACGCGATGACTTCGACAGAAGCGGTGTTCGCGTATTCGCCCGTACTCCTCATCGCCGCCATAGTCGCGGGACTTGCAACGGGCACCGTGTTGTATATCCTTATAAAATATCTTCCCGAAAAAGCGTTGAAAATCGAATAAACCCGCTCGGAAAACTATTCCGTTCCCTTTTTGTGTCCCCTGTCGAAGGGGATATATCCGTCGTCCGTGCCGCGTCGATCGTCGTCCGACACGTTCAATGCGCGTTTCAAAACGCCGAAGCCGTATTTTTTTCTGAGGTTGTCGATACTTCTGCCGAGCTTTTCTTTGCGCTCCGCCTCCGCTTCGAACAGGCTCCCCTGCATCGCGTCTCCGGCGCCGCTGAGCCCCGAAACCGTGAGCGTTATCGTCCTAAGCGGTTTTTTTGCGGAAAAATCGTAGTTCGAGCGCACCAGCTCCGCCGCAAAGTCGGATATGATATCGGCGGAATCGGTGGGAAAATCAAGTTTTCCCTGCTTTGACATATGCTTTAAGTCGCTGGACCTTAGGTCCACCGCCACCGTTTCGCCCTTCAAGCCGTAACCGCGCAGTCTGAACGCGACGTTTTCCCCGAGCGAATATATCACGCGCGCCGCTTCCTCCTGGCTTTTGACGTCCTCGGGGGTGGTCACACCGTTTCCCACGCTCTCCGGCAGTGACGACGACGTGTAGCTCGTGACGGGGTCTAAATTTTCTCCGCGCGCGTTCTCGAGCATTTTCACGCCGTTTTTACCGAATACCGAGGTTATCAGCGAGTCGGACGCGTTCGCTAGGTCTCCGATCGTCTTTATCCCGAGGCTTTTAAGTTTTTCGCGGGTGGCGTGACCTATGTACAGCATCTCCCCGACGTCCAGCCGCCACGCCACCGTGCGGTAATTGGAGCGGTCTATCACCGTTACCGCGTCCGGTTTTTTGAGGTCCGACCCGAGTTTTGCGAATATCTTGTTGAACGACACCCCCACGGAAACGGTAAGTCCGCCCGTTTCCTCTTTGACCCTCCTGCGAATGCTTTCGGCGATATCGGTGCCGGAGCCGAACAACCGCCTCGACCCCGTCACGTCCAGCCAGCATTCGTCGAGCCCGAAACTTTCGACTTCGGAGGTGTACGAAAGATATATTTCCTTGACCTGTTTTGAATATTTGACGTATTCGGAAAATGTGGGCGGCACCGTAATGAGCCCGGGGCATTTTTTCTTCGCCATCCATATCGCTTCCGCGGTCTTCACCCCCGCCGCTTTCGCGAGTTCCGATTTTGCCAGCACTATGCCGTGCCGCTTTTCGGGGTCGCCGCACACCGCGATCGGCTTTCCCTTAAGTTCGGGGTGCAAGAGCATTTCGACGGACGCGTAAAAATTATTCAGATCGCAGTGCAGTATCACTCTGTCCCGCATATTTTACGATAGATTTTTTCGGTCTTTGCCGTAAGGGTCGATATGTCGCCGTCGTTTATTATGACGTAGTCCGCCATTCTTTCGAGTTCCCTCTCCGCGGACTGCGCCGCCATTATCGTATCCGCGTATTCGTGCGTTATCCCGTCCCTGACGGACAGCCTGTCGCGCCTGATGTCGTCCGGGGCGGTCACGAAAATTATCTTGTCGAAGTATTTTTCGAGCCCCGCTTCCCTTAGAAGCGGCACCTCGCAGAACGCCGCGGCGTGCCCCGCGCACAATTTCCTCATTCGCGCAAAAATTTCGGGATGCGCGACGGCGTTTAACCGCTTTCTCGCGTTTTCGTCCGAAAACACCAGATCTCGAAGCGCTTTTTTATCTATCTTCCCGTCCGCGACGACCCCCGGAAATTGCGCCGCAAGAATTGCAGCGTATTCGGGATCCGAAAGCATTTCCGCGTTAATCTCGTCCGCCGATACGGTGAACGCGCCGAGTGAGCGGAGCGCGCGCATCACTTCGCTTTTTCCCGAGGCTATGCCGCCCGACACCGCGACCAACGTCATTGGACGGAATACCAATCGGTGCCCGATTTCGCGTCCGCGACGAGCGGAACTTTGAGTTTAACTACGTTTTCCATTTCGCGCGTCAGCAGTTTTTTGACCTCGTCCGCCTCTGCCGCCGGGCAGTCTATGACGAGTTCGTCGTGCACCTGCAGAATGAGTTTTGCCTTGAAACCGCCCTCTTTCAGCGCCTTGTCTACCTTGAGCATCGCAAGTTTCATTATATCCGCCGCGGAGCCCTGAAGCGGCATATTCATCGCCGCCCTTTCGCCGAATGCGCGTATGTTTCGGTTGGGGGATCTGAGCTCGGGAAAATACCTGATCCTGCCGAGGAGCGTTTTTATATAGCCGTGTTCCTTGGCGAACGCGACGTTCGAATCCATGTAGCCTTTGACATACGGATACGTCTCGAAATATTTATCGACGAAACGCTGCGCTTCCCGCGGGAAACATCCTATGTTTTTTGCAAGCCCGAACGCGCTTATTCCGTATATGATGCCGAAATTGACCGCTTTCGCGCTGCGGCGCATCTCTTTCGTGACCATTTCTATCGGCACCGACATGAATTTCGAAGCGGTCAGAGCGTGGATGTCCGCCCCGTTTTTGTACGCCTCTATCAACACCGGATCGCCGCTGAAGTGCGCCAAAAGCCTCAGTTCTATCTGCGAATAGTCCGCGGAAACCAGCACATTTCCTTCGTCAGGGACAAACATCTTTCTGATCTCGCGCCCCTCTTCCGTCCTTATCGGGATATTCTGAAGGTTGGGTTCCGTGCTCGACAGGCGCCCCGTAGTCGTCAGACACTGCTTGAACACTGTGTGCACCCTGCCGTCCGCGGATATCAGCGGACGTATCCCCTCGATATATGTCGAATGCAGTTTTTTTATCTTGCGGTAGCGCAGTACCAGCGTTACGACGGGGTGGTCTAGCTCCTCCAATATCTCCGCCGCTACGCTGTATCCCGTTTTCCCTTTCGTCTTTTTGCCGTGCTCGAGCCCGAGTTTGTCGAAAAGGATGTACCCGAGCTGCTGCGGGGAGTTTATATTAAACCTCTCTCCAGCCGCTTCGTAGATCTCCTCGGTCAGTTCCTTGAGTTCCGAGTTGTACCTCTCCGCCAGCTCCTGCAAAACGGTTGTATCCACCCTGAATCCCGTTCTCTCCATCTCGAACAATACCTTTTCAAGCGGTAGTTCGACGTCCGAGTACAACGACATAAGTTCTTTGGCTTTCATTTCCCCGTCAAGCTTTTCGTTTATCTCGAACGCGGCGGCTACGTTCCCCTCGCCGTAGCCCATCGCCGCGGCAAGCTCGGAGTACGATTTATACGAATAATTGGAATTTATAAGATACGATTTCAGCAGCAGATCTTCGTACGGCTCCGCTATCGTTATCCCGTGCGCGGCATAGAGACGCATCTTGTCCTTCAGATCGAAAAACAGTTTCCTCACCCCCGAGCCGAGTATCCCGACGAATGCGTCTAGCGCCTCATCGGGGTCCATTCCGCCCCCCAGAAGCGACTCGCTCAGGACCGATTTATATTCCTTTCCGTCGCCCGTTGAAAATCGTATCCCGTCCTTTTCGACGTCGAGGAAAATATCCTCTTTTGCTGAGTTCAGGATACCGTTTAGCGTATTTATGTTATCTATTTCGACGATCTCGTAAGATCTTTGCTCCGTTTCGAAGGGAAGCGTTTCTTCCTCGGGAACGGCGGAGAATTCCTCTTTTATCTTCTTCGCGCTCTTTGCCGCTTTGACCCCGCCCGTAAAACGCGGCAGCAGTTTGAAAAACTCCAGCTCGTTCATCATCGCCTTGAATTCGTCGCCGTAGACGGGCTTGAACTCGAGCTCGCCTAGCCCGCACTCCACCGGGGCTCGGGTGTCTATTTCGGCAAGGCGCTCGCTGAGCTCTACCAAAGCGCGGTTTTCGATTAGTTTGTCCCTCAGCTTTCCTTTTACGGAGTCAATGTTTTCGTATATCCCGCGCACGCTTTTGTATTCATCGAGGAGCGCTTTCGCGGTCTTTTCTCCGACCCCGGGGCAGCCGGGGATGTTGTCGGACGCGTCGCCGCGGAGCGCTTTCATCTCCACGACCATTCCGGGGGTCAGTCCCTCTTCCGCCAGCGTTTCGAGCGTATATATTTTCACGTCCGTTACGCCGCGGCGCGTGTGGTACACCTCGGTATTTTCGTCCACCAGCTGCAACACGTCCTTGTCGCCGCTGACTATGACGGTGGGGACGTCGAAGCGCTTTGCCAGCGTTCCTATGATATCGTCCGCCTCGTATCCCGCTTTTTCGATGATCTTTACGCCCATCGCTTCCAGCAGCTCGTGTATCAGGGGCATCTGTAAAACGAGCTCCTCGGGCATCGGTTTGCGCTGAGCCTTGTACCCGTCGTACATCCCGTGGCGGAAAGTGGGCGCGTGGACGTCGAACACGGCGCCTATATGGGTGGGGCTCTCGTCCTCCAAAAGCCGCAAAAACATCGTCAGATACCCGTACACGGCGTTCGTGACGACGCCCTTTTTGTTCTCGAGGGGCGGCAGCGCGTAAAATGCGCGGTTCATGAGCGAATTGCTGTCCAGCAGAACTAATTTTGTCATTACAGCTCCAATTTCATATAATCGGGTTTGATCCACCCTTTCTTACGCATGATCTCGCTGACGGCAAGGCACACGACTGCGGGGATGACGAACATCAAAAGCACGATCCCCAAAGCTATCTGCCAGTCGGGGATGAGCCCGGCGGAGGCGTCTATCACGCCGAACACGCCGACAAGCCCCGAAGTACCCATCCCGCCGCCGGCGGGAGTGCATCTTAATTTGAACACCGCCGTGGAAAGCGGTCCCACTATGGCGCTCGCGATTATGGGCGGCACCAAAATTATCGGGTGCCGCATAAGGTTCGGTATCTGAAGCATGCTTGTCCCCAGCCCCTGCGCCACCAGACCGCCGAATCCGTTTTCACGGAAACTCTGTACGGCGAATCCCACCATATGCGCGGCGCAGCCCACCACTGCGGCTCCGCCCGCGAGCAGCATATCCGCGTTCGCCGCCATCGAGCCGCCCGCTATCACGAGCCATATCGCCGCGGACGAGGTGGGGAGCGTCAGAAGTATCCCCATGCACACCGATATTATTATCCCCATCGATACGGGCGCTATGCCTGTTGCGAGCGCTATGCCCTCGGCGATGATATTTATAAATAATATGAACGGATACGCGACGAATATCGAAAGCATCGAAATTATCATCATGCCGATAGGCACGACTACGATATCGACGCGCGTTCTGCCGTGGATGAGCATCCCTATCTCGGTTGCGATGAGCGCCACGATATAGGATCCTATGGGATTACCGGGCGCGAAACTCGCTTGGAAAGTTCCCGCAATTATTACGTCCGCAAACCCGCCCGCGAACCCCGCGACGGCGGCGGAAAACATCACCAGCCTCGGCGCTTTCAGCGAATGCGCGATCCCTACGCCTATGCCCGCGCCCGTCAAAGCTTTCGCGACGTTCGCGACGGCGTTTACGAAATTGCCGACGTTTTGTCCCGCCGCGGTATCCGCCGAAAGTATCCAGCCCGCTATCTGCGCGAGTATGGTACCCGCTATCAAGGTGCAGAACAGCCCCTGCGACATGCCCGAAAAAGCGTCGATAAACCAACGTTTCGCCAGTTTTTTCGTTATCTCGAGCGCTCTTCGGGAGCGATCAACGGGTTTTTCGGGCGGCGCTTCCTTCACGGGCTCCGCGTCCGTCGCCTGAGCGGGCGCCGCTGTCTCCTCCCTATCCCGATCCGCTTTGTTATCGGGTATGACTTCCATTGTTTTGTCCTCCGTTAAATGTCGATGTGATCCAATACCGCAAGCGCTATTTCGTAAGATCTCGTATCCCTTTTTGCCTCAGGCTCAACCGAAAGCCGCGCTTTTATCTCGCGCACGAATTCGCCGAAAGAATACACTTTGAATTTTTCGACGCCGTGCGCCGTCGCCGCCTCCTCCAGTATGGCGGCCAGCGTTTTGGCGACTCCCGTATCCGCGCCGAGCCCGAGCTCTTCTCTCGCCACGGCGAGAGCCCTTGTCAGTATCTCGCGTTTGGTGCCCTTTACGCGCAAGATCTCCCCGATGTCGGAGTAGACCTCGTCGCCCAATCTTTCGGTAAATGCCAGCGCTTCGGCGACTTCTACGGGCTCGATATAATACCTGACTCCGCCCAGCCCGTCCAAAACGCGCAAAGCGTCGTAATAGCCGAGCTTTATGTTGTATTCGACGTGCGTTTTCCTGAAATCCACCGTGCTCCCGAGGCTCTCCGAAGGACAGACGTAAGTCACCTTTACCGAACGGTCTATCACTTTGCTCATCGGCATTCTGCTGCCTGTCCGCACCGCGTATATTTCGTTGTATCCCTTCCTGATCAAAGGACTTACCGGACAGTTATTGTACATCCCGCCGTCTATATAACGCTTGCCGCCTATTGTCGGGCGGTTGAAAAGCGGATAATATGCGCTCGCCAGGATATAGTCTTTCAACATACCCTCGGGGATGTCTTCCTTGAAAAGTTCCATAGGTTTCCATCCGTCCGAGACCGACACCGTCACCAGCCCGTAGTCCGTCGCGGAAGCGCGGAGCCTGTCCTCGTCGATATATGTGTCGACAAGTTTTTTGACCTTGTCTATCTTCATCCCGCGCGCGGAGATGATCTCGCGCGCCTTTTTGACGAGATACTTTATGAGCGCGCGGTCGTATCCGCCCGTCATCATTTTTTCGAATTCCGCGTCGTCCAGATCGGATACTTTGCTTATAGAGGCGCTGAGCCACAGCTTTTTCAGCGTTTCGAAATCGCCCTGCGCTATCATCGCGCCGTTCAGCGCGCCGATCGACGTTCCCGTGACGCCGCCGAACGAAAGTCCCCTTTCTCCGAACGCTTCGAGCGCGCCTATATGGAACGCGCCCTTCGCGCCTCCCCCTTCCAGCGCCAGTCCGAGCATATTATTTTACGACCAGCCTGAATTTCAGGCTTTGGGGCTTGCCGGGGAGTATCTTGTACTGTTTTTTCAGCATCGCCATCCCGGGGGTGTCGCCGCCCACACCGCGCTGTCTGCCGTCGATGTTTACGGTCAGATAATCCAATGTACCCAGCTCGTGCAGGTGTTTCGCTTTCATCAGCATATCCAGCGTGTACGGATGCACGCTCATTTCGAAAGGCTTTTCGCTCGCCAGGATCTCTATCCCTTTGTCACCGCCCACTTTCAGCCGCCTGACCTCGGTGTGATTGCCGTTCTCCTGCGGATAAAGATAATCGTGCAGGAACTCCTCCACGGAACCGGAATAGTTCTTGACGAGCGCCGCCGTAGCCCTGTCGCAGTAGTTTTCGAAGGGTCCTTTGCCGTAGAACTCGACTCCTTCCACTCCGTCTCTAAGCGCGAAAGTGAATCCGTAACGCTCCATTTCCGTGCGCGGAGTAAGCGTCATCTCGACGTCCACCGTCGCGTCGCCGTTGAAAGTGTACAGGGTGTGCAGCTCCTTGACGTGCGGCATCCTCCAATCTATGGCGACGGACACTTTGCCGCCGTTGTTGATCACGTTCAGACGGCGTACGCGCAGGCGTTTTTGCGCGCGGTAAAACTTATTCACGCCCATATACCATTTCGCTATCGGTATATCCACCTGCGGCAGACGGTCGTTGTCTATCGCGGCGCGGTAGAACAGCGGACGGAACGGTTCCTTCAGCTTTTCGCTGCCCGCCTTGTCTATGCTTATTATCTTTCCCGTTTTTTTATCGATTATTGCACGCGCCCCGCCGAACGAAACGATTATCTCGATATCCGTTTCGGAATACGTCGAGTCGCCTTTCGCCTCGGGGAGGTGGTAATCGTAGGGATTCAAGTCTATCTGCTCGTATGCTATGACGTGCCCCGCCTCGGCGTATACGCGGTCCTCTTTCGTGACCACGTTGACGACTACGCTCGCCTCCGAAGAGCCGAAATCGAAGTTGTCTATCGGAAGCTGTATATATCCGAGTTTTCCGGGCGCTACCGAGGGCATATCGGTCTCCACCGTATCCGCGAGTTTGCCGTCGACATACAGCTCGAGTCTAAGCCCGAACTTACTTAGATCGGTGAACATAAACCTGTTGAAAAACGCTATTTTACCGTCTATCAACGCTATATCGATCTGCTGGTGCTGTTTCCTGACCTCGTACAGCGCGGGATTGGGGCTTCTGTCGCCGCGCAGTATCCCGTTGAATGCGAAGTTTCCGTTATTGGGTTTGTCGCCGAAATCTCCGCCGTATCGCCATTCGGTCACGCCGTCCTTGTTGACGTACTTTATCGTCTGGTCGGCAAAATCCCATATGAACCCGCCCGCCAAACGGTCGTATTTTTTGAAGTTGTCCCAGTAATCGGAGAAGTTCCCGAGGGAGTTCCCCATGCAATGCGCGTATTCGCACTGTATGAAGGGCAGGTTTTTATACTTTTCGGGGCTGTAGCGCACGCCTATGGCGTTGTAGACGTACGAACCGTGCATGACGGGCTTGTTTTCGCCTATCAGAGGCATCTTGTTGCAGTTCGCGTACATCTCGCTCATCACGTCGCTGACCCAGCCCGTGGTGTCCGCTTCGTAGTGGATAAAGCGCGTGGAGTCGATTTCGAGGGCGGCTTCACGCATTTTTACGAAAGCCTTGCCTCTGCCGGATTCGTTGCCGAGCGACCACGAAACTATGCAGGGATGGTTTTTGTATGTGTTGACCATGTTGCGCATCCTGTATACGCACTGTTCCGTCCAGCGCTTGTTGCCGCGAGGTATCATGAACGACAGTCCGTGCGTTTCCAGGTTGTTCTCGCAAATGACGAGTATCCCGTAGCGGTCGCAAAGATCGTAGAACGCCGGGGAATTGGGATAATGCGACGTCCTGATAGCGGTTATGTTGTTTCTGAGGCATATCTTCAGATCTTCCTCTATCAGCTCTTTCGGCACCGCGTGGCCGTATTCGGGATGGAATTCGTGTCTGTTCACGCCCGCGAATTTGAGCGGCTTGCCGTTCAAAAGGATAAACGGCCCCTTGTCCCCCTTCATCGGCTGTATCTCTATACGCCTAAACCCGAAATTGGTCTGCCGCCTGTCCACGAAAATGCCGCCGTCGCGTATCTCGACGGTCACCGTATACAGATTCGGGTCCTCGTGCGACCACAGGCGGATATCTTCGAGCTTTTTGTCGCCCTCGAGCTCAATGGTGTGCTTAGCGCCGTCCGCGATATTTCCGATCTTGAATTCTTCCTCATACACGGGCATTCCGGAGTATTGTTCGGAAAGCGTGACTTTGACCGACGCGTTCTTCAGCCCCTGCCCTTTTGCCGCGATATCGATCCTGCCTTTGAAGTAGGCAAAAGACATATCGTCCGCGAGTTCGGAGCGGAAATACATATCCTGTATCTCCACTTTCGGTTTGTAGACAAGATCGACGTCGCGGAAAATACCCGACAGCCGCCACATGTCCTGATCCTCCAGGTAGCTTCCCGTCGTCCAGCGGAAAACGATCATATCCAGCCTGTTTTCGCCGAATTTGACATATTTTGTTATATCGTATTCCTGAAAATCGAAGGTATCCTCGGAATATCCGACGAAGGAACCGTTGACGTATATCTCGGCAGCCGAATTTATGCCGCCGAAATGCAAAAACACGTTGTCGCCGCCCTCGTCAACGACAAACTCCCTTGAGTACAGCCCTACCGGGTTTTTGTCGGCATGGACGTGGGGGACTATGGGGAGCATTATCGCTTCCAAAGCGTACGGATACTTGATATTCGTATATATCGGCGTATCGTAACCGAGTATCTGCCACTCCGAGGGAACGCGTATGGTGTCGAAATCGGACACATCGAAATCCTTCGATCCGAAATTTTCGGGCACTTCGTTTACCGACTTCAAAAACTTAAAGCGCCAATCTCCGTTAAGGGAAAGCGTTCTGTAATTGTTATTCTCGTCGAGCGGAAAACCCGACGCATAGCGAGGCAAGCTGTTGACGTTATAGACAGAGGGGCTCCTCCAAAAATCTTTCATATATCCTCCGTGCGGACGCGCGGCCGCGTTATATTTAATATAAAATATTATAACATAGAAATTTTTCAAATGGCAATATCTTTTCCGCCAAAAAACAGCGTATATCCGGAAATATAAAGCGGTATTTTCCGCCTTGCAGCGGAAAAACAATTAGGATTTTTTGTATCAAACATTTGGTAGCAGCTTTTGAACGAATAGAAGCAAGCGAGACGAGGCTCGAGGGCGCCTGAGGACAGGAGTTTAGTAGACCTAAATGACTGTTCTCAGGCGCTCTCAGTAAACGAAGTATCGCGCCGCTTATATTCGTTCAAAAGAGGCTCGCAAGCGTCGCAAGGACGGGAGTTTAGTAAACCCTAAATGACCGGTCTCAGATGCGGGCAGAAACGAAGTATCGCGCCGCTTATAGCCTGTCAGTGATGATTTCGTCGCGTGCGGGCCCCACTCCTATGTATTTTACGGGTACTCCGGTATACTGTTCGATGAGCTCGATATATTTTTTAGCGTTTTCGGGGAGATCTTTGTAGCTACGGATACCGTTTGTCGGTGTTTTCCAGCCTTCCATCTCAATATAAACGGCCTCTACTTTATAGAGTTCGGTAGCCGAAGGCATATAATCGATCTCTTTGCCGTTCAGTTTATAGCCGACGCAGACTTTTATTTTGTCGTAGGTATCGAGCTTATCTATCTTGCAGACGGCTATGGAAGTGAACCCGTTGACGGTGGCTGCGAATTTGACGATGGGAAGGTCGAGCCAACCGAGCCTTCTCGCTCGCCCGGTACGCGCGCCGAACTCGTCGTCGATGTTATTGCCGGTGCCGCGGAAGCCGTCGGACATGTCGTCGTTCATTTCGGTGGGGAAGGGTCCGTCGCCCACGGCGGAGGTGAACGCCTTCATAACGCCGACGATCTCGTCTATTTTTTTGACGGGGAACCCGGCGGAAACGGCGGCGTATGCCGCTACGGGGTTAGATGACGTGACGTAGGGATAGATACCGAGGTCGATGTCCTTCATCGCGCCGAGCTGTCCTTCGAAGAGGAGGTTTTCTCCCCTGTTTATCGCGTTATTTACGAACGACACGGGTTCGACGACGCGTTTACCGAGCGTTGCCGCCCAATATTTCATTTTCTCGAAAATCGCGTCAGCGGAGAAAGTTTCGCAGCCTTTTGCTTCGAGCTCCGCATTTATCGTGGGCATCACCGCGTCGAGCCTAGAGCGGCAATAGTCCAGATCCAAAAGGTTTTCGAATCTCAATGCGTTGCGGCGCGCTCTGTCCGCGTAGGCGTAGCCTATGCCGCGTTTGGTGGTGCCGATACCCGTTCTGCCGCTTTTTTCGCTGGCGGAATCGAGGGCGATGTGGTACGGCATCAGGATGACGGCGCGGCTCGAGATATACAATTCGGAGGTATCCACGCCCTTGGACTCGATTTCCGTAAGTTCCTTTATGAGTTCGTCGGGATTTATCACCATGCCGGTGCCGTTGAACGCTTTGCAGCCTTTTTTGAAAATGCCGCAGGGGATGAGGTGGAGCTTAAACGATCCGGAATCGTTGACGACGGTGTGCCCCGCGTTGTCGCCGCCCTGGAAGCGTACCACCATATCCATTTTTTCGGACAGATAATCGACTATCTTGCCCTTTCCTTCGTCGCCGAACTGCGCGCCTACGAGTATTGTGACAGACATATTATATTCCTCCGTTTATTTTCCCGCCAGGAGTTTTTCGAAACGACTCATGGCTTCGCGGGTGTTTTCGTGGGTATTGAAAGCGGTCAGACGGAAATATCCCTCGCCGCACTTGCCGAATCCGGAGCCCGGGGTGCCCGCGACCTGGATCTCGTTCAAAAGCATATCGAAAAACTCCCACGAGTCCATGCCGCACTTCAGCCATATGTACGGGCTGTTGACGCCGCCCGTGAACCATATCCCCATTTTCGTCAGCGTATCCGCCATTATGCGGGCGTTTTCCTTGTAATAAGCGATATTTTTGCGGCACTCCGCCATACCTTCCGGCGAAAACACCGCTTCCGCTCCCTTTTGTATAACGTATGACGTGCCGTTGTATTTCGTGGTCTGGCGCCTGAGCCACATCTTGTTCAGGCTCCTGCCGCCTATGACGATATCCTCGGGAACTACCGTATAACCGCATCTGGTGCCGGTAAAGCCCGCGGTTTTGGAGAGCGAACAAAATTCCACGGCGCATTTTTTGGCGCCCTCTATCTCGAAGATAGAGTGCGGGAGCGAACTGTCTGAAACGAACGCTTCGTACGCCGCGTCGAAAAGTATCAGCATTCCCTTTTCGTTCGCGAAATCGACCCACTTTTCGAGCCCTTCGCGGTCGTATACCGCGCCGGTGGGGTTGTTGGGAGAGCACAGATACACGATATCGCCCTCGAGCCCCTCGTACGGCAGCGGCAAAAAGCCGTTTTCCTCGTTGCCGTCGATAAGCGTTATCTTCCTGCCGAGCATCATGTTGGAATCGAGATACACGGGGTATACCGGATCGGGAATGACGATGACGTTGTCGTTCGAGAACAGATCGGTAAAATTCGCGACGTCGCTTTTGGCTCCGTCGGAAACGAATATTTCGTTTTTATTGAGCTCTACGCCGGCGTTCGAGAGATAATAAGCGCGTATCGCTTCCTGCAAAAAGCCTTCGCCCTGTTCGTCGCCGTAGCCGTGGAATCCTTCTTTCGTCGCCATGCCCGCGCCCGCCCGGGCGATGGCGTCGGCAACGGTCTTCGACAAAGGTATCGTGACGTCGCCTATACCCATCCTGATGACGGGTTTTAATGGATTAGCGGCGGCGTATTCCCTTATCTTGCGCGCCGTAGTCGAAAAAAGATAGCTTTCTTTGAGGTTAAAATAGTTTTCGTTAAGTTTCACCATAGCGGTATATGTCTATGTCTCCTGTAAAATTTATTTCGGCGTTTCCCGTTATAGACAAAACGCCGTTTTTATCGATGTCTATCGTCAATTTCCCGCACTTAAGCGACGCCGTCGCGGGCAGATCGACGAGCCCGTCCGAATATAAAGCGTAAGCCGCCGCGGCGGCTCCCGAGCCGCACGCGAGCGTTTCCCCGCTGCCGCGCTCGTAAACGCGCATATCGAAGGCGTCGCGTCCCTTTACCGAAACGAGTTCCGCGTTCGCGTCGTATTCGAGCGAAGCCCGCTCCGCTGTCGAAAACGCGTCGTCATTCGTATCGGCTCCGTAAATGACGATATGCGGATTGCCGATATCGACAAGCGTCCCCGACGCGGTACGGCGCACTATCCTAGCCGTGCCTATCGCCGCGGTCACGCCTAAGTCCGCTGCGAGCGTTACGCTCGCGACGCCGGCGCGCGTTTCCACGGTGAAAACGCGTTTTGACGTATTTTCGGCGCCGAGGTATTTCCCGATGCATCTCAATGCGTTGCCGCAAGTCATACCCTCGGAACCGTCGGCGTTGAACATACGCATAGCGATATCGGCTATGCCGGAGGGATACAAAACGACCGCTCCGTCCGAGCCTATTCCGAAATGCCTGTCCGCAATTTTCGGCGCGAGGCGCGCAATATTCTTTTCAAGATACCTTTTATCGCTTTCGGGCGCGCGTCTCACGTCGAAAAAGACGTAATCGTTCCCGAGCCCGTTCATTTTGACAAACAACATACCGCCTCCAAAGCGGTACATTATATGCGCGTCACGTCATTTGATGTACAATATCCTGTGACAGTTAGGGCATTCCGCCGCGTCGCCCGATTCGTTCAATTTGCCGCGAAGATCGTGCTCGACGTGCATCCCGCAGCCGCGGCAGGTCCCCGAAACGTATTCGACGACTATCGGCAGGCGTATGTTTTCTTTCCTGACCTTTTTGTATATCTCCAGCTCTTCGGGTCTCAGCTCCGCCTGAAGTTCCTTTCTGCGTTTTACCTCGTCGCTAAGTTCCGCCTGCATTTCGGAGCGCTTCTTCTGCAGTACCGCCTTGCTTTTTTCGAGGTCGGCGCTGCATTGTTTGATCTCTATCAAAGCGTGTTTGGCTTCGCGCTCTATTTCCTCCAGTCTTTTTACGGAGCGCGCGAATTCCTTTTCCGCGCGGTCCAGGTTTTCCTCGAACTGACGGAGCGTATCCTCGTTTTTAGCAATTTCCTCCGCCGACTTTTCGCCCGACATCGCCGCGGTGCGCTTTTCGAGATCGCGTCCCGATTCGCCGAGCTGGGTCTCCCGTTTTTCGATGTCCTTTCTGATATCCGCGGCTTCCTTGTCCGATTTGATCACCGCGGTCTTCAGCTCGTTCAGTTTGGAAAGAATCTGCGAATAGCGTTTGCTCTCGGAACTCGAGGCAAAAGCCTGTTCCGCTTTGTAGATCACCTGATCGGAAGCCTGGTATTCCAGCATTTTTTCGACATTTATCTTCATGGACGCCCCTCCGTACTGTAAGGATTTTCAAGGCTTGCCGCCTCGAACACACCGGGTATACCGCTCTCGCGGAGCCACCCGGCAACAAGCCCCGCAAAAGGCATTTCGCTTTCGTAATGCCCAAGCGCTATTATAGCATAATCGGCGTCTTTTGCAAACCTAATAACATGATATTTGAATTCTCCCGACAAAAAAACGTCCGCGCCGAGCTCTTTCGCCATATGAAGCGACTCCATATCTCCGCCCGCGCCGGTGATAAGCGCAGCCCTCCGTATAGGTTTGTCCCCCCGACCGACGTACGCCGCTCGCGCGTCCCCGAGTCTCCCGGCGGCGCGGGAGCACAACGCAGAAAGGGTCACGGGCTCCGGGAACACCCCTATTTTCGGGAGGGTCGCGCCCTCGGTTTCGGGCTTTGCGCCCAGTATCGACAGCACTCTGTCCGTAAGTCCCCCTTCCGCCTTGTCAACGTTCGTATGCGCCGCGTATACCGCTATCCCGTGCTTCACGCACTCCGCGAGCGCCTTAAGTTCCGGGCGCGAAATATCGACGGAATATATCGGCGCGAATATCGCGGGGTGGTGCGTGACGATGAGGTCTGAGCCGTTCTCCTTAGCTTCCTCAACGACCGCGGGATTTAAGTCGAGCGCCACGGTCACGCCCGTAAGCGCGTCCGCGGGAGAGCCGCACAACAGTCCCGGGTTATCGTATTCCTCCGCCGTATCCGGCGGCGCGAAACGTTCTATTACGGATATCGCGTCTTGTATTTTGAACATATTCCGAGTATCTCCTCATATTCTCGCTTCACGTTCGGGGGCATTTCGCGCGCCGAAAATCTTTCCTCCAAAGTGCGGCGCCTGGACAATATCATGTCGATAAAATCGCCGCCGGGCGGCGTGTTTTTCCCGAACATGACTTCGTCCGCCGAATATCCCTCCCCGCCGCGGCGCGCCACGATCACCGGGTAGTATTTGCCGCCCGATCTTACGATATAGTCCTTGTCTATCCTGTACGCGCCGAGATATGCCCTTAGCTCCTTTGCGTGCTGATGGGGACACATAATCAGCGTTTCGGGTACCTTATACTGCTTTTCCGCGTTTTCGAGTATCTTTATCGTCTCCAGACCGCCGAGGCCTGCGATGACCGCGGAATCCACCCTTTCCGGGATACGCTCGAAGCCGTCCGAAACGACGGGCACGAGCCTATCGAAAACGCCCTTTTCCCTCGCCAAAACCACCGCCTTCGCGAGGGATTTTTCGCTTATGTCCGCAGCGTATACTTTTTCTGCTCTTCCCTCGACGAGCGCGCCGACGGCTATGTAGCCGTGGTCGCAGCCTATATCGGCGAATACGCGCGCATTCACTTCGTCCAGTATAGCCCGGAGCCTTCTATCGGAAAACGCCACTCTATTTGTCGAGGAAATCCCTCAGCTTCTTCGTCTTGTTCGGGTGTTTCAGGCGCCTTAAGGCTTTCGCCTCTATCTGACGGATGCGCTCGCGGGTGACGTTGAACACCTTGCCCACTTCCTCGAGCGTTCTGGGACGGTTGTCCCTTAAGCCGTAACGCAGTATGAGCACCATCGCTTCGCGCGGCGCAAGCGTGTTCAGTATCTCGTTGACCTGCTCTTTCAGCATATTCGCTTCCGCCGCCTCTATAGGTGCCGTGGCGGTCGTGTCCTCGATGAAATCGCCGAGGTGGCTGTCGTCCTCCTCGCCTATCGGCGTTTCCAAAGACACGGGGTCCTGCGCTATTTTTTGTATCTCTATCACCCGCGCTTCGGTCGTGCCCATCGCTTCCGCGATCTCGGCGGGAGTGGGCTCGCGCCCGAGTTTTTGCAGCAGCGCGCGAGAGATCTTTATCAGTTTGTTTATCGTTTCCACCATGTGCACGGGAATACGGATGGTACGCGCCTGATCGGCGATGGAACGCGTTATCGCCTGGCGTATCCACCACGTCGCGTATGTGGAAAATTTGAAACCGCGCGTATAATCGAATTTATCGACGGCTTTCATGAGCCCGAGATTGCCTTCCTGTATCAGGTCCAGAAACGACATACCGCGCCCGACGTATCTTTTTGCGATACTGACCACGAGCCTTAAGTTCGCGTTTATGAGTTTCTCCTTGGCTTCCGCGTCTCCGTCCGCCATTTTCTTGGCCAGCTCCAGCTCCTCGTCCGCCGTCAGAAGCGGCACTCTGCCGATGTCCTTCAGGTACATTTTGACGGAATCGTCTATGTTCACTTCGGACATTATCTTTTGCAGCAGCTTGTCGTTTTTGGCGCTCGATTGCTCCGCGACGGAGATGCCCGCCTCTTCGAGTTCTTTGTAGATGACCTCGATGTCCTGCGGCTCCAGATCCAGTTTCTCGAGCCTGTTCAAAAGGTCGTCTTCGTTGATCGTTTTCGAGTCTTTTTCTTTCATCGACTCGACGATCTTCTGCACTTCCGCTTTGATCTTGGTTTCGACGGTATTGTCCATCGTGTTTCCTCCTTGGTTAGGATGCTTATTTATCGTTTTTTAACAACTTCAGAAGCTCCGCTTCCAGAGCCTCTTTTTCGGCTCCCGCAGCCGCCTTCAGCTTTGCCGTGACCTGCGCTATCCTCTCTTTTCTCAGGGCGGCAAAGTATTTTTTCAATATCGCTTCGTAGTACTCTTCCGCCGTTTCGCGTCCCATGCCGTCGGTCGCGGAAACGACGGCTTCGATCTCCGCCCTGGCGTCGGGTTCCATGTCGAACAGATCGCCTATTTTGAGCTTCGGATCCGCCTTTATCGCTTCGAATATGCGTCTGTGAACGGGTAAAAGGAATGCGTCGGCGCCGAAATCGCCGACGGAGGCGTATTCCGCGCCGTCCAGAAACGATTTCAGTAAAAACCTTTCCGTCCTGAGCTGCGGTTTGGGTACCTCGCCGGGCTCGTCGTTTCTTTCCTTCTCGACGCGCGTCGTCTTCGCCGTGCCCGCAGCGTAATCTTTCAATGAATTGTTGATGCTCTCCGCGGAAAGTCCGCTCAATTCGGACACCAACTTTATGTGCGTGTCCCTGCCTATCGGCGAGAGCGCGTTCAGAACGGGCAGCGTTTTGAGGGCGAAATTTTCCCGTCCCGCAAAAGTTTCCAGATCTTCCGACTGCGCCAATCTTCTTATTTTGAACTCTGTCAGCGGCAGCGCTTCCCGCATCAGGTCGCGGAAACCGTCCGCGCCGCGCGTTTTTACGACGTCGTCGGGATCCATGTCGTCCGGAAGCGACATTACCGCAACTTCCACGCCCACGCCCTGGAGCATATCCAGCGACCTCCACGTAGCGTTCTCGCCGGCGGCGTCGCCGTCGAAACACACGTATACGGTGCCGACGAGCCTTTTTATCTCGCGGCATTGTTCGTCGGTAAGCGACGTGCCCATCGACGCAACAGCGTTATGTATCCCCGCCTGATACAGGCTTATCACGTCCATGTAGCCTTCGGTCAGCACTACGGACGTTATCTTCTCCTCGGACAGGTGCTTTTTCAAAAGGTTTATGCCGAACAGATTTTTCCGTTTATCGAACACCATGGTGCCGCGCGTATTGACATATTTCGGCTTGATTTCGTCCGAAAGCGTCCTGCCGCCGAAACCCAAAACGTTTCCTTTTATGTTGATGATGGGGATAATCAGCCTCGATTCCATGATATCGCCGCCGCCCGCGTTTACGAGCCCCGCGTCTTTTAATGTGGAATCGGAAAAACCTTTTGCGTTCAGCGCGCGCTTCAACCCGTAACGGTCGGGGGAGTACCCCAGCCCGAACGCGACGGCGGTAGCGTGCGAGATGCGCCGCTTCGATATGTATTCCGCGACCGCCTCGGGCGCCCCCTTCAGCGACGAATAATAGTATCTTGCCGCGCTGCGGTTTGCCTCGAGTATTTTTTGAGAGGCTTCGCGGCGTTTCCTTTCCTCGGGACTCTCCTCTTCGGGCATTTCCATACCCGCTTGCTTTGCGAGCGTTTCCACCGCCTCGGGGTAGGTCATGTGCTCGTGTTCCATCAAAAAAGTTATTACGTTCCCCGACACGCCGCAACCGAAACAATGATAGTATTGTTCCTCGGGATTTACGACGAAAGAAGGCGTTTTCTCCTTATGAAAAGGACAGCACGCCCAAAATTTGGCGCCCTTTTTCTGCAAATACATATATTTTCCGAGTACTGCGACAATGTCCGATCTGGAACGAAGCTCGTCGAGCCACCCTTCGGGATATCTGGGAATAAGAAAACACCTCTCTTTTGCAAACGGCAAATTGCCGCCATATTTACGCTTCTAATATACGTACACGCGCGCGCGTTTTCCTTATGATTTAGAAAATTTCAAAAAATTTTCCGCCTTATTTTCAAATATCGATATTTCCGCGCCCGCCGCGCCACGGCGGCTTATGCGTCCTTTCCGCCGTCGCTTTCCTCCCTGAGCGCTCTGTAAAACGAGGAGACCGTAAGTATGTATCTTTCCTTTTCCTCGGGTCCAAGCGCCGAGTATTTTTCCTCGTCTATCAATTCTCCTATCGCTTTCAATTCGTCCTCGGCATCGAAAGCCGAGACCTTGTCGAAGTAATCGGATATCTCGTCCCGCGACAGACACTCTCCCGCAAGCACTACTATGCCCAAAGCGGGTTTCAACGCTTTCAATTTCATAAGATCCTTATAATCGTGCGTCCTTAAGCGCAGCTTCGCTTTCCTCACCGCGCTCGATCTGAAGTCCTTATCCATATTCTCCTCTCTTCGGTACCTAAGCGATTGTATCAAACCCGCTTGGACAATAAAATATCTTCGCCGAAATATGATATTAAACGACAATTTTTGCGGCGGCGAATGCCGCCGCAAAAAGGTGAAATAATTTTGCGAAGCAAAATTGTGAAATAATACGACCCCATGGGGTCGTATTGTGAAATAAATTGAAACTTTGCGGGCAAAGTTCCAATTTGTGAAATAAAATCCGCTAAGAGTTTTATATAATGCTCAATCAAAAAATACACCTTATACACCCAACCTTTTGTCCGCGGATTTTGTTGCGGTCATTAGATTGAAAAATCATAAATCAGCGATCCTTTCTTAGTTCCCGTATCTTTTCGGTCCTTTTCCGCAAACACAGCGGCGACATACGTCGTATGCCGCCGCTGTTTTTGCGAAAAATCACCCGAAAATCTACGGCTGTAAGCGTGGTATAGGCTTTCACGTTTTGTTTGCTAATCATAGAGTTTTCTTTGTCTAGAGCGCTTTGCACTCTGTGTGTTTTTCCTTTCATAAAACACTATTACAGGCGAAAAAAAACAAACTTTGAACCGCCCAAGCCATGTAATCGGAGAGGGGTTACGTTGACACTTCACCCCCGGCGAATAAGTGCTCCGCATTAGCTCCGCGCGCCTCCCCCGTTGAAATGGCTTGGGAATATGCTGTTAAAGGAATAATATGCTTTGGGCATTACGGGAAAGGGGAAAAGCTATACGAGAAAATCGAAGTTATACACATATTTCCCCACTGAACACTAGAAAAGGCTTTCAATTACATTATCCTGCCTATACTAGTGTTCTCCCTTACATAGGTGTTCGGCGGCAGATTGCCGTAGCCACGAACAGCAGTTTGCTTATTCAAATGTTTTCCCCCTCAAGGAGAATACAGCCCACTATGTATTTTGTCGCATTGGAAAGCATACTTGGCGCCGATTTGCAGACTATTTTAGCGCATTCGCGCCAGGTTTGCGTTCGCAAACTAGTGTCGTATCGCACGAAACGCGGGCGGCGCTATAGCGGGCTATGCGCCGTCCGCGCCCCGTTTTGGTCTCCAAAACGGGGTGATATTAAAGGCTTTAAGTAATTTCGTGCGATACGGCGGAAAAGAGGCGCAAAGCGGTGGTAATAATTGATTTCTTTGCCGAATTCCATCTCACCTTATGAAAAAAAGCGCATTCGGTCGAATGCACTCTTTTCCATTACTCTGCTTATAAGTACCTTAAAAAGCGATTACTTTACACATTTTCGGCAAAGAAATCAATTATTTATAAGCGCGTTTGCGGGCAGCCTCTGCTTTTTTCTTGCGGCGTACGCTGGGTTTCTCGTAAGCCTCTTTGCGGCGGAGGTCGCCGATAATACCGTCGTTGGCGCACTTTTTCTTCCATCTGCGAATAGCGGAATCAAGGCTCTCGTTCTCTTTGACGATCACTGTAGACATTCGGTTTCACCTCCTTATGCGGCAAGTTGCCCTATCTGTACCCGAATATGTTATACCATTTTTCGGGAAATGTCAAACGTTTTATTCTATTCTCAATGCGTCCACGACATTCTTCCGAGCCGCCATCTGCGAGGGCACCAGCCCGGACAGCACCGTCAGCGCGAAGCTCAATACGACCAAAAGTAAGGCGTGCAGCGGGTTAAGCGACAGCAGATCGGTCCCGATAAGGAAGTTCGCAAACGGCACCAAAGCGTACGCTATCGCTATACCGATGACTCCGGAGAACAGTCCGATGATGGAAGTTTCCGCGTCGAACACGCGCGAAATATCCTTTTTCCTGGCGCCTAGGCTTCGGAGTATGCCTATCTCCCTGGTCCTTTCGACGACGGAGTTAGAGGTAATTATCGAGATCATTATACAGCTGACGATGAGCGATATGCTGGCGACCGCGATAAGCACCGTGGTCATCAGATCGACCATTATACGCATATTCGCAATGAACATTTCCGTGACGTCGAAGTATTCCACGGTGCTGTTCGGATGCGAATCGTTCCATGCGTTCAGGTATGAAGTTATCTCGTTCTTCGCGTCAAAATCAACGGGATAGATCGTAAGATATACCGGAGTGGTATCCACGCCGAGCGCCTTGAGTTTTGCGGTCCTGCCTAGGCCCTTGAAGATAAGTCCGGTCATACTGTCGTTGTCGGCGCCGAGGCTGCCGTCGAAGAAGTCGTCGCCCGTTATCACGCATGTGCCGGAGCCGGGATTTTCCGCGAGCAGTGCCGCCTGCGCCTTGGAAACGTCGGAGTCTATGACGCTTTCAAGCACATGCTCCGAAAGTTCCGGGGTGTAGCACAGCGCGTTGCCGACGAACCCTGTGCCGCCCGGTTTCAGACGGAGTATACCCACGAGTTCAAGTTCGACGTTAGCCTCGTTGTTATACAAACTCTCGTTTATCTCGTTGACGCGGTATCTGTTTTCACCCGCCTGATAATAGTATGTATTGTTGTCGACGAGTTTCATCTTCGGTCCGTTATCGCCGAGTATCTCGTCGAAAGATATAAACTTGCGTATTATCTCGTCCCCGTCTTCGTCCAAAAGGATATTGCCCTCCGCGTCCCTTTCGTAAACGTCCACGCCGAACTGTATCAGAGCCTCGGGACCGATCATGTTGTTGCCGTCAACGACCAAAACTATCTCGTTGTAAGCGTCGGGGTATTCGCCGCCGATCAGGTCGTAGTTAGACAGCACGAAATCCCTGTCGCCCGCCAGCTGGAACCAGTTTACGGGCTCCTGTCCATTGGAACCGAGCACCTGCCCCGCTATCGTCCATGCAGTCGTGGTCTGCGGCGTCGGGCTTACGTCTTCGTATATCGTGGCTCCCGTTTCGTCCCTGGTCTCGGCGAGGATATTCATCTTCGTGCCGTAGAAATAGTTTATGGAATTATACCATGCGGGATCCATGCGCGAAACGTAATCGACATAGGATTCGGTGATATGGTTCCTGCCGACGGAACCGGACACGGCTTCCATAATACCGCCGAGGTCGAACATCCCGCCCGATCCCATCGTTGAACCCGAATTGAGTTCCGTAAAATGGATCAGGTCATCGTCGGGATATGTATTGGGATCGTAATCGTAGTTTTCGAACACATCCGTCAGCACGGAATAGTCCATCGAATATTCGTAGATACCGATAGGCACGCTGGCAAGCACGCTCGCCTGCATGGAATCGAGCATCATGTTGAACCCGTTCGACATCGCGAGCACGAGCCCCAAGCTTATGATGCCCACGGAACCCGCGAAGCTCGTCAGGAATGTGCGGCGCTTTTTCGTGACAAGGTTTTTGAGCGACAGGCTGAATGCGGTGGTCGCCTTCATCGACGTCGCCCTGAACGGAGACTTCTGCCCCTTCGCCTTTATGCCCAGCGCATTCAGCGCCCTCGCCGCAGCGGACGAGGTACCCGTTTCTTTTTCCTCTTTATTTTCGGCGGGACTGTCCGTTTTGACGAGTTCGGGCTCCCATTCATACGGCATCGTGTCGCTTTCGACCAAGCCGTCCCTGAGTTTCACGATACGCGTCGAATACGTCTGGGCGAGCTCGTTGTTGTGGGTGACCATTATGACCAGGCGATCCTTGGCGACCTCTTTCAGCAGCTCCATGACCTGCACGCTGAGTTTTGAATCCAATGCGCCCGTCGGCTCGTCCGCGAGAACGATCCTAGGATTGTTGACGAGCGCCCGCGCGATAGCCACGCGCTGCATTTGCCCGCCCGAGATCTGCGACGGCTTTTTCCTCAATTCATCGCCCATGCCGACGCGCTCCAGCGCCGCTACCGCCATTTTCCTGCGCGTGTTTTTGTCGACGCCGGAAAGACTCAGCGCGAGCTCGACGTTCTCCACTACGGTCAAATGCGGTATCAGGTTGTAATTTTGGAAAACGAAACCTATCGTCGCGTTCCTGTATGCGTCCCATTGTACCGCCTTGAAGTCCTTCGTCGAAGTGTTTCCGATGACCAGGTCGCCCGTAGTGTAACGGTCTAAGCCGCCGATGATGTTCAGCATCGTCGATTTGCCGCATCCCGACGCGCCTATGATAGACACGAATTCCGATTCCCGGAACGCAAGCGACACGCCGCGCAGAGCGCGGACGGTGTAATCGCCCATTTCGTAAACTTTGGTCACATTGGTCAGTTTAAGCATACTCTACTCCTTTTGTCCGTAGCGGCGTTAAAAAAGTCCTTAGCCCATTTTTTCGCTCAGTTTTTCCCCGCCCAAAACATGAACGTGCAAGTGCATAACGGATTGACATCCGTTTTCGCCCTTGTTGGAAACTATCCTGAATCCGCCCCCGAGCCCCAGCGTATCGGTAAGGGAAGCAAGCTTCTGAAACATTCTCCCGAGCGCCTCGGGGTCCTTTTCAGCCATGTCGGCAATATCCGAATAATGCTTTTTCGGCATCATCAGATAATGCTTTGCCGCCTGCGGATTTATATCGGCGATGATAAGGATGTCGTCGTCCTCGTAAAACTTCGTCGAGGGGATCTCCCCCGCTATTATTCTGCAAAAAAGGCAATCGCTCATTTTACAATTTCTCCTGTCAGTCCGTCTTTATATATTGATAACGGCTTAATTATACCATACTCTATATCCGTTTTGACATAAAATTTGATATAATATTCGCTATAACCTGTACTTAAATTATTTTCGACATGTTCGAACAATACTTTTTGGGGCACTTCAAGCATTTTCTCGAGATATTCGCGCCTGAGTTCCCCTCTTTTTACCGCGAGCCGCTTCTCGCGCTCGGCGACCTCTTCGCCTTTTACCCGCGGCATTTTGTACGCCGCAGTCCCTTCTCGCGGAGAGAACGGGAAAATATGGATATCCGCAAACCGCGCCTCGTCGGCAAGCCGGAGAGTGTCCCGAAAATCTTCCTCCGTTTCGCCCGGGAATCCCACGATGATATCGGTGGTGACGGCGGCAAGCGGGAAATATTTTCTGATAAGCGCTATCTTTTCAAGGTACCCCCGCACGGTATAATGCCTGTTCATCGCCGCGAGCACGCGGTCGGAGCCGCTCTGCAGGGACAAATGAAAGTGCGGGCAGAAGTTTTCAATACCTTGCAGCGCCATCAAAAAATCGTCGTCGATGACTCCCGCGTACAGCGACCCGAGCCTTATGCGGCACTTGACGCCGCGCACGGCTTTCATAAGGTCCGTCAGGCTTTCGCCGCGTTCCCTGCCGAACGCTTCTAGGTTTATCCCCGTCACGACAACCTCTTTTGCCTTTTGGGAAAGAGCGAGTATCTCCTCTGCCGCGTCCGCTGTCGTGCGGCTTCTCGCCCTCCCCCTCAGATACGGTATCACGCAATAAGAACAAAAGTTGTCGCAGCCGTCCTCTATCTTTACCAAAGCGCGCGTCCGGGATACCATCGGAAGCGTATCGGGATATTCGAATTCGTTGATCGGATAATTTTTAACGAAGGTGCTTCCGGATCCCGGCTCGCTATCCGCGGCGCGATATTTGCCGCCCGTGCCGGATACGTGATCGGCTTTTTTCGCTATGAACCGGTCTGGGTCTTTCTCGGCGGCGCAGCCCAGGATATAGATCTCGGCGTCCTTATTGAAACCGCGGGCGCGGCTCAGGGACTGCCGCGATTTCCGCTCCGCTTCGCGCGTCACGGCGCAGGTGTTTATAAAATATTTATCGGCGAACGCCATTTTTTCGGTGACGGCGTATCCCTTTTTTTCGAGCTTTGCCGCCAGCACGTCGCATTCGTATTGGTTCGTCTTACAACCGTAATTGAACACGCAGGCTATGGGCTTCCTTGTCATTTTGAGTCCCGTCCACTCCCCCTCTTCGGCGCGCTCGTCGAGGTCTATCCCCTCCGAAACGAACGCCTCTATGACCTCGTCCGCCCGCTTCGTAAGTATCCCCGAAAGGATCAGCTTCGCGCCCGGGTTCGTTATCTTTTTTATGTCGGGGGCAAGCCGCGGCAGGATATCCGCGGTGAGATTTGCAGTCACGACATCGAATTTTTCCGCAACGCCATCCGCAAGATCCCCTAGTCTTATCTCCGCCTCCGCTACCCCGTTCAGCGCCGAAAGCTCGTGAGCGGCATTTACCGCCTCCGGATCGAAATCGGTCATCAATACGCGCTTCGCGCCCGCTTTCGCGGCGGCGATACCGAGGATACCGCTCCCGGTGCCTATGTCGACGACGCTTTTACCGTGCGACAAGCCGCTCATCAGAAGGAGCGCCAGCCTCGTCGACGGGTGTTCGCCGGTACCGAACGCGGTAGCGGGATTGATATAAACCGTTTTCTCCCCCGCGGGATATTCGTCCTTCATCCACACGGGAACGATCTCGAATTCGCCGATCTTTGCGGGTTTATAGAAACTTTTCCAGCCGTTTTCCCAATCTTCGTCCTCGCGCGTGGCGACCTCGAATCCGCCCGGTACGCTCCAGAGATACGATAAGAGCGCCTCCCTAGCCGCTTTTTCGGCAGCGCCAAGGGAAACGCCCGTAAAAACCGCTTTTATATCGGCGGTACCGTCGGAAACGACGTCGTTTTCGTCCGCGTAATCCCAGTTCATCGGGTCGCGGACGGCTTCCAGAAAATCGTTCGCGTCGTCTATCTCGACCCCGTCGGCGCCCGCCGTCCACATCGCCTCCGCGGCAAGTTCCGACGCTTCCGAAGTCGTTTTGAATTTTATCTCTACATACATCTTTAGTCCAGGGTCTTCAGCTTCTTTTTGTATCTTTCCACATCGTCGTACGTCGCGTTTTTGTCGAGCGCATCGAAATATGTCCTGAGTTCATTGCGCTGCCGTGCGGAAAGGTTTTTCGGAACGTCCACTTTCACCGTCACGAGTATATCGCCGTACGCGTTGCGCCTCAGATCCTTTACGCCTTTTCCCTTCAGCTTGAACAGCGTGCCGTTTTTGGTGCCGGCGGGTATCTCCATCCTGACGGGTTTGTCTAACGTCGGGACCTCGACGGTATCTCCGAAAACCGCCTGTGTGACGGTTATAGGCATATCGAACATCAGGTCGTTGCCGCGGCGCGTGAACAGCGGATGCGGTTTTACTCTGAATACCAATATAAGGTTGCCGTTCGGACCGCCGTTGTATCCGGCGTTACCCTCGTTACTCTGGGTCAGCATCTGCCCGTTGTCTACGCCGGCGGGGATATTGATGGTGACCTTGCGCTGTTTTCTGACCCTGCCTTTTCCTTTGCAGTCGGGGCAGGCGTCCATGATTATCTTACCGGTGCCGCCGCACATGTCGCATACGCGCTCCGTCTGCATCACGCCGAGCATGGTCCTCTGCTGTACAACGACTCTTCCCCTCCCGCCGCACTTGGTACAGGTTTTAATGCTCGAAGCGTCCTTCGCACCGGTGCCGTTACAGGTGGGACATTTTTCTATGCGCGAATAACTGACTTCCTTTTTGGCGCCGAAACATGCCTCCTTGAAAGTCAGGATCATCTCCAGCTCTATATCGTCGCCCTGGCGCTGGACGTTCGCTTGTCTTCCGGACGACGTCGTCTGTCCCCCCGAAAAGGCGCTGAAAATATCGCTGAAAATATCGCTGAAGCCGCCGAACCCGCCGGAGCTCTGGAACCCGGAGCCGAACGGATTGAACCCCGAGCCGCCCCCGCCCATCGGACCGTCCTCGCTGCCGTACTGGTCGTAAGCCGCCCTTTTCTGGGGATCGGACAGCACGTCGTAGGCGTATTGTATCTCCTTGAACTTGGCTTCCGCCTTTTTCTTTTCCTCCTCGGAAGCGGTGGCGTATACGTCCGGGTGGTATTTTTTCGCAAGACGACGATACGCGGACTTTATTTCGTCCGCGCTCGCCTTTTTGTCTACGCCTAAAACAGAGTAATAATCTTTCGATGCCATTATCCTACTTTATATCGTCCGGATCGACGTTTATCGTGGTGCCGTCGTCCGCTCCCGCGTCGCCTGCTTCGCCGCCTGCGGCTCCCGCGGTCTGCTGATACAGTTTGGTGAATATCGGATTGGTCGCTTTGGACAATTCCTCCGTTATGCTCTTTACGGTATCCGCGTCGGTGGCGTTCTGAAGTTTATCTTTTGCCGTCTTCGCCGCTTCGGTCAGGGTGTTCTTGTCCTCTTCGCTCAGCTTGTCGCCGGACTCCGATACCGCCTTTTCGACAGCCAGCACCAGCTGTTCCGCCTGGTTCTTGAGCTCGACAAGTTCACGGCGCTTTTTATCCTCTTCCGCATACTTTTCGGCGTCCTTCACCGCGCGGTCGATCTCGTCCTGAGACAGGTTGCTGGAAGCGGTTATCGTGATATTCGCGGACTTGTTCGTTCCTTTGTCGACAGCGGTGACCGACACTATGCCGTTCGCGTCGATATCGAACGTAACTTCGATTTGTGGTACCCCTCTCATGGCAGGCGGGATACCCGTAAGCTCGAATCTGCCGAGAGTCTTGTTGTCTGCCGCCATCGGGCGTTCGCCCTGCAGGACGTGTATGTCCACCGAGGTCTGATTGTCGGAGGCAGTCGAGAATATCTGCGATTTTTTGGTGGGGATAGTCGTGTTGCGGTCGATGAGTTTGGTAAACACGCCGCCCATCGTTTCGATACCGAGCGACAGCGGAGTGACGTCCAGAAGAAGTACGTCTTTTACGTCGCCCGCGAGCACGCCGCCCTGTATCGCCGCGCCGAGCGCCACGCATTCGTCGGGGTTGATGCCCTTGTACGGATCCTTGCCGGTAACGTTTTTGACGGCGTCCACAACGGCGGGAATACGGGTCGAGCCGCCTACCAGCACGACTTTATCGAGGTCGCTCATCTTGAGTCCCGCGTCCTTCAGCGCCTGCAGCGTGGGGGAAACGGTGGCTTTGACGAGGTCGGCGGTCATATCGTCGAACTTCGCGCGGGTCAGATCCATATCTATATGCAGCGGGCCGTTGGCGCCGACGGTGATGAACGGCAGGTTGATGTTGACCTTGGTCATTCCGCTTAACTCTATTTTCGCCTTTTCCGCAGCCTCTTTTACGCGCTGCATCGCCATTTTGTCGGTGCCGAGGTCTATACCGTTCGCGTTTTTGAACTCGGTCACCACCCAGTCCATTATACGCTTATCGAAGTCGTCGCCGCCGAGGCGGGTATTGCCGTTGGTCGCCAGAACTTCGAACACGCCGTCGCCGAGCTCCAGAATGGACACGTCGAACGTGCCGCCGCCCAGGTCGTAGATAAGGATCTTTTGAGATTTATCGCCCTTGTCAAGACCGTACGCGAGCGCCGCCGCGGTAGGTTCGTTTATTATCCTCATGACTTCGAGGCCCGCTATCTTGCCGGCGTCCTTGGTCGCCTGGCGCTGAGAGTCGGAGAAGTACGCGGGAACGGTGATGACCGCCTTGTCCACTTTCTGTCCGAGGTACGCTTCGGCGTCGTTTTTAAGTTTTGTCAGTATCATCGCCGAAATTTCCTGCGGCGTATACGCTTTTCCGTCGATGTTCACTTTGTAATCGGTGCCCATTTCCCTTTTTATCGAGGAAATGGTCCTGTCGGGGTTGACTACCGCCTGCCTTTTTGCAAGCTGTCCCACGAGCCTTTCGCCGTTTTTGGAGAATCCCACCACGCTGGGGGTCGTCCTTGCGCCTTCGGCGTTGGGGATGACGGTGGCTTCGCCGCCTTCCATGACGGCTACGCATGAGTTGGTCGTTCCGAGGTCTATTCCTATTATTTTCGACATATTTTTCATCTCCTTTTTTATCTATACTTATTATATATTCCGCCTCCCGCGGGTATTTCCCGGGAGGTCAGTTTGCCACTTTTACCATCGCGTACCGGATCACTTTGCCGGCGCGCATATATCCTTTTCGCACGACTTCGACTACCTTTCCGGCGTTTTCGGGATCCTCGACCTGCATTATCGCGTTATGATATGCGGGATCGAAATCGCTGCCCAGCGCTTCTATTTCTGTTACGCCGTACTTGGAAAACAGATCCTTGAACTGCTTTTCGATGAGCAGAACGCCCTGCTTCGTCGCCTCGTCCGCGATCATACCGAGAGCGATCTCCACCGAGTCCAGAACGGGAAGAAACGCTTCTATCACTCCGTCCGCTCCGTCGGCGCGTGCTTTTTGCACTGCGTCCGCGGTGCGTTTTCTGTAGTTGTCGAATTCAGCCTGTACGCGCTGCAGAGAGTCCTTGTATTCGTCCAGCTTCTGCTGCGCCATTTTTATAAGGTCGAGTTCCTCGTCCGCCTCCTCCTCGAGGGGGTCCGCCGCGGTATCGGGGGAGATTTCCTCTTCGGTCTCGACTGCGTTTTCCTCTTCGGGGGTCTCGTGAGCGGAGTCTCGCTCTTCGTCGGGTCTTGATTTTTTATTCATCTTCTTCTCCTTTTTCGTTCCTGCCGCGAACGGCGTTAAGGGTCTTTCCGACATAACTCAAAACGGACATTACCTTGCTGTAATCCATTCTCTCGGGTCCGATGACGCCCGCCGAACCGAGCTCCTTGCCGTTTACCTTGTATTTTGCGCTTATAACGGCGCACCTGTCCATGCCTTGGGTCTCGTCCTTTCCTATCTTTACGCTGAACTCGATGTCGTCGGCTGTATCGATGAGCGCGCCCATAAGGCTTTTGTTATCGATTATGCTCAAAAACTTCTTCGCCGAACCCATGTCCGCCTCGGGATAATCGAGCATCTTGCTTTCGCCCTCCATGAACACCGACTCGTCGGTCACGGAGCTGTACGCCTGAAGCATCGCGACGACATTGTCGAAAAGCTCCTTGAACTCGTCGAGCTCTCTGTCCACCGATGCCATCGCCTCGTCCAACTCGCCCACGCGTTTGCCGCCGAATATCTTGTTCAGCATCAGCGACGCGTTAGCAATAAACTCGTCGTCGACGCGGTTTTTCAGGTTAATGACCTTGTCGCGGATTATACCGGAATCCGTGATGATTATCACCAGCGCCGAATGCGAGTCGAGACAGACAAGCTTTATCTGTTTTATTTCCACTCCGTCCACGTTCTGCAAAACGATGACCGAAGTATAATTGGTAATGTCGCTGATGACCTTTGCGGTCGTCCTGACGATATCCTCTACCGCATTGAACTTTGCGGCAAAGGACGCGTCTATCAGCTGCACGTCCTTTTTCTGAAGCGGCTTTCTGTTCACGAAGTACTCGACATAATATTTGTAAGCCCTCGGCGTGGGGCTCCTGCCCGCCGACGTGTGCGGCTGACACAAAAACCCCATGTCCGTCAGTGCCGCGAGCTCCGCGCGGATGGTTGCGGAACTTATCGACGAAAAATATTTGGTCTGAAGCTCACCGCTGGAGACCACTTTCGCCTCCCTGATGTATTCCTCGACGACCGCTTTCAGGATATTATGCTTTCTTTCCGGTAATTTTTCCATTTTTCGCCTGAGCCGGGTTTGGCAGTAGGTAATTCGCTTTGTTAGCAATCACCTCACCCGACTGCTAAGAGTATTATATTCGGGAATAAATGCTTTGTCAACGGTTTTTCAAAACTTTTTCAAATATTTTCGGATATAAATTTTTTATCCCATAAATTCGCGCGCGACCGCCGATTCGAAAAGCATGAATTCGGGGCGGACGACGAGTTTTTCGGGGGTGAATTCCGTCATGCGAGAAGTTTTTGCGATAGCCTCGGAATAGTATCCTGCAAAATCCACGCCGAATTCCCTTTCGAACTTTTTGACGTCAAGTCCCTCCGATGTCCTCAACGCGAGCATGACGGTCTCCGCCATGGCGTCGGAAACGGAAACGGGTCCGGGGACGACTTTGCCCGAGCCGAAGTTTTCGCCGGAAACATACCGCGAAACGGAAGCGGGATTCGAATATCGCTTCCCGTCCGCGAAACCGTGCGCCGAGGCTCCGAATCCGAGGTATTCCTCGCGCTGCCAATACTTCATATTATGCTTTGAGAAGCGCCCCGGACGCGCAAAGTTGCTGATTTCGTATCTAGAGAAACCGAATTTTCCCAATAATTCGACAGCCATATCGTATCTGTCCGCGACGGAATCGTCGTCCGGTAGCGTTACCGTTTTCTCGGATACGCTTTTATATAATTTCGTGCCCTTTTCGAGCGTAAGCATATATACGGAGATGTGGTCAACGAGGGGAGCGACGAGCCGCAACGTATCTATGGCGTCCGACGTCGATTCGCCGGGAAGTCCTATCATTATATCCGCGGATAAGTTGTCGAAATATTTACGCGCTTTTTCGAGCGCCTCAAGCGCCTCGCGGGCGGTATGCCTTCGCCCGGCTTTTGCAAGGACGATATCCGAAAGGCTCTGTACCCCCATGCTCAGGCGGTTTATACCGACGTTTTTTATCGCTTTTATATCGAGTCCGGGATCGGGGTTGCATTCCATGGTTACCTCGCGCGGCTCGAATCGGTAATTTAAGGATACCGCGGCGACTATCCTCTCTATTTGACCGGGGCTCAATGTGGACGGCGTTCCGCCGCCTATATACAGCGTGTCCGCGGGGGCGAGACTCACCAGGTCCCGAGCGGAAATTATCTCGGTGGTGAGCGCCTCGACATATTTATCGCGCACCGCTTCGTTTGCTTTTACGGAATAAAAATCGCAATACGCGCACTTTCCCGTGCAAAACGGGATGTGGACGTATATGCCCCTAATCTTTGTCATCGAATTTCAGAATGGACATGAACGCTTCGCTGGGTATGGAAACGGAACCGAACTGGCGCATACGTTTTTTGCCCTCTTTCTGCTTTTCCAAAAGCTTTTTCTTCCTGGTAATGTCACCGCCGTAGCATTTGGCGAGAACGTCTTTTCTGAGCGCCTTTACGGTCTCGCGCGCGATTATTTTGGAGCCTATCGCCGCCTGGACCGGTATCTCGAACATCTGGCGCGGTATGACCTCTTTAAGTCTTTCGCAGATACTTCTCCCGCGCGCGTACGCCTTATCCTTATGTACTATCAAAGAAAGCGCGTCGCACGTCTCGCCGTTCAACAGAAAATCGAGTTTTACGAGGTTGTCGGCGCGGTAGCCGTCCGGCTCGTACTCGAGCGAGGCGTATCCCCTCGTCCTCGATTTCAGCGAATCGAAAAAGTCGTATATTATCTCGGCGAGCGGTATCGTGTAATAAATCTTCACCCTGGACTGGTCGAGATAGGTAAGGTCTACGAAAGTGCCGCGCTTTTCCTGGCAAAGCTCCATTATCGAGCCGACGTATTCGGGCGGCGAGTATATCTCCGCTTTTACGATGGGTTCCTCTATCGATTCTATCTCGGTAGGCGGCGGCAGATGCGAGGGGTTGTCGACCGTGATCGTCTCCCCGTTCGTCTTCCTGACGACGTAGCTCACGCTCGGCGCGGTGGTCACGAGGTCCAGGTCGAACTCTCTTTCCAACCGTTCCTCGATTATCTCCATATGCAAAAGTCCCAAAAATCCGCAGCGGAAACCGAACCCCAAAGCCCCGGAGGACTCCGGTTCGTAGATGAGCGACGCGTCGTTCAGGCTCAGTTTATCCAAAGCGTCCCTGAGGTCGTTATATTTGCTGCCGTCGGCGGGATATATGCCCGCGAAAACCATCGGGCTTATTTTTTTGTAGCCTTTGAGCGGCTCTGCGGCGGGCGCGTCCGACGAGGTTATCGTATCGCCCACGGCGGTGTCTTTTACGTTTTTGATGGAGGCGGCGATATATCCTACGTCGCCCGCTTTCAGCTCCTCAACCGGACGCATATCCGGCGTGAAAACGCCGACTTCGGTGCATTCGAAGCTTTTGCCGCTGCTCATCATCCTGATGCCGTCGCCGGGTTTTACGGAGCCGTCCACTATTCGCACCAGGCAAATGGCGCCCTTGTAGTTGTCGTAAGTGGAATCGAAAATAAGCGCTCTGAACGGCGCCCCTTCGTCACCGGACGGGGGCGGCAGTTTTTCGACGACGGCGTCCAGGACCGCCTCGATGTTTATACCCTCCTTCGCGCTAATCAGCGGCGCGTCGGAAGCGGGCAGTCCGATGATATCCTCTATTTCCTTTTTGCACCCCTCGGGGTCGGCGGATGGAAGATCTATTTTATTTATTACGGGAATTATCTCGAGGTCGTTGTCTATCGCGAGATACGCGTTTGTCAGAGTCTGCGCCTCGATGCCCTGGGTGGCGTCGACGATGAGTATCGCGCCCTCGCACGCCGCGAGCGAGCGCGAAACTTCGTAGGTAAAATCGACGTGCCCCGGAGTGTCGATAAGGTTCAGCGTATACTCCTCGCCGTTATGGTGATAGAACATTCTGACGGGGGTCAGCTTTATAGTGATGCCCCTTTCGCGCTCTATGTCCATGGAATCCAGAAGCTGCTCCTTCATGTCGCGCTTCGACACCTGCTCCGTAAATTCCATGAGTCTGTCGGCAAGCGTCGACTTGCCGTGGTCGATGTGGGCTACTATGCAGAAATTTCTGATATGCGACTGCCTTTGATCCATTCGCCGTGTTGCCGTCCCGTAACGCTACTTAGCCTGCTGACGGTTGCGGTAATCCTCTACCGCCGCGTGGATAGCCTCTTCCGCCAAAACAGAGCAGTGTATCTTTTGCGGCGGCAGTCCGCCCAGAAAGTCCACCACGTCCGCGTTTTTTATCTTAAGCGCCTCGTCCACCGTCTTTCCGATGACCATATCGGTGGCGACCGAGGCGGTGGCTATCGCCGCCGCGCAGCCGAAAGTTTTGAATTTCGCGTCCACGATGACATCGTCTACAATCTTCAGATATATCTTCATTATATCGCCGCAGGAAGCGTTTCCTATCGTTCCCACGCCGTTTGCGTCCTGAAGTTCTCCCGCGTTTGACGGGTTCTGAAATACTTTCAATACTTTTTCGTTATACATACGATCCCGTTCCTTTTTCCATGTTGAACAAAGGAGATATGCTCCTCAATTTTTCTACCGTTTCTTTCAATACGTTGAACGTATATTCCATTTCCTCTTCGGTGGTGTCCCTGCCGAGGCTGAAGCGTATGGAGCTGTGCGCGAGCTCCTCGGGTACGCCGAGGGCAAGAATGACGTGCGACGGCTCCAAACTTCCCGACGAGCACGCCGAACCCGAGCTCACCGCTATGCCGTTCAGATCGAGGTTTATAAGTATGCTCTCGCCCTCGATATACCCGAAACTGAAGTTTATATTGTTCGGAAGACGGTGTTCCCTGCCGCCGTTCAGATAGGTATAGGGTATCTCCTTCAGCACCCTGTCGATGAAATCGTCGCGCAGCTTTTGAACGCGCGCGTTGACTTCGTCGCGCATCGCGACCGCCTTTTTGAGCGCCGCCGCCATTCCGACAATGAGAGGCGTATCGGTCGTACCGGCTCTTCCCCGCCGTTCCTGATGACCGCCCGCGATGAGCCGCTCAATCCTAACACCCGAGCGGATATACAATGCGCCTATCCCCTTGGGACCGTGGAATTTGTGCGCGGACATGCTGAGCATGTCAATATTTAAATCGTTTACGTCTATCGCCTGCGAATCCATCGCCTGCACCGCGTCGGTGTGGAACAAAATACCCTCTTCGCGGCAGAACGCGCCGATCTCCTTTATAGGCTGTATCGCGCCCATTTCGTTGTTTGCAAACATCACCGACACGATAACGGTGTCGTCGGTGACCGCGTTTTTTATCGATTCGACGTCCACTCTGCCGTCCTTGCCGACGGGCACATAGCTTACCTTGACGCCGTCCTTTTTCTCCAGGTACTCGCAGGTCTCGATTATGGCGGGATGCTCTATCGCCGTCGTGACGATGTGTTTCACCTTCGCCTTGGACTGGTATATAGCGCCCTTCAGCGCCCAGTTGTCCGATTCCGAGCCGCCCGAAGTAAAATATATTTCGTTCGTTTTCGCCCCGATAAGCGACGCGATCTCCGCTCTCGCTTCGTCTACCGCCTTCAGGGCCTCTCTGCCGAAAGAGTGCAGCGACGACGGGTTGCCGTACTTTTCGGTAAAATACGGCAGCATCGCTTCGAGCGCGTCGTTATCCAGCCTGGTCGTAGCCGAGTTGTCCAGATATACACGCATATTTTGCGCTCCTTTTATAATATGAAATCGTCCTTGTAGAGGGGATATTTCGCCGTCAACGCGGCAATCCTTTCGCGTACGGACGGTATAGCCGCCTCTTTTTCACGTATGACGGCGACTATACATTCGCCTATCACGCGCATTGCCTCTTCGTCCATTCCTCTTGTCGTCACCGCGGGAGTCCCTATCCGCAAACCGTTCGGATTGAACGGGCTCGCGGTGTCGTTGGGAATGGAGTTTTTGTTCGCAGTGATATTCGCTTCGTCCAAAAGCGTTTCGAGCTCCTTTCCCGTAACGCCGGTGCCGCGCAGGTCCAAAAGCATAAGATGCGTATCGGTTCCGCCCGAGAACAGCTTTATCCCCGCTTCCGTAAGCGTTGCCGCCAGCGCCTTCGCGTTCGCGACTATACGCCTCTCATAATCTTTGAACTCGTCCGAAAGCGCTTCTTTGAATGCCAAAGCCTTCGCCGCGATGATGTGCATGAGCGGGCCGCCCTGCGTGCCGGGGAAAACGGCTTTGTCTATCTTTTTCGCGATCTCCTCGTTGTTTGTGAGGATCATTCCGCCGCGCGGTCCTCTGAGCGTCTTGTGCGTGGTCGTGGTGACGACGTCGGCGTACGGCAAAGGATTCTGATGCAGTCCCGCTGCGACCAGTCCCGCTATATGTGCCATGTCCACCATCAAAAGCGCGCCCGTTTTATTCGCTATCTCGCGGAAACGCTTGAAATCTATCGCCCTGGGGTACGCCGACGCGCCCGCGACGATGAGTTTCGCGCCCGACTCGCGCGCCACGCGCTCGACCTCGTCGTAATTTATATAACCCGTTTCGTCCACGCCGTAGGCGACGAATTTATAGTTTTTGCCGGATACGTTCACGGGGCTGCCGTGCGTCAAGTGTCCGCCGTGCCCGAGGTTCATCCCGAGCACCGTGTCGCCGTTTGTGAGAAGCGAAAAATACACCTGGAAATTGGCGCTCGAGCCGCTGTGCGGCTGGACGTTGACGTACTCCGCGCCGAACAGTTTTTTAGCTCTGTCGCGGGCGAGGTTTTCAGCTTCGTCCACGAATTTGCAGCCGCCGTAATATCTTTTACCGGGATATCCCTCGGCGTATTTATTTGTCAAATGGGTTCCCGCAACGGTCAGAACGGGCATCGAAACAAAGTTTTCCGACGCGATAAGTTCAACGTTGTTCTGCTGACGTTCGAGCTCTTTTACAAGTGATGAATACAGTTCGGGGTCTTCTTGTTTTACGGGTCGTAGATCTATCATGTTTCTCCTTTGACCTGACTACAGGTATTTTTTCAGCATTTCTTCGAGCTGCGCTTTTGTTTTGACTCCTATGCTCTTTTCGGCGGCGACGCCGTTTTCGAACACGATGAGCGTGGGTATCGTCATTATTTTGAACCTGCCCGCAAGATCTTCGTTTTCGTCGACGTCGACTTTTATGACGGCGTATCTGCCGTTCGCTTCGGAGTCCAGCTCCTCTATCGTGGGCATGAGCATCCTGCAGGGTCCGCACCACGTCGCCCAAAAATCGGCGAGGACAACCTTGTTGGCGAGAAGCGCTCTGTCGAATTCTTCCGCGCTGTGTATTATCGTCATGAGTGTTACCTCCTTTTTACTTTACTTCGACTATATTATATTTTTCCGCCCGCGTTTAATCAAGCGAATCGGGGGTGGTTTCGGAGTTTTCTCCTATTTCCTCCGCCGGGGCTAGGCCGCCGCTTTCTTCGGCCTCGGTATCCGAGCCACTCGCCGCGCTGACTATCGCTATCATTTTCGGCATATATTCGGGGCGGCGCCGAAGAACGAATCTGTCGATAAGCGATACCGCCGCGAACGCAAAGATCATCGCGCCGAATGATACGGTCAGGCATATCCACAGCTCGAGCGTATACGTAAACCCTAAAGCCGCGCCCATCACGATGAGCGGGACCGCGTACACCAGTAGCGCCGCCGTCAGGACCGCCCTGTCGCCCATCGCCACTTCCACCTTGTCGCCGACCGCGGCGTTCAGAGTGTTCTCGAGCCTCAACTCAACATAATTCGCTTCGCGCGGTTTCAGGCACATATTGCAGTTTTCGCAGGCGGCTTTTCTGTCGAACCTGACCGTCGCGAACCTGCCGCGCACCTTGTGGACGACGCCCGTTTCACGCATCGGCATCCACCTTCAGTTTCAGCTCGTCAAGCTGTTTCGGCTCCACCTCGGAGGGGCAGTTTTCCATAAGTCCCGCCGCCGCCTGGTTTTTCGGGAAAGCGATGACGTCTTTTATGTTGTCCGTTCCCGTGATGAGCATCGTCAGTCTGTCCAGTCCGAACGCAAGCCCGCCGTGCGGAGGTACGCCGTAGCGGAACGCTTCCACGAAAAATCCGAATCTTTCGTTTATGTCCTCTTCGCTCAGCGATATCTTTTCGAACATCTTGCGCTGGAGCGCGGGAGTGTGGATACGGATGGAGCCGCCGCCCGCTTCCTGTCCGTTTATGACGAGGTCGTACGCCATCGCCCTGACCTTAAGCGGGTTTTTATCGAGGTACTTCAGGTCCCCCGGAACGGGCGCGGTGAAGGGGTGGTGCATCGCGTTCAGGCGCTTTTCCTCCTCGTCGTACTCGTAAAGCGGAAAATCCGTGACCCACAGGATATCGAACGTCGATTCGTCTATCAGGGAGTACTTTTTCGCAATGGCGAGGCGCAGCGCGCCGAGCGCGGCGAACACCGTCTTGTCCTTGTCCGCCACGAAAAACAGGATATCGCCCGTCTCGCCGCCCATGGCGCTGACGAGCGCCCGGAACTTCTCGTCCGAGAAGAATTTTTTTATCGGGCTCGAAACGCCGTCCTCTTTCAAAGCGATATACGCGAGCCCTTTCGCGCCGTACTCTCTCACCACTTCCTGGAAGGCGTCTATTTCCTTCCTGGTCATTCCGGCGAGCCCTTTCGCGTTTATGCCCCTTACGGAACAGCCGCGCTTGGTCGCCATTTCGAATACGGAAAATCCCGAGCCTTTCACGACCTTCGTCACGTCGCATAGCTCCAGTCCGAAACGGGTGTCGGGTTTGTCGGAGCCGAAACGGCTCATCGCCTCCGCCCACTTCATGCGCCTGAAACGGCGTTTCAGATCGAGCCCCAAAGTGCGTTTGAATATTGCGCGGATCAGTCCTTCCGCCTCTTTCATGACGTCTTCGGGCTTTTCGGCGTAGCTCATCTCGATGTCTATCTGCGTGAATTCGGGCTGACGGTTGGCTCTTAAGTCCTCGTCGCGGAAGCACTTCACGACCTGGAAATATCTGTCGAAGCCCGCTATCATCAGAAGCTGCTTATAAAGCTGCGGCGATTGCGGCAGCGCGTAGAACTCGCCGGGATGCACCCTGCTGGGTACCAGATAATCCCTCGCGCCTTCCGGCGTCGATTTTCCGAGAAAAGGCGTTTCGATATTCAGAAAGCCGCGCTTCGTCATGTACTCGTACGTCGCGGAAACTATTTCGGCGCGCGTCAGAAGTATCTTCTGGAGCGACGGGCGCCTGAGGTCGAGATACCTGTATTTCAGCCTCAGATTCTCGCCCGCTTCCGCTTTGTCGGAGATCTGGAAAGGAGGAGTTTCCGCTTCGGAGAGGATCTTGAGCCCGTCCGCCGCGAGCTCCACTTCGCCCGTGGACATATTCGGATTGACGTTTTTTTCGCCGCGCAGACGTATTGTTCCCGAAACTTTCAGAACGTATTCGTTTCTGATCTTCGCCGCGGCGGCGAACAGCTCTTTTCCGCGCGTTTCGTCGAAATTGAGCTGCAAAATCCCCGTCCTGTCCCTGAGGTCGATAAACAGTATCGTTCCTAGGTTTCTGTACTTTGCGACAAAGCCGGTCACTACGACGTGCTTTCCCGCGTCCGCGGCGGAAAACGTGCCGCACATTTTTGTTCTTGACGCTTTTTCGAGATTCATTTCAACACCTCCGCCATTTCGGAAACGGCGCATTCGTATTCGGAGCCGTCCTCCATGCGTTTAATTTTTATCTTTCCGCTTTCCTCTTCGGCGCCGCCGAATACCGCGGTGAATTTGTAGCCGCGTTTGCCCGCGTATTTCATCTGCGCTTTCAGGCTCCTGCCGACGAGGTCTGAATCCGCGGATATGCCTTTCGACCTTAACGCGTTCACGAGTTCAAACGCCTTTTCGGCGTCCGCTTCGGACGCGGGCGCAATGTATATAACTGGTATTTCGGGTTCCCCTACGGGCAGGTTTAGGTTCTCGAGTATCATCAAAAGCCTTTCGAGCCCCATTCCGAACCCCACGGCGGGAGTGGGTTTTCCGCCCACCTCGGAGACAAGGTTGTTGTACCTGCCGCCGCCGCATACGGTGCCTTGCGCGCCTATGGCGTCGGAGATGAATTCGAACACCGTGCCCGTATAATAATCGAGTCCGCGCACTATCGAGGGATTGACCTTAAATTCGATCCCCGCCGCGCGGAGTATGCTCTGGAGTTTCTCGAAATGGCTTTTGCAGTCGTCGCAGAGATAGTCTATGGTCCTTGGCGCGCCCGCGGTTATCTTGCGGCATCCGGGCTCCTTGCAGTCCAGTATGCGAAGGGGATTTTTGTCGAACCTTTCGCGGCAGGAAGCGCACATATTTTGGAGATTGTTGCCGAGGTACTCCCTGAGCGCCGCGTTATACGTTTTTCTGCACTCGGGGCAGCCTATGCTGTTTATGTTCAAAACGGGCTCGGTGAGTCCCAGCCTCGAAAACAGCGTTTTCGCGAGTATCATCACCTCCGCGTCCGCAAAAGGCGAAGCGCTGCCGTACAGCTCCACGCCGAATTGGTGGTGTTCCCTTAGCCTTCCCGCCTGCGGGCGTTCGTAGCGGAACACGGGGGTCAGGTAATACATCTTCACGGGCTGCGGATATTCCGCATATCCCCCCTCGATGTATGCTCTCGCGACCCCGGCGGTGCCCTCCGGCTTCAGCGTGACGGATCTCGAGCCTTTGTCCAAAAAGGTGTACATTTCCTTGTTGACGATGTCCGTGGTCTCCCCCACGCCGCGAAGGAAGAGCTCTGTGTGTTCGAACGTGGGCGTGCGTATTTCGGTGAACCCGAAGTCCGCCGCCGTTTTCCTGACGGCGTCCTCCAGATAGTGCCATTTGTAGCTTATGAAGGGCGAAACGTCCTTTGTTCCCTTGGGTATGTTTATCATATCACAATATTACAGTATATATTTCCTGAGATTCAAGTTCTTCGTCGCTTTTTCCATGTGCTCGGCGACGTAATTTTTGTCTATCACCAGCTCGATGTCGTCGTGACCGCCCGAGGCGTTGAAGCTGACGTCCTCCAAAAGCATTTCCATAACGGTATGCAGCCTTCTCGCGCCGATGTTTTCGTTGTTTTCGTTCTCCAAAAAGGCTATCCGCGCCAGCTCGTTTATCGCGTCGTCGGTGAATTTGAGTTTGATGTTGTCCACGCCGAGAAGCGCCGCGTACTGCATGATGATGGCGTTGTCGGGCTCTTTCAATATCTTCGCGAAGTCCTCTTCCGTCAGCGACTGCAACTCGACTATCACCGGGAACCTTCCCTGCAGCTCGGGGATCAGGTCGTTCACCTTCGATATATGGAAAGCGCCCGCCGCGATGAACAGTATGAAATCGGTGCGGATATTGCCGTACTTCGTATTCACCGTGCAGCCCTCGACTATCGGGAGGATATCCCTCTGCACCCCTTCTCTGGACACGTCAGGTCCGTGCGTGTTGGATTTTCCGGCTATCTTGTCCATCTCGTCGATGAATATGATGCCGTCCTGCTCGGCGCGGCGTATCGCCTCGGTGTTTATGGAATCGTCGTCTATAAGCTTTCCCGCCTCCTCGCGGGTCAGGAATTTATACGCTTCCTTGACGGACACCTTGCGCTTTTTGTTCTGCCTGGGCATGAATCGGGACATTATCTCCCCGAGGTTTGTTTCGTTGCCGCCCAGCGGCCCCAGCTGCAGCGCCTGCGGCTGTGACTGGAATTCCATTTCCACCATGATATTGTCGAGTTTTCCCGCCGCGAGCTCCTCGGAAAGTTCTTTCCTCAGATCCGCGTCCCCTTTTTCGGGGTGGTTTTTGCGCCTTCCGGGGAGCAACCCCTCGATGAGTTTTTTCTCCGCCGCTTCCTTCGCCTTCGGCTCCACCTCGGCAATTTTTTCCTCTCTGACGAGGCGTATCGCGCATTCAACGAGATCGCGTATCATGCTCTCGACGTCGCGCCCGACATAGCCTACTTCGGTAAACTTCGTGGCTTCCACTTTCACAAAGGGCGCTTTGACGAGTTTAGCAAGCCGCCTCGCTATCTCCGTTTTACCGACGCCGGTCGGGCCCTTCATTATGATGTTTTTCGGGGTTATCTCCTCCCTGACTTCGGGTGCGAGGCGGGAACGGCGGTAACGGTTCCTCAACGCTATCGCCACGGCGCGTTTAGCGTCCGTCTGCCCTATGATATAACGGTCGAGTTCGTTTACTATTTGTTTCGGAGTATATTCCATATGAGCCTCCTATACCGTTTCCACGGTCAGATTGTGATTTGTGAACACGCACAGATCCGCCGCTATCTTCATGGCTTTTCTGACTATTTCCTCGGCGGAGAGATCGGTGTTTTCCATCAGCGCTCTCGCGGCGCTCAACGCGTAATTACCGCCGGAGCCTATCGCGCACACGCCGCTTTCGGGCTCGATGACGTCGCCCGTTCCCGACACGATAAGCAGGTTGTCCTTGTCCGCGGTTATAAGCATCGCCTCCAGTTTTCTCGCTTTGTCCTGCCTCCAAAGTTCCGCAAGCTCCACCGCGGCGCGCGTGAGGTTGCCGCTGAATTTTTGGAGCATTTCCTCGAATTTTTCGCTTAGAGCAAACGCGTCGGACACAGAGCCCGCGAATCCTACGACGACTTTTCCGTCGTAGATCCTTTTCACTTTGACTGCGTTGCCCTTGAATATGACGCTTTCGCCCATGGTCACCTGTCCGTCGCCTCCGACGGCGGTCACGCCGTTACGTTTGACGGCGCAGATAGTCGTTCCTTTCATCGATACGGTCATATCGTGACTCCTTTTTGTTTTATATATGTTTCGAGCGCCGCCGCGGCACGCGTGGCGTAGGCGGCTTTTCGTTCGGCTTTTCCTCTTATCTTTTCGTTTAGCGGCGGAGTGAGCGCGAAACTGACGTGCATCGGCTGGAAGTTACCCGCGTATTCCGATATGTAACGCTGCATACTCCCCGTAACCGTTTCTGCGGGGAGCGTAAGCGTTTCGCCTCCCGTCATGCGCCTGAAAAGGTTTATGCCCGCGACAAGCCCCGACGCGGCGCTTTCCAGGTATCCCTCCGTTCCCGTTATCTGTCCCGCGAAGAACACGTTCTCCGCGCCGATGACGGAGTAGTCGGATCTCAAAAACCCCGGCGAATGCAGATATGTGTTTCTGTGCATCACGCCGTAACGCACGAATTCCGCCTTCTCTAGCCCCGGTATCATGCGGAACACCCTTTCCTGCTCCGGGAACGCGAGATTAGTCTGGAACCCCACTATATTATACGCGCCGTCGTACAGGTCCTCTTTTCTCAGCTGCACCACGGCATAATGCCTTTCGCCGTTTGCGGAGCGTATCCCCACCGGGCGCAGCGGCCCGAAACGCATCGCGTCCTCGCCGCGCCGCGCGAGCTCCTCTATCGGCATACAGTTTTCGAAAAGTTCTCCCTTTTCGAAGTCGCGCAGTATCGCCTTGCGCGCCGACATGAGCGCTAAGCGGAACGCGCGGTATTCCTCCGCGTCCATCGGGCAGTTCAGGTAGTCCGCGTCGCCCTTTCCGTAGCGCGCCGCGAAGAACGCTTTTTCCCTGTCTATCGACTCGCCCGTCACTATCGGAGCCGCCGCGTCGAAAAAGTACAGCCGTTCCTTCCCGGACATTTTTTCTATCGCCGCCGCGAGTTTTTCCGAAGTCAGAGGGCCCGTCGCTATTATCGTATTAGGCGTTATTTCGGTCACCTCTTCGCGGATAACGGTTACCCGACCGGTTGATAACAGTATATTCTCGACGTTTTCGGAAAACGCCGTCCTGTCCACCGCGAGAGCGCCGCCCGCGGGTACTCGCGATCTCTCGGCAGCCCGTAATACCGCGCTCCCGAGCATTTTGAGTTCCCTCTTCAATTCTCCCTGCGCGCTCGCGGGATCCTCGCTTTTCAACGAATTCGAGCACACCGGCTCCGCCAGTCCCGCCGTCCTGTGGACGGGGGTCGTAACGACGGGGCGCATTTCGCAGAGCTCGACGTTTACGCCGCGTATCGCAAGCTGGTACGCCGCCTCCGCGCCCGCGAATCCGCCGCCTATTACGCGCGCGATCATATTATATTTATTTATCGTCCGCTTCGGAGTCCGAAGCGGCGGAGGGTACGGGCGCTATCTTTTTGCCGCAGGAACGCGTCGTGCATTCGTAAACGGTCTTGCCGCCCTCTTTGACTACGCGCATCGCGTGTCCGCATTCCGGGCACAAAACGGGCGCGGGGATATCCCAGCTCATGAATTTGCAATCGGGGTAATTGCCGCAGCCGTAGAATGTCTTACCTGTCCTCGAGCGCCTTTTGTATACGGGCGCGCCGCAGATGGGGCAGGTCCCCACCGGCTCGTCGAGGCTTTTGATGTTTTTGCACCTCGGGTAATTGGGGCAGGCGAGGAATTTGCCGTATTTGCTTTCCTTTATCACCATGCGCGCGCCGCATTTGTCGCATATCACGTCGCTGACCTCGTCGGGCGCGCTCTTTTTGTAGCCGCTCGCCCCCGCCTTCTTCAATTCATCCTCGAATCCCGGGTAAAAGTCCTCGATTATCTTCTGCCACTCCACGTCGCCGTGCTCGATGCGGTCGAGCTTTGTTTCCATGTCCGCGGTGAAGTGTATGTCAACGATGTTTCTGAAACAGTTTTCCATAAACTCCGTGACCTGTTCGCCGAGCGCGGTGGGTTTGAAGAGTTTCTGTTCCTTTACGACGTATTCGCGTTTTGTCAGAACCGATATCACCGTAGCATAGGTGGACGGACGGCCTATGCCGTTTTCCTCCATCGCCTTGATGAGCGTCGCTTCGGAGTAGCGCGGAGCGGGTTTTGTGAATTTCTGCTCGCTTTTTATGTCTTTCGGCTCCAGCTTTTCGCCCTCGACGAGGTTCGGGAGCGCGTCCGTCATATCCGCGTCGTCCTCTTTTTTCTCCGCTTCGTACACGGCGGTGAAACCGTTGAACACCATCGCTCTGCCCGATACCTTGAATCCGTATTCCGTTTCGGGGGAGACCGCCTTTACCCTGACGTTCATCGTATTGTACACCGCGTCCGTCATCTGACTTGCCAAAAAGCGGTCGTATATCAGTTTGTACAGCCTGTAGTGGTTCTTCTGGAGTTTGTCCTTCAGGCTCTCCGGCGTGCGGTTCAGGTTCACGGGGCGGATAGCCTCGTGCGCGTCCTGCACGTTCTGCCCTTTCGTCTGGTAGAAGTTGGGTTTTTCGGGGACGTATTCGTTTCCGTACACCGCGGCGATGAACTCACGGGTCCTCGCCTGCATCTCCGCGGACACCCTGACGGAGTCCGTTCTTATATAAGTCACCAACGCGGTCTGTCCCTCGCCGGGGATATCGACGCCCTCGTAAAGAGCCTGCGCTATCTGCATTATCTGCGGCGCGCTTAGCCCCAGCTTCTGCGAACCGTCCTGCTGAAGCGTGGAGGTCGTAAACGGCGCCGCCGGGTGCGATCTGGTAACGCTCCTTTTCACTGTATCGACAGACCACTCCGACGCGTCCAGATTTTTCAGGATGACGTCGGTCTCCTCTTTGTTCTCGGGCTTTATCTTTACTCCCTTTTCGTCCTGGAGAGTCGCCTTGAAAATCGGAGAACGCGTGCCCTTTTTCAGAAGCGAGGCGGTAATGACCCAATATTCCTTCGGTACGAACGCCCTTATTTCGCGTTCGCGGTCGACTATCATCTTCAGCGCGGCAGACTGCACTCTGCCGCCCGAGAGCCCGCCTTTTATCTTCCGGGAAAGTATGGGGCTCACTTTGTAACCCACGAGTCTGTCCAGCACGCGGCGCGCCTGCTGCGCGTTGACCAGATTCATGTTTATTTCCCTCGGATTTTCTATGGCGCGGTTGACGGCGCGAGAAGTTATCTCGTTGAACTCTATACGATTTTTCATGCCGTTCAGCCCGAGATATGTGGCTAGATGCCAGCTTATCGCCTCTCCTTCGCGGTCGGGGTCGGTCGCAAGGAACGTGTCGTCCGCGTCCTTGACCTCTTTTTTCATGCGCTTGATCAGCTCTTTTTTCTTCGGATCGGCAACGACGTATTCGGGCTTGAAACGGTCGGATATGTCTATACCCAGCGTTTTGGTCGGCAGGTCGCATATGTGACCGCCGGACGCCATGACTCTGAAGTCCTTGCCCAGATACTTTTGTATCGTCTTTGCCTTCGAGGGCGATTCCACTATAACCAGCTTCATTCAGTTCACTCCGTAATAATTGTTTTCGGCTTTATGTATAAGCCCTTTCAGTTCCATACCCGTCAAGAGCGCGTTCAGTTCGCTTACCTTCAGCCGCGTCAGCGCCAGAAGCTCCTCGAAATGCGCGTCGCCGCGTTTCAATCTATCCGTGATCTTTTCTTCGTCGACGTCGAGTTCCATCACCGACGTTTCCGTATACGGCGCGCGGTACAGACCCATCGCCTCTATGACGTCGTCGGGGGACAAAACCATCGCGCCCTGCAGCTCTTTCAATAGCCGGTTCGAGCCCCTGCCGAGTTCGGTGTACACCGAGCTCGGAATTATAAACAGCTCCTTGCCCTGCTTTATCGCGTAGTCGGCGGTGATGAGCGCGCCGCTCTTTTCGCGCGCCTCGGGTATGAGCACCGCCTCCGCAAGCCCGCTTATTATGCGGTTCCTCTCCGGGAAATGATACGGCATCGCTTTGGTCCCCGGCGCGTATTCGCTGACGACGAGCCCTTTTTCGCTGATAGCCGAGTACAACGCGCGGTTTTCCGTGGGATACACGACGTCGACGCCGGTGCCGAGCACCGCTATCGTCTTGCCGCCCGCCTCCAGCGCCGCGCGGTGCGCCGCCGCGTCTATTCCCCTCGCGAGCCCCGACACTATCGTAAGAGAACACTTTGCTAAAACCTCGGAAAACATATACGCCGCGCGCTCGCCGTGCTTTGTGGGAGTTCTGCTTCCCACCACCGCCAGCGTCCTGTTTTTCATAAGGCTCTTGTCGCCCAAAGTATACAGCACGGGCGGGGGATCGTCTATGATCCGAAGGCTTTCGGGATACTCTTCGTCGCCGAACAGGATCCTTTTTATGTCCTTTCGCTCTATATCCTTTTCAAGTTTTTTCAGTTCCGCCTCGTCTACGGAAGCGGAAACTATCCTCTCGGTCGTCCTTTCGCCGACGACTCTTTCGAGTTCCTTTTGCACCCCCGGGGCGGCGCCCTGCGCGCGCTCCGCAAGTCCCGCTTTCATAAGCTTCAGGATGCTTCCGTTTCCTACCGCCGCCTGAGTCTGAAGCCACAATACCGCTCTTTTCAACGCGCCGTTATCGTTCATTCCGAAAACTCCTTCGCCTTGTATTGTATCGCTTCCGCGATATCCGCGGCGGCGATGTTTTCGCGTCCGCTAAGGTCCGCTATCGTCCGCGCCACTTTCAATATGCGCGAGACTCCCCTGGCGCTCAAACCGAACTTGGAATACGCCGCTCGCAGGAGCCTTTCCGACCCCGGATCGAGCCGGCAGTATTTTTCCATATGCGCGTTGTTCATCTCCGCGTTCGTATGTATGCCGTCCGAGGCGAAACGAGTCCTCTGCACCGCGCGGGCGCGCGTCACCCTTTTTCTGACGTCCGCGCTCGATTCCTCTTCGCCCGCGCCTCTGAGTTCGTCGTATTCCACGCCGTCCACGCTCACAAAAAGGTCAATTCTATCGAGAAGCGGCCCCGATATCCTGCCTATGTACCTTTTCCTTTCGTTATAAGTACAGCTGCAGTGCTTGTTCGGGTCGCTCGAACCGTAGTTGCCGCAGGGGCACGGGTTCATGCTCGCCACCAGCATGAAACGCGCGGGGTATTCCACCGAACGCGCAACGCGCGTGACCGTCACGACGCCGTCCTCGAGAGGCTGACGCAGCGTTTCCAGCGTGCGCTTGTTGTATTCCGGCATTTCGTCCAGGAATAATACGCCGTTATGCGCGAGCGACACTTCGCCCGCGGTGGACTTGCTGCCGCCGCCGATCAGGCTGAACAGGCTCGCCGTATGGTGCGGAGTGCGGAAAGGCCGCGTTTTTATCATTCCCTCCGCGGGATCCAATATCCCCGCCACGCTGTGTATCTTCGTCGTTTCTATCGCCTCTTCGAAGGTCATGTCGGGCATTATCGTTGGGATGCATTTCGCGAGCATCGTCTTTCCCGCGCCCGCCGCGCCGCACATTATCAGGTTATGCCCGCCCGCGACCGCTATTTCCAGCGCGCGTTTGGCGACCGCCTGACCTTTTACGTACCTTAAGTCCGCGCCGTAGCGGTTACCTGCGGCGGAAGCGGAATATATCTTGTGCTCCACCGGATCCACGGAGAGCATTCCGCCTAAAAAAGCCGCCGCGTCGGAGAGGTTTTTCACCGCGTACACCTCGGCGCCGTGCACATACGCCGCTTCCGCCGCGTTTTCCGCGGGAATAATAAATTTTTTATACCCCGCCTGCAGCGCCGAAATGAGTATGGGAAGAACGCCGTTTATTCTCCTGAGGCTTCCGTCCAAAGACAGCTCTCCGAGCATAACGAACTCGCCCGTTTTGTCTCCGGATACCTGCTCCGTGCTTACCAGAAACCCGATCGCTATCGGGAAATCGAACGCCGACCCCTCTTTTTTGACGTCCGCGGGCGCCATGTTTACGGTGGTGCGCCTGGCGGTAAAGTCGAAAAACGAATTTCTGACGGCGCTTCTGACGCGGTTTCTGGACTCTCTGACCGCCCCGGAGGGTAGCCCCACGATGTCGAAGGAAGCGATGCCTTTCTGGGTATCCACTTCTATATCGACCGGGTAACCTTTCAAGCCGTCGAGAGCGTAGCTTTTTACGGTAGCGATCATTTTGTCTCCCCACTAGCAAACGAGAGCCTTTTTGGCCCCGTCTGCGCGTTATCTTTTAATTATTATCCGTATTGTCGGGATCGCCGGGGCCCTCTTCGTTTTCCGAGGCGCGGTCCGCCTTTTTCTGTTTGCGCTCGGCGCGGGTCTCGCGTATCGCCTCGCCCGTCGCGGCGACCAAAGCTTTCGTCCTGCCTCCCGCGGAGCGGAGCGCCGCGAAGACTTTGTGCGCGGTATATTTTACGTGCTCGCCGTAGGTCAGGTTCAACGCTTTCTGTTCGCTGACGCGGTTGTTGACCAGTACGTCGTATGCCACAACCACAAAGTAGATTATCGCCACAAGGCTCAATGCACCGAACACATACATGACTGCGGTCGTCTCGTAGGATATGGCGAGTATTCCCGTATCGGTGTAACCCGAAACGAGGTAAACATAGGAGGAATTGACGAAATTGAACGCGGCGTACGCGACGAACGCCCAATAAAGCCTTTTATCCTTCAATACCGCCGCGGTGATGAACAGGAGCGGCAGCGCCATATACAGGTAGTCGGGGGTCATGTTGTTGGCAAACGTCCACAGCGCTATGACCGAAGATGCGGCGACAAGCGTCAGGTGTATCCTGTTGCGCGTTCTGAAGTACGCGACGCCCAAAAGGATTGCGACGAACGCGATATACAATATTGTCACAAACACCGATTGCAGACCGACGGTCTCGAAGTTGTTGCCGAGCAGACCCTGGAAGTTGAACGCGTTCAAGGTATAGGCGTTCAGTCCCCTAACTGTCTCGATATATCTGTCGAAAGCGTTGAACGCGTCGCCCGCCGCCACCTGGTTATACACGAACGGCAGAGAGACGAGGTAGAACACGATGAGACTCGCCACTATCGTTATGAAGGGCACGGAGGCTTTCAGCGCGTTCTTCTCGCGTATACCGCGGTACACCGCATAGCCCGTATAGAACAATATTGCGGGCAGCACATACAGGACAGAAACCGACGTCATCGCGGCGAAGAAATAGGATATCGCCATACCGATGTAGCTTCTGCGGTTCAAGAGGAAGTAGAACGCCATGACCACGAACATGACCGCCGCCGATTCGTAGCTGCCCCACGCCGCGGACATCGAGAACGCCATCGGGACGAGGGAATAGAACGAAGCCATTATCGCCGCGGCGACGTTGTCGTGGCGCTTTGCGATTATTTTGTATATAAGCGCGACCGTTCCGAGGTCTAAGGCGACCGCAATGAGTTTTATGACGGCGGCTACCGCCAGTTGCAGACTCGCTTCCTGCATACCCATCGCGACCAACGCCCTGCCGATGAGCCCCGCGAACGTATTCAGATACATCTGCACCGGGAGCATCAGCGTGTATGAGGTGTAATAGTATTGATACAGATACGTCGTGCCGTGATACGCCACCTGCGTACCCATGTATGCGTTCTGCGTCAGATCGTAGCCGAAATGCGACGTAAGGATATTCTCCGATCCCATTATCGCCGTTTCCGTTATGGTTATGACTACCCTGATGAGCCCCGCTATCCCGAGTGTCAGGAGCATCCCCAGCCATTTCGTCGAACGCAGTTTTTCGAAAAACCTGTTTTCGGTAGTGACCGAGGCGCCCTCGAACGCCATCGAGCGGGAACGGAGCATATAGCACGCATACCCGAGGATCAGCGTCGCCACCGCGCCCAAAACGACGTAAACGACGTTGACGTCGGCTGCGGCTCCGTATACGGCGTTGTTCAGCTCGTAATATCCGTAATCCGCCATCTCATCGGCGGTGACTCCGCTTCCCACGAGCTCCAGCGTAAGGTCGTTTACGTAGACCACCGCGTTGACGGGATCTTCTTCGCTGCCGACGATTATCGCAAGGTTGAATTCGCCCCTTGTCGAATCGGTGCGGAAATAGAATGTATCCGTTTGAGCCCTGGTCGTGGCGACGTCGTGCACGGAATTGTTCGCGTCGCTTATATTAAAAGCGGGGTCTTCCAGAAACCCTATATAAAATCCGACGTATCCGGCGTTTTCGTCGTAATCGGATATGCTGTCCACGTCATAGGAGTACGTTACTCTGTAGTCCGCGTTCGCCCTGAGATAAACTTTTTGAGAAGCGACCGCGTATCCGGCGTTTGCCGTGTTTATCCTGAGTCCGTCGGCGTTCGTGCTGAATACCGAACTCGTCGACGCGCCGCCCCCCGCCGTCAGATCCCATTCGGCTTGCAGCGCTTCGTTGCTGCCGTAATAAAAATCCCCTTCCGCAGTGGAAAACGTCAGGATCTGTATATCGGGGTTTTTTTCTATCCTGCCGGTACATCCCGTCAGAACGAGCGCAATAAGCGCCGCAGCCAACGCCAAAACAAATGCTCTCTTTTTCATTCCGGCTCCTTTTCAAAGGTTTTCAGCCGTGCGCCGCCGCATGGCGGCGCACGTAAGAAGGTATGAGTTTATTTTCCTGCCTGTTTGACCTTGGCGGCTTTGCCGGTGCGGCCCCTGAGGTAGTACAGTTTCGCGCGCCTTACCTTACCCTTGCGGGTGATCTCGATGTGGTCGATCTTGGGGGAATGGAGCGGGAAAGTCCTCTCTACGCCTACGCCGAACGAAAGACGGCGAACGGTAAACGTTTCGCGGATACCGCCGTTTTTCTTGGCGATGACGGTGCCTTCGAAAGCCTGAAGCCTCTCGCGGTTGCCTTCGACGACTTTGACGAAAACTTTGACGTTGTCGCCGATGTTGAAAGCGGGCAGGTCGGTTCTGAGACCTTCTTTTTCAAGTGTGTCGATAATGTTCATGACTTATACCTCCTGTAAACGACGTACGTGCCGGTTTGGGATTGTACCCGACATAGGTCCGCCGCAAAGTCTTAAATATCATAACAAAAAAGCTCCGTGAGCGCAAGCGATTTTTATATATTATTTTATTATATATAGTATCGGCGACAATGTTTTCGCTAGCGCGAAAACGTGAAATAATTCCGCGGGGCGGAATTGTGAAATAATGCGCCCGGATGGTAGAACGTAGAACCGTAACGGGCGCATTGTGAAATAAATCGGCACTAAGAATTTTTATATGTATATTAGTTTTCCGAAGTGCCGATTTGTGAAATAAAATCCGCTAGAAGTTTTAAGGGATGCTCAAATAAAAAATACATCATACCCACCCATGCTCTTGTCTGCGGATTTTGTTGCGGTTATTAAGATTAATATTAATATATTAGTCTATATGGCAGTCCGTGTCGGTGAAGCAAAAATTTTGGTGTTCTGCGGCAGGAGATTTTTCGTTAATGCGCAGAAAACTTCCGACGTTAATACCCGGAGGGTCTTAGCTAGGAAATTTTCAAAGCAGTAGCGGAAAAGATACGCCGCAAAACGTTAAAATTTTAGCTGAGCCGACACAAAAAGCCGCGGCGGAAAAGACGCGCCGCATTGTGTCAAAATTTTTGATGAGCCGACACAAAAAATCGGAGCGAAGCGACCCGCAACAAAATTCGATACATTTGGCTCGACCGTGGGATAATGTACTCTTTTGATTTTGCGATGATATAAAAGTGTGGTTCGAATTTTATTTCACAAATTGAAACTTTGCCCGCGAAGTTTCAATTTATTTCACAATACGACCCCGAGGGGTCGTATTATTTCACAATTTTGCTTCGCAAAATTATTTCACATTTTTTGTGGCGGCAATGTATAAAGCCTCTTTCTGTAGCCCGTGGCGGTGAAGCGAAAATTTTAGCGCTTTGCGGCAGCGAATTTTTTGTCTGAGCGAAGGAAACCCCGCCGCTAATTTTTTTGTGTCGGCTCATCAAAAATTTTGATGTCCTGCGGCGTATCTTTTCCGCTACTGCTTTGAAAACTTCCTAGC
>CALVJA010000003.1 GCA_944331875.1 uncultured Clostridia bacterium | reverse complement strand
TTCTTCCTTTTCTCTTGCATCGAGCGGGGTTTACACGGCCAATTTCGTTGCCGAACTGCCGGTGCGCTCTTGCCGCACCTTTTCACCCTTACGGAATTTCCGCGGTTATTTTCTGTTGCACTTTCCCTGGAGTTGCCTCCGGCAGGATTTCTCTGTCGCTCTGCCCTGTGATGCTCGGACTTTCCTCACCCGTGGGTGCGATCGCCCGGCTAACGGGAAAAATATATCACCTTCGCCGCCGTTTGTCAACAACGGGAGGGGAATTAAAGGTATTCGTTGACTTCGGATACCGCATATGATAATATATATCTGCCGCAAGGCGCAAAAATACGATTCAAGGAGTATAACATGGAACTCAAAGGCTCTAGGACAGAAAAGAACCTGTGGACGGCGTTCGCCGGCGAATCCCAGGCAAGGAACAAATACGATTATTTCGCTTCCGCCGCGAAAAAGGCGGGATACGAGCAGATAGCCGCGATATTCCAGGAGACCGCTCTGAACGAAAAGGAACACGCCAAACTTTGGTTCAAGGCGCTCGGCGGTATCGGGTCACTCGATGAAAACCTCGTCGCCGCCGCCCGGGGCGAGCACGAGGAATGGACGGAGATGTACGCGGAATTCGCGCGCGTAGCCGAGGAAGAGGGCTTTACCGAGCTTGCCGCACGTTTCAAGGGCGTCGCAGCCATCGAAAAAACGCACGAGGAGCGTTATCTTAAACTTCTCGCGAACCTGAAGGACGGCACCGTGTTCGAGCGCGGCGAGACTCAGGTATGGCGCTGCCGCAACTGCGGTCATCTGCATGTCGGAAAATCGGCTCCCGAGCTCTGCCCGGTATGCGCGCATCCCAGGGCGTACTTCGAGCTGGAGAAGGAGAATTATTAATAATTCCGCCCGCGAGCGGAGCGGTATGCATCGAATAATAAATAGATGATAGAGATAAACGGATTATCGAAAACGTACAAGGGAACGGGTCTTAAAGCGCTCGATTCCCTTTGTCTTAGCGTGAACGACGGCGAGATATTCGGATTTTTGGGTCCGAACGGCGCCGGCAAATCGACGGCGATAAAGTGTATCACCGGTATCCTGAGTTTTACCGAGGGCAGCGTAAAGGTGGGCGGAGTCAGTCTGAAGGACGACCCCGTCGCCGCCAAACGGCAGATAGGCTTCGTTCCCGACGAGCACCTTTTGTACGAGGGGCTTACGGGACGGCAGTACATCGATTTCATCGCCGATATTTTCGGCGTGGACAAGGCGCGCCGCAGGGAACTTACCGAAAAATACGCCGCCGAATTCGGGCTCAAGGAACGCCTCGACGACGTGATATCCGACTATTCGCACGGCATGAAGCAAAAGGTTGCCGTCATAGCCGCTTTGGTGCACGAACCGAACGTGTTCATACTCGACGAGCCGATGCTGGGGCTCGACCCCAAATCCGCGTATATCCTGAAAAAGACCATGCGCGAATACGCAGACTCCGGAAAAACGGTGTTTTTCTCGTCGCATATGCTGGAAGTCGTCGAAAAGATATGCGACCGCGTGGCGATAATCGATAAAGGAAAGCTCGTCACCGTCTGCGATATGCAGGAACTGAAGGAAAAGAGGAGCGACCTGTCGCTGGAGCAGCTGTTTTTATCGCTTACCGGCGGCGAGGACGTGTTCGGGACGGAGGAAGTATGAACTTTCCCTTGGCGTTTTCCCAATACAAGCTGCTGTTCGCGACTTTAAGGCGCGATTCCAAGGGCGCCAAGAAAAAGGCGGAAGATGAGGCGCCGTCGAAGCGCAGAGGACTCAGAAAAACGGGCTTCGTAGCCGCTGTGGCGTTCGCCGTTTTGTTTTTCGTCGTATTCGAATCGATGTACGCTATGCAGCTTGCGCTTTCGGCGTACGAGGCGGGCGCGGTCGAGGATACGTTGTATGTTTTGATAGCGGCAACGCAGCTCATCGTACTGTTTTTCGGGATAGTCACCACGATGGGATACCTGTATTTTTCGCGGGACAGGGTGCTTTTGCAGACGCTTCCGTTCGAAAAGGGCGTCGTATTCGCGGTAAAGGAAACGCAGGCGTACCTTGCGGAGCTCGGATTGAATCTCGCGGTCATGCTCCCCGTATCGCTGGTATACGGTATAACGCTGGACGTCGTCGGTTACGATCTTCCGTGGAGCTACTACATCGTTTCGATTTTCGCGGTGTTCATGACCCCGGCGTTCCCGATGCTCGTCATAACGCTTTTGTCGGTCCCGGTCATGCGCTTGGTGTCGCTGTTCAAAAAGCGCCGCCTCGGCAACGGTATTGCGCTTGCGGTTTTATATGTCGTCTGCATGGCGGGGTACTTTGTGTTGATGGGGCTTAATTCCGGCGGCGAGGAGATAACCCTGGGAGCCGGCGCGCTCGGCGCGTTCGCGGGCATACGCCAAGCGACCATATTCAATTATCCCATCGTGAACGCCATGCTCGGCAACTCCGTTGCGGCGAACTTTTTCATATACCTTGCGGGTATATTGGCGCTGTTCGCGCTTTCCGTGGCGCTTTCGATGCTGTTTTATACGAAAACGGTGATGCTCGGCTCCGAGTCAGCCTCCGGCTCTGCCGGCAAAAACAAAAAGGAAGAATCGAAAGTCAGAACGCCCGTCGCCAGCTTTTTCAGAAAGGAATTCAAAAATCTCATCAATACGCCCACTCTTTTGATGAACGCGATAATCAGTATCGTTATGCCGGTTTTGATGATGGTTTTCGTTCGCATAATGTTTACGGACATTTCGACGGAAGAGGAGGGTGAGTGGACGTTCATGGTCGGCGGCGTCGATATGTTTATGATAGCCATGGTCACCATGATGTGCACGGTGTCGGCGTGTTCGGCGGGCGCTTTTGCCGCGGTCGGTTTTTCGCTGGAGGGGAAAAATATCTACGCGTTGAAAACGCTCCCTATATCCGCGAAAACGCTGGTCACGGTAAAACTCGCGTTCCCGCTCTCGATCACCGCAGTGCAGACTGCGGTCACGCTCGTGGCGTTTCCGCTCATCACGGGGATACACAACCCGATAGCGATCGTAGGTTTGGGGCTCACGACGTTGATGATGGGATTTATGTCGAATTCGATGCTTTTGTACACCGATCTCAAAAATCCCAATTTTACTTGGAACAACATAGCGGAGATCACCAAAAACAACAAACGCATATGGAAACCGCAGCTTTTCGGCATAGGTTTTTCGATATTGTATCTGTTTTTAGGCATGATACTCGCGCTTGCCGCGGGGCTCGGGGAGTACGCAGTCCTCGCGATATATTACGGTTCCGCGATAGCTATTCTCGCTATATGCGCGGCGGTGGCGTATCGGAAGCTCACGGAACGCCCCGAATATTATTTCGAGCAGATAGGAGGCTGATATGCGTAAACTCGCGCTCGACGTCGGCGACGTCAGGATAGGACTTGCGCTTTCGGACATAACGGGGACGATCGCCTCGGGATACGAGACGTACGTCAGAAAGGGTATACCCGCCGATTACGAATACATTCGCGATTTCGTTTCGAAAAACGCCGTCGACAAGATAGTTTTGGGGCTTCCCGTCAACATGGACGGCTCCGAAGGCGATAGGGTCAGAGTGACCCGCGAATTCGGGGAGGGACTCCGGGAATACGTCCCCGATATAAAGCTCGATTACCTCGACGAACGCCTGACCACGGTGCAGGCGGAGCGAATGCTCATCGAGGGGGGCGTAAGGCGCGAAAAACGCAAAAAAGTCATCGACAAAGTCGCCGCGACGCTGATACTTCAATCGTATCTGGACCGCGGCTGCAAATAAACAAAAAGGAGCAGGATATGAGCGATAAAAACGACAAAAACTTTAACGACGACATCGATTACCTCGACGAGGAAGAGGAAGTCATCGTATTGCAGGACGAGGAAACGGGCGAAGAGGTGGAATTTACTCTTGTCGCCATGCTCGAGGACGAGGAAACGCACAAACTTTACGCGTATCTGGAACCCGTCGAGGAGCTGGAGGGCTTCGAGGACGGCGACCTTCTCATAAACGAAGTGGCATACGACGACGAGGGGAACGAAATGTTCCTTCCGATAGATTCCGACGAGGAGCTTGACAGGGCATTCGCGCTGTTCGACAAGGACTATTTCGAGCAGTTCGGCGTGCATTGCGACGGTTCTTTGGGAGAAGATGCCGAGTAGCCGTAAACTTTTACGCTCGCGTTTTATACGCATAACGGCGATCGTTTTGCTCGCGGCGGCGGTCGCCGCGGGTGCGTGCGCCTGTTCGGACGACAAACAGCAAAGCGAAACTACAAATAGTGAGGGATCCGATATGTCAAACCCCGTTGCAACCATGGTGATCTCCTCGCAAACGGGCGAGGAATTGACTGTAAAAATAGAACTTTACCCCGACAAAGCGCCTAAAACCGTCGAAAATTTCATCGCTCTCGCCGATTCGGGATTCTACGACGGACTTACTTTCCACCGCATCGTACCGGGCGGATGCCTGCAGGGCGGCGGCTACAGGATAACGGAATCCGAGGGGGGACAGCTTTCCCTCGATCTTCCGAAGACGGAAGTTAATCCCATCGAAGGCGAATTCAGTTCCAACGGACACCCCGAAAACGACATACCGCACGTCGCGGGCACTATATCGATGGCGAGGACGTCCGATCCCGATTCCGCGACGAGCCAATTTTTTCTGTGTACGGGCTCGTATCCCTCGTGGGACGGCGAGTATGCCGCTTTCGGCAGGGCGACGGACGAGGAAAGCCTCCGGGCGCTCGAAAAACTCTCCCGGTCCCGCTACGTCTATGCGGGCGGCGGTTTCCAAACGCTTCCGTATCCGCTGATAAGTATCGTTTCGGTCACGGTTTCGAAATAAGGCGCTAAATTGGTACTTGAAAATACGCGCGTATTATGATAATCTAGACGTATGGAGAGGAATGCAAGGACGATCGTATCTTTGACCGCGCTTGTCGTCGCGTGCATGGCGGCGCTTGCGGCGTTTGCCGCGCTTTTCGGCGCGCTCTCTTTTTCGCGATTTACCGCCGGCGCTCTGGAATACGCAGGCGTCAGGATCGTTGCCCCCGACAGCATTACCCAAACCTACAACGGCAGGGGTATAGAGTATACGGATATATACGTTACGCACTACGACGCCGAAGTTTCGTCCGACGAATACGACGTATTGTATTACGACGAGGACGGCACGCCGGTAGAGGGACTTCCCGTAAACGCGGGCACGTACTCCGTCACCGTTTCGGTCCCCGTCGAGGAGCCCGAATACGGCGCGGTCACCCGCGATTGCATTCTTGTCATCGAGCCCGCGCCCGTCACCGTATATATCCAGGGCGCCAACGTATTTACCTATTCCGGAAGCACCGCAGTCAGGACTATATCCGTAACCGGCATATTGCAATCGGACGCGGCTAATGTAGACGTTGTCGCGACGTATACCAACAGGGACACATCCGAAACCGTTTCCGCGCCCGTGAACGCAGGAACGTACGATATGTCTTTTTCGCTGTACGGCACGGCGGCGGCAAATTATGAAATAGCGAAAATATACGACGACCGTGCCGAGGGCGCCGAGACCGTCACGATACGTAAACGCACCCTTACCGTCACCGCCGATTCCGTCGAAGCGGTGTACGGCGAGCCGCTGCCGGAATTCACATATACGATCACCGGATTTGTGGGAACGGATACCGCCGAGAACGCATTGACGGAGAGACCGACTATCACCTCGAATGCGGAAACGGTAGGAGTGCATACGATAACCCCTTCGGGCGGCGCGGCGGAAAATTACGAATTTTCCTATGTTTCCGGCACTCTTACGATAAACGGCACGTCCGTGAGCTTTACAATGCCCGATTCCGTTATCACAATGGATATAACGGGCGTATTCTCACCGGATACCGAATATATAGGGAACATTTACGCAAAAGACTCCGAGCAGGCGGACGACCTCAGGGACCATATCCGCAACTACCGCGTCGCAGACTGGACGTCCGTTCTGGAGGCGATATTCTACTTCGGACCCACCGCGGGCTCAGAGCGCTCCCCCGACGATCAGCCGATACAAATCAGTATCAACAATCTTACCTTGGACTCCTCCCGCGACTTTTTCATAGTGGTGGTGGACTCGTACGGAGTTGTTTCCAGAATAACCAATTACCGCTACGTCAACGGCACGATGACTTTCGAAACCTACTCTTCCGACGGCGCGATAATGATCTATTCTGCGTTCCATAACACGATAATCATCACGATAGTCGTGTGCGTTGTGATATTGTTCCTGATACTTTTGCTCATCGCCGCCGCGGTCAAATACAGAAACGACAAGCGCGAAGCGGATTCCAAGCGTAAATCCAAGAGACGTATGAGGTGGTGATTTAATACCCGAAAATATAGAATAGGGCAAAAAGTACACTAAAAACCGAACACTTGCAAAAGCATATCGGCTTCCGATGTGCTTTTTTCATAAGGTTTGATATCGAATTCGGGTATTAAATCACCACCTCATCGGCACTTAGGGCGATATTCGGGCTCTTTTGCGCGAAAGTAAACCCTCCGTTTGGAAGCCAAACGGAGGCGCGGACAGGATATAGCCCGCTATTATCCCGCCCGCGTTTCGCACAAAATATCTCCGAATCTCATCCCTAATTGCCGGTAAACGCCTTGTTAAGAGTAATCACTCATATAAGCTACTGCTGTACATGGCTCTAAAGTATAAATCAGAAAACCGACACTATGTTTTCTAATAATCTTTTTGAAAAAAGTTTGGGAAGCAGTCCCGTGGCGGTGAAGCGGAAATTTTAGCGTTTTGCGGCAGTGAATTTTTTGTCCGAGCGCAGAAAGCCCCCGCCGCTAATACTCTTGCGGTCTTAGCAAGCGGGGTTTTCAAAGCTCAGGCGGAAAAGACGCGCCGCAAAACGTTAAAATTTCCGTTGAGCCGACACAAAAAAACTAAAATGGTTTTCTCCCTACGATATAATCGATATCCACTTCGAAATGATCGGCGAGTTTCCAAAGGCTTGCGATGCTCGGTTCTTTTTTGCCGAGGAGCCAGGCGCTTACGGTGTTTTGCTTAACGCCGATCTTCGCGGCAAGCGATACTTGATTCAGATTTTCCGTGCGCATCAGCTCCCTGATACGTTCGGCAACGATTATCTCCATATATAAACCTTGTTAAAAAATATGTTTCAGTGCTTACATTGTAGCACCATGGGAGTATACTTTTCTTAAAGTAGCACCATGGGGCTATAAATTCGATATAAGGGGGAATATGATATTGAGTTAAGTTTTAATGTTGAGAGGGGGACGTCAATCCGTAAGTCCCAATATATAATCGGTGGATTCGTCGAAAAATTTTGCTAATTTGATTATCGCCGAGGCGGTAGGCTCCGTTTTGCCGAGCTCCCATTTGGCGACCGCCGATTGACTTATATTCAACATTTTCGCCAGCTGCATTTGACTCAGACCGCGGGCTGTACGCAGTTCGCGCAGACGATCTTTGAATTCCATGATTTTATCATAGAACAAGCAAGTCGGAAAATACTTGACAAGTCTTATAAGACTTGATAAAATGAACTTACAATTATTCGCTATGACGAGAGGGGAAGTTATATTTTTGATTTAAGATATGATCTCTCCCCGAATGCCGCCCACTACGCGCGCCGCGCGCGCCGTAAATATACATTCAGGAGAAAGGAAGATGAAGAAAAAACTTTTGTTGTTTTTCGTTTTCGCGCTGTGCTGCGTGTGTCTTGTCGCGTTCGCCGCGGGCTGCGGAGAGGACGAGGAGTCGCAGGATACCCCGACGGCAGATAACGAGCCCGCTGCGGATACGGACGGCGAAGAGATCGAAGAGGATCCCGGCAGCTCCGCGTATGCGGGAAGATATTACGAGGTCGTGAACGGCAAGATATCCGATTCGTTGTGGATAGAGCTTGACGACGAGTGGGGTTGGATAGACGACGGCGACGCGTTCGGCACATTCACGGTGGACGATGAGGGGAATATCGAGCTATATTGGCTCGTCGCTTCGGAACCAGCATTTTCGGGAACTATCGAGGACGGAAAGATGACTTTGACGATTTTCTATCAGGAAGTCGAATACGTCCTGCAGGAGGACGAAAACGCAGATACAGCGGCATAAAGGGAGGTCAATATGAAATTTTGCGTTAAATGCGGCGCGATAATGCGTTCGACATCGGCGGGCATATATGTTTGTCCGTCGTGCGGCAATATACAAAAAGACGTTCCGGCGGAAAAACCGAAATCCGGTCCGGGAGTCGATAAAAGCGCGAAAAGCGCAAAACCCGCAGCGGACAAACCCGAGGCGCGGAAAACGCCGTCCGCACCCGTAAAAAAGGATAAACCCGCTTCCCCGACCGCGGCAAATTCATCCGCGGCGGCACCCGCAGCGAAAGCGGGCAGGGCTTACAGCCTGAATACCGACGTCGGCGCGGAAAAGGAAGAAAAAGCGCAAGCGGATATCAAAAGCGGCGACGTAGACTCCGAAAAGACAGCCGTCGTAACGGCGGAGAAGACGACGGAAAAAGAGGCGGAAAAGGCGGTCGAAAGCGAAATTGCCGCGCCGAAACCCGAAAAAACCGAACCCGCCGCGGCGACCGATACAGCCCCCAAAGAGGCGAAGACGACCGACGACAATACAGCCGCCGAAACCGCGCCCGAAAGCGGCGACAGCGCAACGAGCGCCGATACTAACGCCGAGCTGGAGGCGATGAGAGCGAAACTTCGCGCGCTGGAAGCGGAAAAGGAGCTGGCGGAGACGAAAGCGAAACTTCTCGAGGCGGAGAAGAAATTGAATTCGGGTAGATCCGGTGGCGGCTCGTTTTCATCGGTGCTGAACTCCGTCAAAAACTCCGCCGCCGTCGTAAAGGCGCGCGCCGTCGCAAACAAGGTCGGCATAGGGCGGCTCGCGTTTATTTTCGTCATACTAATAGCGTTCATCACGTTGATGAGCTGTTTTTGCGGGCTTAGGGGTATATATGTGAACACGAATAACCCGAACGAATTTTATTCCTTCAATTCCTCTCACGGCTACGAATATTATTACACGAACCCCCTTACCGGCGAACCCGCCGTCGAAAAAGGCAGGTGGTCAAAGTCGGGAGACGTGCTGACGTTGAAAACGGAGGACGAATTATTCGGCGAGGTCGAGGAAAGTTTTGTCTTGAAAGATTCCTCCTGGTCGAAATTCACCTTGACTGAATCTTTTATGGGCGTTGAAACTGAAACGAGCTTCGAGCGCGTATCCATAATCCAATACAAGGATAATGCCGGCAGGGTGCGCGTTACCTTTGACGCTAACGGCGGCGTAGGCAGCAGAACCGAGCGTATCGACATCGGCAGCGTATGTCCCGAACCCGACGACGAGCCCACACGCGAGGGATATCTGTTCCAAGGGTGGTACACTACTGCTGACGGTTGGAGAACCGGCGAAGGAGAAGAGTTTTCCTCAACAGCTAGGATTTGGGAGAGGACAACTTACTACGCAAATTGGGCGGAAATTTATGATATAAATTACGTGTTGAATGGCGGAGTAAATGTGTCAGGGAATCCGTCGAATTACACCGATTTTGACGAAAATATATCGCTTGCAACCCCTGTCAGAGGGGATTTGGTTGCATATACACTAAATTTAGACGGCACTTTCAGTGTAACGAGAGAACCAACGCATACTTTTGAAGGATGGTATTTGAACTCCGATTTTTCCGGTGATGCAATAACGCAGATAACGTCACAAATGTCGGGAGACATCACGCTTTACGCGAAGTGGAGCAATTCTTCGACAACATCAATTGTTACAACGACTGAAAACTATATTAGAATAAATTCGTCCGGAAACGGAAGCAATAGATTTGGTTCTATCTTATTCGGAGCATATCCACAGTCCGAAGTTGACGATCCAACGACTTTAGCGGCATTAAATGAGTCTTATACTGAACTTCCCACGGCTAATAGCTTAAACGGATGGACTTCTTATAAGTATTATATCGAGGGAAGCAATTCGACGGACTTCATGTGGTATATTGACATTGAGTATTCGGGTGAAAAATATCGGGGCGTATACTTCACATCGTATCGTTCATTCTTTGCGACAGGCGAAGACTGGTATTATCCAATTGATCAGGAATATTACGGATATTATACGGGCACGGTGTATTGGTTTAAGTGGGAGCCTATAAAGTGGAGAATACTAAGCGAATCGGACGGAAAGGCGATGATACTGTCGGAACTCAAGATCGACAGTCAGCAATACGACTATGACGGCTCGTATTCGAATAATTACGCAGATTCCACTATCCGTGCATGGTTGAACGATACGTTCTACAACACCGCGTTCGGCGCTATGCAGCAGGCGATAATCGAAACCACCGAGGTGAATAATGGCATATCTTCAACCGGAGAAACGTACAATCCATACGTCGGAGCAAATACGTTTGATAAAATTTTCCTGTTATCATACAAAGAAGCTGCGACTATATCATCACATATATCATATGGAAAATCATCAAGCGACTATCTAAAAGCACAGGGCGCTGCGGGCTATTGGATTCTTCGCTCGCCGTACTACCATGGTTTCAATGTTGATGATAGTGTATCAGCAGCCGACACCACAGGTATTGACGGACACGTTACAGTTTATAGTGCATATTCAGGGATCGTGCCCGCTTTGTGGATAAACCTGTAGGAACAAGGCGAAAGCCTTGTTCCGGTGAAATAATTTTGCGGAGCAAAATTGTGAAATAACGCGCGCCCCGAGAGGCGCGCGTTGTGAAATAATTTGAAACTTGTTTGCAAGTTTCAAATTGTGAAATAAAATCCGCAAGAAGTTTTAATGATATGCTCGCTCAAAAAGTACATTAAGCACACCCATACTTCGCGTTGCGGATTTTGTTGCGGTCATTAGATTTAATATATTAAGGACGGAGCAAAGCGACCCTGAGCAAAATCCGCAGATAAAAGCAAGGGTGGATACGATGTATTTTTTATTTATGCATTCCTTAATCTCTTAGCGGATTTTATTTCACAAATCGGCATTTCGTAAAACAATTACAAGATAAAAGGTATTTTATGCCGATTTATTTCACAATGCGCCCGTTATGGTTCTACTTCCTACCTCGGGCGCATTATTTCACAATTCCGCCCTGCGGAATTATTTCACGTTTTGCGGCGGCGAACATAGAAATTTTATCGACTCACGCTTGTGTGGAAAATACACGCCGAATAACATCAAAATTTTCTCCGAACAGCCGCAAAACATTTGCAAATTACAATTATGTATGATAATCTATATAAGCCATCACACACCCGCGCGGAGTTCGGGGCAGTTGCCCGATATTTTCGGGTCGCTCGGGACGTAGAAACGCGGGGAGGAATAAAAACAAGGAGGTTATTTTTTACATGGCAGTTGTCACAATGAAGCAGCTTTTGGAAGCAGGCGTTCACTTCGGTCACCAGACGAAAAAATGGAATCCGAAAATGGCGAAGTACATCTATGACGCGCGTAACGAGATACACATCATAGACCTTCAGCTCACCGTCGACCTTATCGAGGAGGCGTATAAGTTTATACACAAGACCGTCTCCGATGGGAAGAGCATACTCTTCGTCGGCAAGAAAAAGCAGGCGCAGGACGCCATACAGTCCGAGGCGGAGCGCTGCGGAATGTTCTATATGAACCAAAGGTGGCTGGGCGGCACTTTGACCAACTTCCAGACCATTCGCACCCGTATCGACAAACTCAACAAATTGAACCAGTCCGAGGCTATCGGCGAGTTCGAGCTTCTGCCCAAAAAGGAAGTCATCAAACTGAAGGCGGAAAGGGACACCCTCGAGAAGAACCTCGGCGGTATCAAGAACATGCGTACGCTTCCCGGCGCGCTGTTCGTGGTAGACCTCAGGATCGAGCACATTGCCGTTAAAGAGGCGAGAGCGCTCGGTATCCCGATCGTAGGGCTTGTCGACACCAACTGCGACCCCGATCTCGTCGACTACGTCATCCCCGGCAACGACGACGCTATCCGCGCCGTAAAGCTGATCGCTTCGATAATCGCGGACGCGGTCATCGCGGCAAAAGAGGGCGTGGAGTACCTGCCGAGCGCGGTGGAAGAGGAACAGACCGTTACGGACGTGAAAGCGGACGATATTTTCGCCGAGGGCGACAAAGCGGAAGCCGCGGCGACCGAAGAGTAAAGGAGATACTAATATGGCAGCATTTACGGCAAAAGACGTACAAGATCTCAGAACGCGCACCGGCGCGGGCATGATGGATTGCAAAAACGCGCTCGTCCACAGCGACGGCGACGTCGACAAAGCGATAGAATGGCTCCGCGAAAAGGGCATGGCTACCGCCGCGAAAAAGGCGGGCAGGATCGCTTCGCAGGGCGTTGTCGATTCCTATATCCACATGGGCGGCAAAATCGGCGTGTTGGTCGAGGTAAACTGCGAGACCGACTTCGTCGCAAAGGGCGAGGGATTCCTGTCTTTCGTGCACGACGTGGCGCTGCAGATAGCGGCGGCAAAACCCTTGTATGTTTCGAAAGAGGAAGTTCCCGCTTCCGTCGTCGAGCATGAAAAAGCCATCGCCAGAGCGCAGATCGATAACGATCCCAAAATGGCGTCGAAACCCGACCAGGTCAAGGAAAAGATCGTCGAGGGTAAACTCGAGACCTACTACAAGGAGAACGTGCTCCTCGAGCAGGCGTTCGTAAAAGACCCCGCCATGCAGATCAAGCAGCTCGTCATCGAATGCACCGCAAAGTGCGGCGAGAAAGTTTCCATTCGCCGCTTCACCCGCTACGAAATGGGCGAGGGGCTCGAAAAGAAAGCCGATAACTTCGCCGAAGAGATCAACGCGGCGGTCGCAAGCATGAAAAAATAAAACGGAAGGGATACTTCGGTATCCCTTTTTTTTGAGGTAAATATGTCGGATTTGAAGTATAAAAGGGTGCTTATTAAACTTTCGGGCGAGGCGCTCGCGGGCGAGACCGGTTTCGGTATCGACGACAAAGTCATGGCGCGCGTGGTAGGGGAGTTGAAAGCGGTGCACGACATGGGCGCGGATATAGGCGTAGTCGTGGGCGCGGGAAACTTCTGGCGCGGCAGACAAGGCATGTCCATGGACCGCGCGACGGCGGACTATATGGGGATGCTGGCGACGGTACTGAACTGCCTGGCGCTCCAGGACGCCCTCGAAAAAGCGGGCGTGCACACGCGCGTGCAGACGGCGCTCCAGATAACGCAGGTAGCGGAACCGTACATCATCAGAAAGGCACTTAGACACCTCGAAAAGGGCAGGGTCGTCATATTCGGCTGCGGCACGGGAAACCCGTATTTTACGACCGATACGGGCGCGGCGCTGAGAGCCGCGGAGATAAAAGCGGACGTGTTGCTGCTTGCGAAAAACGTGGACGGCATATACGATTCAGACCCCAAACTCAACCCGAACGCCGTGAAGTTCGAGCGCATATCCGCAATGGAATTTATATCGCGCGGACTGACCGCGATGGACACGACGGCGGTGAGTTTATGCATGACGAACAAGATCCCCGTCGTCGCGTTCGGCTTGAACGAGCCGGAAAGCATCCGCCGCGTCGTCGCCGGCGAAAACATCGGAACCATTATATTCTAGTTTTTCAGGGCGCCGCTTCGGCGGCGCCGCATTTGTCCCGATTTTATATATATTCGGTAGCTAGCGCTACCGAATATTGCTATAATTCGGTTTTATTGAGCGATCTTCGCGTGCGTTTATTAAATTTAATAAAGGACTTGAACGCGCCCCGCGTTTATGGTAAAATATGTCTATAAAAAATCAAGGAGCGATTATGTCAAAATACGAAGTAGAAGAAGTCGCATTGGTATTCGACGACTTGGACGAGCGGGCGAAAAAGACCGTAGCCAACCTGCAGACGGAACTTGCCGGACTGCGCGCCGGCAGGGCGAACCCCCATATCCTCGATAAGGTGACCGTTCCGTACTACGGCGTGGACACTCCGCTGAATCAGATAGCGAACATTACCGTTCCCGAAGCTAGGCTTTTGGTCATAAACGTATGGGATCAATCGGCGCTGAAAAACGTCGAGAAAGCGATCATCGCCGCGAACGTCGGCATTTTCCCCACCAACGACGGCAAGGTGCTCCGAATGGTGTTCCCGGAACTTACCGAGGAGAGGAGGAAGCAGCTCGTAAAGGACGTCAAGGTGCTCGGCGAAAACGCCAAGGTTGCTTTGAGGAACATCCGCCGCGACTCCGTGGACGCGCTTCGTTCCTACAAAAAGGATTCCGTGATAACCGAAGACGATCTGCGCGATTACGAAAAGGACGTCGACAAAGTCATACAGGACGCTATATCCGACGTCGAAAAGAATTGCCGCGACAAAGAGAGCGAGATAATGAGCGTATAAAAATGCGGCTCAAACATCTCGCCATCATAGCGGACGGCGGAGGCAGATGGGCTTACGAGCGCGGTCTGCCGCGCGTGAACGGATATGTTTACGGCACGCTTGCCATGACCGACATCATCGACGCCGCGGACGAACTCGGCGTCGATTTCGTCACGTTTTACGCCTCCAGCCTCGAAAACGTCAGGCGCGGCGAGGCTTTTTCGCTGTCGCTTTCCTCGGTATATGTGGAATATTTCACGAAAACGCTGCTGCCGATAGCCGAAACTCGCGGATACCGGCTCTTGTTCGTGGGCGATTTCAAAAAACTTACGCCGGAGCTTATGAGCTGCATTTCGACCGTAAACTCGAAGACGATAAACAATCACGGCATGACCGTCGCGTTCGTTTTTGCGTACGACGAAATGGAGGAAGTCACGGCGGCGTTCAACTATGTCTTCAACCAAAAACTGCTGAACGCGGACTACACCGAGGCGACGATAGAGGAAGTGGAGCGCTATATGTATTCGGCGGCGCTCCCGCCGGTGGACGCGGTTTTGAGATACGGCGGTCAAAGGCGGCTTTCCGGCTTTTTACCGCACAGGACGGCGTATGCGGAATTGTTTTTTTCGGATAAACCGTTCCCCGACGCCCAAAAGGGCGATATCTACGCACTCGTAAAGGATTTCAGCCGCATAAAACGCAAATTCGGGAGGATCGAGGAATGAAAAAGGTATTGAAAAGGACCTTTACGGGGCTGGGGCTCCTGGTCGTCCTTTTGGGATTTATATTTCTGACGGGGCTTTGGGACGGCAAAGGTCAGCCCTTTTTCGACGCGCTGCTTATCGCCGTAACGGCGTTCGCGACGTACGAAATGATAGCGGCGGTCAGAAAATCGGGGTACAACGTCACCATTATTCCGATCTGTATCGCCGTCGCGGCGATGTATCCGATGATAACCTTTTTCGGATACCTCGGGCTCGTCGTAACGCTCGGCGTTTCCGTGATACTCGCGTTCTGCTTTTTCATATTCGATCAGCGCGTGACATTGAAAGAAATGCTGATGAGCGCGTTTGTAATATTGTACCCGGTGGCGCCGCTCGGAGTTGCGATGACGATGACGTCGCTGTACGGCATGATACCGCTTCTTGTTGCCGCCGCGGCGGCGATGCTCTCGGACGCGATAGCGTATTACGCTGGAAGCGCGATAGGCGGCAAGAAGATCTTCCCGAAAATCAGCCCCAACAAGACCTACGCCGGCTCGATAATAGGGCTTATTGGCGGCGCGGGCGGCGCAATGATAGTGTACGCGCTGTTCGAGGTGGCGCCCCTTCCGATAAACGCGGTCATCAGGTTTTCGACGCTTCTGCCGGAAACGTATATCCTGTTCTACTGCCTCGTCGGCACGGCGATAGCGGTGGTGTCGGAAATAGGCGACCTTTTCGCTTCGCGGATAAAACGCGAACTCGGGATAAAGGATTTTTCGCACGCTTTGGGTTCGCACGGCGGGCTTTTGGACAGACTTGACAGTATAATCTACGCGGTGCTGTTCATGGCTGTCGTAATGGAGTTTTTAATATAATGACGAAACGTATCGCATTGCTCGGCGCTACGGGCTCCGTGGGGAGACAGGCGCTCGAGGTGCTCGAAAAATTGAAAGGCATAGCCGACTACGAGCTCGTTTTCGCCGCCTGCTCCGAGCGCGGCGAAGAGCTTTACCGCCGCTTTGCGGAGGACGAAAACATGACCGTCATTTCAAACGCCGACGTAAGGGCGGAGGGAAAGGCGGAATACGTCGCCTCCACGGAGTGCTTGAACTTCGTCGATACCTATTCCGACGTCGACGTCGTGATAAACGCGATAGGCGGCTCGGCGGGCGTTTTGCCGTCCGTCAGGGCGCTCGAGGCGGGCTCCACGCTCGTTACGGCGAACAAGGAAAGCCTCGTCGCGTTCGGCATGAACATCATGCGCCTTGCGAAAAGCAGGAAACTATCCGTGATACCGCTCGATTCCGAGCATTCCGCGCTGTATCAATGCCTTATCGGCGAAGATATGTCGTCCGTCGAAAGCCTGACGATAACCGCCTCCGGCGGCGCGTTCAGGGACATGACGGCGGATGAAATAGCTTCGGCTCCCGCAGCGGCGGCGCTCAAACACCCCACATGGAGCATGGGCAGAAAAGTGACCGTCGATTCCGCGACCCTCATGAACAAGGGGCTCGAGCTCATCGAAGCGAAAAATCTATTCGGGATACGCGACATAAAGGTCAAAATGCACCGCGAAAGCGTCGTGCACGGCGCCGCCTCGTTCAGGGACGGCAGTCTGAAGATATACGCTTCGCGCCCCGATATGCGCATCCCGATAGCCTACGCGCTGACCGCGCCCTTAAGGTACGACCTCGGATTTGCCGCCCCCGTCGGGCTCGGGGATATGTCGGGATTTACCTTCGACGAGCCGGACAGGGGACGGTTCCCGTGCCTAAAGCTCGGCGAACTCGTGTTGAAAATGGATACCGACCGCTCGGGCGCCGTTTTGGTAGCGGCGGACGACGTCGCGGTAGAAAAGTATCTGAACGGCGAACTCGGCTTCTACGGCGTTTCGCGCGCCGTCGAGGACGCGCTCGCGCATTTCGCGGCGGGGGACGAAATATATACCGCGGACGACCTCGAAAGCATTACAAAGGAAGTCAAAGAATATATTCTAGAGAATATCGGAGGATATAATTGATGCTTTCGGCGACTTTCGCGTCCGTGATGAGTACGATAGGATATATTCTTTTGGGGCTTTTGGCGCTGATGTTCATGGTCGTCGTGCACGAGCTCGGGCATTATCTTGCGGGAAAAGCGCTGGGATTCAAGATAAACGAATTCGCCATAGGCTTCGGACCCGCCATATTCAAACGCAAAAACAAAAAAAACGGCGAAGTGTTCTCTATCCGTCCCATACCTCTCGGCGGGTTCTGCCAGTTCGAGGGCGAGGACGACGCCGAAAACGATGACCCGGGCGCATTCGAAAAACAGGCGCCGTGGAAGCGGCTCATCGTGCTTTTTTCGGGCGCGTTTTTTAACCTTATCTCGGGCTGGATATTGATAGTGATATTCTTTTCGGTGTACGGGCAGATACTGCCGCAGGTGATGTACGTACATGCCGATTCGCCGAACGCTCTAGTTCTCGAACAGGGGGACGTGTTTTTACGGGTGGACGGAAAAACGATGAACGTGTTGATGCAGGAGGACTCCCAAACCGCATTTTCCGAAGCGGGCGATACCGTCGAGGTGGTCGTTTTGAGGGACGGCGAACGCGTGACCATTACGCTTCAAAAATCCACCTGCGTGTCCGGCTCCTACGACGAAAACGGCAACTTCGTGCCCGAGGTCGACGAGGAGACCGGGGAATACCTGACGTATTACGGCTTCGGATTCACGTCGGGGCTCGGCGCGGTAAAACTCCCGTTCGGGCTGGCGCTCGGAAGATCCTTTTCGTTCATGTTCTTCCTGGTGTACAAGATACTCGCGATACTCGGAAGTCTCATTACCGGTCAGCTCGCGCTGAACAACATCGGCGGCCCCGTGACGACGATAACCGTCATGGCGGAGGCAGCCTCCGGCGGGATGCAGACTCTGTCGTATGTTGTGTGTCTGGTATCGGCAAACCTCGCGGTAATGAACCTGTTACCGCTTCCCGCACTCGACGGCTCGCGGATGCTGTTCTGCCTTATCGAATGGATATTCAAAAAACCGATAAACAAAAAAGTGGAGGCGATCATCCATACCGTCGGATTCGTGGCATTGATTTTGTTCGCGATATTCGTCGATATATTCCGCTTCGCCACGACGTAAAGGATATATTGCAAATGAAAAAAACCGTTTTAGTGAAAAACGTAAAAATAGGCGGGGGAGCCCCGGTGTCGGTGCAGTCTATGACCAATACGTCTACCGCCGACGTAAAGGCGACTTTGGCGCAGATAGCGCGGCTGAAAGACGCGGGCGCCGAGATAGTGCGCGTGTCCGTTCCGGACCGCGCCGCCGCAGAGGCTCTTAAGACTATCGTCCGGGAAACTTGCGTGCCGATCGTCGCGGATATTCACTACGACGCGGATCTTGCCATAAAATCACTGGAAGCGGGCGCGCATAAACTGCGCCTCAATCCCTCGAATATGCCCGCGGATAGATTAAAAGACGTCGCCCGGGCGCTTATTGAACGTAATGTACCCGTCAGAGTGGGGGTAAACGAAGGTTCCGTAAAACGCGAAGTATCCGCCGCGGAGCTCGCGGCTCTTGCCGTAGATTCCGCAAAAAGACTCGAGGATCTCGGCGTTGAGAATATCGTACTCGCCGTCAAATCCTCGGACGTCAAAAAGACCGTCGAGGCTTACCGCGCTCTCGATAAACTTACCGATCATCCGCTTCACATCGGGCTTACCGAGGCGGGCACCGTCAGAACGGGGTCCGTAAAAAGCGCCATTGCCGTCGGCTCGCTTTTGCTGGACGGAATTGGCGACACTATGCGCATTTCCCTTGCGGGCGATCCCGTAAAAGAGGTAGTGTGGGGGATAAGGATACTGCGCGCGGCGGGAGTCAGAAAAGATTTCGTCGAAGTCATCGCCTGCCCCACATGTTCCAGAACGACGATAGATGTCCACGCCTATGCCGAAAGGCTGGAGGAACTGACAGAAAAATGCCGCGCGTCCCTAAAAGTCGCGGTGATGGGCTGCGCCGTAAACGGTATCGGCGAGAGCCGCGGCGCCGAGATAGGCGTATGCGGCGGCAGGGAAAGATCGCTTCTTTTCAAGGACGGCGTTCCGTTCAGGGAAGTGCCGAACGAAAGCGTTCTCGCAGAACTCGAGGCGCTTATCAGGGAGAAGACAGGTGAATAGCCCCTTTATGTATATGCTGGAAGAAGCGCTTTACGAAAACGAGCGCATCTTCAAACTCGCGGAAGCGGTATTGGACGGCGACAAACTGACCGTCGCGTTTCTGGTGCGCGCCGACGATTACGACAAGCTCCTGACAGAGGAACTGAAAGCGAAAGTCAAAGACATCGTCCGCGGCATCGTGCCGGAGGCGTTTTCCGTCGAGATATCGTATCGCAAGACTGTCACCGAGGAAAAATATCTATTGTCGCTCATACACGGATACTTTTACGAGAAAAGCCCTCTGCTCCTTCAAAAAATCGACGACAATAAGATCAAATTCGAGATCGCTCCCTCCGCGGTGAAAGTAAGTATCGGCATGTCCGCCGACGCGTTCGGTTACGCCGCTTCGAACTTATTCGACGAGGGACTCAAAAATTATCTCGACGCTCTTATAATGGAAGAGCCGGAGATCGAATTCTACCGCGACGCCACCGCCTCCGACGACATCGCCCCCGTAAAAGTAAGGCGCATAACGCGCGCGGACGGCATGGTAAGGCTTGCCGAGGTCAAGGTAACCGTTCCCGTCATCGGCAACATAGCGCGCCGCCCCATGTACATAGCGGACGCCGTAAAACAACCCTTAAACTCCGCGACCGTGTGCGGCAGGGTCGTAAAATCCGATATTTTCAAGACTAAAGCCGGAAAACCGTTCATCAAATTTACATTGGACGACACCACGGCGACGTTGGAGTGCGTGTATTTTTCGTCGTACGAGTCTAGGATAGAGCGTATGCAGAGCTACTTTTTCGCGGGACAGACCGTCGCGTGCGAGGGTAAGATAGAACTGAACGAGCGCACCGCCAGAATGTCGATGCTGATGAAAAACGGCGTCGTGTGCAACATAAATTTCGATTCCATAGACACCGCCGTCAAACCGAAGGCGGAACCCGAGTACTACATAAAGGTAAGACCCGAGGTCTATCACGACGCCGAGCAGAGCGGAATGTTCGACCGCGCGGACAACGTGCCGGAAATGCTCAGGGGCAGGGTAGTGGTGTTCGACCTCGAGACCACGGGGCTCAGTCCCGTTTCGGATAAGATCATCGAGATCGGCGCGGCGGCGATGACGGACGGCGTGATAACGGAAACGTTCACCACGTTTGTCGATCCCGAGACGCATATCCCCGAATCGGCGTCCGAGGTCAACCACATATACGACGAGGACGTCAAAAGCGCGCCTAAGATAGCGGAAGTCATCCCCGATTTTTATAAATTCACGCGCGGCGCCAAATTGGTGGCGCACAACGCGGATGACTTCGACTCGAGATTTTTACGGGCGGCAGGCGCCGCGGCGGGGTACGATTTCGATAACGAAATACTCGACTCGCTGAAAATAGCGCGCGCCAAACTGAAAAATCTCAGGAGCCATAAGCTTGAAACGCTGTGTAAATACTACGGCATCGTCAACGAGAACGCGCACCGCGCGACAGACGACGCCGTTGCCACCGCGAAGGTATTGAAAAAACTTGCGGAGGAATAAATATCGTCTGTTTGCCGCGACGAAAATTTGAATATTCGGTGAAAAATTTACGCCTATATTGACAAATAACGCACGCGCGATTAAAATTAGAGAGGGTAAAACCGTGACATTATGAGAAAGCGCGCAATATTTTTTTCTCTGTTCCTGATACTCGCCGCGACATTTGCCTTCGCAGCATGTACGGACGGAGATCAAAACGCTAAATATATCATCTCGTTCAATACCGACGGCGGTTCCGAAGTCGACAGCATCATCCTGAACGCCGGCGAAGGTATAACTTTGCCCGATCCCCCCGTAAAGGAGGGATATGTTTTTTTGGGCTGGTTCACCGACAGCGCCTGCACCCGACCCGTCAATGTAGATATATACAGGGCACGCAGCAACGCGACGATATTCGCGGGGTGGGAATCGGTGGAAACTTATCCGCACGCTATAACCCTAGGGGGAAGCCAAGAGGGCACAATCACGCTTGTGTCCCCCTCCGAACCCAGGGCGTCGATGGGAACTCAGGTGACGGTGCGCGTCACGCCGTCGGAGGGGTACGAGGCGGTATCCGTCACGGCGGTGGGCAATGATACCGGCGCCGCGGTCGCGGCGGTCCCGGATTCTTACGGAACGAACTTTACCTTTTCTATGCCGTCGGAGCCCGTGACGGTCAACGTCGTTTTCGAACTGAGATCCTATTCCGTTTCCGTCTCTTCTTCGACCTCGGGCGGCGCCGTGGTGCTGTCGCAGAACTCGGCGCGGCGCGGCGATACCGTAACTTTCAAGGTAATTCCCGATTTCGGATATAAATTCACGTCGGCGTATCTCGTCGCTTCGTCCGGCACGTATGTGGAAATAGAGAACGCCTCCTTTACGATGCCTGCGGGCGACGTGAGCGTCACTGCGGTCTTCGAGCCCATCGACCAAACCGTAAAGTATTCCGTTTCCGCATTGTCCGCGGAGGGCGGCGCACTCACCGTCTATGCCGATTCCGCCTCCGAGGGGGAATACGTTTATTATTCGGTGAACGCCGCGGAGGGGTATCTTCTTGACCGCGTCACGTTGTCCTACGGCGACGTTCGGACGACGCTGACGGAAACGCCGTTTCTGATGCCTGCCGCCGACGTAGTGTTGGAGGCGGTGTTCAGGCTTCCGCTCGAGGATGAGACTTCCTACAGAGTCAGTATAGGCGGCTTAAGCCACGGCACGGTGGCGCTGATGTCGGACGACAACGAATTTTTCCGCGGAGAAAAGGTCGAACTTTACATCGAGCCCGACGACGGATATATCGCCGCAGGCATTACCGTAAACGGCGTATATGTGGACGGCAATTCCTTTTTCATGCCCGCCTCCGACGCCATGGTAACGGTAGATTTCAGATTTCAGGGCTATTCCGTGTCCTTTTCGGACGCGTACCGCGGATTCAGCGTGGAGGGCGCGCCGAGTTACGCTCCGGAGGGCGCGAGGGTGACCTTCAAAATCAAAACCGCGGACGGCTACGGAGTGATACGCGTGGCGCTGAAATATGACAGCGACGATTCCGAGATAGTCCTTTCGCCGCTCGAAAACGCCATAGACGTATATTCGTTCGTCATGCGCGCGGAGCCCGTTTTGATAGAGGTGGAAGCGCGTGCCGGGAATCCTTACCCGATATACGTTTCGGATTGCGAGGGCGGCTCGATAAGCGTCGACGCTGAGTCCGCGGCGGCGGGATCGGTCGTGGATTATACCGTGACGGCGGAGCCCGGATACAGATTGAAAGAGGGCTCTTTCCGCGCCGTATATTCCGTGGGCGGAGCGGCGTTTTATGCCGCAACTGGCGGCGGAGCGTTCGTTATGCCCGGGGCGGAAGTGACTTTGGAAGCCGAATTCGAAAGGGTCTATTCCCTAAGAGGCATTGAAAACGATTATATGTCCGTTATCCCGTCCGTATCTAATGGTGCGCCCGGGGAGACGGTGACGTTTACCATAGACGTCCGCGGGGATATCCTTCCCGACTCCGTGTACCTGTCGCTGACCGTTTCGGGGATAGGTAACGTCGAACTGGGTTACGTATACTCTTATATGCTTCCGGCTTTCGTCTCTGACGGCGAGGCAACGGTGTCGGTGAACGTTCCCGATATATACGACACCGTAAACAACGCGTATTCATATTATCTTTATATCGAAAGCACGGACGGCGGCAGCGTTAGCACAAATTACATATCGGGAGCCAGAGTGCCTTTCGGGAGCGAAGTGGTCGTCAGCGTGTATCCCGACGACGGATACGTTTTGTCTTCGCTTACGATATTCGACGGCAGCACTGAAACGGCGGTGAGCGACGTGTTTTATATGCCCGGCGCCGGCGTAACGCTAAGAGCCGCATTCGAACCTCAGGAAGCGGCGGGCACTTCTCCCGAGAGCATTTATGCGCTCAGGCGCGACGAGTTTTTCGCCGCGGGGATTCGCCTTAACTTTTACGGAAGCGCCGCGGGACTGTCTGAAACATGGCTGGGGTACCCGCTTCTCGGGTACGTTACGGGCGCGCTGAGCGCCGAGTCCGAATACGGATACTCGTTTTTCCTTTTGCATGCGGACAGCCTGGACAAAGTTTCTCCGATAGCCGCCACCGCATACGATGTACTTTCGAACGCTCGGGACGGTCACGATATAGACGTGCATATCGATCATAATTCTATAGTGCTTGCCGTTGACGGCGACGCGGCGGAAGCATATAAAATGCTCAAAAACGGCTTGTATATTTATCAAAACATGATACTTTACCGGCGCGCCGATTTTAGCTACGGACTTTACGCGCTGACGGATTCCCCGGAATACCTTTCAATACCCACGAACGTCAACGGAAGAGCCGTTAGCTATATCGCGCGCGGCGCGCTCTCCCGCGCCTTGAACCTTGGCGCCGTGTATATGGGCGGCGTCAGGGAGATAGCGGACTACGCGTTCGACGGACTCGACAAGCTGAGATATCTTGATCTGGGATACGTCGAAAGCATAGGCGTAGGGGCGTTCAGAGGCTGTACGTCGATAGAGAAGTTTTTCGTGTCTTCATCAAATTCGTACTATTTCACCGACTCGAGGGGCGCGCTTTACGCGGACCTTGTCGGAACCGCCACCGCGCTCGTTGCGTATCCCGCGGGTAATTCCGCAACCGGTTACGCGCTGTTGTCCTCGGCGGTGGAGATCGCGGCGTACGGATTCAGCGGAGCGCGCTTTTTACAGACTCTTTCGTACGGCTCCGCGCTGACCGCTATCGGCGACTACGCGTTCGACGGAGCGGCAAACCTTTCGCGCATAACATATGCAAACGTAGGAAGCGCTGCCGCGGGGACTGCGGATCTCGGGCAGAGCCAGTGCAACGTCGCCTCGGTCGGGGACCATGCGTTCAGAGGCACGTCTTTAACCGTGTTCAAATTCGGAAGAGTGACATATCTCGGCTCCTGCGCGGTGGAATGGGACGGATCCGGTTCGATGACGATATATCTGAACACCGTGTCGAAAACGGAAGCTTCCTTTATGCCCGTCGTTGTTCCCGAAAGCTACACGGGAACGCTGAGCATCGTGACGGGCAGGCTTTTTTACGAGTACGCGGCGGACGAAGCGTATTCGTATCTCACGGATTTTATTTCGGTCGCATGACTTTTTGAACACTCCGTTTATCGGGTCATATCGGGTAACGGGCGCGCATATCCTAAAACGGGAGAGGCGTATTTTCCCGAAACAAAAATCGTCGCTATAAGACTCTTTATTCAATAATTCGACGATAAAATCGTATTATTATGGAGGTACCCGAAAATGATCCTGGTAATGAAAAAGCGAACCCTTATCGCAGCGATACTTATCCTTGCGATACTTTTGGCGGCGTTCGCCGGAATGGCGGCGGCAGGCGTATTCGAGGACGCCGCCGCGAAAAACAGGCTCGTTCCCGTATATTCGGTGGCGACGGAGGAAAAGAAAGTAGCGTTGACCTTTGACGCGGCGTGGGGCGCCGACCAGACGCGGCTCATCATGGATACGGTCGAGCAATACGGCTTCAAGTGCACATTTTTCCTTACGGGATTCTGGGCGGAGGAGAACCGCGAACTCGTAAAGGAAATATACGACCGGGGTCATCTTATCGGAAACCACAGCGCCTCGCACAAGCACCTGAACGAGCTTGACAAGGACTCCCTCGCATCGGAGATAGATTCCGTAAACGCGCTGATAAACGAAATAACGGGGGAAACGCCGCGTTACTTCAGAGCTCCGTACGGCGAATACGACAACACGCTCATAGAAACGCTTTCCTCCAAAAACATGCAGTGCATCCAATGGAGCGTGGACAGTCTGGACTGGAAGGGCATAAGCTCGTCGGAAATAGCGGAAAAGGTGGTGAACGGCCTGGAGCCCGGAGCGATAGTGCTGTCGCATAACGCGGGAGAACATATCGTGGACGCGCTGCCGCTGATACTTTTGTCGATACAGAACAAGGGGATGAGCGCGGTAAGACTGGACGAACTTGTCTACCCCGATGATTACACCATAGATTCTCGGGGCGTACAGATAAAAAATACTTGAAACACGGGAGTTTGATAATGGACGGAACGATGAACAACAATGTTGTACAACTGAGCGGGATCGTGGCAGAAGATCCGGTGTACTCGCACTCGGTGTTCGGCGAAGGCTTTTACGAGACCAAGGTGGAAGTGGAACGTCTTTCGGGACAAAAAGACCTGATCCCGGTAACGGTATCCGAACGGCTTCTCGGGGGTGGTGAGTTCGACAAGGGAAGTTATGTGGGGATATCGGGACAGTTCAGAAGCTACAATAAGCTCGCGGATGGGCGCTCGAGACTGATGCTGACGGTATTTGTCAGGGAAACGGGCGCGGAACTAATGCCGAATACGAATAAAATAGAGCTGATCGGTTTTATATGTAAACCGCCGATATACAGGACGACGCCGTTCAAGCGCGAGATCGCGGACATATTGATAGCGGTCAACCGCGCATACAACAAATCCGATTATATCCCGTGTATCGCTTGGGGGAGAAACGCAAGGTTCGCGGACTCGCTCGCAGTGGGGGACAAAGTAGAACTTACCGGCAGGATACAATCCAGAGAATACAAAAAAACCGACGTATCCGGCGCCGAGATCATCAGGACCGCATACGAAATAAGCGTCAACAGATTGTCGTACGCGGGCGAAGAAGAGGAAGAGGAGTACTGATATCCCCTTGAAAAATCGTACTCGGCGCGCTATAATCGAAGCATGGATAAACTGATAGAGAATCTGAATGCATTCGAAAGACAAGTCGCCGAGACGCTTGAGGAGTGCGGTCGCTCCGGAGAGCGCATAGAGATCGTTGCGGCGGGCAAATTCCGAAGCCCGGAAACGCTTTCCGAGCTCTACGCTACGGGGCGCATATCCGCGATAGGCGAAAACCGTGTGCAGGAGTTCAACGAAAAATACACTCCCGAGATGGTATGGGACATCATCGGCAGACTGCAGACCAATAAGGTAAAATACGTTGTGGGTAAAGTAAGGTACATTCAAAGCCTGGACAGGCTTAATCTCGCCGAGGAGATAGAACGCGTCGCCGCAAAGCGCGGCGTCGTGCAGAAGTGCCTCATAGAAATAAACACGGGAGAGGAGGAAGCGAAGGGCGGTATCGTCGCCGGGGAGCTGGATAAGTTTTTGATATCGCTCGAGAAATATCCGCACATCTCGGTTTGCGGGGTAATGGCGGTGGCGCCGAGAGGCGTCGGCGAAGAAGCGCTGACCGAATGTTTTTCCAAGGCGCGAGACGCATTCGAAAAAGCGAAACGGGGAAGGGCGGACTTCGGTGTGCTCAGCATGGGCATGAGCGAGGACTTCCGTCTTGCCCTAAAATGCGGCGCGAATATGCTGCGACCCGGCAGAATACTATTTGAATAGAGCTGCCGAGTATTATAAATTAGGCTTAATTTCATAATATGAGTTACGTCAAAATGTTGCAAAACGGCGATATACCGCCGAAAAAGAGCAAAAAAAAGCCTTTGACCGCGCACGATAGACTTGCGCTCGAAAAACGCGCCGCCAATGTGTCGGATAATGCGGCGGATCACGCGATGAAGGCTCCCGAGAACATTTCGGACGCCGCAAAACTCGCGGACGAATTCAAAACGGGCAAAGCGATATATATATCGCTGGAAAGGACCGACGCCGCGGATGCGGAAAGGATACTCGATTTTTTGTCCGGCGCCGCATACGTACTGTCAGGCTCCGTTCAATGCATCGGAGACGCGAGATATATCCTTGTCCCGCGCGGCATGGAGATCCTATTCGCCGGCGATTAGGTTAATATTGTTGCATTGCGCGTATCATAATTGTATAATGCAGATATGCGGAAAGTCGATATCGGCAAATTTTTCTATAAAGATCCGAAAAAGTTTTTCGGCATACTCGGGACGGAACTTCTTTTCATCGGGGTATATCTCGCGATCGACCTTTTGACGAAACATTTTATTTATATGCCCATTGCGGCGGGCGGTCCCGACATAGTGGTATGGGAGGGCGTTCTCAGATTCACCGCCGTCGAAAACACCGGCGCGTCGTTCGGGATATTTTCCGGTCATCCCGAGGTATTGACGATAATTTCGGTGATCGTCGTTGTGATTTTATTAGTGTTTTTGATATTTTCGATGAAAAACCGCAACGGCTGGCTGCGCGCGGCGCTGATACTGATGATAGCCGGCGGTATCGGCAATCTCGTGGACAGATTCGCGTTCGGATACGTCAGGGATTGGATATACTTCGAGCTCATCGATTTCGCCGTCTTCAATCTGGCGGACAGCGGATTGACGGTGGGATGCGTTCTTTTGGTAATTTTCGTCTTGTTTTCCTATCGTCCCGACGATAAAAAGAAGAATACCGCGCGGGATACGGAGGAAAAATGAGCGTTCATACGCGTATTTTCAAAGTTCCGCCCGAAAAAGCGGGCGCAAGGATCGACGTTTTTTTGTCCGAGATGCTCGGAGATCAGACCCGTTCCAGGGTCAGACTCACGATAATCGCGGGCGCCGTCAGAGCGGACGGCGAGACGATACTAAAATGCGGTTATCACGTCAAAGAGGGCTCCGAGGTGGAAATAGACATAACCGAGGCGGTGCCGCTGAAAGCCGAACCCGAAAACATCCCTCTCGACATCGTCTACCAGGACGACGACATGGCGGTCATCAATAAACCCGCGGGAATGGTCACGCATCCCGCCCCGGGCTCTCCCGACGGCACGCTGGTAAACGCTTTACTGTATCACCTGAAAGATCTTTCCGGCATTAACGGGGTATTGCGCCCCGGTATAGTGCATCGGCTCGACAAAAATACAACAGGGCTCATAATGGTCGCCAAAAACGACGCGGCGCACCTCGCGCTGTCGAAGCAGATAGCCGAAAAAAGCGCGAAACGTTTCTATAGGGCGCTGGTGGACGGGAATATCAAAGAGGACGGCGGCGTAATAGACGCGCCGATCGCTAGAAACCCCGCCGACCGCAAGAAAATGGCGGTAGTCGAAGGGGGCGATCCCGCGAGGACGATGTACAAGGTCCTGGAACGCTTCGGGATGTACACATATGTCGATTACGAGCTGTTTACGGGAAGGACGCACCAGATCCGCGTGCATTCGGCTTATATCCGTCATCCTATAGTGGGCGACGAAACATACGGCGGTTCGGATCGTTTCGGCGTACACCGACAGCTTTTGCACGCCTACAGGCTTTGCGTTACCCAGCCCGTGACCGGAGAGCCGCTCGAATTCACCGCGCCTATCCCCGAGGACTTCGAAAGGGTGCTCGGGCTTCTCGAAAAAGAGGCGCGCTAGGATGCGATATTTATAATTATAAATATATTCGTTCAAAACGCTTGCGCTTCTACGTTTTTTATGATAATATAGCAATGCTTAATGGTACTTTACCGGAGAGTGGCGGCCGCCACTCTCTCGTTAGGTTTACGGAAAAATGTCGGAGGGTAAGATGGTTTATTCCGAAACGGTGCGCGAACGCGCCGAAAAATTGATAAGCGGCGTCATCGAGCCGATGGGATACGAACTCGTCGAAGTGACCTATACGCCCGGTAAAAAGAGCGTTCTCACCGCCTATGTCTATAAAAAAGGCGGCGTGACGCTGGACGATCTCGTCGCGGTCAACGACGCATTGGACGCTCCGCTTGACGCGGCGGACATCACCGAAGGCAGGTCGTATACGCTCAACATATCCTCGCCGGGTCTGGACCGTCCCATAGTCACGGACAGGGACTTTGCCCGCAACGAGGGCGTCGAGGTAGAGGCCGTCATGCTCACCGAGGGGAAAAAGACCAAAAAGGAGATAGGCACGCTTTTGGCGCACGACTGCGATACGGTCACTATCGCCTCGGGCGGCGCGACGAAGGTGTTAGCGCGCTCCGAAATAAAGGTGCTCCGTCCGTATATAGACCTCAAAAAACTGAAATAAACGCGCCTCACGGCGAAAAAATACAACTTAATAACAATTTAATAGGAGGAATCCAATGAAAAACCGTGAACTGTTCCTTGCTTTAGACCAGCTCGAGAACGAGTACAAGATCGACAAACAATTATTGATCGCTTCGCTGGAAGCGGGGCTTGCCAGCGCCTTCAAAAAGGAATCGGGCGAGTCTCGCGCCGTGGCGGTCAGAATGAATCCCGAAACTTATACGATAGAGTTTTTCGCCTATCAGACCGTCGTCGACGGCGAGCCGCAGGACGACAACGAGCTTTCGCTCGAGGAGGCGCGCGATATAAAACCCGACGCCGTGGTCGGAGAACTCATAGGCGAAGAGGTGTCCCCGGACGATCTTTCGAGGATAGCGGCACAGACCGCCAAACAGGTCATCACCCAGCGCATAAACGAAGCCAAGCGCGAGCAGGTGATGAGCGAGATGAACGAAAAAGAGGGCGAATTGATGCAGGCTGTCGTACGCAGGGTGGAACCCACCGGCACCGTTTCCGTCGAGATAGTCGGAACGCAGATGGAGGGCATCCTCACCACCGGAGAACAGGTGCGCGGCGAGCGCCTCGCGGTGGGCGACAAGATAAAAGTTTATATCAAAAAGGTGCGTACGGACAGCAAAGGCACCTCCCGCGTGATGGTATCCCGCGCGTGTGCAGGCTTTGTCAGAAAGCTGTTCGAGATAGAAGTACCCGAGATCCGCTCCAACCTCGTCAAGATCAAAAATATCGTGCGCGAGGCAGGACTCAGGACCAAGCTTTCCGTATATTCTGACGACCCCAACATCGACTCCATCGGTTCCTGCATCGGACCCAAGGGAAGCCGCGTCAACGCCATAATCAACGAACTGAACGGCGAGAAGGTGGACGTCATACTGTATTCTTCAAACCCGTCGGAATATATCGTCAGAGCGCTCTCCCCCGCAAAGGTATTGATGGTGCAGCTGAACGAGACCGATATGCAGGCCAAGGTCGTCGTACCCGACGACAAGCTCTCGCTCGCTATCGGCAAGGGCGGTCAGAACGCAAAACTCGCCGCGAAACTGACGGGATACAAGATAGACGTCAAACCATATTCCGAGGTCATCGCCACGCTGTCCGAAGAGGATATCGAGGAGGAAAGCGAGGAATAATGGGCCATATCCCCGAGAGAATGTGTTCCGTTTGCAGGGTGCGCTACCCTAAGCGGGAACTTATCCGTATTGCCCTGACTCCGGACGGTATATTCGTGGACAGGGATCACACTCTCGGCGGGCGCGGCGCATACATATGCAAAAAGACGGAATGCCTTTCGCGCTGCGCGGCGAAAAAAACTTTCAACCGCGTATTCAAGAGGGAGTTGAAGGCAGAATTATATGATGAGATACTCTCTGTCGCCGGAAAAGGCGAGTAAAATATCCGCTTATATCGGTTTCGCCTTGAAGTCCCGCGCCGTCGTTATCGGAGTAGACTATATACGCGCGGCGAAAGGGATAGAGTTGATCCTTGCGGACGAGAGTTTATCCCCGAACTCGCTGAAGCGCCTCAGGCGCGCGGCGGAGGCGGCGGGGACTGAATGCGTGACGATACCCGTTGCCGAGGTTTTCCCGATAAGTTCGGTAAAAGCGCTCGGTATCAGAAACGTCGAACTTGCGAAGGCAATAATAAATACGATCGAATCCAAATAAAACCAGAGGAAGGATAATGGCGGTACAGAATGTGAACAGCGATCAAAACTCCGGGCTCAAAAACCTTGTCGGCTTCGTAGACGCGAAGAAGAAGGCTTTTGCCGAGCTCCTGAAAAAACAGCGCGACGTACTGTCGGGCGCTTTGAGCGCGCTAGAAACCAGGAAAGCCGCGCTCATGAAAGAGCTGGAGGAGGAAGCGAAACGTCGCGCCGAACAGGAACGCGTCCGCGAGGAGCGCGAAGCGAAGGAAGAAGCGAAGAGCGTCGCGGAAGAAAGCGTCTCTAAAAAGACGGAACAAAAACCCGCGGAAATCGCTCCTAAGGAGTCCGCAAAGGAAGAAATACCCGCGAAAAAAGCCGCGGAGGAAAAAACGGCAGCGGCGGAAAAGCCGGCGGCAAAAGTCGTCGATCCGGAAAAACGACCCGCGGCGAAGCCGGAGAAGCCGGAACCCGCAAAAACGTCTGCCGCGCCGGTAAGACCCGCAGTCAAGCCGCAGGAGGCGCAGATCTCCAAACAGCGGCTGGCGGCGCAGACGGCGGCGGAATCCATAATTTTAGCCAAACCCAAAAAACCCGTCGTTCAAAAACCGGTCATCAAAACATATATCCCGCCCGCCGACGACATGCGTTCCAGGTATCCCGGGCGCGACCGCGGTACGGGGCGCGGGCAGGGCGGCGACCGCATGCAGCGCGCTTCCCAAGGCGGAGCCGGCGATATCCAAAAGCGTGTCAGCGCTTTGGAGCGCCTGGGACAGATGAATCTTGCGAGCTCCCAAAAGGATAAACGCAAGGGTACTCCCGAGCGCAGCGAGGACAAATCGAAGACTAACCGCAAGGCGATGACCAAAAAAGGGTACGCCGACGACGGCGCAGTCGTCGAATACGACGAAATGGGCGAGATCAAAAAGATCCGCACGCGCAGAACGGGCACTCAGAAGAAAGAGTTCGTCCAGCCGCAGGAAGCGCAGGTCATCGATCACGCCGTGTTCACGCGCGATCAGTTTACCGTAAAGGAACTCGCCGAAAAGATCGGAAAGACGGGCTCGGAGATCATAAAACGACTGTTCCAGCTCGATATAATGAAGACGATCAACGATACCATAGATTTCGATACCGCGGAGCTGGTCGCGGGAGATCTGGGCATCACGCTCGAACTTCAGAAAGAGGAGACCAGCGAGGAAAAACTGATTTCTTACTTCGAAAACGAAGCGGAGGACGATCCCTCGCTCATGAAACCGCGTCCGCCGATAGTGACCATAATGGGGCACGTCGACCACGGCAAGACGTCGATACTCGACTATATCAAAAAGAGCAACGTCGCCGCAGGCGAAGCCGGCGGTATCACGCAGCACATCAGCGCTTACACTACCGTCGTTAACGGCAAACAGATATGTTTCCTCGACACCCCGGGACACGCCGCGTTCACCGCGATGCGCGCTAGAGGCGCCAATGTCACCGACATCGTCGTTATCGTCGTCGCGGCGGACGACGGAGTAATGCCGCAGACCATAGAGGTCATCAACCACTGCAAAGCCGCAGGCGTCAAGATCATCGTCGCTATCAACAAAATCGACAAACCCGGCTCCGATCCCGACAGGGTTATGAGCGACCTTGCAAACTATGACCTCGTTCCGGAGGCGTGGGGCGGCGACGTACCCGTTGTGCAGGTCAGCGCCAAGACGGGTCAGAACATCGATCTTTTGCTGGAAAACATATTGCTTGTCGCGGAGATGATGGATCTAAAGGCAAATCCCGACAGGAAAGCGCGCGGCGCGGTCATCGAAGCTCGTCTCGACAAGGGCAAAGGCCCCATCGCCACGGTGCTTATACAAAACGGTACGTTGAACGTCGGCGACCATATCGTCGCGGGCACCGTCATAGGAAAGGTGCGCGCCATGCAGGACGAAAAGGGCAGGAACGTCAAAAAGGCGGGCCCGTCCACAGCGGTGGCGATTTTGGGACTCGACGACGTGCCCGAATCGGGCGATCAGCTGCTCGCCGTAGACGACGAAAAACTCTTGAAAAACGTCGTTGCGGACCGTATCGCAAGGGAAAAGGAGAAAAAGCTCGCTTCCGGCAGGGTCACTTTGGACGACGTGTTCCGCGGCATAGAAGAAGGTAAGCTGAAGGACCTGAACATTATAATAAAGGCGGACGTTCAGGGTTCGGTGGAGGCGCTGAAGCAAAGTCTTCTGGAGCTTTCGACGGATGAAGTCAGGGTCAGAGTGCCGCACGCGATGGTGGGCGCGATAAACGATTCCGATATCGTTCTGGCTGATTCGATAAACGCTATTATCATAGGATTCAACGTCCGTCCCCATGCGGGAGCTAAGGCGCTCGCAGAGGCAAAACACGTCGAAATACGCCTTTACCGCGTTATTTACGACGCCATCGACGATGTGACGAAGGCGATCAAGGGACTGAGCGCGCCGAAATACAGAGAGCAGTACCTCGGCAAGGCGGAGGTCAGAGTGATCTACAAGATAAGCGGAGTAGGCACTATAGCGGGCTGCATGGTCACGGACGGAAAGATAGTCAAAAACGCCAAAGTGCGCCTCATCCGCGATAACATAGTTGTTGCCGACACCGCGATAGATTCCCTGAAGCGCATGAAGGACAACGTCAAGGAAGTGCTGCAGGGTTTCGAGTGCGGCATAGGGCTGTTGAACTGCAACGATATCAAGGAGGGCGATATCATCGAATCCTTCGAGGTAGTCGAGGACAGATCGTAAACGAGGAAATATGAAGATCGACCGCGTAAATTCCGAAATCCGCAAAGTTTTATCGGAGCTCATAAACGGTGAGCTCAAGGATCCGCGAGTCGCGGAGTGCGATATGCTGAGCATTATGGACGTAGTCACCACGGGGGACCTAAAGTACTGCACGGTGTATGTGTCGGTCATGGGCGGCGACCCGGACGCGGTCATCGAGGGACTCAACGCCGCGAAAGGGTTTTTAAGAAACGAACTTTTTGCCAGGCTGAAAGTAAGGGCGGTACCCGAACTTACTTTCCGTCTGGACAAAAGCGTCGATTACGGCTTCAAGATAGATAAGATCTTGGAGCAACTCAAAAAAGAGGAGAACAGCTGATGTACGAGCGCGTTTCGAGCGCGATACACGCCGCAGATACGGTTGCGGTCTTTATGCACGTGAGACCGGACGGCGATTCGGTCGGGAGCGCGCTCGCAACAAAAAAATATTTGGAGAATCTTTCCAAAGAAGTGGACGTATACGTCGAAAACAGGGACGAACTCAGGAAAAATCTGGCAATTTTACCGGGGTTTGACAGCATAGGGATCTCAAATCGCAAAAAGTACGACCTTGGTATAGCGCTGGATACCGCGACGGCGTCCAGGCTCGGCGCCGCGTCGTCCGGCGTTTATTTTTCCAAATGTGCGGAACATATCCTCATCGACCACCACGCTGTGGGCGAAAACTTCGCGGCGATAACCGTAAAGGAAGCGGGCGCCGCTTCGACTACACAGATACTTTATAAAATTTTCGCGGAGCACGACAGAAGCGCTATCGACAGGGACGTTGCGACCTGCCTGTACGCGGGGCTCATAACAGATTCGGGCGCGCTGACGTTTTCAAATACGTCGGAGGAGACCCTTCGCGTGGCTCTCGAGCTTTCCCGTTACGGCGTGGACAGATACACGCTCGTTCAAAAGCTTTTCAAGGCGCAATCGAAGCAGGTTTTCGATCTGAAACTCAGAGTATTGTCGCGCGCCGACTTTTTCGCGGACGGGCGCGGCGGTATGATAGTCTTCAGGAAGAGCGATTTTGCCGCCACCGGCACGACCGACCTCGATACCGAGGGCATTATAAACAATATAATTGATATAGACGGCGTATCGCTCGCCATAGCCGCGTCGGAAAAGGACTCGAACTGCTTTCAGGTCAGCGTGCGCGCCAAAGACGGCGTAAACGCCGCCGCATTTACGGAACTGTTCGGGGGCGGCGGTCACGTATGCGCCGCGGGCTGCCGCATTTTCAAGGGCGGCGACGAAGCGATAGCGGAACTCAAAAGCGCCGCCGAGCGTTTCCTTTCCGAAAAATGATATCGGCATTCGTCGATCTGAATAAACCCGCAGGGATGACGAGCGCCTCCGCCGTTGCGCGCGTAAAACGTATTTTGCGCGAAAAAGGCGTTGAAATATCCAAAATAGGGCATTTCGGTACTTTGGACCCTGACGCTGAGGGCGTCCTTCCGATAGCGTTGAACCGCGCGACCCGCCTTTTCGACCACCTCGGGCTCAAGACAAAAATCTACTATGCCGAATTCGTATTCGGTGCGGAAACGGACACGCTGGATTCATCGGGAGAAATCATAGCGGATGGCGGAAAGATACCTTCACCTGACGAAATAACGCGCGCCGCCGCCTCGCTTATAGGCGTAACGGAGCAGCTGCCGCCAAAGTTTTCCGCAAAATCGGTAAACGGCAGGCGCGCATACGAACTCGCGAGAGCGGGCGAGGACTTCGACCTGAAGCCGAAACTCGTGAAAATAGACGGCATATCGCTTTTAGGAGAAAAAGAACGCGGCGTTTATTCTTTCCGTATAACGTGCGGAGGGGGAACCTATATAAGGAGCGTTGCGCGCGACATCGCTTACAAATGCGGTACTTTCGCCTATATGCGCCGCCTTACCCGTGAAAAAAGCGGATATTTCGATATTAACGACGCCGTAACTATTTCGGACCTCGCCGATGCCGAAGATATAACGACGCTTATCGTGCCTATGGAAAAAGCGCTCGAGAATTTTCCGCGTTACGACATGGCGGGAGACGGTGAAACGGAGCGGCTTATCCTGAACGGTGTAAACCTGCGGCTCAAAAACATGCCCGACGGGATATTCCGATTCTATATCTCGGGCAAGCTGTGCGGTTTGGGAGAAAAGGACGAAGATATGCGTTTTACATGGAGAGTAAGGCTCATATGACGAAATATTGCGTCGAAACTCAGATCTTGCAGTACTGCGTGCTGAAAAAACGACCGAAAAAGAAAGTATTGTCGCTCGGCTTTTTCGACTCGGTGCACATCGGACACCGCGAGATAATCGCCGTTTCCTCGCGTTTGGCGCGCGAATTCGATATGGTACCCGCCATATACACCTTCGACAACGATTTTTTCAAAGCGCTCGGTTCCGATGAAAAACTTATCTACACGCTTTCGGAGCGCATGACGGTGTTTTCGGAAGCCGGTATAGCTCCGGAAAACGTTATCGTAGGCTCTCCTTCGGAGACGGTCATAAAGATGAGCGGCGGGGAATTTTTGGATAAAATGTCGCTGTTCAACGTAGGCGCCGTTGTGTGCGGAGCGGATTTCAGATTCGGCAGTGGCGCCGCCTGCGGTACCGATGATTTAAAAGCCTGGGGCGCGGCTCACGGTATACCCGTCGTCGTCGTGCCGCTTAAAACGGAGTGGCAGCGGAAGATATCCTCCCGGGACATCCGCGAATACATCGGGATCGGAGAAGTGAAATTAGCGGAACACTTTCTCGCAAGACCCTTTTTTGTGCGCGGCACGGTCGAGCACGACAGGGGCGCCGGCAGAAAGAACGGGCTTCCCACCGTAAATTTATCCGTAGATCCCAGGAAACTGCTGCCGGCTGACGGGGTGTACTACACGCGCGTCATATTGAAAGACGGCTCCGTGTTCAAGGGCGTCACGAACGTCGGATCCCGCCCCACTTACGGAGTGGGCGAGCGTGCGTTGGAAACGCATATCATAGATTTTAAGGGCGATTTGTACGGCAAAACGCTTACGATCGAATTCAAAGACAGACTGCGCGGTATATTCAAATTCGAATCGAAAGAAGCGCTGAGAGCGCAGATATTAGAGGATATAGAAAAAGTAAGAGGTACTTTAGATGATTAAATTCGGAGTAGCGGGAAATTCGGCAAGTTTTTACGCCGAAGGACACGAAAGCACATTGGAAGCGGCGGCGTGGCTCAAGAAAAGGGATCTCGATGTGTTCGAATATTCCTTCGGGCGCGGCGTAACGCTGAACGAATCCACCGCCAAAAAAATAGGCGCTGCATTTGCCGCCGAGGGCGTGGGACTCACCGTGCACGCGCCGTATTTTATAAACTTTGCCAACCCCGATCCCGAGATGATCGCTAAATCGGTAGGCTATGTTTTGTCTTCCTGCAAAAAAGCCGCGGACTTCGGTTCCGACCGCGTTGTGGTGCATCCCGCAACGCAGGGGAAAGCGACCCGCGAGGAAGCCAGAGCTGTCATGATGAAAAACATATCCGCGCTCCCCGAGATCCTTTCGGATAACGGATATTCGGGCATAAAGATATGTTTTGAAACGATGGGCAAGACCGCTCAGATGGGCACGGTGGACGAGATAATAGATATCACCGCCTTAAGTCCCGATTTTTACCCCTGCATAGACTTCGGCCACATCAACGCAAGAGAGCAGGGTATTCTAAATAACCCGCTAAATTATAATACTCTGCTGCAAAAATTGTATGATTTTCTGCCGGAAAACAAGTTTATTGCCATGCACGTGCATTTCAGCAAAATACAATACGGCGCCAAGGGAGAGATACGGCACCTCACTTTTTCGGACGATACATACGGGCCCGATTTCCGTCCCTTGATGGAGCTTTTCCGTGAAAAAGGCATGTCGCCCATCGTTATATGCGAATCGGACGGCACGCAGGCGGAGGACGCCGCCGAGATGAAGCGCTATTATATGTCGCTTTGACATCAGGGCATCAGATCGAATATATTGTCGTCGGATATCCCCGTGATGTAGGAGTCGGGCACTCTTCCGAGGATGACGTCTTCGGCAAGGATAAAATCCATGCTTACCGTGACGTTTTCGGCGCGGATGGGCACCAGCATCCTGACCGTTGTCTGCACGCGCATCACCAGGCGGTGTATCGTCTGGTTTATCCCCTCGGTATAATAGTACGATCCGAGCGCGACGTTCACCGCGCCGACCGGCGCGATGTTTATCGCTATCGGCGTACCTTTGTCCGCCAGAAGCGCAAGACCCGTGAACGCGCCGCTGGGTAGCTCCACTTTATAATCGCCGAGCTCGTCCACGGCTTCCTGCATGGCGCGCTGAGCGTATATGGTGACGGAATTTATGTTCGCCGAATTGGCGCGTACCAGCGTTATTTCGCCATCCGAATTTTTTTCGTATTCGAAAAATTCGCCGTAAAACTCCGAAAACGTCTTTATTTTTGAGTTTGCTTCGATAAATGCGCCGACGGTTTTTGCGGTGACATCCGCCTCGGCAAGCTCTTTTACGAGCGGCATGGCGACCTTGTCGGAATATACGCCTATACAGACGGCAATGATGACCGCAACCATGAGCGCCGCAATGCGGCGCCCCGTTTTTTTCCTTTTATCGGATGAATCGCGGCGCATATTTTAATATATGAATAGCGCTCAAATAAATTGCAAAATATTTCGGCGTGATATATAATAACTTTACATTTTGTTCAGGAGATAAATATGTCACAAGACAAATCTAAAGACGGGTTGAAAAACTTTTTCGAGGACCGCGTCAGGGCGATCGAGGCGTCTCCTCTTTCCAAGGAAGTCAAGACCATGCTCATCGGCAGGACCATTGAAGTCGCCAAGCAGATGACCGAACTCAAGGAACACGCTAAGAAGCACGACATAGAGGACTTCCGGGTCAAGCATTTCGGTAAATCGGGCGATATCACCGCTTTTTCCAAGCTGATCGGCGCCGCGCCGCCCGAGTTCAGGCGTACTTTGGGCGCCATCGTCAATGAGCTGAGGTCGGCGTTCGAGAACGCGTTTTCGCTTGTCGAAAAGGAGTTTTTCGCAAAAGAACATTCCGAGCGCATCGAAGCGGAAAAGGTGGACGTCACTCTTTCTTCGGATGTTTCCAAGGCCTCCGTCGGCGGACTGAATCCCATCACTATCGTCAAAAACGATATCGTTTCCGTATTTGCGGGAATGGGTTTCAGCGTCGTGGACGGCCCCGAGATAGAATATACCAAATACAATTTCGAACTTTTGAACATTCCCGACGACCATCCGGCGCGCGACCCCGGGGATTCCTTTTATATCACCCCCGACATCATGCTCAGAACGCAGACTTCCTGCGTTCAGGCAAGGACCATGGAAACGACCGCGCCTCCGATCCGCGTCGTCTGCCCCGGTAAGGTGTACCGCCCCGACGAGGACGCGACACACAGCCCGATGTTTCACCAGATAGAAGGACTCGTCGTCGACGAACACGTCACTTTGAAAGACCTGAAAGCATGTCTGGAACAGTTTGCGAAACGCTTTTTCTCCGCCGACACCGCCGTCAGATTCCGTCCCTCGTTTTTCCCGTTCACGGAGCCTAGCGTCGAAGTGGACTTAAGCTGCGCGATGTGCCACGGCAAGGGCTGCAGACTCTGCAAGGGCACGGGCTGGCTGGAGCTTCTGGGCGCGGGAGTCGTCAATCCCGCCGTTTTGGAAATGTGCGGCATCGACTCCGTAAAGTACAGCGGTTTCGCGTTCGGGATAGGCTTGGAGCGCGCCGCAATGGTAAAATACGGCATTCCCGATATGCGGCTTTTGTTCGACAACGACGTCCGCATACTGTCGCAGTTCAAATAGGAGGCAAATATGCTGGTACCGCTGAAATGGCTTAAAGATTTTGTAGATATAGAAGGCGTTTCCCCCGAAGAGCTCGCCGCGAAACTCGTGTCGTGCGGCTTCGAGGTGGAGGAAATAATAAATACCGAGGACGACGTAAAAGGCGTCGTGACCGCGAAGATAACGTCCGTCGAAAAGCACCCCGGAGCGGACAGGCTCGTCGCGTGCAAAGTATCGGCGGACGGCGAATATACCGTCGTCACCAACAATACGTGGCTGAAACCCGGCGATATCGTTCCGTTTGCAAAGGACGGTGCGGTGCTGCACAGCGGAAAGACGATATCCGCGGGCGAGGTGCGCGGCGTAAGGTCCGACGGAATGTTCACGGGCGGAAAGGAATTGAATCTGACCGAAAGCGATTTGTTAGGCGCGGGCGAGGACAAGGTACTCGTACTGCCGCCCGATACCCCCGTCGGCGTCGATATAAACAAAGCGTTGGAGCTTGACGACGTCGTATTGGACATCGGTATCACCGCAAACCGCACCGACGCGAACGGTATTCTCGGAATAGCGCGCGAAGTCGCGGCGGTGACGGGTAGGGAACTCAAAATGCCAGACGATTACGCCGAGATACCCGCGGGCGACGAGATATCGCGCGAGCTGGAAATAGAAAATCTCGCGCCAGATCTTTGCCCCAGATACCTTGCTGCGATGATAAAAGACGTCAAGATCGAGGAATCTCCAACCTATATCAAACGCAGGCTGAAGGCGGCGGGACTGAGACCCATAAACAACATCGTCGATATCACGAACTACGTTCTCCTGGAAGTGGGTCAGCCAATGCACGCATTCGATCTTAAAACGATAAAGGGCGGCAAAATAATCGTAAGACGTGCGCACGAGAACGAAAAGATAGTCGCCCTCGACGGAAAAACATATACGCTGAACAACGAAAATCTCGCTATATGCAACGCCGAAGAACCTATGGCGATAGCGGGCGTCATGGGCGGCGCGGGATACTCGATATTCGACGACACTACCGAGGTCGTTTTCGAGTCCGCGCGCTTCAAACGCGAATCCGTCAGGCGCACTTCGCGCTCGCTGGGGCTTTCTTCCGATTCCTCTCAGCGTTTTTCCAAGGGTATAGATTATTATTCGCAGGACGCGGGACTCGCCAAAGCGGTCGGCATGGTCTTAAAACACGGCTGGGGCAGGCTCGTAAACGGAACGATAGATTCCTACCCGGCGCCCGCGCCGCAAAAAACGGTATCGTTTACCGCTTCGGATATCGAAAATATCCTCGGAATTGCGGTCGATAAATGCGATATTATGCGAATACTAAACGCTCTTTCCATACCCACTACGGAGAAAAGCGGCGTTATGACCTCGGTCATCCCGGGATTCAGGGAGGACATCGTAGGAGTCAACGACATCGCCGAGGAAGTGATACGCATGTACGGCTACGACCGTTTCGATTCATCTTCCGTCATGCAGGGCGCGCTTATCGCGGGGAACGTCACCGCTGAACAGAAGTTCGAGGCGCGAATTCAAGAATACATGACCGGCGCCGGTGCATACGAAACGCTGACGTATTCGTTCATCACGCCGAAAGCGTTCGATATGCTCGAAATGCCCGCGGACGACCCGAGAAGAAAAGCGGTAAAACTGTTGAATCCATTGGGCGAGGATTATTCCGTGATGCGCACGACGATGGCGCACAGTATGCTGAAGGCAGTCGGCACAAACGCGCTTAGGCTGAATAAGGAAGTGCGCCTGTTCGAGATAGCAAAGGTATTCCTGCCCGATACGCTTCCCGTGGGAGAGGAACTCCCCGCGGAGAAAAAGATACTCGCGTATGCCGCGTACGGCGCGGAAGATTTTTATACGACGAAGGCGGTCTTCGAAGCGTTGTTCGATCTTTTGCGGATACCGGTAACGTTCGAACCGGAGGTCATAAGCCATATGCATCCCACCCGCACCGCCGCAGTCATCGCGGACGGCGTGAAGATCGGGTATATCGGCGAGGTCTCCGACACCGTCTCCGCCGCGTACGGCATAGAAAAAAGGGTGTATCTGGCGGAAATAGACTGCGACTATCTGACCTCGAACGCCTCGGGATACAACGGATTCAAAGCGATATCCAAATATCCGCCCGTCGAGAGGGATCTCGCGCTTGTCACCGACGAGAACATACCTGCCGCCAAAATAATTGACGCTGTACGCGACGCCGCGGCGAGCGAACTATTGACTGACGCGAAGATATTCGACGTCTTCGTGGGTCCGCAGCTAAAGCTCGCGCACAAAAAGAGCGTCGCTGTCCGTCTTACGTTCCGCAGCGCGGAGCGCACTTTGGTCGATGCCGAGGTCAACGCTCTCATTGAAAAAATACTCGGAAAACTGTCCGAAACTTTGGGGATCAAACTCAGGTAAATGCTGGAAAAAACTCTGCAAGCTCTCGAATTCGATAAAATACTTGAGGCGACGGCGTTCCATGCGTCGTCCGTTCCCGCGCGCGAGGAGATAATGGGGCTCAGACCCTTTTCGGACGCGGGATATATCGAGGAGCTTTTGGAGGAAGTGGCGGAAGCCGATAAGATCGCTTTCGAATACGCGGTGAGTCTCACTTTCGCGTTCGACGACATAAGCGCGGTTTTAGACAAAGCGGACGTGATGAGCGTTTTGTCGATGGGGGAGCTTTTGAGGGTAGCGGCGATGCTTAGAGTCGCTTACTCCGTAAAAAACGCGATAGCGAAAGTGCCCGACGATTCTCTTCACAGGATAAAAGGGATAGCGTCCGGCATATATACCGACAAGGAGCTGGAGGAGAGCATCGATCGGGCGATAGTCTCGGAAACCGAGATGCACGACAGAGCCTCGGACGAACTCCGCGCCATACGCGCGCGTATACGAAAGACGGGGGAACAGATAAAGCAGAAACTTTATACCTATATCACTTCTCCCGCATATGCAAAATACCTTCAGGACAACATCGTCACCGTGCGCGGCGACAGATACGTTATTCCGGTAAAAGCGGAATGGCGCAGCGCCGTTCCCGGGCTCATACACGACCAGTCCGCGAGCGGGCAGACGGTATATATCGAGCCGATGTCCGTCGTCGAGCTTAATAACACGTTGAAAACGTACCTTATGGAAGAACAGCGCGAGATAGAGCGGATACTGAGGGAATTCACCCTTAAAGTCAGCGTGCGCGCCGACGAGATACGCACGAGTTTTCATAAGATCATCAAGCTCGACACCGTTTTTGCAAAGGCGTATTACGCCAACTCCGTAAATGCGGTGAAGCCCGTGATGAACGTCTCCGGCGTTATCGACATACGAAAAGGACGTCATCCGCTCATCGCTCGGGAAAAGGTGGTGCCTACCGACATAAGGCTCGGAAAGGATTTCGATCTACTGTTCATAACGGGACCGAACACCGGCGGAAAGACGGTCGCACTGAAACTCGTCGGGCTCCTGACCGCGATGGCTATGAGCGGTATGTTCGTGCCGGCGGCGGAAGCGGAGCTTTCGGTTTTCGGCGAGGTCTATACCGACATCGGCGACGAACAGAGCATCGAACAGAATCTATCCACTTTTTCGTCGCACATCGCTAATATCGCGAGCATCACGAACGGCATGGACGACAAAAGTCTCGTTTTGTTGGACGAGCTCGGCGCGGGCACCGATCCCGCCGAGGGCGCGGCGCTTGCGGTAAGTATATCGCGCTTTATACGCGAAAAGGGCGCCAAAGCCATCGTCACCACCCATTACAACGAGCTTAAGGAATACGCAGTAACGACGGAGCGCGCCGAGAACGCGTCGATGGACTTCGATCCGCTGACGTATTCGCCGACTTACAAGCTCATTATAGGCACGCCGGGCGTGTCTAACGCGTTGGTCATAGCGGAAAAGCTCGGACTGAAACAGGAGATAGTCGACAACGCTAAGGCGGGAATATCGAGTGATAAAAGGGAATTCGAATCGATAGTCGGCAGAATGGAAGAGGCGCGGCACAAAGCGACGGAAAACGAGGAACGTACCGCAAAGGCCCTCGCCGAGGCGCAAGAGATTAAAAAGCAGGCGGAGCGCGAACGCGACAAATTATTCCTGCAGCGCGAAAAACTGAACGAAAACGTTCGGAAGGAGACCAAACGGCTCGTGGACGAGGCGATGGGCGAAGCCAACGAGATCATCGAGGCGATGCGCGCGCTTCTGGACGACCCCACCGAGGAAAAGCTGTTCAAAGCGCGAAAACTCAGGAAGTCCCTCGAAAAATACGTCGTCACCGAGGACAACGAATTTCTGGGCTTCGGCGAGGAGGCGGAAGGAGAGATAGCCGAGGGCGACTATGTACTGGTAAAGCCGCTGAAAGCGGAGGGCGTCGTCAAAAACGTCGACCACAGAAAGGGCTCCGCCACCGTGGCGCTCGGCACAATGTTGTCCAATTTCAAGCTGGACAAGCTGCAAAAATTGAAAAAAAGAAAAAAACAGACGGAAATAAAAAAGACTCCCGTAAAACGCACCCTGAATAACGAGGCTTTTTCGCCGGAGCTGAACCTTATCGGGCTGACGAGCATAGAGGCACTCACGGAACTGAAAGCATATATAGACAAGGCGGCGCTGAAAGGGCTGAACGAAGTGCGCATAATCCACGGATACGGGACGGGGAAGCTGAGAGATACAGTGCGCGGTTATCTGAAAGGCTGTTCCGCCGTCGAATCGTTCCGCGACGGCGTATACGGCGAGGGCGAACGCGGAGTCACGATAGCGAGGTTAAAATGATCTATTTCGATAACGCGGCGACTACGCGTGTGACAAAAGAGGCCGCCGAGACGGCGTTGAAGTACTTTACCGATTTGTACTACAATCCCTCCGCGATGTATCACGAGGGACTAAAGGTCAAAAACGATATCGAGTCCGTCAGGAAAAGCATTTTGTCCGCCATAGGCGCCCCGGACGGGAAATTGTACTTTACCTCGAGCGGCACGGAAGCGGACAATCTGGCGTTTTTCGGCACGAAAAAGAAGAAAAATTCGCGCGTTATAATCTCAAATGCTGAGCACGCCGCCGTGTATCAATCCGCGATGAATCTGAAAAACGCGGGATACGGAGTTTCGCTCGCGCCTGTGGACGGAAGCGGCAGGGTGGACGAAGATAAGTTCAGAGAGCTTCTGTCCGACGACGTATCCTTCGTTTCCGTCATACACGTTTCCAACGAAACGGGCGCGATAAACGATATAGCCGCTCTCGCGCGGCTTACAAAACAGGCGTCTCCGCGCGCGTTGTTCCATTCCGACGGCGTTCAGGCGGGCGGAAAGATACGGGTCGACCTCGCGAACGCGCCGATAGATCTGTATTCGCTGTCCGCGCACAAAATAGGCGCTCCGAAGGGTACGGGCGCGTTGTATTGCTCAAAGTGCGTCAACCTGAACCCGATATTGTACGGGGGCGGACAGGAGGAGGGCGTACGCTCTTCCACCGAAAACACCGCCGGGATAATGGCGTTCGGTCAAGCGATGAGCGATTGTTGCAAATACATGGCTGAAACGAGGGAAAAGCTAAAAAACATAATCAAATATCTTCGAAAGGCGCTCGGCGAATACGACGACATAGCGATACTGTCGCCCGAGGACGGGAGTCCGTATATATTATCGTTTGCGTCCGGTTCCGTCAGGGGCGAGGTCATAGAGCACGCGCTGGAAAGAGAGGGCGTTCTGGTAGGAACGGGTTCCGCATGTTCGTCCAATAAAACCACCAGGCGCATACCCGAGGCGCTGAAATTGAAAGGAAAGTATGCGGAGGGGGTCTTGAGACTCAGTTTTTCGCGTTTTACCACGGCGGAAGAAGCGGTCATTTTCGCCGAGAAGTTTGAAAAAGTGTATAAGGAGTTGAAGAAACATGTCGGTTGAATACAATTGCATTCTGATACGCTTCGGTGAAATCTTTTTGAAAGGTCATAACAAAAAATACTTCGAAGATCTGTTGATAAACAACATAAAAAACGCTTTGAAACCCCTCGATTACGTCTTTAACAGGTCGCAGGGCAGATATTATATCGAGGAATTCGGTTTGAACGCCGGCGAGATCGTTTCCCGCCTGACCAAAGTTTTCGGCATCCATTCCGTTTCAAACGCGCTGAAGGTAAAAACGGATCCCGAGACGGTATTCGACGCGGCGCGCAAAATGGCGCCCTCGGAAGGAAAATTCCGCGTTACCGTAAAAAGGGCGGATAAACGCTTGCCGTTCACGTCCGCCGAAATGGCGGCAAAAATAGGCGGGGAGCTCTTGAAAGCCTCGGGCGCCAGGCTGAAAGTCGATCTGTTCGACTACGACTTCGATCTGAACGTGGATATGCGCGACAACGGGTATTCATATCTTTTCTACGACAAGATACCGGGCGCCGGCGGGCTCCCAGTGGGCTGCTCCGGAAACGGGATGCTGCTTCTCTCGGGCGGCATAGATTCCCCGGTCGCCGGCTGGCTGATGGCAAAACGCGGAGTCAGGGTGAATGCCGTACACTTCCATTCCTTCCCGTATACGTCGGAGCTCGCTCTCCAAAAAGTCAAGGACCTCGCCGCAAAACTTGCTAAATACACAGGCGGCGTAAAACTGTTCATTGTCCCGTTCACCGACATACAGTACGCGATCCACGAAAAGTGCCCCGAATCGTTTATGATAACGATAATGCGCCGATTTATGATGCGTATCGCCGAAAAACTGGCAAAACACAGCGACTGCGGCGCGATAATAACGGGCGAAAGTCTGGGACAGGTCGCAAGTCAGACGATGCAGAGCATGAACGTGACGAATTCCGTCGTATCGATGCCCGTGTTCCGTCCTCTCATCGGTTTCGACAAGGAGGAAATAATAGCGATATCCAAAAAGATAGACGCGTTCGACATCTCCATCCGCCCTTACGAGGATTGCTGTACCGTGTTTTTACCCAAAAATCCCGTTATCCGCCCCAAAATAAGCGAAGCGATAGAATACGAATATCCGCTCGACGTGGACGCTCTCATCGACGCGGCGATAAAAAATACCGTCACGGAATATATCACGGAATAAAATCGAAGGGGAATTTCCTCGTTCCCGAGCCGAATATGAAGGCTATTTTCGGTTGCGTGGCGGCTACCGCCACGCCGTCCGCGGTGTACGCCTCTATTCTGTATCCGCGTATTCCGAAACCGTATTCGGCAACGGCGATCTCTTTTTTTCCGCCGTCCGGTTCCGCGCTTGCCACGACGTTTCCGTCAAGATCGGTCACATAGTAGATGAATCTGTCGCTTGCCGTAAACGATATTACAGTTTCGCCGTCGCCGCTTTTTACCTCGAAGTCGTGCGGCAGGGGATCGTCGAACCTCGTCGACACCGCCGGTATGCATTCGGACGACATCAGAACGCTTTTCCTGTATTCGTACGGCGTATTCTCGCCCGCAAGCTCCAGCACATGATATTTATCGTAAGAATATGTGTCGATATCCGCATAAAATATGCCGTCGGGCGCGATGAAATCGGTCGCCGCCTCGGTATCCGCATGCGAATACATTTCGGCGCTGACCTTGGCGGGCAGACCGCCGCCCGTGAGTGACAGGGGCATCTTTTTGCCGTTTTTTGCGCCGTACCACACGCACATCGTGTCCGGCGCCGAGTACGACATACACCATGCGTCCGTATTTCCCTCGCCGTCGCCGTTCGTACCGGTCTTTGCGGCTACGGGAAAGGGGATGTCCTTCAGTTTTTTCGCGGTACCCGATTCGGCGCATCCGATAAGCATGTCGGTCAGAAGATATGCGCATTCCTCGCTCATCACGCGCTCGTTTCGCGCGTTTGCCGAATACAGTACCTCACTGCCGCGCGTTATTTTTCGAATGAAAGTTACTTTTTTGTGTACGCCGCCCGAGGCAACGCTCAAATACGCCTCGGTGATCTCCTTAGGCGTAACGCCGTAAGTCATCCCGCCGAGAACGGACGCGAGGGCGTCCTTTTCGTCAAACGTTATCCCGCACCGCATAGCAAAACTTTTGCAATATTCCCATCCGACGTCCGTCGTCATTTTAAGCGCGGCGATATTGCTGGACGCTCTTGCCGCCGCGGCGACGTTCGTCCACCCGAGATAAGAATTTTTGTAATTTTTCGGCGAATAACCCTGAAAAGTTTGCGGTTCGTCGAGGATAGGGGAAGACGGAATATATTTTCCCGACTCGAATGCGGGCGCGTACGAAAGTATCGGTTTTATCGCGGACGCGGGCTGCCGCCTGAAATCCCCCGGATATATCGAAAGCGTGGAACAATACGCTTTTATTCCGCCCGTAGCGTTGTCCGCGACGAGTATGAGAGAATCCGAGTTTTCCTCGGAATACGCGTCGGCGGACATAAGTTTTACGGCTTCGGACTGTGCCGCCGCGTCCATATATGTGTAGACCGAGTATCCGCCCGTCAAAAGCTGTTTTTCGGATATTCCCAGGATATCGGCAGCCTCCCTTATCGCTGCTGCGGCGTAAGAAAGATCCGTTTCGTCGTCCGATAAACTATCGGGACGAACATATCCTTCCTTCATCGCAAGGTCGCGCTCCGCTTCCGTTATATATCCCTGTTCCGTCATCAGCCCCAGCACGAGATCGCGCCTTTTCAGAGCGTTTTCGGGAGAATTAAGCGGGGAGTTCTTTTTTGGATTCTTGACTATACCCGCAAGTATCGCCGCTTCCGACAGCGTTACCGTTAATGGATCTTTTGCGAAAAGTCCCTTCGCAGCCGCGTTTACGCCGTATAACGAATGCCCGAAGTATATCGTGTTAAGATACATTTCGAGTATCTGATCCTTAGTGTACCGTTTTTCTATCTGCCGAGCGAGCTTCGCTTCCTTCAGCTTTCTGACCAGAGATTTTTCGTTCGTCAATATCGCGTTTTTGGCGAGTTGCTGCGTGATGGTAGAACCGCCTTCTTTGAAATATCCCGCTTTTATGTTGTTTATGAGGGCTCCCGCGATGCGCCTGTAATCGAGCCCGTGATGAGTATAAAACCGTTTGTCCTCCAGCGCTATGAAGGCATTGACGATGTAAGGGGAGATATCTTCGAGCTTAACCTCGATCTTGTACTTTTCGGGGTACTCAGCCGGGGCGTCGGACGCGTCGTAGAGCCCGATGTCCTGTGCGGTCGCTTCGAGATCGTAATTTTTCAGATTTACGTCCTTTGTAATCAAAAATATCGCGAAAGCGCCGCCGAGTATTATGAAAATCGTCGTAAACAATAATACCAATGCGATTATTTTTAACACTTTCGACTTTTTCACAAGCGTTAGTATATATACTCCGTCCGAAAATATGCTTGCGTTTTTTTTCAATAGAATATATACTTATCTAATATGAATTACTATTATATAGAAACGTTCGGCTGTCAGATGAACGTACACGAATCCGAGAAGATAGCGGGTATATTATCGTCGCGCGGTCTTAGTGCGACGGACAATGTAAACCTCGCAGACGTCATCGTGTTCAACACCTGCTGCATCAGGGATACTGCCGAGAAAAAGATCGAAGGAAACATCGGAGAGCTGAAAGCGTTGAAACGCGCGAGTCCCGAAAAGATATTGATAGTCTCCGGGTGTATGACCCAGCAAAAAGGCAGAGCCGAAGCGCTTAAAAAACGTTTTCCCTTTATCGATATCATTTTGGGTACCGCAAACCAGTATGAGCTCGGCGCGGAGCTTGATAAACTCTGCGCGTCTCCGAAGCGCTCTAAACGCGTTTCGGTGCGCTTTGACGACCGCCCGCCGATAGACGAATCCGTTCCCGTTACGAGGACTTCGTACCCGAACGCATGGGTCAACATAATGTACGGATGCAACAATTTCTGCACATATTGTATAGTTCCGTATGTGCGCGGCAGGGAGAGAAGCCGCGACAAGGAGCATATCATCGCGGAGATACGCACCCTTTTGGACTCGGGATACAAGGAGATAACGCTTCTCGGACAGAATGTCGATTCGTACGGCTCCGATATCGGAAACGTAACTTTTTACGATCTTCTAAAGGATATAGCGAAAATAAACGCCAAATTTCGTCTTCGTTTCATGACCTCTCACCCGAAGGATCTTTCCGAAGAAGTCATAAAAATAATTGCCGAAACGCCGAATTTTTGCAATAACATCCATCTTCCCGTACAATCCGGCTCCGACAGGATACTGAAGGCGATGAACAGAAAATACACACGCAAAAGATATTTGGAGCTTATCGAAACTATCCGAAAATACATGCCGAACTGCGGTATAACATCGGATATCATGGTCGGATTCCCGGGCGAGACTGACGAGGATTTTGCCGACACGATGTCGCTTACAAGCTCGGTCAGGTTCCAGAACGCGTTCACTTTCGTGTATTCTCCTCGGGCGGGCACGCCTGCGGCGCAGATGGAGCAGATTCCGAAAGAGATAAAAAAAGAACGTATAACCGCTCTTGTGGCGCTGCAAAACAGGATAAGCGACGAGATAAGCGCCGATTATCTCGGTAAAACGGAAGAGATCCTCGCAGAAGACGCGCCCGAGGAAAACGTATTGGTCGGTAGGACCGACACGGGGCGGCTCGTGCGTTTTGCGGGAGACAGATCGCTTATCGGATCGTTTATAAACGTTAAAATAACAAAAAACAAAGCCTCTGCGCTTTTCGGAGAGATAGTCAACAATGGATAAAAAGAGCAAAAACACCTCTAAAATGTCGCCGATGATGCTCCACTATATGGAGATAAAGGGAAATTACCCGGACACCATACTTATGTATCGGCTGGGCGATTTTTACGAGATGTTTTTCGACGACGCCATAGAGGCAAGCCGTATCCTCGATCTGACCCTTACGGGCAGGGACTGCGGGCTCGAGGAGCGCGCCCCGATGTGCGGCGTACCGTACCACGCGGTGGACAATTATATCGCAAGGCTCATAAAAGCGGGCAAAAAGGTGGCGATATGCGAGCAACTGACGGCGCCCGGCGATCAAAAAGGGCTTGTCAAGCGCGACGTCGTCAGGGTAATCACTCCCGGGACCGTCACCGGCGACGGTATGCTGGACGCTACGGATATGAGTTATATCGCCGCATATTTTTTGCACGGCTCCTCCGAGGCGATAGCGTGGCTTGACGTAACGACGGGCGAAACGTCGGTATGGGAAGGGGGCGGCGGCATAGACGCCGAGGAAAAGCTTTTGCAAATATCCCCGAAAGAAATTATCGCAAATACGGCGGGGTACGAACGTCTATCGAGCTCCGATCCCGTCGTTTCGGGTCGACTGCCGCGCCCCGAAAAACACTACGAATACGCGTTTTCGGAGGATAACTCCCAAAAAACGGTGCGGGAATTCTACGGAGTATTCTCCTTGGACGCACTCGGAATGTCGGGAATGTCCGGCGCGCCTGCCGCGCTCGGCGGACTTCTCGATTACATTACCTCAACGCAAAAACAGCGACTGAACCACATCGAAACCCCGAAAATATCGCGCGATACTGACGAAATGTTCATCGATTTCAACACGAGGCGCAATCTGGAACTGACGGAAACGTTGTTTGACAGGAGCAAACACGGAAGCCTTTTGTGGGTCATGGACAAAACTATGACGAATATGGGCGCGAGGGCGCTCCGTAAAACCGTTTTATCTCCGTTCAGGCGCCCGGCAGACATACAAAAACGACTCGACGCAGTCGAGGAATTGGTCAAAAAGCCCAAAACGCTTGAAAAACTGCGCGAGGCACTGGGCGATATACGTGACGTCGAGAGGCTCAGAAACAAAATAGCATACAACACCATAAATCCCAGGGAGTGCATGGGGCTCGCGACTTCCCTTAACGCTCTCGGAAAACTCAAGGAGCGCATGATAGATATCCGCTCGGAGCGGCTGAAAGAGCTGTACGAACTGATGGATCCGCTGGATGAACTCAAAAAAACGCTTTTCGACACCATTGACGACGATCCGCCGACGACGTTGAAAGACGGCGGAGTCATTCGCAAAGGATATTCCGAGGAACTCGATAAACTGCGTTCCGCAAAAAGCTCCGCCAAGGGCTGGATAGCCGAATACGAGGCAAAGGAGCGCGCCGCAACCGGTATAAAACAGCTGAAGATCGGCTACAACCGCGTGTTCGGTTATTACATAGAAGTCTCCAACGGGAACCTCGCCGCCGTGCCGTACCGCTACGAGCGCAAACAGACGTTGACCACGGGGGAGCGGTTTATCACGGAAGAGCTGAAAAACATGGAGGAAGTCATTCTCGGCGCGGAAGAAAAAGCGCTTCAGCTGGAAGAAAGCATCTTCAAGGGCATACGCGAAGAACTTTCCCGTGAGCAGCGCGCGCTCGAGATAAACGCATATGCGGTGAGCGAAACGGATCTTATCTGTTCGATGGCGGCGCTTGCGGTCGAACGCGGATACGTCCGTCCGAAAATAACGACAAACGGAAATATCGTCATCAAAAACGGCAGGCATCCCGTCGTCGAGGTGTTCAAAAAGAAAAACGAATTCGTCCCCAACGATATTGTGATGGACGATTCGTCGAGACTTTTGGTCATAACCGGGCCCAATATGGCGGGTAAATCGACATATATGCGCGAAGCGGCGCTCATCGTGCTTATGGCGCACATGGGCTCCTTCGTTCCCGCCGATGAGGCGGAAATATCCGTCGTCGACCGCGTTTTCACCAGGGTGGGCGCGGGCGACAACCTCGTTTCCGGCCAGTCCACGTTTATGGTGGAAATGACGGAAATGGCGAATATCCTGAACAGCGCCACCGCGGAAAGCCTGATAATCCTGGACGAAGTCGGCAGGGGCACGTCCACGATAGACGGGCTGTCGATAGCGTGGGCGATAGTGGAATATCTTTCGCTGAAACTTAAGGCGAAAACGCTGTTCGCGACCCATTATCACGAGCTTGCCGAACTTGAAAACACGCTCCCGGGACTCAAAAACTACCACGTTCTTGTCAAAGAATCGTCAGGCGGCGTGACTTTCCTTTACAAGATAGCACGCGGCGCGGCGAGCAAAAGTTTCGGGCTCGAGGTGGCGCGCCTTGCGGGAATAAAGGACGAGGTAATAGCGCGTGCCTCATCGGTCATGTCGGCGATAGAGGAAAGCTCCGAGATAAATCTTAAAAAAAGCATATCCGAGCGCCCCGGCTCCGAATCCGTCCCCAGCGAGGAACAACTCGGATTTTTCGGCGAAGACGCGGAGTTTACGAGGATAAAATCCATACTTAACGACATCGATCCGAATTCGGTAACGCCGATGCAGGCGCTGACGATTCTTGCAGATCTCAAAAATTCGATAAAAACTGATAAAAAGAGGAAGAAAAGGTAATGAAGATAAATATACTTCCCAGCGAAGTTTATAACCGCATATCCGCGGGAGAGGTAGTAGAAAATCCCGCTTCCGTCGTAAAAGAGCTTGTCGAAAACGCTCTTGACGCGGGCGCTACAGCCATTAACGTGGACGTTGAGGACGGCGGCATAAAAAGGATAGAGGTCACCGACAACGGCGCGGGAATAGACCGCGAGGAACTTCCGAAAACGATACTTCCGCACGCCACCAGCAAAATAGAGACCGTGTCCGACCTCGATACCGTTTCAACTCTCGGATTCAGAGGAGAGGCGCTTGCTTCGATCGCCGCGGTATCGGAACTAGAGATACTCACAAAAGCCGCCGGCGAGGAATTTGCCTCGCGCTTCACCGCAAAAGACGGCAGGACTTCTCTGGAGGACGCGGCTTTCAGCGGCGGAACGAGCATCAGGGTTTCAAATCTGTTCTACAACACGCCCGCGCGTTTCAAATTTTTATCCTCTAAAACGTCTGAGGAAAGCAAGATAACGCGCCTTATGTTCATGTTCATTTTGGCAAACCCCGACGTTTCGTTTACCTATTCCGCGGACGGTTCCGCCGTGTACTCTTCCACGGGCGACGGGCTCAAAAGCGCTATGGAAGCGGTATTTTTACCCAAGATCGCCGATAAAATGCTTAAAGTAGGACCGTATCACGGAGCGGACAACATAACGGTATCGGGTTATACCGGTTCGTACGAGATATTCAAAAATAACAAGTCGCAGCAGATCGTCGTATTGAACGGCAGGATAGTGACCGACTCGGTGCTTTCCGCAACAGTCCAGAACGCTTACGGCGAAAGGCTGATGACGAGGTGCTTTCCGATATTCGTATTGGAGATAGTCATGCCGTTCGGCGACGTCGACGTAAACGTTCATCCGAATAAAAAAGAGGTGCGTTTTGCCTCGCCCAGAAAAGTTTACGGCGCCGTATATCGCGCGGTCAGCGAAACTTTGGAAAAGTTCGACCTCGAACGGCGCGGACAATTGACGGAAAGTTTTTCGATCGATACGCCCGAAAAGGTCGAAAAAGTTGATGAAAATGCTGCGGTAGGGGAGCCGAAAACACAAGAGGGGAGCTCCGGGAGCATTACTTTGGGCGAAGCTTTGGCGCTCGTGCGCGGCAAAAAGTCATCGGGTTCGGATCTGAAATTGAACGACGCGCCGTATGCCGTTCCGAACGCGCGGCAAAATGCGTTTGTTCCCGACGAGCGCACCACGAAAAAGATCGAAAACGACGTTCGGACCGCCGAAAAGCCGAAGACATACGAAAGCGGAGCGCTTTTGACGGACTCTGCGCCTAAGATCAAAAACTACCGCGTTGTCGGGCAGCTTTTCGATACTTATCTTATCGTAGAAAATGCGGGAAAGGTCATTTTCATCGACCAACACGCCATGCACGAACGGCTAATATACGACTCATACGTCAACGAATTAAAAGCGGACGTTCTGGCGGTGCAGCCCATGTTGATACCCTATATTTACGAGGACGAGCCCGAAGCGGTGGATATCATAATGCGCGAGGCGAAAACACTCTCGTCGGGCGGATTCGAGGTGGAACGCTTCGGTCCGGACGCCGTCAAAGTGTCTTCCGTGCCGTCGGTGCTCGGGAAACTTGACATCAAAGCCATGATGGAGACGATAGTATCGGAACTAAAATCCGGAAAAAAGAATGTCGGCGACAGCTTAGGTAAAGACCATCTGGCGCTTGCCGCCTGCAAAGCGGCGATGAAGGGCGGTGAAACGTTCACGGACGCGCAGATAGAACACATAGTCGATTACTACATCGCGGGCGGAATGCCTTTGCAGTGCCCGCACGGACGGCCCACCGCGATAGTTTATTCCTTATCCGATTTCGAGAAACTGTTCAGGAGGAAGGTATGATAATCGTAGGGGGTGCTACCGCGACGGGAAAAAGCGCGTTTGCGGAATATATCGCCGAAAGCATAGGCGGCGAATTGGTCTCTGCGGACTCCATGCAGATCTACCGCGGTATGGACATCGGAACGGCAAAAGATCTCGATCCCTCTGTTCCGCTCCATATGACGGATATCGTTTCGCCTAAGGATAATTTCACCGTAGTGGACTACCGCGACCGCGCCGTGAAGGTCATATCGGACATAGCCGCGCGCGGCGGCGAAGCGGTGGTAGTCGGCGGAACGGGGCTTTATATCGATTCTCTTTTGTACGACATGGCTTACGGCGGCTCCGGCGAGAGGGACGAAAGCCTTATGGATTCGCTTAAAAATGAACTCGAGGAAAAGGGCGCAAAGCATATGCACGACAAATTGAAAGCGCTCGATCCCGAGTCCGCCGACAAGATACATTTCAACAACACCGTGCGGGTGCTCCGCGCCATATACGTTTATATGACGACGGGCAACAAGATAAGCTCTCAGCGCTCGGGATTCAAGCCCGCCGAGCGCGTAAAGACCGTGATACTTACCGAGGAAAGACCCGTTTTAAGGCAACGTATATCTGCCCGCGTCGACGCGATGCTGGAAGCGGGACTAAAGGATGAAGTCGCGGCTTTGTTGGACGACGGGGTCACTTTCGATATGCAATCGATGCAGGGCATCGGCTACAAGGAATGGAAACCGTATTTCGAGAGCGGCGCGGACATCTCTTTTGTTCGCGAAAATATCATAAAAAACACCAACGCTTACGCCAAACGACAGGAGACCTGGTTCAACAACCGCTATAAATCTTTTGCCGAATACATTCCATGCCGGGACATCAAGGAGGACATATGCGCCGTTTTCCAAAGAGTGGCGGCGCTTGAATACAAACAATGAAAAACGCGTCTGAACTGATCAAAACAGCCGAAAATAAAGCGGAACGACTTTTCAAAGAACTTGACGAGAGGGCGCTTTTTAACCAAAAAAAGGTGCTTGACGCCTTCCGCGCCGCGCGCGTGTCGTATCACCACTTCAATCCTACAACGGGATACGGGTATTCCGATCCCGGCAGAGAAAAGCTCGCGGAAGTTTTCGCGCGCGTTTTCGGAGCGGAGACCGCTATCGTCTCTCCGAATATTGTGTCGGGAACACACGCGCTTACGGTGGCGCTTTTCGGTTCGCTGAAAACGGGCGACAATATGCTCAGCGCAACGGGCGCGCCGTACGACACGCTTAAAGAAGTCATCCGCGGCGCTGGCAACGGCTCCCTCGCCGATTACGGGATAGGATATGACGAGATAGCGTTGAAAGACGGGAAAATCGACCTCGAACTTTTGGAAAAACGACTTAAAGAACGTTCGTATAACGTCGTGATGATCACTAGGTCGCGCGGCTACGACTGGCGCGGCGCACTATCTATTGACGAGATCGGGAAGGCGGTTTCCGTTATAAAAAACGCGTCCCCCGACACCATGGTGCTGGTGGACAACTGCTACGGCGAATTCGTGTATACCGAGGAACCCACCCAAAAAGGCGCGGATATAATAGTGGGATCTCTCATAAAAAATGCGGGCGGCGGCATTGCGCCGACAGGGGGCTACATCGCGGGCGCCGAAAAATATATCGCGAAAATTGCCAACCGCCTGACTTCTCCGTCTATAGGCACCGAAGTAGGGAGTTATTTCGGCGGATATCTTCCCTTTTTCGAAGGGCTTTTCATGGCTCCCGTCGCCGTCAAAAACGCGCTCAAAGGCGCCGTCCTCGCTTCGTATCTGTTTGAAGATCTCGGGTTCGAGGTGCTGCCCGGAGCGGGGGAACTTCCCAACGATATCATTTGTTCCGTCAAATTCTTTGCGCCCGAACCGATGATAAAATTCATCCAAAACATCCAATACGTATCTCCTGTTGAATCGTACGCAACCCCCGAGCCGTGGGATATGCCCGGCTACGACGACCAAGTGATAATGGCGGCAGGCACGTTCGTGCAGGGCGCTTCGATAGAACTCTCCGCCGACGGGCCCGTCCGCCCGCCGTATATCGCGTACTTCCAGGGCGGTCTCACATACGAACACGTCAAATTAGCTCTCACCGCCTCCGTATCAGAGATCTTGAAGCTTCGCGGCGAATAATAATACCGCCTTCACGATCATCTTATTATAAAATTACACGCCCGATTGTCGTCGGGCGTGTAAAGCGGAAGTCTACGTCTTTCAAGCCAGCGTTCTTTCCCGTCAACGCGCAATGCCGTTGCTTCCCTATGTAGGGCTGAGTGGCATTTTCATTTTATCTTCATCATTATAGAATGTCAAGAGCTTAGGAAAAAAAAGACACAGGCTTTATGATAATCAAAAAGAGTTGCTTTCATCATTATCGCTAAAATAAATGATGTCGGCAACTCTTTAATTTTTAGCGCCCACAAGAAGCCGTTACCTTCTCGCATTATGGCAACTTAATGCCGCGCCGTATCGACATCATATATTAAAGGGACGGAAAAGTCAAGATTTACCGTAAAAAAAGTAGCGCCGCCAAACCTTTCGATCTGTTCAATTGCTTCCGACGGAAACGCGCTACATTAAAATTATATCCGATTGGATCAAAATAGTCAAACCGAAAACTCTAAACATTTCCGATCGACCCGATCTTGTCAAAAAAAATTGACCGCCCAATACCGAGCGGTCAAAGTGAGAAGTCTACGCACGAAGACCAAACGTTCTTCTCTGTCCACGCGAGATTGCCTCCGTGGCTTCCCTTTTTGGGGGCTGATGGTAATTATTATTATAACAAATATTTCAATGGAAAGCCACTAAAACAATAGTAAAAACGTTTCGCCGCTTCCGCTTCAAATAAGATTTATTTACAATTATATTATAAAACAAATAGGGTATTTTCACTTCAGAGCAATTCTCAAGGGCACATAGAGCAATATAAATAGGCTGCTATGCGGTAAGTAGACGGCACAAAATATAAGGTATAAAAAAATTGACCGCCCGAATACCGAGCGGTCAACTTGAGAAGCCTACGCTAAAAGGTCCACGTTCTTCTCTGTTCACGCGAGATTCCCTCCGTGACTTCCCTTTTTGGGGGCTGATGACCATATAGATGATAACATAAAAATTCATAATGCGCAATAGCCCGAATAAAAAACCCCGGATATAGCCCTCCGGGGCAATTCCGCTGCTGTCGAGCGGCAGGGTGTAAGCAAAACCGCTTACCTAAATACATTATAAAAACAAAAAAGTAAATTTGTCAACGGTAATGTTATGAAGACCAAATATAATTACGATTTGAGCCGCGAAAACACTGGCTCGGGTGGGGAGCGAGGCCGGATGAGAGCAGCGGAGCCGGGTTCGCGGAAGGAATTTTTGATTGACTCTCGTCCCGGGCTCTGCTATAATGCGGATAGGGAGCGTTATTTATTTGATTGATGGAGTTTGAAGAGTTCGATCAATAAGCTCAATATTGAGACTGTGAAGCTTATAAATTCGAAGAACGAAACAAACAAATAAATTACCTCCTTTTTTTGTTGGGACAGGAAAGCAGGGCTCGGAGCGAGTGTCAAACAAAACTGGGTGTGACGACGGAGGATGGATGGAAAACAAAATTAAAGTATTCGAAAATAGGGAAGTCAGGACGGTATGGAACGCCGATGAGGAAGAGTGGTATTTCTCTGTGGTTGATGTTGTGGCGGTCTTGACGGACAGCAAAGATCCGAAACAATATATTAAAAAAATGCGATCTCGTGATTCAGAGCTCGCAAGCAAGTGGGGTACAATTTGTACCCCTGTTGCAATGGCTGGATTGGACGGAAAACGTCGTAAAATACAAGCGGCAAATACAAAGAATATCCTTCGTATCATTCAATCCATACCATCCCCTAAGGCGGAGCCGTTCAAAGTGTGGTTGGCGCAGGTAGGCAGCGAACGCCTTGATGAAATAGCGGATCCGGAGCAGGCTATTCTGAGAGGTGCGGAATATTACAGGCGAAAGGGATATTCGGAAGGCTGGATCAATCAACGTTTGCAAACTATAGAAATGCGAAAAGAGCTTACGGATGAGTGGAAAGCGCGTGGGATCGAAAAAGAAAAGGATTATGCGATTTTAACAAACGAGATGACAAAAGCCTGGAGCGGATTGTCCGTGCGTGAATATAAGGACTTTAAGGGTCTGAAGAAAGAGAATCTCAGGGACAATATGACCAATATCGAGCTCGTTTTGAATATGTTGGCGGAAGTAACGACGACAGCGATCTAAAAGCAGGAGCGCCCGGGAACATTTGCGGAAAATAAACGAGTTGCAAGGGAAGGCGGTCATGTGGCAAAGAATACAAGGACAGATATTGAGAATAGGCTGGGAAAATCAGTCATATCCCCGTTGAACGCAAGCGACAAGCCGGCCCTTGAAGTGAAAGAAAATGGGGACGAAGAATAAAAGCGCCGAGGGGCGCTTTTATTTTACTTTTATATTAAAGTCAAAGAAAATTTTATCTATTGCGCGTTTAATATCAAACAATGAAACAACTTTTGTAATACCTCTTAAGGGCTTTGGTGGAACAGCTCTCGAAGAGGAAGAATTAATGATCTTCATTTCTCAAACGGAAATAGTCTTCTAAAAAAACAACTGTCCGAATTTCGGACAGTACAAATATTCGATATGCCTTGGAAATTAATTTTCTGAAAGCTTTCCGAGGATCGCAGAGACCTCGAAAGACTGGTTCGATTACATAGAAAATTCGTGTCAGAAATGTCTTCGGACGAGCAGGGCAAGAGTAAATAAAACGCCAAAACAAGGCTTTTATCTATTCGCAAAACAACAGTTATTTAATTCACTTCGTCGAAAAATAAAACTCTATGAGTTTTAAAGTTGATATTAAAGCAGAGGAGGGTATATGAAATTAAAGTTACTTGACAGACGGAAAGAGGATGTTTTTTTCGAGCATGATGACTGGGTCGGAGTAAAAAAACTCGGCAACATCACTGTTTGCCGCAAGAAACGTTTCGGCGGCAGTATTAAGGTAAAAATGCTGTCCCGTGACGAGGTTTCTGTATATGATTTGGATCCGAATAAAAAATGGTATATGCACCTTGGTGACGGCGATATAAACGAATGCAATGTAATGGAAACGAGAAAGGATAATTACGATTCGATCCGTGAGAGTATAGGTCGATTAAGGGATTATATCAATTTGAACGTGCGCGATCCGAAAAAATGTAGGTGGTTTACCGCTACATATCGCCAGCGCGAAACGATGGACGAGGAAGCAACGCCGATGAGAGACGCGAAGCGTTTGTATTTGGACTTTAAGCATTTTATAGCCCGGCTCAGAGAGGCGTATTTCGATTTTCATATCGAATATATCGCCGTCGCAGAGCCGCAGGGGTCAGGATCATGGCACATGCATGCTATTTTAATATTTGATAAGGACGCGCCATATATCTCTAAACGCGATCTTCGCGAGATCTATTGGCGCAAAGGATTCGTCGATATCAACGCCGTAGGCGGCAATTGTGATAACATCGGCGCGTATTTCTCGGCATATCTGACTGATCTCGAGCTGAAGGACGGTGCGGAACCGGGAGAAGATGAAGAGGTAATGGAGAAGACGGTCAAAGCGCAGAAGAAAAAATATATCAAAGGCGGACGATTGCATTTCTATCCGCCGAAATTTAATCTTTATCGTATTTCTAACGGCATAGAAGCGCCCGACGAGATTGAAGGTCATTACTCGACATTTGACTTTTCCGATTGCGGCGCTGTGACGTATGAAGAGGAGATCGTTATGTGCGATGAGGATAATCCGCGATCCGTTTTGATATATAAATACCGATACTATAATAAATTACGGGAGCCTGATCCTGAAGAGGAAGCGCGCCGGTCTAAAGAAGAAAGCATAAGGCGACGGATCTATAGATTCGCTCGCGGTCAGACCGAGAAGATTTCGGCATAAAACAATCGTAAAAATGTGGAAAATTTGATAAAACTCCCCGTGCGGAGCGCTTTTTGCTGTGGAAAAATCAAAAACGGAAAAATCATGTTTTTCGCGAAAAAGCCGCGAACAGCGAGAAAAAGCGCCGTATTCGGTTAAGGGGGAAAGTTTATGAGGGAAAAGGGGTTCGGGGGGACTGGGACCCGATTCCCCCCGATTCGATCAAAATGGCGCCGTATCGCGGTCGGTTGTAGGGCGATTCGCCCGAAAGCGGCCGCGAAGGCGACATTTTCGGAAACCGCATAACTCGGGACAGCCGGTATTCAAATATCGGCCTATATATACGCGCGCGCAAGCGCGCGTTCGACTTGATTAAACAAGCATATCAGACGGAAGATATCTCAAAATCACAAAATCGAGACAAGACGATCATCCAACATCCGGAGCACAGGTTCGGGTGGGGAGCGAATTCGGTGAAGTGCAGCGGAGCCGAATTCGCGGAAGGTCTTTTTGATTGACTCTCGTCCCGGGCTCTGCTATAATGCGGATAGGGAGTGTTATTTATTTGATTGATGTAGTTTGAAGAGTTCGATAATTATGATCAACGTTTGGAGACAGAAGCTCATAAATTCGAAGAACGAAACAAACAAATAAATCACCTCCTTTTTTGTTGGGACAGGAAAGCAGGGCTCGGGGCGAGTGTCAATCAAAACTGGGTGTGACGACGGAGGATGGATGGAAAACAAAATTAAAGTGTTCGAAAACAGGGAAGTCAGGACGGTATGGAACGCCGATGAGGAAGAGTGGTATTTCTCTGTGGTTGATGTTGTAGCGGTCTTGACGGACAGCCAAGATCCGAAACAATATATTAAAAAAATGCGATCTCGTGATACAGAGCTCGCAAGCAAGTGGGGTACACTTTGTACCCCTGTTGAAATGGTTGGATTGGACGGAAGACGTCGTAAAATACAAGCGGCAAATACAAAGAATATCCTTCGTATCATTCAATCCATACCGTCCCCTAAGGCGGAGCCGTTCAAAGTGTGGTTGGCGCAGGTAGGCAGCGAACGCCTTGATGAAATAGCGGATCCGGTGGCTCTGCACGTTCCGAATGATGAAACATTGTCCGCCATGGAAGAGGGGCAAAAGATTTTGTCCGATCCCGATCGCAAGCGTTATTATGATCTTGCGGAATTGTTTAAGTAAATTAAAAGCGCCGAGGGGCGCTTTTAATCTTCATTTATTTTGTGAATTTCTATATTCTCTTTTTTAAGCTTTTGCTGTAATGAAAATTTTAGATATTTTACGTCTTTCTTTGCGGATAGCGAGATTACAGTATCTTTGTTCTTTTTATATATACTGAGTTTGTAATTTTTTCTTTCCGTATATTCTTTATAACTCTCATCAAATCCCCAATATTCCAAATAAACGTGTTCATTAGGTCCGAGATAGTTTTCTAATAGAAAATCTGGTTTAATTGGTTTCTTTCCTTTTTCTATGCCGTTTCCATATAAAGGTTCGTATGAGTGTTTTATGCTGTTCGCATATAGATAATCATCTATTTCTCGTTCAGCAATACTTTTTACGATGTGTCCGTCGTCACATCCATATACGCCTTCATAAGATTCATCAAGTATTTCTATTGATAAGCATTTTTCTACTTTAAGTAGTAATGTTTTATTTTTGTATTTATGATAGCATTCAGGGCAAAACAAGTAATCATCTGTAGTTGTATTGTTACATGTCAAACATTTTCCTTTTTTTAATTCGCTTTTAACAGAATTGTTTTCTTGCGTTTTTATTTCTTTGTTTACTTCATTTGTTTTTAATACTTTGATTTTTTCTATTGTCTCTTCCCTTATCATTTTTTTGTTGAGGATTTCGAGCAGTTCATCATATGTATGTTTGCGATAGCAATCTTTGCAGAAGGCATATCCATTTGTTTTAGCATTACATATAATACAATTTTCAAAACCTTCGCGAGGGAGTTCTGTATAAACTTCTTTTTTACATTCACATTTTTCATCTTTTAGATGATATTTGCCGCAATCCGGACATTGAACGAGTTTGCCTTCTTTTAGCATTTGTGCATGTTCACGGCATAAGCCGTCTTTTCGGGCGTTTACGTACCATGTGCTTGTGGGTTTTCCGCAGATAGGGCATTTATGTTCTTCGCTGCTCATTTCTTCTCTCTCCTTTCATGATGTATTAATTTTGTTTCTCCGTGTTTGTATTCGAAGCTAAATATTTCTTTTTGATCCATTGCTAGTCCATATTCGTCTTCTAAGCCAAGCAGATAATCTGTCGATACTCTAAATAATTTGCTTATTTTAATTATCATTTCTATATTTGGTTCTAGTTCTTCTCTTTCTAGTTTGCCTATTGTGCTTTGAGTCGTGCACAAAATCTCCGCAAGTTTTGATTGCGTTAGATTATGTTCCTTTCTCAATTTTCTAATTTGTTGTCCATACATATATTTTTGTATTTATAAAATAATCCACTTTTGATTTTTTGTGTTGACAAAGTCCAAAATTGACTATATAATATGAATAGTCTATTATAGACTATTATTTTCACGGAGGTGCGATTAGGAGAATGTCTATGTTTATTAAGTTGACTGCCATATGTAGAGATAAGCGCGGGAAACGTTGTTCGGAGCTTGAAATTTTTTTACGCTATGACGAGATAAAAGAATTTTACGGCAAGGAAGATGATGTAGGTTCGTATACGCAGATCAGGTGTGGCGATGGAACGTATATGGACGTAGCGGAAGGCTTAGAGTACATAATGTCGTTCCTGAATGCTCAGACCGAATAGAGTTTACAGTCATGCCATTTAGCAAGCATGTGAGTTGAAATCAATAAGGTCGTCCACAAAGTAAAGAAAAAGGAGAAAAACATGGAAAAAGGAAAGGAAGTAAACATAATAGGCAAAGGTCAGACGTCTGACGGAAGGGAGATCACGCTGGTGGAGAAGAAGTACTTCGATCTTCCGGCCGGTTTCCCCGAAGTCCCGGCGGGATACGAGGAATGGAAGTTTGCTAAGACAGTGGATAATTTATCGGATTTTTTGACGGAAGCCGATTATGCGTATGTAGTCAGACAAATGCAATATAAACGGCAACGTGAAATGCGTTTATTCTACAAAATTAATTATGCTTTATATTTCATATTCCCGGATCGCGATGGTAAAATCTCTATACTTATTTATAATCCTAGAGATCGTCAAATTTCAAACATATATCCCGAGGAATTTTTGTCCATTCCGTATACGGAATTTAGACGAAACGTTCTTTCGGTGTTCGGTGTGTATGATTTCGTAAACGAAACGGATATCCCGAAGGGGGTATCCGGATCTTTCGGAGCGGCGGTGAAGGCGTTGGACGAGGCATATGACGAAGTGCGCGGTAATTTTCTGAAGATCTCCGCATTGTTGACCTCGATCGTCGCGAATACGAATGATTTTAAGATCTTCGGGTGTAAGGATATTTTTGAGTTTGCGGAGAAGCGTTGGGACTACGGCTCAACGAGCGTGAAAAACTTTTTATCCATTGGTCTTAAGTTTATGGAAGGCGCTGAGCTCTTGCCCGGATATGAAACGTATTCATATTCGCAGCTCGTCGAGCTTTTACCTGTCCCGGAAGATATGCTGCATGAGTTTAACGCCGGCATGACGGTAGCGGAGATCAGACGAAAGAAAAAGGATCTTCTCGAGGCTCCCGAAGAGGAAAAAGAGCCGAAGCCGAAGAAGGAATCGGATCTGGACGTGTTTAAGACGAATCTGAAGGTGTTTTTCTATTCATATAAAATTCCGTACGATGACACCCGGAGTTCCGTCTATAAGACGTACAAAAAGGCGCTAAGAGAAGTAGTTTACGCATTGAACCGCACGTATGATCTGGGGATCAAATTGGGGTTTGATAACTAATATCACCGACCTTTTAGGCGGTTAAGATATAGCCCTTAGGGCAAAAAGGAGTAAAACATGGCAAACAAATTCGAAGAAGTAAAGGTGAAGGCTCTTCCCATTAAAATCGATTACGGCTCGTTTCAGAACGCTTCGGGCGAAACGATCCGGACCGCAAACTTTTACGTTGATGTAGACGTAGACGGCGAGGCGGAAAGGGTGGCGCTCAGGATCCAAAGCGGCATGAAAAAAAGGCAGCTCGTCAGACACATCGAGTCCGGCGAAATATTTAATCTGAGGCTGAAAGCCGGGCAATTTAAGGCAAAGGACGGAAGCATGAAGTACGGCTGTCTGTTTTATGTTCCCCTGGTTGTAGGCGACTATGATTGCGAAGTCAGGGCCGGGATCTCCGGTGAATACCTGGGATCCGACGGGAAGGTAGACAATAGGCTCGAACGCTTCCTTGTCTTGCGCGAATTGGGCGTAAAGTTCGATTCCGACGAAGGGATCGAGGAAGTAGATCTTCCATTTGCAAACTAAACTGACCAATTCCCCTCCATAAGTAGCTCTTTTCCCGGGTTCGAGCCTAAAGAGATCCGGGACAACTCATTTTTTCTCCTCGGCAAAGCTAATGCAATGCCAAATAAAATGGGATCTTTTCGGGAAGATCTAAAAGAACCCGAGTGTGTTTACTTTATTCTTATTTCTGCTCTTCTGCCGGGTCAGAGCGAAAATAGATCCGGCACCAATCAAAAATAAATTTCGGAGGTAAATTTATGAACAACAATCTCGAGCGGCACAAGCGCTCCGATAAAGCAAAATGGGCATTTACGGCGATTGCGTTTATCCTGGTGTTCGTCATGCTGGGCGGCCTGATCGCGGCGGTGGTGACCGAAACGAACCCGGCGGACTGGATCCAGGCGTTGAAAGACAGAACCGAAACGGAAGGGGAAACGCCCGAGGGCGAGACCACCGACGATGGCGGTCTGAGCGTAACGGTCGATGAGGAGGCTAACGCCGCTGTACAGCAGAACGGTGAAGGGATAATTTTGAATATGATCCATTTGTCGAGTGCCGGAGTAGAGCTTGTAGAGAATACTTTGCAAAAAGTTTTGACGGCTACAGTCTTGCCTGAAAACGCTCCTAACAAGACAGTTGATTGGGAAATTGCTTGGGGAGAAAACGGTTTGGATGCTCCTGTCACAGATTATTTGACAATTACTCCCGAGGTTGATGGATCTACAACGGCAACTTTAACTTGCTATCAAGGCTTTGGAGACGCTACTATAATTGTTACAGTTCGTACTCGGGCGGGGAATTATAGTGCTACATGTATTTGTACATATGATGGTGCTCCGGATTCTTTGGAAATAGCATATGATGGTACGCCTGTTGATAATTCGGGTGAATTTCTTTCTTTTACACCCGGAACATATACATTTGATTTGAGCCTAGATAATGCTTTCGGATATCTTGGATCTTCATATGTTGGCAATTATGAAGTTGAAAGTGTAAAACTTACCGGTAGATTTATGCTTGAATCAGGCGTATACAATACCGGAGGGGTCTTAGAAAAGACTTTGTCTTCTGCTGATGGTTTATATCAAGAAGTTTATTTTGATAATTCTGAATCTACATTATCATATATAAAACATATTGAAGATGCAAATGTTGAGTATAATTGTTCTCATGGGGAACAAATATTTTTATCTTCCAGTGAATTTATTACTGCGGATATTGTAGACGGAAAATTACAAGTTAATGTGATATCTGATCCGACCGGCTTTGTAATGCGTTGTAATGTTTTGTATTCAAGCAGATTTAATTATAGTGTTCGTTCTAAATTTAGTGAATGGTCTACCAATCACTCTTATTCTAGTCCAGAATATATGACAGCCAATATTACAGTAAAAGATATTGATTCGGGCATTAGTAATAATATTGTTATTAAACTTGCGCCGGCTGTTCAATCTGTGTCTTTAAGTAGTTCAGAGGTAATTTTTTAATTAAGTCATGAAAAAAGCATTTAAGATAATTGCGCTGATACTTGTCTTGGCGCTTATAGCAGGGTTCATCACCGTTGCGGTGAAAACGGATTTTTTCCGGGATCTCGGTGATATCGAGGTTCCGGAGGTTCCGAATATAACGGAAGAAAAGGATCCGAGAATTGAAATAGGTGGTGAAACGTATACTTCGGGCATGGCTCTGGCGGCGGATAGTTCGCTTCGGGTTGATGTAAAAGATCTTGACGATTATACGGTCAATATCGTTCCCGGCGATGTTTCGTTCGATTATAAGGTGGACGGTGTTCTGTATAAATTTCCGTATAATCTGAACGTCGATTGGAACGCTGCTTTTTCGCTTCAGATAGGCGACGGATACTTTACATTCGACAACGAAAATAAAAACATGGCGGATATTCTTGGGAATATTTATCCGGATCAGGAAATCACGGATTTTAACCTTAATAAACAAGCTGATTATTTTGTTATCGAAGTCGTATCCGGTGAAACCGTGTTGGAGCTGCCTATATCCGGCTTTTATGCGTTCATGGATGTAACGCTCTCGGATGATTACATTGTCTTCTAAAAAGTTGACCGCCCGAATATTCGAGCGGTCGTTGTGGAAGTCTACGTCTTTCAAGCCAGCGTTCTTTCCTGTCAACGCGCAATGCCGTTGCTTCCCTATGTAGGGCTGAGTGGCAAGATTTATTTTAATAGGAGAATGAAAATATGTCAAGTACATATAGCAAAAACAAAAAGGAATTGTCTGGTGTAAAAGTTGTCTCGGCATCTGATGTATGGCAGAAACGAAATGGTAAATTCCGTTTACGTAAAGATATTGATATTGTTGGTAAGGTGGAATTACCTTTATCAAACTTTATTCTTAAGGCAAATAATGAGGAAAGGCAAACCGGATATATCGAAGATGTTTCTGCGTTACCGGTCAGAGCAAAAAACGAGATTGTGTGTCATTTTTACAATAAGCAGGGAAAACGCACACGTAATACAGTCGCATATTTAGTACGTACAGACAAAAAATCTAAAGCAGGAAAGCGTAGGTGCTGATATGACGAAGAAAATTTGCTCATTGGCGTTGATTTGTATATTTACGATCTTAGTGTCGCTGCTCGGCGGAACCACTTTTGCGTATGCGGCAGACGATGATATATTGTTCGATCAGACGTACGTTCTTGACGATCTGAAGGGCTCCGCCGTGGACGGCGTAACTTTTTCGGTCGATGACTATCCGTACGATCCGAACGGCGAAATCGAAGTTCTAGGGTTTGTTGAATACGGATATTCGGCATATGCGAATATGCAAGACAACTACGGGCTGTACATATACCTGTACAATCCTGCATTACTAGATATATCGGATTCTTCGTGTCAGATCCAGATAGGGATAGGCGATAGTGCTTCATCGGCGGATACATACAATAAATATTATCTGCAGGTTGTTTCCAGGTCCGAAGGAACCGAGCAGAACAGATTTCTGAAGATGAAGGTTCTCGGCGCCGAAAACTTCGTTGCCGAGCTGGATCCTGCCGCCAGGCGGTATTTTGTCTCGGGTATCGAGATCATGTGTTATGGATCTTCGGATATTGAGGAATATGTGATAGATACTCAATTTACATATTCAGGCTTTTCAAAAGGATACAGCGAAGAATCTATAGAAGAAAGTACGCTTCAGATCTCTGCAACGGAGATCGGCGTAAAGCGTATAGAAGGGCTCTCGGAGCGGCAGACCGTTTACCGCGATAATCTCGGTAATCCCAGTGTGACCGCGCACAATCAGGTAAACGGCGTTTATTTTTCGCTTGAGCCCGAATATTTTGTTAACGATTATTGGCTTCAGACGATAAAGGCGGAATGGTATGAATATCGTACTAATCCCATATTGGTAGTAGATAATCAGGAATATTACAATAAACTTTATGCCTTAAGGGGTGCTAATATCTCTTCCTATGACCCGTCTCTCGGCGTAGGTTTTTCCGTCGGAGAAACCGAGACAACATTTGTATTGAACCTGATCACCGGCCCGGTCACCGGGACAAATCATGTATATGATTATTCCTATAATGTTTTCCTGGGTACTAGTGAAAACGAATTACATCGTTACGGCAGCAATAAGATCTATACTCGCTGGGGATGGGTCCTTAAGGGTGACGGCGACATAATGGATACATATAATGTGCCTTCTTCGTTACTTTATTCCTATCGAGACTCTTATGAGGATCAATTCGTGAGCACTCTTGTTACCGATGGAACGGTAACATATTCAAGCGATCTTTTTAATACCAATGTAGGCGACAGACGTACGGCAGGATATAATCTTAAGCTTTTCGACGCCGAAAACGACGCTTTTGACTTTACCGATTATGGGATAGACACTTCTACATATGGCGGTTGGCAAAAGTTTAAGGCATTCTTTGGTTGGACTCCGGAAACGGAATCCGTACTAGAGGATCAGAGTCCTTTCCTGATCATCGATCGGGAGAATTACGGCGAACTCTTTGCCGGCGATGATAAAGCTGCTATTGCTCGCAGACTTTTGATCGATGAAAGCGAGGTCGATAGCTTTAAGCAATATTGTGATATTGAGCTATTGAAAGGCAATAAGGTGGTTCATTTCCGTTTCGCCTGCACGGAGTATAACGCTCAATATGCCTCTATGCGATATACAACGGACTGTAACGGTTTTGTCGCGGAAGAGAATGTGTTTCTTAATTTCGATGTTTTGGAGATAGGCTTCTCGAATGAAAATGGCGCGTATAGAGTAATCCCTGTTGTGAATGATCCTATCGATATCATATCCGGAATTATCGGCCCCACGCCGCAACCGGACCTAGCCGATGAGGCAAAGATCTGGTGGGATGATTTTGTAGAAGCGATGAGGGCATTTTTTGCTTCGATCTTTGGTAATGCCGAAGATTGGAAAAAAGTTCTGTACATCGTTCTCGGCGTTGTCGCTGCCATAGTTGTGATATGGATCATCGTTAAGGTCGTTGGACTTTTCGGCGGATCGAAGAAGTCCGAGACGGTCATTAAAATAGATCCGTCAATGTATCGTGATCCGAATAAAAAGGGGAAATAGCATGAAGACGGATATACAGAAACAATCGAATAAAATTACCGCTATCGTAATGATCGTAGTTTTGGTATTTACGGCAATTGTTGCCGGATCCGTTGCGATCGCGTTGAATGCCGATAAATTGGGAATAGGTTCCGAGCCTGCTGAGCCTACTATAACTCCCGAAGATCTTAAACCCGACCAGGAATTTACTTATAACGAAACAAATATTCGATATGCTCTGGGAATTAATTTCCTGAATAGCGTATATCCCGAGAAAATCGATTATGTTAAATCCGTTCCGGTCTCGGATGTTTCTGCATATGAATTAATATCGTTGGAAGATAATTCCGTAGAATATTCCGAGGGTTTAACTTATTTTTTCAGGTGTAATGAGCTGTTTGACAGGGAATATTATGACGGTAATTTCTGGACTATCGGTGTAAACTTCGATTTTCACGCCGACCATGATACGGATATAAATTATTCCGGCGATTGCAATTATTGTAATTCGCGTATTCGTCTTAACTATCCCATGATAAAGGGTTCGGGTTTCTATCTTAAGCTGATAGATGACGATTCCGGGCAAAGTATAATCGTTGGCGGATACGATTGTTTCAATGCTCTGGATACATTTATACAAATGGAAGAGTATGACGGTTACGTTCGTTTCCGTTGTTCTCCCTTAGACTTTTCTACTACGGACAGAAGCGTATTCGATCCCGATAACCTTTATCCTGAATACGATCGTGCGGAATTTTATTCGTATGGCGATACTTATTTCGAAGCTTACGTATATACATCCGGAATTAACTTTTCTCATATCGGAGAAGATGCATTTAATTCGGCGCCATGGTCAATGATAACGGCAGACAGATTATATTATCGATTCAGAATTTATTAAGGAGATAAACTTATGTGCAAGCAGAAAAAGGAACTAAGCGCGAAGGAACGCGCGGCGAAAGAAGTAAAGAAGAAAGAGCGGCTTGACACTTTTAATAATTATTTATCCGTCAAACGCACGATAGGCACCATTTTCGGCGCGATAGGTATTATTCTTACCATCGGCGGATTGGGCGTGTTTTTTTACATATTTTTTGAGATCGTAAACGGACTGAAGGGGATACTGTGAAAGCGTTGAAGCGGGCAATTTTAATATTTCTTGTTCTGATCCTTGCATTGTTTGTAGGCTACTTTGTTTATGTAGGATTCCGGGTATGAAGCGTGTCAAAGATTTTTTTGTAAATCTGGATCATCGTCATTACGTGTGCGTTGTAATAACGCTTGCGTTTTTATGTTTGACTGCGTTTGTTTATACCGGATCCGTCGAACGCCTGATAGAAACTATCCGAGATTTCGGAACGAGTGTTTATTCCTACTTCGTAAATATTGTTACTTTAGGCAACGCCGATATAGTATTCGATCCCGATGACGTGGCAACGGTCATTCGTCCGTCCGGGGTCATATATCCCGTTGAAAACAATTTTTCGCAATTTGTAGAAGATTTCAAGTTATATTGGAATCTGTTCGCCGATTCGAATACATTTTACGCTTACCTGGCAAATGTTTTACAGGTCATTATTTACATAACAATGTTCGGCTATCTTCCGGTCATTTTGTTTTTCCTCATTAAATCTGTTGCGAAAAGACGATTTTATAAACCGAATAACAATAATTCTGATTCAAAGCCGTTGCAGATTTATAAATCATTCAGAGCGCGTATATTGGTCCCTGCAGTGCGGTATTTAAGATCTTACGCTATATTTTTCCGTGCGACGAAGTATTTGTCTCTATGGTTGATTATTTGGTCCATCAATACCAATATTGCCTCTATAGTGACCGGAGCCGTTTCGTTCCTGTTTTATTTCAGCGTTAGCTTTGATGTTGGTGAGATACCGCACCAATTTTATAAATTGTTCCTGGATCTATCGCTAATGTTCAAGACTCTGCCTGCTATTGTGTGGATCGTTGTAGCTCTAATCTTATTTGATTTGTGGCGGAAAAATAGGGGCGAAAGACGGCTGCGTATATTCGAGGGACGGATAAGAGGGTTTTTAAGCCTTTTGCCGATCTGTATTTTGCTATGTGGTTCGATGGGCAAAAAGAAAACTACTATTCTGACGGATATGGCGCTTACTCAGCGTGTTGTATTCCGCGATAAAGCGCTCGAGATAATGCAGAATATAGATCTTCATTATCCTTCCTTCCCGTGGCTATCGTTTGAAAAGGATCTCCGCGCCGGATTCGATGAGGGATCTATATATTCGCTCGCTACGATCGAGGAATATGTTATTCGGCGCTGCGTGCAATCGGAAAGGATCATTAACGATGAAGGCGGCTGCCGGAAGTATGTTGAACGTCATAATAGGAAACATCCGGATAAAATCGTGTCGGCGCCTTATTGGGGGTATGACTACAAACAATACCGACCTTGTCGATTATGCGCATGCGTATTTCATCTATACATGCAGTAATTATTCGATTTCGAACTACTCGATCCGTTTCGATGACGTGATGTTGTCCCAGGGGAATTTCCCGATCTGGAATAACGATTTCTTCGACCGCACCGCCGATGATATCGGTTTATATTCACGTTATGCCCGGATCCTGGATCAGGATCTCATGCGCCTCGGTAAGACTATTGTCGAAAATAATCCGAATTCCGGATCCTTCGAGTTTGGCGTTATCTCCATGACGGAAATAGGGAAGGAGCGCCTTAATCAGCTCGAGAGCCAGGGAATGAAAAAATTCACAGACGAGACGAATCAAAAAAACGATCTTTTCAATTACTCGGTCAAGATGTTCCGCCATCCGGCCACAGTCGCGCATTTTCCGTTTGTCCGCTTTTTCTGTGATGAACAACGCGCGATGAGCCTCCCGGCCGATCTCCGCGAATTGTGCAGCGTGGTCGATATAGATGATTGCTCCGAGATGAAAATAGCGCTGCCATTATTCATCGAAGGCGGTGTATGTCGTTGGCTGCATGAAAAATTTCTTAAAATGTATACGAATTTTAGGTTTTACCGTGCGGATAATACGTTATTTATGTATTTTATGAAGTCTATAACGTCCGCTATTTGGAATTATCGTGAGAGGCGATATAATCGTTTCGGTTACATGAAAGTTAAATTGGACGTGGAGCAGGGCAATCTGGACGGCGAAAAGAAATCGTATCTGTATTATCTTATGCCGAAGAAAATTTATTCGGAGCGTTTCGCTACTGATTGCTATCAGGACTATTTCCGAAAACGCGCTAAAAATACCGGGATAGGGCTTAGAGACTATCCGGAATACTCCTGCGTAACAGCTACCGCCGAGGAGCTGAAAGAGCAGCATAGCTATTTTATAACAACGCTCGAAGAAAATGTGTCGAAGGAGGATGAAAGGTGAGTTTTACATGGGATTGGCTGTTGACCAATATGATATCGTTCGGTATTACGGATTATTATCAGGTCAATGTTTGTAATAATTATTCGGACTTCATGCTTTATCGTTTCGGGCGTTCGCGTGGCGCCATGGTGACGGAAGCACATATCATCAAACGGACTTCTAAATCTCGGTATCTGATTTTAAGTTTCGATTTCGATACGGTGTTTTTGTTCAGCTGCCGTACGGTGGATGAGGTATGTCGCTACATCATCCATGATTTCATTCCGGCGGAATTCAGAACGGTATCGAACTTTGAGATCCTCGAGCGAAAAAGGGAGCGGAGATTGAAACGAGCGGAGTATCAAAAGACGAGGCTTGGCAGGCTCTCTAACGAGCATTCCGAGGATCGCAGAGACCTCGAAAGACTCATTCGATTACATAGAAAATTCGTATCGGATATGTCTTCGGAGGAGCAGGGCAAGAGTAAATAAAACGCCAAAACAAGGCTTTTATCTATTCGCAAAACAACAGTTTTGCGAATAGATTGCTTGTAGGGGAGTAAAGAAAATCGAGTTTTTATAAAGTTTTTCGGTAAAACTTGAATTTTGCGAAAAATCAGATTTTTTATCTTATCTATTCGCATAATAATTTTCCCGTTCGCCGTACATTCGTTTTTACGCGGCGCGCCGCCAATTTAGACTAATGATTTGCTCATTTATTGGTTCGAGAAGCTGCAAAATTTTATCTATGATAATTATGTATTTCAGATACGATCATTTCTCAGATCCTTTATAAAGCTTTGCCGTTGCGAAAGATTTTCGGAGTTTCAATCCGGCAGGCAAACGGTCCGAGTTTACGATTTGCGTCGCTTGTCGGTTGTAGATCATGTTTTCGGTTTTTTCATTAAAAAAATCTTCCCGCATATGCCTTATAATTTTTTTGTGATATTAATATCTAAGCTTTCGAAAAATATTTCACATGCTGAATTATTGACTCTATAATCATTATGTATACGCCCGCCACATTCGGGAATTTGATATTTTCTCGTAACACGCAAGTTTGCCGGGTCTTATATCCGTTGCGTGAGACGTGCGGCAATCGCCGGATAAATTTAGCTCGACAAAATCGGCGACTTCTTCATGAATTTATTTCCTAAGTCGCGTTCGCCAACCGAGAATCCGAATCACAACTCTTCCGGAGCATAGTTTTTATTTTCGAATTAATCGAATATTGTTATCATGCATAAGTAACGATCACACAGTCGTATCGACAATATTTCACGTCAAGATTATGAATTTGAATTAAACATTCGGTTGAAGTTTCATGCTGAATGGTAACGGAAGCGTTAATCATGGCGGCGCGAGATTTTGAGTTTCGATAAAACGCGACCTGCTCGCTTTTCGAGGCAGTATAATATGCGGTATATATAAGGTAATATTAATACTTGTATTTTGCGAATAGATATGGTAAAATTTTAATATGGCAAAACAATCCTATTATGAACAGCAAAACGAAGCTAAATATCTTAAATTTAACGAGATCCTCGATTCTCTGCCCTATTTTTGCGGCGAATATTTTACGGGCGTCGATATGCGCACGTCTGTATTGACGAAGTTGAATTATGCCACGGACCTTGCGATATTCTTCGATTTTTTGGTACATAAGATCCGAGGTTTCGTAGGCAAAGACGTGGCGGATATCACTTTGGACGACATTAACGAATACGTGGACGCATCGGTGATAGAATATTTTCTCAGATACCTCTCCTATTATACTTTCAAAGGAAAACCGTACAAGAACGGTGAAAAAGCCAAAGCAAGAAAACTCAGTTCGATCCGTTCCATGTTTAAATATTTTTATAATAAGGGTAAATTGAAAGAAAACGTCGCGAGCAAAGTATCGATGCCTAAATTGCACGAAAAAGCGATAATAAGACTCGATTCGGACGAAGTGGACGATGTATTGAAGATCGCCGAAAGCGAACAAAAATTCGACTCGGGCTTCAGAGACAAATATAATCTGAATTCGCGTGACAGAGATATCGCCATATTGACTCTTCTGTTGGGAACGGGTATCCGCGTCAGCGAGTGCGTCGGGATAAACGTAGATGACGTCGATCTGAAAAATCTTGCATTCAAGATAACGCGTAAAGGCGGTAACGTTGCCGTTTTGTATTTTTCCGAGGAAGTGCGCGACGCGCTGGAAGTATATCTGACATGGCGGAACAAACGGCTTCTGGAAGTGGGAGTATTCGGTGAAGTCGAAGCCCTGTTCATCTCTTTGCAGAACAAGCGCATAACCGTCAGAGCCGTCGAAAATATCGTAAAGAAATTTACGGGCCTTGCCAATCCGTTGAAATCCGTATCTCCGCACAAACTGCGTTCAACCTACGGAACGGCACTGTATCGCGAAACCAAGGATATTTATATGGTTGCGGAAGTACTCGGCCACCGCGACGTCAACACCACCAAAAAGCACTATGCAGCGCTTGACGAGGACATAAAAAAAGAAGCGTCGTCCAAGGTGACTTTGCGCAAAGAAAACAAGTAATACATATTCGTCACTAAATATACCTGAAAATCGATTTTAGCACCGCTTTATTCGCGGAATTTATCATTGAATACTATGAAATCTGCTTTAAATTAGAACAAAGCAGAAAAAATGTTCGTAAATTTACGAACTTTTGTTTGCGTATTTTGACGAACTATGATATAATTTGTTCAATCAAAGGAATTAATTGCCGGCGGGGTTTACATCACGCGCGGGATATAATATAATTTATTCGGGAGCAGGAAAATGACCAAAACAAGCGAGCTTAACGACAGGTTGAATGCGATCAAGGAGTTCATCTGCGACACGGTGGACGAGCGCGGTTACCCCCCCACTATCCGCGAGATCTGCGCAGAGTTCGACATTAAAAGCACGTCGAGCGCTTCGTATTATCTTAAAAAACTTGCGGACGCGGGCGAGCTGGTCGTGAATAAAAACCTGAGCCGCGGAATAGCGCTGAAGGGGCGACGTCAGTCATCAAAGGACCTTACCGACGTGCCGCTTATCGGCGCGGTCACCGCAGGAATGCCGAGGCTTGCTTTCGAGGACTACGAGGAGTCGTATGCCCTGCCGTCGGATCTGTTCGACCTGAACGGCGAAATGTTCATGCTGACTGTAGAAGGCAGCAGCATGATCGAGATAGGCATCAACGACGGCGACAGGATCCTCGTCAGAAAGCAAAACCATGCCGAATCGGGTCAGGTGGTCGTGGCATTGATCGAGGACGGGCTCGCAACGGTGAAACGCTTTTTCAAAAAAGGCGACAAAGTTTGGCTTCATCCCGAAAACAGGTATATGAGCGACATATACCCGTCGGAACTTACCATTCTCGGCGTCGTCGTAGGTCTGATCCGCACCCAAATAAGATAAAGGATCGCAAAGTCAATGGACACAGTCAACACCGAATTAATACGCGGACACGTCGACACGATAATCTTGAATTCTCTGGACGAACGCGACCGTTACGGTTACGAGATATTGGACATTATATCCGATCTCAGCGAAGGGCGTTACGAGATCAAACAGCCCACCCTTTATTCATGCCTGAAGCGCCTTGAAAAGCAGGGTTTCATATCCTCCTATTTCGGCGACGAGACCCAGGGCGGCAGAAGGCGTTACTACAAACTCACGGAAAAAGGCAGAGCCACGCTGGAGCAGGATCAGCGCGAATGGGAATTTTCCAGGACCATCATAAACAGATTGTTGAGCGACAAAGAGATCGACCTGAAAACCGTGGAAGCGCCCTTCGATCCCAGCGAACTGCGCCCTCTTACGCGGCGCGTAAAGGCATACGACCTTCCCGACGAAGCGCGTGCGGACGGCGAAAAAGAGGAACGCGCAGCTGCCGCCGTCGCTCCGGACGTGAAGGAAGAAAAAGAGGAAAAGACAGTCTATAAAAAAGAGGAAATGACCGCCGAAACCACCGTCAAGGACGTTTCCCCTGCCGCAGACTCCACACCCGTGACCGACCCGGAGACGCTCAGAAAACAGGCGGAAGCGAGCAGATTTTTGAAGATCGGCGCATTTGCGGAGCGCACGGTATTGATACCGGAAGAGGATAAAATAACCGCCGTACCGTACAAATCGGAAGAGGAGCTCCGCCGCGAAGAGGAGGCAAAACGCTCTCAGCCCCTGTCGGACGAATCACACCGCGCGCACGGCATATTATACTCCCCTGTCGAGTCGAGGCCCGAGGAGAGTTCGGAAGCGCCGCGCTTAAGCGAAGAAAATTTGCAGGCGCAAAGTATTTTATATTCGCAGGCGGCGCCCTTACGGGCGGAACGCCGCGCGATGCCGGAAGACGAAAAACAGCCTATTCCTGACAGAGCGGCTCAGGGCGGCGCAGCGGAGCGCTTTGAGGATAAGCCGGAGATCAACTACCGCGAGGCTTTGAGCGCCGTCTATGAAAACGCGGCGCATACACAGGCGACGACCGAGGTATATGACAACAATCCCGATCCGTCCTTAGGACACGCGATGATGTTCGGAGATCTGAAACAGCGGCTGATGGACGACGGATACAAATTGAAAGCCTACAATAAGTCCAACAGCTCGAACTATTATTATATGAAGTTTGTTTACAGCAATAAACTTCTGAAAAACACGGGTTTTCTGACATATCTTATGATAGCGATCGTGGCGGCGATATTGACGATACTCATCCGTACCGGCGATATGCGCGTGGGATACGGCGTACCGATCGGCGTGGCTTGTGCAGGGCTCATCGTTCCCGTCGTCACTACTCTTATCTGGGCTTCGAATCCGCAGAAACGCATCAAAGCGAATTATAACGCCGGCGCGGCGATAACCTATTCTTTCATAGCGTTTATCGGTATTTCTGTCGTTTCGCTGGTCGCATGCCTTTTGGCTCAGGTCGATTTTTCGAGCGGGATACCCTACATACCCGTATTGATCTCCGCGGTCGTACCGCTCAGCTCTCTGGTATATTGGATACTATACCGCAGCGGAAACTATCATCTGAAATAAAATCGTATACGAATTAACGTATTACGGGCGGCAGATTTATGCCGCCCGAAGTTTTATGTGTGGATCAAATATCCGTAACGTCGTCCGCGTCAGCAGGCGGCGACAGCAGATTTTTTATCTCCCGCCGCGCCATCGTGTCGCAGCGGTTGTTGTATTCGTTGTCGGAGTGCCCTTTTACCTTTACGAATTTAACGCTGTGTTTTTTCGTTTCGCCGAACAATTCTTCCCAAAGATCGCGGTTTTTGATGTCCTCGGCGGCGTTCGGTTTTTTCTTCCAGCCGTTTTTATACCAATTATAGATCCATTGCTGATCGAACGCGTTGACGACGTAGGCGGAATCGCTGTACAGCGTGACGAAACAAGCCTCTTTCAACGCCTTCAGCCCCTCGATCACCGCCGTTATTTCCATGCGATTGTTGGTAGTCTCGTTCTCGCCGCCGGAAAGGAGCTTTTCCGTACCTTTATATATCAGGATCGCCGCCCAGCCGCCGGGTCCGGGATTGCCGCTGCAGGCGCCGTCGGTGTAAATATCGACCTGTTTCATAATTTTTCGGACAATTCCCGCGATCTCACGCGGCAAGCCTTTACTGCCTCGGAAACTATTTCGTCAAACCCCGATCTTTTGAAAACTTCCACCGCCTCGATCGTGGTGCCGCCCTTGCTGCATACGCGCTCCGTCAAGGTCTCGAGGTCATACGGAGCGACTTTTGCATACGCCGCGCCGCCCTCGATGGTCTGCAACGCTAAAAGTCTGCTTTCCTCCGGGGTCAACCCCCCTTCCGCGCCAGCCTTTACCAATGCGGCGGCGAACATATACACATATGCCGGTCCCGAGCCGCTGACGGAAGTCACCGCATCGAATTTGTCCTCCGATACCTCGATATATTCGCCGAGCGAAGTCAAAATATCGGATATAAGCGCCTTGTCCTCGTCTGAAACCCCGGAGTACGCCACGGCGGAGGCGCCTTTGCCGACCGTTGCGGGAGTGTTCGGCATCACGCGGCAAACGCCTGTCGTTTCGGGGAGCAATGCTTTAAGAGTCGATATCCTGACTCCCGCCATTATCGAAAGCAAAGTTTTGCATTTTATATCGGAATTTTGGAGTATTCCCCTGTAATTTTGCGGTTTCACGGCGATGACGGCAACGTCGGCGGAAAATATATCGTTTGCCGAATCGGCAATATGTACGCCTTTACCGCCGAACGCGGCGCATTTTTCGGGCATCGAATCAAACGCCGTTATCTTCGAGGGAGAAAGTTTACCGGAATCCAAGAAGCGCTCCAAGATCGTGCCGCCCATGACCCCGAGACCCAAAAAACCCAATCTGTAAGACATATTTACACCTCTTTATATCAAATTTAATTGACTTAAGTCGTTTGTTTTAGTATAATCAATACGCTTAGGGGAGTGGCTCAATTGGTAGAGCAGCGGTCTCCAAAACCGCCGGTTGCGTGTTCGAGTCGCGTCTCCCCTGCCAAAACGGCTTGCAGCACGCTGCGCGCCGTTTTTTTTGTAATGATATTATACCCGCTCCGGCGCGAAAAGGCAATAAAAACGACTCCCTATTATGCTCATTCCGGTTCAACGCAGAGCGTTCAAAAGATTTTCGATGTTTTTGCGTTTCGCTTTCTTTTGGCAAAAATACAGCTCCGTAAAATATATTATCGTTTCCAGGAGTGCTATAGCGATGATAAGTATGCTGTAGATCAGAATGTTTTCCCCGCCTTCCAAGGTGCCGCCCGCACTTTGGGCGACGCCGTCGGCGAGCGATACCATCGCAACCGCTACAAAAAGTATATACAGCGCCGGGATGATGACAACGGTCAACAAAAGCTTCAAAATACCCTTTCCGACGTCGCCTATATAGAACCTGTCGATGCCGAGCGTGCCCAAAAATATCGACAGCACCAGCGCCACGATCGGGTTATATATCTTGCAGCTCAGAAGCGCCGACGTCCTGCTGCCGTTCGAATTTCTGAGCGCGTTTTCCAGCCGCGGTATGTCGTCGCGGAGCAGTTTGTCGGAATAATTTATAACTATCGATGAAATGTTTTCGTCCCTCATATTCTTTCGCCGCTTGAATTTTTTGCGACCCTCCTATTTAATTAAACTATGAAACCGATAATATGTCAATACTTTAATTTATTCGATAACCGAATATAATTGTCATCCGGAAAACGATGAAGCCGCGTTTTAAGCGGCTTTTATATGTGTTCAAAACGCACTGTCATACTATCTTTTCACCCGAGATTTAGGCGCGGCGGCTTTTCTCTCCCGCGCCAATTCATCGCATAAATCCAAGAACTTTTTTTGATTTTTGTGCGCAGCGACGATCAGGACAACAGCAAAACCTACTAGCCACCAAACAACCACGGCGATCAGGCAAAAAAAGAACGCAAACGGTACGGGGTCGACAAAAAGTAAACCGATCGTCACAGCCGTAAGCACTAAGGTTAACATGCCCGGTATGATGCTTTTCATATAGAACCACGGCGCGCCGAATAATCCAAGAAAACTTTGTAAACTTATTATTTTAGAATCGTCAAAATACTTCGCCGAGTTTAGCCGTGCCTCATTTTCTACTGTATAAGCTTTGTCCAAAGCGTCTTCCCAGGCTTTTTCGTATTTCTTTCCTCTCGGGAAAATTACAAAATTGATTAAAGAAAAAGTTTTATATCTCGATAAATTTTGCTGCCTATACTCCTCGGACTGCAAATACGCCTGTCGATCTTCCTTCTCGAAGCGCTTGAAAGAATCGTACATGCTGCGAAGTTCGCTCTCGCTGTACCTTGACCTGTCGAAATACTTGCCGTAATCCATACTCCCTCCGTATCGGTAATAAAACGATGTCTTTGGTTGATTCGCTATAATTATATTATGTGTACATTATATAATGCATAAATCTATATGTCAATGCCTTTATTTGATTAAAATGTTTACATTATATAATGTGCGGGTGACGTGAATATGCGGCTCAGGATCAAGGAAATACTGAAAGAACAAGGAAAAACGAAATATTGGCTGTATATCCGATTGGGGCTGAGTTATCAAAACTTCAACCGCTTGATAAACAACGAAACGCAGGCGATAAAGTTCGAGAATCTGAAGGCGCTTTGCGATATCCTCGAGTGCACTCCGAACGACCTTTTCGAGGAATATCACCTAAAATAAACGCGGTATAGATAATTATAAGGCTCCGCGCCGGGCGGAGCCTATTTGACAATGTCCTTTTGGTCTTAGCATTTGATATTGCCGGCGGAGGCGTATTTTTCAACGGCGCCCGAGTATTTTTTGAGGAGCGGGTCGATGTGGCGCGACAAAAATTCCGTCACCTGCTCGGGGCATCTGCCGATAAACAGCTTGGGATCCATCAACTTTTTGAAGTCCCTGACCGCGGCAAACGCGGGGTCCGATTTCAGGCGCGTGATAAGATCGTTCGGTTTACCCGTCATGCGCGCGTTCTTCTCCGCAGCCATCGAGTGCTCGCGTATCTTTTCGTGGAGCTCCTGCCTGTTTCCGCCCGCTTTGACGCACTCCATCAAAATGATCTCGGTCGCCATAAAAGGTATCTCCTCTTTTATATGCGCGTTTATGACTTTTTCATAGACCACGAGCCCGCTCGTCACGTTCATCATGAGTTCCAGAATGCCGTCCGCGGCGAGGAAAGCTTCGCCCATGACGATCCTTCTGTTTGCGGAATCGTCCAAAGTGCGCTCGAAGCCCTGGACCGAGGCGGTGTCCGCCGCGTTCTGCGGCAGAGAGACCAGGTATCTCGCAAGCGAGCATATGCGCTCGGAACGCATGGGGTTACGCTTATATGCCATTGCGGAGGAGCCTATTTGCTTTTCGTTGAAGGGCTCTTCCATCTCCTTTCTGCTTTGCAAAAGGCGTATGTCCTGCGCGAATTTATATGCGCTCTGCGCCACGCCCGAAAGCGCGGAAAGGATAAAATAATCTATTTTTCTGGTATACGTCTGCCCCGAAACGGGTATCGAGGACGAAAAGCCGAACGATTTAACTATATATTCGTCCAAGGCTTTGACCTTTTTGTGGTCGCCGTCGAAAAGCTCCAAAAAGCTTGCCTGCGTCCCCGTAGTACCCTTTACGCCGCGCATGACAAGACTGTCGATGACGTGCGTAAGGTTCTCCATATCCAGCAAAAGATCCTGGAGCCACAGCGTCGCTCTTTTACCGACTGTGACAAGCTGCGCGGGCTGCAGGTGGGTGAACCCGAGAGTGGGCGTTTTTTTGTATTTTTTCGCAAAATCTCTGAGCCGCGCCATGACCGCCGCTATTTTGTCGCGCACCATCGAGAGCGCCTCGCGGTATATGATGATGTCGGCGTTGTCGGTGACGTAGCAGCTGGTAGCGCCGAGGTGTATGATAGGCGCCGCCTTCGGACACGCGACGCCGTAGGTATAAACGTGCGCCATGACGTCGTGTCTGACGAGTCTTTCGCGCTCGGCGGCAAGCTCGAAGTCTATGTCGTCGAGGTGCGCTTTGAGTTCCTCTATCTGCTCGTCCGTGATATTGAGCCCCAAAGCCTTCTCGCCCTCGGCGAGTTTCAGCCAAAGCCTGCGGAAAAGCCCTATCCTGTGCGCTTCCGAAAACGTGGCGCTCATTTCGCGCGTGGCGTAACGAGTTATAAGCGGATTATTGTATACGCCGTGATCGGTGTTCATTGAAAATTCCTCGCTAAAAATACGGGGCTACGCTCGGTAGCCCCGTCGGTATTTATCGTTATTCTTTGTCGCCGTCCTTTTTGTCGTCGGCTTTGTCCTCTTCGTCGTTCGAGGCGGGGAAGTTGGTCAGATCGATGTTTTTGAACAGATCCGCCATCGTAGCGCCCACGGAGCTGGAGGAAACATACTCGTGCGGTTCGTCGTCCGAGCGGTCGTCACGGCGGCGACGGCGTTCCTTGACGGATTCGTCCGCGCCCTGAGCGCGCTTGTTGAACGAAGCGATACGGCTACCGGATCCCGAAGTCGTCTCGGTACCCTCTTCCTTTACGTCGCTGTCGGCAGCGGCTTCGGGATCGAGCACGGCTTTGATGGAAAGCGTTATCTTGTTGTTCTCGAAATTGATGATCTTTGCCTCGACCTCGTCGCCCACTTTCAGAACGTCGGCGGCGTTCTTGACATAGTTATGCGAGATCTCGCTGACGTGCACCAAACCGTCGATACCGGGCTCGAGCGATATGAACGCGCCGAAGTCCTTTATGCGTTCGACCTTGCCCTTCACGACGTCGCCGACGTGGTATTTCTCCGCGGCGATCTCGTAAGGACGTTTTTGGAGCTGCTTATAGCCGAGCGAAACTTTGTCGTTTTCCCTGTCCGATTTCAGAACGAGGAATTCGTAAGTGTCGTTTATCTTCAACACCTCGGCGGGATCGTCCACTTTGACCCAGCTGAGATCGGATATATGAAGCAGGCAGTCTTTGTTCATTACGGATACGAAGATACCGAAGTATTTTCCGTCCTTCTGTGCAAAACGCTTTACCTTTCCGGTCACGATGTTGTTGACCGCGGCATATTCCCAGAACGCGTCCTCGCGCTGTGCCTTCTCCTCTTCGAGGATGACTCTTTGGCTGGCGACGATACGCTTCGGATTCGGTTTTCTGGCGGGAGCCGCCTCTTCGCCCTCTTTGGGAGTTTCCTCTTTCGGGGGAAGCATCCTGAGGCGGAGTTCCTTTCCGACGTAATCCTCGAGGTTTTTGGCGTATCCCATCCTGATTTGGCTCGCGGGAACGAATATGGTGTACGAACCGAGTTTGCCGAGGAGTCCGCCTTTGGTCGTGGACGTGATCTTCAGTTTGAACTGTTCGCCCTTCAGAATATGCTCGACAGCGGCGTCGGCAACGAGTATCTCGTCGTATTTTTTCTTGGAAAGATTTATGATCTTCGACTTGGAGTCGCTCTTCGGTATGATTATGGCTTCCAGGACCTCGCCTACGGTATAGTTGGCGGGATCGTAGCTGCCGTCCAGCTCCATTTCGCTCGCCGCGATGAATCCCGCGTCGTTTTTGCCGCCAAGGTTCAGCGACACGCTGACGCCTAACTGATCCAGCGATTCAACGGTGACCTTAACGCGCTGGTTCTCACGATAAGATCTGGGAGCGAAACCGGCTTTCATCGCCTCTTCCATCGTGGTGATGTCGCCCTTTTTCTTGGCTTTGGGCGCTTCTTCGGCTTTGGTTTCCTCTTTCGCCTCTTCGTTGGGTTCTTCGGCGCTTTCGTTAGCCGCGGCGGTTTCCTCTGCGGAAGCTTCGGTTTTTACTTCTTCGGAAACGGGTTCGGCGACCGCGGTCTCCTCGGTCGCTTCGGTCTTGACATCGAGTTCGGTGTCGGGGGTGTTGTTTTGTGTCATTGTGTAGATAACCTCCATCGTCAGCTCCTTCGGAGTCGACGCGCCCGCCAGTACGACGAGCTTTGTATTTTTGTTGTTCTGATATACGACCGATCCGAGATCGGATACATCCTCGATAAGGTATGCCTTTCGTGAGTTTTCGGAAGCGATGCCGTAAAGTTTGAGCGTGTTCGAGCTCCCCCTGTCGCCCACCACTACGGTGACGTCCGCGTCGCGGGTCAGTATCCTTGCCTCCGCTTGTCTCCTCATTGTAGTATAACAAATAGAATTTAAGATGACAAGCGATTTTTCGGTATTATTTACAAAATTTTGTGCGATTCGGGCGATCAAATCGAATGTTTCCGAGTCAAAAGTGGTCTGCGCCGCAAGCAGTATCTTATCGGCTCCGGATTTTTCGATGGCAGCCACAGCTTCCTCCGGGTCCGAGACGACGTCGTGCTCCGCGGCGCGGCTTAATGTCCCTAGGACCTCGCGGTGGTTTTTGTCGCCCGCAACGATGACGAAATATCCCTTTTCGGAATATTTTTCGACGTCTTCGTGTATTTTCAGTATATTCGGACAAGTCGCGTCCGCGACGTTGACGCCGAGCGCCTCGCATTCGGAATATACGCTTTTCGGCGCGCCGTGCGCCGAGATGACGAGCGTATCCCCCGCGTTCAGTTCGGACGTATCGTTTACGGCGTATATCCCCGCCGCCTCCAGCCGCGACCGAACGCGCTCGTTATGCGCTATTCGCCCCAAGGTAAACGTCCTGCCCGTCGAATTTTCAGCCGCCTCCAGCGCTATATCGACGGCGCGCTCCGCCATCGGACAAAGCCCGGTATATTCGGAAACGATTATTTGCATTCCCTTATGATATCTTTGATCGTTTCGACGACTTCGTCGGCGTTCATGCCCGAAGTATCCACGACCTTTGCTCCGTCCGCGACGATAAGCGGCGCGAAATCGCGGTGCATGTCCTGATAGTCGCGCTTGTTGACGTCCGCCAGAACGTCCCCCGGGGTCATGCCGTTCAGCTGACCTTTTTCCTCGAGTTCCTTGAACCGCCTGTCCGCGCGTATTTCGGGCTTTGCGTCGAGATATATCTTTATATCCGCATCGGGAAGAACATAGCTTCCGATGTCTCTGCCGTCCAGAACGCAGTCGTTTTCGGCGGCGACGGCGCGCTGCAGCTCTACAAGTTTCAGGCGCACTTCGGGTATTTTGGACACGGTGCTCGCCGCAAAACTTATCCTGTGTTCGCGTATAAACGGCGTGACGTTCTCGCCGTTGATGATTATCTGCTGCACGCCGCATGATGGGTCGTATTCGATACGCATGTCTATGCCCTTTAGGAGCGGTCTGACCGCCTCGGCGTCGGCGGGATCGACGCCCTTTTTCAGCACGTGATACGCTATGCCGCGGTACATCGCCCCGGTATCGAGATACAATATGCCAAGTTCTTTTGCAAGGCGCTTCGCAAGCGTCGATTTCCCGGCGCCCGAAGGGCCGTCGATGGCTATATTCATCGGCATGATGTTTCCTCCAGTGTATTACAGATTTTTGCCCGCGACGTATCCGGTGGACAGCGCGAGCTGTATGTTGTATCCGCCCGTCAGAGCGTCTATGTCTATGATCTCCCCCGCAAACGAAAGGTTCGCGATAATGCGGCTTTTCATCGTTTTCGGGTCTATTTCCGACGTTTTCACGCCCCCTGCGGTGACTATCGCGTTCTCCGAGGGCGCAAGAGAAACGTCGCCAAGTGTTATCGCTTTCAACGCCGTGACAAGCGTTTTCCTTTCCTCCTTCGTGACCGCGTTCGCAGGCTTCGACGAAAAAGGTATTAAGCGCGTAAGCCATTTCGCGACGGAGGCGGGAACGAGTGACGGGAATATGTTTTTGAGCGCCTTGTTTTTTGCGGCGTCGAACTCTCTCAAGAGCCGCGCGTCCAGCGTTTTTTCGTCCAACGCGGGTTTCAGATCGAGTTTGATTTTCACGCCCTCCGCCCGGTTTATATACGACGACAGCGTAAGCGCCGCGGGGCCCGATATCCCATTGTCGGTAAAAAGAGCCTCGCCGAATACGGCGCGCGTGCCGCCTTTATAATATGCGGTAAGCTCTATGTTTTTCAGCGAAGCGCCCTCGGGAAGCCCCGTTTCCGAAACGGAAAACTTTCTTCCGCCCAGCGTGAACGAACCCGTTTCCAATGCGGAAAGCGCCGCCACGGGCTCTATAACGGTATGCCCCAATTCCCGCGCGAGAGCGTATCCGGAGCCGTCGGAGCCGGTGAGCGGATAGCTTTTTCCGCCCGTCGCCAGCACGAATACGTCGCCGGGGATCGTTCCGCAGTCGGTCTCGGCAAACGATATCCTGCCGTTTTCGGCGACAAGCCGTTTGACGACGGTCCTGAACCTGAACTCGACGCGCTCTTTTTTGAGCGCCTCGTAAAGCGCGTCCACTATGTCGGAGGCTTTGTCCGAAACGGGAAATACCCGCCCGCCGCGCTCCGTTTTCAGCATTACGCCGCGGCTCAAGAAAAACTCCTCCGTGTCCCTGTTGGAAAAAGCCCTGAGCGCGCTCAACGCAAATTTCGGATTCGACACGATGTTTTCCGTAAAGCCGTTTATATCGGCGGCATTGGTCACGTTGCAGCGCCCTTTGCCGGAAATGTACAGTTTTCTGCCGATTTTTTCGTTTTTATCCGCCAACACGACGTCGAAACCCCGCTTCGCCGCCTCCAGCGCCGCCATGACGCCGGCGGGTCCCGCGCCTATCACTACCGCCCTCATCTTTTTTCCGCCTTTTCGGCAAGTTCCGTCAGATGCGCCGCCGCGGTATGGTCCGACGTGAGCGGCGTTATCGTAGCGTATCCCGCCTCGAACGCGGCGACGTCTGTATTTTCGTGATTGTCCACGGGAACGGGATTGCCGACTAAAGTATGCTGCAATCCGCTTTCGCCCATATCTCCGACAAGATATATGTCCGTGAATTTTCTGATGCCTATCGGCACTACCTTGTGCCCCTTGTTGCCGATATCCGCATTATTTATATTGATATTCAATGCATATTCTAGCGAGGTCAGCGACAGATAATAATCGAAATTTTGTATAAAAAATTCGACGATAGCTTGAAAATCCTCTTCCGAAACGGGATTGGACGACACGGCGATCGCCTTGTAACCCAAAAGGCTCGCCTCCATCGCCGCGGCGGCGGTGCCGGAATATACGACGGTGGTGCCGATATTCGGTTCGTCGTTTATACCGGATATGACGAGCTCGGGTTCCGGTTTAATTATCTCAGCGCCCAGTTTTACGCAGTCTGCGGGAGTGCCCGAGAGCGAATAACAAGGATATGGATATTTGTCCGTTTTCTTCAAAAAAACGGGTTTTCCGAACGTCATTGCGTGCGCCATGCCGCTCATGCCTTTTACGGGAGCGACCACTGTAACGTCGTGCCCCGCCGATATCAGCGCTTCCGCAAGCCGCCTTATGCCTTGGGACTTGTATCCGTCGTCGTTGGTCAGGAGTATGCGCATCGCTATATCTCCTTCAGCGAGGCGATCTCTTTCGGCGTCAGATATCTGGTCTTGCCCCTCGCGAGCCCGCCGAGCCTCACTCCCGCTATCGCGGTGCGCTTCAAAAATACGACGTTCAACCCCACCGCCTCGAACATTCGCCTGACCTGGCGGTTCCTGCCCTCGGTTATCGTTATCTCGGCTCTGGATATTCCGTCCTCATAGCTTAAAAGGCGTACTTTTGCGGATTTTACCGCCCTTTCGTCCAAAATTATGCTTCCGTCCGAGAGCCTCGTCAAATGATCTTTTTCCATTTTACCTTCCGCCTTTACGATATACGTTTTGGGAACGTCGTTTTTCGAGGCGGTCAACTTATATGCCAGCTCCCCGTCGTTTGTCAGGATCACCAGCCCCTCGGAATCGTAATCGAGCCTGCCCACCGGAAAAACGCGGCGGTCGCCCGTTTCCACATAGTCCATGACCGTCTTTCTGCCGCGGTCGTCCTTGACGGCGGTGATACAGCCTTTGGGCTTGTTAAGCATTATGTAAACGCGCCGGGAGGCGGGTCTTATTTTCACCCCGTCTACCGACACGGTATCGTTGGATTCGTTTACGGAAGCGCCGAGTTCCGTCACTTTTTTGCCGTTTACTCTGACCCTTCCCTCTTCGATGAGTTTATCCGCTCCGCGCCTGGACGCTACGCCCGAATCGGCGATATATTTGTTGAGCCGCACTTCGTTTCTCCGAAAATTATTTTCCGAAAAAGGAAAACCAACCCTTTTTCTCTATATCTATAGTATATAATTTTTCTTCGAAAAGCAAGCGGTCATCCATAAAAACCTTTACCGATCCCACGGGATCGCCTGCGGAATGCGGCGCCGAAACGAAATCGGGCGCCGTGACCGAGGTCACTATCTTTTCGGAACCGTCCTTTTTGACGGGATAGTACTTTGTCGAGCGCGCTTTCACGTCGGCGCTTTTGATCTTGCGGTTCCCGGTAACGGATACGGTCTTATACACGAAATCCGGGGAAACGACCCTTTCCATCACGTAATTTTCATGCGCGAAGTCCATAAGCGACGAGCACAACGCAAAATAATCGTAATAGTTCAACGCCACCGCCACAACTTCCATACCGTTTCGTTCGCTGGAGGCGATGAGGCACCTGCCCGCGTCGACGGTATATCCGGTTTTTACGCCGGTCGCGCCCGAATAATTGTAAAGGATCTTGTTCTTATTGGCGAAATAACGCGTCTCGCGGTCTTCGCTGCCCTCGACTGTGATGTATTTCGTCGATACGATCCGTTTGAACGACTCGTTAGACAGCGCTTCCGAAGCGATAGCTGCCAGGTCGTATGCCGAAGTATAATGATCATCGCCGCCAAGCCCGTGGGGATCGGAAAAGTGCGTGTTTTTAAGCCCCATTTTTTCGGCGCGCTCATTCATCATTTGTACGAATCCGTCCACGCTCCCCGCAATATGCACCGCTATTGCGACGGCGGAATCGTTTCCCGAACGCAGCATAAGTCCGTACAGAAGCTCCTCCAAAGTAAATTTTTCTCCCTCTTTCAGGTAAATGGAACTGCCTTCTATACCGACGGCCTCTTTCGGAACGGTCACGACATCCGTTAAATTTCCGTTTTCTATAGCGACAAGCGCGGTCATCGCCTTCGTTGTCGACGCCATGGGGAGCCGCATATCCGGATTCGAAGACTTCAGCACTCTTTTCGATGTGCGCTCCATAACTATATAGCTCTGCCCCCCGCCTGCGGCATACGCCTCCCGGACGTGTCGCGATGCCGAAAACGATATCGACGGCGCGACGAACAACGCCGCCAATACCGCAAGCATCAGGATCAGTGCGACTTTTTGCGAAAGGTTTTTACGAACTGCTGAGCCGTTTCCAACCATTTCTCCAGACCCTCCGATTGTATCTCGGCTTCCTCCGCCTTGCACTCCGCGTCGCGACGCTTACCGAGCTTGAAATTGATACTGAAAGTAATGTCCTGCATTTTTCACCTCCCGAATATTTTCATTACTTTTGCGAAAATGATTCCCGCAAAGTTTATTCTCGCCTTAAATGCGATATCTATGCACCGCGCGTGCGCTTCGGTCAACGCCGCAAACGCGCTTTTTTTCCCGAGATCGATCCCCAATGTATTCTCAATTAGGCTTAAAATCATAATAATCGATTTTTCAAAATAAATGTTTTTCACAATAAATGGCAAAAACGTGCCGATATTTGCCGTCAATGAAAATTTGTCAAACAACACATATTTTCTTATATCCACGGGCTCCCGCTTTCTTCTTTTCGGCTTTACGGTATAGTTGAACCACGGAGTAACTACTTTGACGCCGTCGCTCTCGGGCACAAGCTCCGCGGGGATCTCCGCCCCGGGGATACGCGAGCCGATATTCAAAGCGATCTTCTCGCTCTTCTCCGTTACGAATAAATGACATGACAGCACCACGGCGATAGTATGCGTAAATCGCGAGTAAATACTTTACTCCTGCGCGCGCTTTATTTCAAAAAAACAGGTCCTGCGGCGCTGTATGCGCCGCAGGACCCGGGTTGATTTTTGCAGACCTATGTCGCCGTTTACTTTTTCCTGAATTCGTCCCTTACCTTTTTCTTGACCGCGTCAACGTTATACATGCTTCTGTATGTCATTGTTTTGACTACGTATGCCAGCACTATCAGAAGCGCTATTCCCAATACGACAGCAATGACTATGATCGCTATCGTCCAGCCTTCGGAAAGCGATCCCGAGCCTGAGTCGGAGGGCATCACGAACACCAATATCGATTCGTTGTACAGGAAATCGTAGTTTTCGTCAACGCCGCCGGAAGGAGCGACGGAATTTGCTCCGACCGTCGTTCCGCCAAGATGAACGGCGGGAGCGATCTCAAGATCCGCAGCGGTGTCGCCCTCTACGAATCCGTCATAAACTATCTCGAAATCAGGCGTAGTCCCGTAAACCGTTTCGCCCGCCACGGCTGTCACGGTCAGCGTCTTTTTGGCAATCGTAAAGCCTATCGAGATCGCTCCGCTGGTGATATAGTTGGGATTTGACAGTTGGACCTCGAGGGTATATCTGCCGGCATTCACTACTTCCGCGGGCGAGAAGCGCTTTACGGGATAGCATTCGTCGCCCTCTACGACGCCGTTCAGCGTTACGACGATGTCGTCGGAACGATCTAAGCCGTTATAGACCAGATCGCGATATCCGTCAAACGTCATTGTGACGACCTTTCTGGTGACCCTCAGCGAGGTCTGCGCGTTTATGCTGGTGACGGGATAGTAGTTGGAGTTGCCGGCAAAACTCGCCGTAACGCTATGCGTGCCCGCCGGAACAAAGTCGGGAATATTACCGTCCTCGTCCTGGAATGAATACGTCACGGTATCCAGCTCCTCGTTCAAACCCGTTTCCGTATGCACCGCCCATGCCCGTATCGGAACGAAACTGCCGTATTCCTGCACCGAATCGGTCGCGGAAAAGACTATCGTCGGGCGCGCACGGTCTATCTGAAGCGTAGAAGAAGCGTATATGTCCTCGAAGTCGTTCAATATCAAATAGCACTCAACGGTATAAGAACCCGCGTTTACGGGCGCGGTCGCGCTGGTCTCATACACCGTACCCCTCGTACCGGTATATCTGATCTCCGCCGAAACGCCGTCCAAGAGCGTACCCGACCACATGACCGGCTGTTCCGAGCCGTTATACACGGTATTGACGGTGGGAAGCGAGACGGATCCAAGGCTCAGGATCACTGCGGAGATCCTTATGGTATAACTCATCGACGTGTCGAATTCGTAATTCGATCGTCCTTCCCCGTCCGCGACATAGAGGTTGTGGATCGTCATCAACACGCCCGCTTCACCTGCTCCGGAGGTGTTGAGCGAAACGGAATAACTCAGCTTCAACAGATCGAGGTCTCTCTCCAGCACGTTCGTGACGGTGAAGTATTCGTTTACGATACTGTCGGGATCGCTTTCGTCGGAGCGGAAACCGGGAACGTTGGTCGTGCCGTCCACCGGTTTGGAGTACACTGCGCCTGTTGCCGCTATATTTACGGGCCTTGCGCCCACGTTCACCGTTCTGGAGTTGTTGACGAATTCCAGCGTATAGTTTTGCGGCTTCGTTCCGCTTACCGACACAATGTTCAGATAATATGTACCTACGTCTTTCAGCGAATCGATATCGGATTTGTCCGAATACCTTATCTTCAGATCCAGACCGCTCACGTTATTTTCGTTTTCGCCTGTCGCGAAACCGGAATACACGATATTTGCCGACGGTGTCTCGCCGTAAAGGAGCGAGATCGCTTCCGTCGCGTTTTCTATGGATACCGTAAGCGTTCTCGGCGTGATCGTTCCGTCGATAGGAAACGAATCGGGAACGATAAAGTTATTGACGTGCATGCTGCTTTCGATGCTGAACGAAACGGTTATCGTTCTCTCGCCTACTGCGGGATCGTCGTAAACGGCGTACGCCCTGAGCGATATCGAACCGTAATATTCGATATAATTGCCGCCAGGATTTGCCTCAGTAGGCGTCCGGACCGATACGTTCGTCGTACCGTCATACGCCCTTTCCGACGTTATCAGATCTCTAACGTCGATACCGACGCCGTCGCCGCTCAAATCGAATCGATTGATTTGGTAAAAATAGTCGTAATTTTCGCCGGAAACGGAAGTAAAGTTATTGCTTACGGCCCCGTTTTCGATTATGGCTATGGTGAGAGGATATCTTCCGACGTTATAATTGTTGGCATCCGCATCGCTGCGCGTTATTCTGACGTATTGTCTTATAAACGCGGAGAAGTCTTCGTCATACGTTTCGTCTTCGGGATCATGGGATTCAAGCCACGAGGCATATGCGTTGTCCAAAGGCGCATAGCCCCAATATTCGCCGCTTTCCGATTTTTCGGGTTTGTTTACGAATTGATAGAAATCGGGCTCCTCGTTTCTCAACAGGTCGTACGTGTCATTAAACGTATTATCGGGAAAACCATCGGGATTCAGCGTTATGGCGATCTCTTTGGGAAGTATGATAAACTTACCGATCCATTGATCCTGAGCGAGTGTGACCGAGAAGTTTTGGGTATCGTTCCATGTGACCCTGTTTGCCAGGTCGTATGTACCGGCATTGGGATTTGTATCCGCTCTGTATAAAGTTATATTTAAGTTGACCGTTGCGTTGTCAAGAGCGGGCAGATTTACCGAATATGTGGTCGATATGCTGAAGCCTTCGTAATTTTCCACATCGCCGTAATAGTAGCGTTGGGTATCCGGCGTATAGACTATCAGCCGCCTTGTGATTTGGAAGCTGCGGGTGGAGCTGAACACCAAAGACGCATAATTTGCCGCTTGCGACTCGGAGGAGAACGTTATACCTCCCGTAAAGGCATAAGGGCCGACTTCCTCACCAATGTTACGCTCAAAGCGCATCGCAACGGTTTCCTCCGTCACCGCACCGGTAAACGCATTCTCAAGTGAGAACGTATGCGTATATGACAGTCTGTCGCCGTCGAGTTCACCGTATTGTTTGCTGAGATTTTCCTCCGGGAACAGCCCGGAATCGATAAGACTGCTAAGGACCAGGCTCCCCGCATACGGAGTTATCGTCAGCGACTCTGTGGTCGTCAGCATATTTTCGTTATGGTAGATCGCGGATTCTGCGTCGGGGAATCGCGCGGGATTTATCTCGTAATTGGCGTTCGGCGCCCAATCGGGATCGAGATATCCCGCAAAAGTATATATTCCCACGTTTACGCAGGACGCGTCGTCTATCTCAACGGCAACGCCGTTCGAAATGAGCAGCGTTATGAACCTGAGGCTGTTTTCGGAGCCCGACTGTATAAAACCGGTATTGTTCGGCGAACTATTCGACTCTTCGGCCGTAAAACGACCGCTGTCCGTGCCGAGAGCGAGTTCGCGTACAGATGAGGACGCGGAATACGATACCTCATCGCTGTGAGTATACGCCACGTCTATATACCGGCGCGCTATCGTGAAGTCAAGCGACGCCGACAAACCCTCCGCGGGCGTAACTATGTAATTGGCGGCGGGGTAAACCAGTGTTCCGTTGGTATCGTATTGATACAGGCTTACCGTGACGCTGTATTCGCCTGCGTTTGACGGCGCGTCCGATAGAGGCGTCGATACTCCGCCGCTCAGGCTGTAATAAGTGAATATAAGGGTCAAAGAGTCTATATCCTGTTCGTACGGAGCATACGGACTGTCCCCGTAACGGGCAGTGAAATTAGTTCCGCGCGAGAACGTAGAACCGTCATAGATCTTGCCGACATGAACGCCGTCCCTTGTATACACGGAATCGGAAGAAATATACAGATATATCTCTTTGGGTTCGATCACGAGTATGTGCTGACTGTCCGGCGGGATAAGATTGTAATTGGGATTAGACCCGGGATTGACGGAAAGCGTGTAGCTTCCGGCATTTACGGCGGCGGCTACCGTACCGTAATAAACCGTCAGATTGATCCGATCACCCTCGATAAGACCGGTGTTCGAATCGCTTACGGCTTGCTCCGCAACCGTTTCGACGGTATGTGCGCTGCCGGAATAGTCCACCGTCAAACGGTTGTTTACGAAATCGCCGGCAAACGAGATAGCCACGTCTCTCCTGCTTACGATAAGCGTAGTTGTGATCTCGGAATAAGAATAATTGTTGAGCACGCTCGGATCGCCTGTCGGGAAAAGCAGCACGCTGTATGTCCCCGCGTTGAGGGGATTGGTCGACATTGTGCCCGACGAGGACGAATAGTTCACGGTTATGCTTATCGCCCCGATATCCTTGTCCGCCACGCCGTTCGGATGACCGACCAGACCCTTGTAATTGCGGTCGTAAGTGACGATGAAGCCCTGTGCCATGTTGCCCGAATAATTTCCGACAGTCTCGTCGTCCGGCTCCGCGGTAATGCTCAAAGGCGCTTGGGTTATATTCAACCGGCAACTTACTACTACCGTCATCGTATAATTTGCCGTTATAGACGGATCGGTCCCGTCGCTTCCTCTGAAATTGGCGTTTATAGTGTAACTGCCTACATTCACTGCTTCCGTAGCGCTGCCGGAAAGCAAGGCGACGCCTTCGATCCTGTCGTAGTCGGCGCTCAATACGCCGTCCAATTCTACGCTGAAATACCTGAATATGTCGCTGCCGTCATATACGGCGGACACACTGCCGCCGGCAGGCGCGCCGTCATACAAGATAGTCGCCGTCAGCGAGCGCGCGGTGATGGTAAACGCATTATCGCGCCGATATGTACCCGTATAATTCTCCTTGCCCTTCAGTATAACCGCAGCCTGCCCTCTTTGAACGTTGTTTTCGTACCTTATTTCAAAGTCTCGCCCGACAGTCAGCGGAACGTTGTTCAATGCGGTCACAATATATTGGTCGACCGACAATTCTATATCGTTTCCGGTATACTCGTGATTTTGAACGAGTATCTGAAGCATAAGTCCAGCCGGGTCGGACGATATGTCAAGTTGTTCGATACTGAACGAATAGAATATATCCCCTGTCAACCGGTAATTTGCGTTGACCGCATACGAGGCGGATAGTTCCCATCGAACGTAATATGTACCCGCGTCCGTCGTCACGGAGACTTCGTTTTGCGCATCCGCGTCGGTGTAATATCTGGAAGTCAGCTGTATGTTGTCAAATACGCCGACATACGACGGTGTTCCGGGATTTTGGCTGTTCGCGTTGTATGTAAGCCGAAGGTTCGACGGCGCCGTCAGCTCGACCTCCCTTTGCTCTACCACGAATGTGTGCGTCGTATTGGACAATTCGAAATTCAACCCGCCTATCGCCGCATTTACGTAATTTCCGCCGAAAGAAGCGGTAACGGTATATGTTCCGGCGTTTTTGACGGCACCGCCCGCGCCTATCACGGAGTTATTTACGGAATAGGTCAATATGACATAAAGGCTGCTGAGAGAGTCGCTACCGATATTATTATTTAGGCGCAGTATCTCATCGCGATTCGGCGGATCGCTGTCCGAAATACGAACATGCAGACCTTCGCGATGATTTCTGAGATCGGCGATCTGCCCGTCATATGTGACGTAGCTGGCGCCGTTAATTTCCGTATTCAGATCGGTGTATGTTTCCCCGACAAAATACCCGAGCGTCAACGTATATTTATTTATCGTCATCGTCGCGGAATGTGAAGAAGCCAAAACATAATTTTCAGTTAAATCGTCATCGTAATCAAGCGATAACGATACATCGTACTGCCCTGCATTAACGACGCCCGAGGTATTCTGCTCGTCATATGACACTATATAGCGTATCGTGTCCCCTGACACGGTGTTTGCAAAAGATGCGGTCGCTTGCTGGGTGCCGCCGTTATACGTAAGGTTCAAAGAAGACTCATCCCACGTATATGTAACCTCCCTGGGCGTGACGGAAAACTCTGTCCTCCCGTTCACCGTCTCCAAAACGAAATTCCCCGCGGACGCTTCGTCGGAAAGTCTGACCTGGGCGTAATATCCGCTGCCGACGTTGACCGGCGGGTCATACGTCCCCGTATATCCGGAATTGATGAAAGAGTCCAAATTTGTCTGATCCGCAAATGTATAGACAGTATATGCGCCGTCCTTAGCAAGTAGCTCGTTTATTTCATCCTGCAGCCTGATCTGCGTCGCTTCGTCCGCCAACAAGGCATATCCGCCGACTACTGCGGGAGCGACAGGCGTTCCGTCGTATGTAAGAGCGGTCTCTCCGAAAGTGATACTGATACCGCGCCGGGTTATCGTGCCGCGCAGTCCGCTGACTTCAAAATAATCGGACGTATCCACGGGAACGCCCGTAGACGCTTCGACCTGCATGAAATTCGACGTTTCCGCAACGCGGCAGTACAACGTGACGTCGATACCGCTTCCGACTTCGGACGAGGCGTAATTGCTCCTAGAAGCGTCAACGTCCATTTCCACCGCCCCAGGCAATGTGCCCCCACCATATAAAACAGCGGTATATGCGCCGCCCGCGACAATCTGACTTGCGGGGACCGAAGTGGTGCCGTCATACATCTTTTCTATGGTCGCGCCCGTGTTAGGCGTAATGACGATCCTCGCCTTTGTTATGGTGTATGTAAAATGGTCGACGCTTCCGCCCGCGCTGAAATTATAGATCTTTGTGGGTCTTCCCGCGGGATACAACGCAAGCCTTGTACCTTCCGCGATCTCGGCGCCGGTGGAATCGTCGAACAGGCGTATTTCGTATATCCCTGCCGCGGCGTTGGTATTCAAACGAGTGGTAAATTGCGTCTCGCTCACCGTATCGTACTCGGGATCGCCGTCCAAGCCGTTATAAGTAGTCTTATTACCGTCATTGCTGATATAAAAATGCTCGCTGTACCAATACAGACCGTCCAACAGAGATGTGATGTCGGTTCTGACCGTTCTTCCGAATCCGTATCCGTTACTGTCATAAGCTTTCGAAACGCCGTCTGCCGCTCCCGTATTTATGAAATCGGCATATGTAACGTCTATGTTTTTAGCAAATGTAACGCTCCAATCATAGTTGGCGTACGGCATGGTAAACTCGCGTTTTTCTCTGTTGCCGGAGGCGTTCACGCCGTACCAGTTCTCATCGAAATACAGATCGTATTCGTTATCGCCCGCACCGTATTGAATGTATGACAATAAATGCTCGTTGCCCGTCAGGCTTATTTCGATGGTTACCTTGCCGTTTGATATGTCGGTAATATACTTATATCCCGGTATCGTTTCCGCAGTACCGGCGTCGGTATCGTAATAAACAAGCTCCTCGTTATATATCGAATAATCGGAGTATGAAATGTTTACGGTTCCACTCCCCGCCAATATCGACCTGAAACTATTTGTTGTGGTGCCCGCCGAAGAGCTCATGCTAAACGAATTCAAATTAATATTGTTATATGAACCGTTTGAGGAGTCGTTGACTCCGATCCGTGCGTCATCGGTAACATCTCCCGGGCTGTTACCCGCGGATATCATCGAGGTATTATCGGAGTACGATATATCTCCCGCACTTTTCCACAGATATTGAATTGAGCATGAACCGGCGCCCGTGCCTACCAACAAACCGGCAAGCGTTCCCAGGCTTGTAGTTCCCACATAAACTCTCAGATCGCTCGTAAACAGCAGTCCCGTTACTCTGACCGAAGCGCTCTGTATCTCGCCTATAAGGCCTCCCGCATAGTTTTGTCTTAACGAATTCTCAAGCGAACCTAGTTTCGTACCGGCGACATATGCGCCTACCGCACCGGAGCCCGACATCGTGAAATCGGTGACGGTAACGGTTCCGGAAAGCGCAGAGCCGAACAGCCCGCCCGATGCGGCGCGGCATTTATTGAACGCGCCGTTGCAAAGGCTGTGTATAAAACTGTTTCCCCATCCCGTATCGAGCGAGAAACCTGCGTCGTTGTTTTGTCCGCGCGAATGAATTATACCGTCGTTAGTCAAAGAACAATTCGTGACGGTAACATTGCTTTCCACCTGCCCGGCAAACCCGCCGGCTACGGCTCCCTGACCCGTGCCCCTTGTGTCATTATCCGTACTGCCGTTATCGGTGCCTATTGCCGCAAAAGTCGCTCCCGAAGACAACGTAAGCGACACATTGCTGAAAGTGCCGTTGATGACCCTGCCGGCAATGATCCCGGCAAAGAGCGTGGAACTGTTAGCCGCATTGTTCGACGTATCCGCAACATTGCTGGATTTGTTATTTACGGATCTGTTGTTATACGCCTGAATAGCGATATCAGTGCTGAATACGATATTAAGATTCTGTATTCTGCCGCCGGAGCCGAGCGTGCCGAACAAAAGCCCGATATACATATCGGCGTTATATCCGGCCTCATAATTATTTCCCCCTCCGCTGAATGTGATCGTGTGGCCGCCACCGTCGAATGTGCCCGTATAAGTAGTTCTTCTAAGACCGGACGAACCTATGTTCACAGTGATATCCTCGGTAAGCGTATAGTTCGTGGAATATGTCCTGGTATCTTTTGGCATATTGTTGAAATCGGTTGCATTAGAGATCTCATCCGCGTTCGCTATGATGGATGCGTCGTTCATGCCCGACAAAAATCCGACCGCCGTCGCGGCGGCGAGCGCGGCGCAGAACACGACTACCAAAACCAGTAACATTGCTATTCCCTTTCCGAATTCAGACTTATCAACTTTCATACGCTTCCTCTCTGTAACAACGGTATCAGTCTATCTCGACGAAATCGTCGCCGGACATAAATCCGGAGTCGTCGTCGGTGTCGTCTCCGAAATAAGCGTCCTCGTCGTCCGCGTCGGCGGCAGCCGCTTCTTCTCTGACGTCTATAACGCCCACTTCGGGGACTTCGGAGTCTATTTCGCGCTCTCGATAAAGAGATGCGGATTTGTAATATTTGTCGAAGTTGTCGCGGATCTTGCGCATCAACTCTTCGTAGTCGGGAAGATCTTCCAGACTGTTCAACCCGAATTTTTTCAAAAACTCGTCGGTGGTGCCGTACAACAAAGGTCTGCCGAGAGTTTCCTTTCTGCCCACCACGTCGATAAGGTTTAGTTTCGTAAGCATCGCCAGAACGTAATCGGCGCCGACGCCGCGCAGATCTTCTATTTCCACACGGGTCACAGGCTGTTTATAAGCGATTATAGCCAGGACCTGCAAAAGCGTTTTGCTCAGTTCCCGTTCCTTTGTTTCCATCAATACGTCCGCAAGGATGTCGCCGTAAGCGGGATTGGTTTCGAACTGGTATGTATCGTTATAATGTATAAGTCTGACGCCGCGCTCTTCGCCCGAATAGCGCTTTTCCAGTTCTTTCACGGCTGAGTCTATATCCTTTGCGGAATGGTCCTTCAGCCCGTTTCGTATCGCTTTCAGGGTTATCCCTTTGCCGGAAGCGAATATTATTGCCTCAATTATATCCGTCAGCATCCGTGAATGCGTCCTCCTCGGAATTGAATTTATCTGTTTCGGGACGGTGCGTCAACGTAATGTCGCCCGTTTCCCTGTTCTGCTCTACCGCGGCGACCTGCTGCTTTACCAGCTCCAGCACCGCCAGAAATGTGTTGATTATTTCAAGCTTCGAATATCCCTCTTCGATAAGCTCGTTAAGCCCGACGGTATGCTCTGCTCTGAGCGCCTCTACTATCGCAAGCATCCTGTCCGCGACGGAAAAACGCTCCTTTGGTATCATCTTCTCGGGCGCCGCCTTTTCCTCGAATTCCGCCTTTTCAAGCATCATCATAAACGCTGCGATGAGCTTATCCAAAGAAAAGTTCTTTATCACCAGCTTATAATCGTCCTCCGAGAACACGGGTTCCCTTTCGAAGCGGTTGAGACGTTCATAGCCGCGCAGCTTCTCCGCAGCGTCTCTTAGCGCGGCATATTCCTCGGCTCTAACAAAAAACATCTCTTCGCTGAGATATTCGTCGTCCTCGTACTCGTCGTCGAACGAAGGCGGTTTCGGGAGAAGCGAATCGGATTTTAACTGTATCAGCGTCGCCGCCAGCACCAAAAATCCGCAAAGGTCGTCGTAATCCTTGTCTTCTTTTGCGAGCGACGAAACGTAATTTAAGTACTGCTCGGTGATCGTCGAAACGAAAATTTCGCGTATGTCCACGCGGTTTTTGCGGCAAAGATCCAACAGCGCGTCCAGCGCCACGTCCTCTTCGTACAGATGATAGCTCAGCGACGTGAACGTAAACTTATCCTCCGCCACCGCGGTCTCGGTCTCGTCCGGTATCTCCGTGACCGGAAGCGTTTCCGTTTCGTTCAGCAAACCGTTTTCCTTTTCCATCATACACCCAAGAAGACTCTTAGCCCCGCCCTGTACACGATATCGACCAGACTGTTCACGACGGAAGAGAACATTCCGAAAATGTCCAGGTACCACGCGCCGAAGGCGGAAGCAACGTTCCCGATAAGGATTATCCCGAGCAAAACGAATATACCGTAGCGCACCATAAAGCGCCTGTATCCCTCGGCACGCGGAAAGAGCGTCGCTATCAGGTTATATCCGTCCAGCGGGTATATCGGAAGTATATTGAACAATGCCAACGAGAAGTTTATCACCACGCCGACTTCCAGTAAAGTAAGTACAAAGTATTGCACGAACAACACGAAAGCGTTTGCGGAAGCGACGTACAAAAGCGGAGCCAGCAGGAATAAAAGCAGCATCCCTATCCCCGCCATGATCAGATTCGCCGAAACGCCCGCGACGGATACCGTTATCATGCCGCGGCGGTAATTTGTGAAATTGGAGGGATTGACCGGGACCGGCTTCGCCCAGCCGAATCCCACCAAAAGCATCATCAAAACTCCGATAAGATCGAAGTGCGCGACGGGGTTCAGCGTAAGCCTGCCCGCGTTTTTCGCGGTATAGTCGCCGTTGAGTTTTGCTACGAAGCCGTGCGAATATTCGTGGATGACTATTGCGGCGAGCGCGGCAACCACGAACGCCAGGATAATCGCTATTTTTACGACGAAATCGCCGTTCTGTGTCAGAAGTCTGTAAATAAACATAATGGTCCGTTCTCGATTTCGTTTTTATTATAAAAGTAATAACGCGCGCGTGTCAATGAAGGAAGGAATAATTTACTTTTTTTTTCGTAAACAAACGTCGGGACCCGGCGCGAGGCTCGCGCCGGGTCCCGGAGTTAAGCGAATATTGTTTCAGATACCCATGAACCAGTTATCGAGTATCATCTCGAGGGAGTCGCCGAGGTCGCGTTTCGAAATATCCTCCGCGGCAAGCAGCCCTACCTCGCATTTAATATCTTTGGTTTGGTCAGAAACAAGTCTGACGACCCCTATTTTATCGCCCGCGGCAATGGGCGCTTTAAGGTCGGAAAAGATCTCTATTTCCGGCTTGTAGTGCGGTTTTTCACCTCGTTTTGCAAGGAAAGCGAGATCGGCGTCCGTCGCCACTTTTACCGTACCCGCTTTCGCGCCTTTTACCGTTAGTTCTGCTTCCATGGGTACGCCCTTTTTCAAAACAGTTACGGAGTCGTAGTTTGCGAAAGCGTAATTGAACATCGAGGAGATCTCTTTGTTGCGTTCTTTCGAGCTTTCGGCGCCGAGAACGGTAGCGATCACGCGCATATCTCCGCGCTTGGCAGTCGCGGACAAGCAATACATCGCGTCATTCGTAAATCCCGTCTTTCCGCCGTCGCAGCCCTTATAGAATCTGACAAGCTTATTTGTATTGACAAGCTCGGATATTCTGCCGTCGGGATGAGCGTAATTTTCCATATAAATCGTCGAATAATCGAAATAAGCGGGATGTTTGATAAGATACGAAAGCATATTCGCCGCGTCTCTTGCGGTAGAATACTGCCCGTCTCCGGGAAGTCCCGTTACGTTGATGAATTTAGTGTTCGTCAGCCCCATTTCGACGGCTTTTTCGTTCATCAGATCGATAAACGCCTCTTTCGAACCCGCGATGGTTTCCGCTATCGCCACGGAAGCGTCATTGGCGGAAGCTATCACCACGCCTTTTATCAGATCGCCGAGTTTATAATCCGCGCCGGCATCCAGAAACATCTGCGATCCGCCCATTCCTGCGGCTTCTTCCGATACCGTTATGACGTCGTCTACCGAAAGCCTGCCCGCCTCTATTTCGTCGAAAACGATCGACAGTGTCATAATTTTGACCATACTTGCGATGGGATATTTTGCGTCCGCATTGCGCTCATAGAGCACTTCTCCCGTCGCATAGTCTATAAGATATGCGGAGCGGGAGTTAAACGACGAAAGCGCTTTTTCTCCTTTCGCTTCGGCGACGAATGCGCTTCCCAGGGCCGAGGTCAACGCGACCGCAACGAAAAGCAACGCCGAGATCAATATCAAAGGAATTGTTTTTTTCATAGTCCACCTCGCACGTAGTATCCGCAAGCGACATAAAAATATGCAGGCGAAAATGCGGCGAACTATTTTGCAAACAGCAACAGCATCAAATAGAAAACAAGCCAGTACGCGATTATTATGAGATAATTTATCAGAAAAACGGGTTTCAGAACGTTCCAAAGCGCGGAAGCGTTGCACTTAAGCGGCAGCGCCGCTTTGCCTTTTCCCGACGATCTGACTATCGGACGCATCTCTAAGCTTAAACATAACAAAGCCACGAGCGTGATCGCGAAAACCGGTATGACGAAAAGCAGCAAATAAAATATCCCCGTCAACGAGTCCGCGGCGCAGGCTATAAAAGCGCGTCTGAACAGAAAATACGCCGCTACCGCCGGTCCGGCATAGACCGCCGCATAAAACAGATAAATATTCGCGCATGACAGAAACAGTAGCGCATATACGCCGACTATCCAAAAAGTTATCCGCAAAAACTCGGGAAAAGGCGAAGTAGACACGTTGATAACAACGAAAACGAAGTTGTTCGTGGAATCGAAATCGGAATAATCTTTGGCAAGAGCCGCCAATATACCCAGCGCCGACGCTCCCAAAATAATGCATAAATGCATTTTATCCTTGAAAAGCTTTCTCTTTATGTCACCGAAAAAATCTTTCAGATAACAGCCAAACTTCGACAACATGATAAAAAATATGTTTGACAACGCTATTATATGCTATTTTGTGGCGGCTCAGCGGAAATTTTAACGCTTTGCGGCGCGCCTTTTCCGCCTGAGCTTTGAAAACCCCGCTTGCTAAGACCGCAAGAGTATTAGCTGCGGGGGTTTTCTTCGCTCAGACAAAAAATTCACTGCCGCAAAACGCTAAAATTTCCGCTTCACCGCCACAAAAAAGAGAAATAATTTTGCTATGCAAAATTGTGAAATAACGCGCCCGGATGGTACAAAAACAAGCCGTAACGGGCGCGTTGTGAAATAAATCGACACTATGATTTTTTTTATTTATATTCTCTTTTCGAAGTGTCGATTTGTGAAATAAAATCCGCTAGGAGTATTAAGTAATGCTCAATCAAAAAATACATCTTATCCACCCGCGCTTTTGTTCGCGGATTTTGTTGCGGTCATTAGATTTAAGATATTAGTCTAATAGGAAGTCCGTGTCGGTGAAGCTAAAATTTTGCTGTGGTACGGTGATGGATCTCGGATACAGACGAAGAAAGGCGGTGCCGCTAATACCAGGAGGGTCTTGCGGCGCCGTTGGAAGCTTTTGGCTTATGGCACTTAAATGTTTTTAGCGATGTATTGGCTTATAACGCAACACGTTACTGTATAAATTCTCCGAATGAGGCGTTAGGCGCCGATTTGCAGACTATTTTAGCGCATTCGCGCCAGGTTTGCAGTCGCAAACTAACATCATATCGCACGAAACGCGGACGGGATAATAGCGGGACAAGCGTAAGATCGCAGTTTCCACACAAAGCCGTGAACAGCGGCGTACCTGTGTAAGTGTTTTCTTTGAATTGCGTGTTCGACGGCAGATTGTCGTAGATTTGCGAGCTATTTTGCGCAAAACGGGAGGGAAGTGTATACCATACTCGACCGATCCGCCTCCGCAGGAGGTCGTAGATTTTGCGGAAAGGAGCCGCAAAGATGCGGCAAGATGCCGGTAAAATAATTTTTCGCATCAATCAAACATCCTTATAAAAAAAGCTCGAACGAGGGATGAACTCGGTATTTTCTTACTCATCCTCGAACGAGCTATATTCATTCTCCGCGAAAAATTATTTTCAATGTTCACAGTGTATTTTGGCGCCACGAACAGCATACTCGGCGCCGATTTGCAGACTATTTTGCGTCATATCGCACGAAACGCGGACGGGATAATAGCGGGACTATATCCCGTTCGCGCCCCGTTTTGGGCTCCAAAACGGGGTGATATTAAAGGCTTTAAGTAATTTCGTGCGATATGGCGGAAAAGAGGCGCAAAGCGGTGGTAAAATAATTTTTCGCAAAGGTCTAATATCCATATGAAAAAAGCTCGTACGAAGGATAAAAGCAATATTTTCTATCGCCCCTCGAACGAGCTTTGTAAATTCATATGCGAAAAATTATTGCAAGTACATCCAGGAGGCGTATATACCGTATCCGTATAGAGGATCGTTCACGAATACGTGCGTTATAGCGCCTACCAACTTGCCGTTCTGAACGACGGGCGAGCCGCTCATGCCCTGCACGATACCGCCCGCTTTTTCGGTCAACGCCGGATCGGTCACGCGCACGACCATGCCTTTTATTTCAGGTTCCGCCTGAGTTTCGTATTTAACTATTTCTACGGAATATTCCTTCGGCTCATCGCCTTCCAAAGTGGTGAAAACGGAAGCTTTTCCGGGTTTTACATCTGAAATACTACCGATCTCTATCTTGGGACGACCTTCGATAAACGAATTGTCGGTCATTGTTCCGTATACGCCGAAATCGGTATTGGAGTCTACGTTGCCTACGGGCTCGGAGTTACGGTTGAATACGCCTTTTAACGAACCGGGTTCGTTTTTTTCGCTCTTCACAACGCCGAGAATGTTACATTTATAAAAACTTCCTTTGTCGTATACGGCTCCGTCGCTGTCCCCTTCGGATATTTTGTGCCCCAGAGTGCACATTCTGCCGTTCTCTTTTACAAAAGTGACCGTTCCCACGCCCGCCAGGTCGTTTTTGACGATAAGACCTATCTTTGGCGACATTGTGACTATATCCATCACGGGCGTGACCTCTCCCGTAAGCTCCCTGCCGTTTCTCAATAACTTAAACGGTAAAGGATCCGTTTTATCGCCTATCGCTGTAACGATATCCGAGACCTCTTTCAGCGAAACGCCGTTCAACTCGATCAAAAGATCGCCTTTTTGAATACCCGCGTCAAGCGCCGGGGTCTTGGCGCCGTCCTTGGTCACAACACCGACATACTCCACTGCGACGAGTCCGTCCGACGTCAGTCGTATACCTACGGGCATACCGCCTAGATATACGCTTTCCCCCTCCGCCGATGCGGAAACGTCCGGGGGAAATATGCCGCCCGGGATCGACATAAAAGCCGCGCATAAAGCCAAAGCGAGGGCTGTAAAAATTATTATCGGTGCGAGCCTTGCGCGCCGCTTACCGTGCTCCATAAGTCACCTCTCGAGAGATTATTGTGCGGCTTAAATCCGCTAATATTCTCTGTCGAGTATTCTAAAATAAGGCAATATTTGAAATAGTCGATAAGCAAAAATCGCCTATTTTCTGTTTGATTTATAAGATTCCGCCCATTTTTTCAATTCAAGCGCATTTTCATACGACAATTCGGCGGGACCGACGGAACCCTGCAGTCTTGCGAGTTCGTTCAGACTCTCCTTTTCATTAAGTCGCTTCAGGTGCGTCACCGTGCGCCCTTCCGTTTCGCTTTTCTCTATCAAAAAATGTGCGTCAGCCATTGCAGCAAGCTGCGGCAGATGCGTTACCGCAATGACCTGATGGCTTAGCGCGATGTCGGCGAGTTTTTCGGCTACCACCATGGCAATACGACCGCTTATCCCCGTATCTATCTCGTCGAAGACCAAAACGTCCGTTCCTTCCAGATCCGCCGTTATCCTTTTGAGCCCGAGCATAAATCTGGACGCTTCGCCGCCGGACGCGATTTTCGCAAGAGGCTTGAGCGGTTCGCCGAGGTTCGGAGATATCAAAAACCTGACCCGATCGACTCCGTCGTCGCCAAGCGCCGCGTCGTCCGAGTAAGGATCGCGGAAGTCTATCGACACCGAAAATTCGGCGCTCTTCATACCTAAATCTCTCAGGTTTTCCGTGATCGACGAGGCGAGATCCTCTGCGGCGGCTACTCGCTCGTCGTGAAGCTCTGCGGCATAGCGTTTTGCGGCGGACAGCGCCTTTTCCGCTTCCTCTTTCAACCCCGCTATCAACGTTTCGGCGTTTTCCAGCCTGTCCAGTTCCTCTTCGGCTTTCGCAACATATTTATCCAGCTCCGATATTTCACCGTAGCGCCTTTTGACTCTTCTTATGTCGTCAAGCCGCTTGTCCGTCGCCTCCGCCTCGGCGGGATCCATGAACGCCGCCTCCGCTTCCGCTTTAAGGCTCTCCGCAAGATCTCCGAGTTCGCCTAGAGAGTTCTCCAGCCTTTCCGTATATTCGCCGAAGTCCGCCAGCCTGTCCATCGCCTGAAGTTCGCGCACCGCGTAACGAATGGCGTTGAGCGCGCCGAAACCTTCGTCGGAGCCCTCTATGAGCGTAAGCGCCGCCTGTATCCCGGAAGAGATCCTTTCGGCGTTTCTGGCTTTCACGCGTTTGGACAGCAGTTCTTCTTCCTCGCCCTCACGCGGGCTGACGGATGTGATCTCGTCTATTTCGTACCGCAGCAGTTCCGCCCTTCTTTCTCTGGCAGCTTCGTTTTCGAAAGAATCCAGGCTTTTCAGCGCCTCTTTGTATGCGGCGAATGCTTCATTGTATTTTGTTTTGAGCGCGTCCGTCTTCCCTCGCGAACGGTACTTGTCCAATATCGATATATGCGTGGATTCGTCCAATATCGCCTGGCTTTCGTGCTGCGAGTGTACGGAAACAAGCCTCGACATCAGACGCCTAAGCTGCGCCACCGTAACGGGCACGTTATTTATTCTGACGTCGCCCCTGCCGGAGCCGGACATCGTCCTCCTGACGGACACAAGATCGTCTTTTTCGATACCGTACTCGTCCAAGATAGCGTCGGTGGCTTCACCAACGCCTGAAAACACGACGGTTACCGTCGCGGTTTGCTCGCCGTGCGTGATAAGACTGCGGTCCGCTCTGTCGCCCAAAACGAAATTCAGCGAATCGATAATAATAGATTTTCCCGCGCCCGTTTCGCCGGTCAAAACGTTTAGTCCGGGCTGAAGTTCCAGCTCTATCTCGCGGATGAGAGCAATGTTTTTTACATATAACGAAACTATCATATTGCGGGATCGGCGATCATTTTGAGCTCTTCGGCGACCTCGGGCGCGGTTTCTTTGTCTTTGATTATTATTAGGACCGTGTCGTCGCCCGCTATGGTGCCCATAACGCGCGGGTCGCTTATCTTATCCACCAGAGCGGCCGCGGTATTGGCGGAGCCTGATAGCGTATGTAAAACGATGAAATTTTCGCTGTGATCTATTTTAAGGACCGCTTCGGCAAACAGCGTACGCAGCTTTTGAATTTTGGGATCCGGTGGCTTTACATAGCGCGAACCGCCTCCCGGGAGCTGCTCCTTCACAAGCCCTAATTCCTGAATGTCGCGCGAAACCGTCGCCTGAGTTGCTTCGAAGCCCGCACGGCGCAGGATCTCGACTATATCCCTTTGCGTGCCGATAACGTTCTCCTTTATCAGGTCCTCGATAAAGATCTTTCTGCTGCTTTTAGAAGTTTGTTTTTCGCTGCCCGACATATTTCCTCCTAATTTTTATCTATTTCGTTCCAATAGCGCATTTTTTCCAACAAGCGTTCGTAATAATTGTAATCTTTGAGCCGCACGAAACCGATCTTCAGGTCCGATCTGGTGACCGACACGGAATCGCCGTCCGCGAGATTCAACACGTCCTCGCCGTCGATATTCAGATGCGCGTGCGGTTCCGCATTCAGCACCTCGAGCCATATTTCGCTGCCGTTGTTTACGACTATGGGTCTGGAATGCAGCGAATGCGGGCTTATGGGAGTGATGACAAACGCTTCGACGTCGGGGGCAATTATCGGGCCGCCCGCCGACAGATTGTATGCCGTGCTGCCCGTGGGAGTGCTGACTATGATACCGTCCGATATATATTTATCGACCAAAGCGCCGTTGACGCGGACTTCGGATTTGACAACCCTCGTCCTGGTGCCGCGCGCGACGACGACCTCGTTAAGCGCGTAAAATTTATTTCCTTTGGACTTCGCTTCCAAAAACGAGCGGGTGTCGAGAATGTATTCGCCTCTGATGACAGATCCGATTATATCGGAAACGAACCCCGGCTTTTCCGCTTCCGCAAGAAATCCCCTGTGCCCCAGATTTACCGAAAATAGTTTGGCGCCCTGCCTGGCGCATTCCTTTGCGATCCTAAGGATGGTACCGTCTCCCCCCAGCACCACAACGACGTCCGATTCGCCCGCCAGCGCCATGCGGCTGAAATATTCTCCATCCAATCCGAGAGAACGCAGTTCATCGGATAGAAGAACCTCCACGCCCGCGTTTTTCAGCTCGTCGTAAAGTCCGCGGGTGACCTTGCCGCCCGCGTCCCTGTACAAATTTGCATAAATTCCGATCTTCATATACCTATATTAGCCTAAATTCTTCTCAAATACAAGTATTTATACAAATTTTCGATAAAATATACAATAAAAATGCCTGCTATTCGGCGCCCCCGACGAGGCGGAACAAAGTCAGAAACTCCGTATTCTTCTCTTTGAACGGGTGCGGCGCCTTTACGGTGCCGACTGCCTTGAGCCCAAGACCGGAGGCAAACGCCGTCACTCCGTCGACGGCGCCGTAAGCCGCGCGCTCCTGCCGCACAATACCTGTTTTGGTCAGAAATTTCCTGCCTACCTCGAACTGCGGCTTTATAAGCGCGACAAGAGATGTATCGTTTTTCATGAACTGCACCAGCGCGGGCAAAACGAGTTTAAGCGAAATGAACGACACGTCCACCGTTATCATATCGGCTTTGACTCCTATGTCCTCGAACGCCAGATACCGCGCGTTCAGCCGGTCTCTGACCTCCACGCGCGTGTCCGATGTCATCTCCTCCGGCAGAGCGCATTCGCCTATGTCCACGCAGTACACTTTCTTCGCGCCGGCACGAAGCATCACGTCCGTGAACCCGCCGTTCGACGAGCCTATGTCTATACATACTTTACCTGCGGGATCCAGTCCGAATTCGTCGAGGGCATGTTTCAGCTTTAAGCCGCCGAGCGACGAAAAATCATCCGAGCGGTCCACCTCGACCGTGTCCGAACAGCGTATCTCTTCAGAGGGTTTCTCCGCCAGTCTGCCGTTAATCGATACTTTGCCGAGCGCGACCAGATTTTTTGCGTGCGTGCGGCTTTTGGCAAGACCGGTTTCGCTCATGAAAACGTCAAGCCTCATTGCTCGTCGCCATCGGTTTTTCCGGCTTTTTCCCTGACTTTCTTCCTGTCCTTTTTATCGCGCCGCGAAAAAATGCTCATGACGCGCGCGGCAAGCAGTATCAGCTCTTTCGAATTGTTTACCGCGACGTTTTTGAACATCGACTTACCGCCTACTGTGATGGCGCTGACGACGCCGGACATCAATATGGAAATGACCATATTAAGCGTTTCGTCCATGCCTTCCGTTATCTTTATGACTATTGCCAAAGCGCATGCGCCCGAAACGATGCTGCAGATATCGCCTATAACGTCGCAGCAGATATTAGACACGCGTTCCGCGTTTTTTACGAGCATTATCGCCTGTTTACTGCCCGGCTCTTTACGGGACGCCATCGCAAGAAGCGGCGCCAGGTCGCACGAAGTAGCCGCGACTCCGACGGCGTCGGCGGCTATACTGAGCGCTATCAGGAACAACAGCAGGATAATCATGATGCTGAAGTGCGCTTTAGTGGAAGCAAGCTCGGATACGAACGAGAAAAACGCCGACAAAAACAGCGTGACCACAGTGATCCTTATGGTCCAGATCGTACTTTTTTTAAGTCCTTTTTTGGGAGGTTTACCCTCGCCGCGATGATCCTTTTTCTGCTTGTCGGAAACTTCCTTGTTCTGATATTCGCTCTTCGGGGCGGGGTTATCGCCCGATACCCCGGATGCGCTCGCCGGGGAAACTTTTTCGCCGGCTAACGGTACTTCCGATCCGTTTTCGTTAACAGATGTATTGTCCATAAAACTATTGTATAAATCCTCTCTAGGGAATATAACGAAATAATGGTGGCAATAAGCCCAGTAAACCTTGCGCCATCAGGTTCGGTAGGGTTTCCCTGCGCCCCACTCGTCGTCGCCGTCCGAGCAGTTTCCTTTTAAGGGCCGCAAAACGTGATCACTCATCGTTTAACCGAATCGCCACTTAGTGCACACTATAATCCTCGGCTTAAAACAGTCTAGAAAATTTCTTTTACAGATTTGGTACAATTTATCCTCTTTTGCAAAGAAGGTTTCATAGGCAGAGGCGCAAGCGGTTCGCGAATCGCTTTGCGCCCGATACCCTAATCCACGCGACTTCACTCAAGGCAAGCTACTCTGCACACAGCATTTGATTACCGCATTGCAGGTTTAATCCCATTCAGTAGAGTGTTGCGGCAAGCCGTTTCCTCCACCGATATGGGTCTCCGCGGTAATTGGGTCGTCACCGATATGCCGTTATCGGCCGCCCAAGAACCTTAACTCCCAGCATCAACCCACGTTTGGGCAACGTAAGCAAACACAAGAAACTTCATCGATATGCTCTTTAGCGGTATTTTAACCCCGCCTTCGATTGTACCGCACCTGACTAGAATACTGCACCACCATTATTAAGTTTGTATATATTATATCACATAGTTGCAAATTATGCAAACGTTTGCGAAAATAAATTTTTCTCGGAAAAATTGCCGGAAATCACTCATCTTCATCCAGCGCAAGGCGCGTAAGATCCTTGTTGAGCAATTCGAGTTTGCCTTTGCCGTCGTTCAGCTGATCGATGCACTTTTTGCCCGCTTTTATAGCCTCGTCGTAAAGCTGAAGCCCCTCTTCGACGGACAGCGTATCGTTTTCCAGCTTTTCTACAAGCTTCTGGAGCCTGTCAAAATCCTTTTCGAAACTCATTTCACACCTCTTCGTTCAATACTATCTCGCCTACGGTCGCCGTTATCCTGCCGAACGACGCGTACAGTTTTATTTCGTCACCCCGCGCCAGATCCCCCGCCGAGGCAACGGGTTTTCCCGCCTTTTCCGCGCGCATATATCCCGCTTTCAAAAGTTTCACAGGGCTCAGCGCGTCGAGCTTTGACAGCGCGCCGTCCAGTCTTTTTTCCTTGTCGCCGATACTGCGCTCCGCGCCGCGTTTCGCCGCGGCGAGCAATTTATCCACGGAGGAAATTAGACCCGAAAACATTTTGCCTGCCGCATACGTCACGCGTCCCGCCAGATTCACGGTAGCGGCGCGCCGCTCGGTCAAGGCGTTTTTCAGATGCTTTCCCGCGCGCGAAATATCCGAAACGATATCTTTTTTGAGTTCTCTGACGTCAAACGTCACCGCTTCCGCGGCGGCGGTCGGGGTCAGCGCGCGCATATCCGCCGCAAAATCGGCTAGGGTGAAATCCGTTTCGTGTCCCACCGCGGAAATAACGAACGTGTTCATATCGTACAAGGCGCGCACGACTTCCTCGGAATTAAACGGCATAAGGTCCTCGAACGAGCCGCCTCCGCGCGCCAGTATCACCGCGTCGAAGCCGCCCATATCCGCAAGCCTTAATCCGTCGACGATCTCTTTTACGGCGTTTTTCCCTTGGACCTGTACGTCGATGACGGCGATATTTATCACGCCGTTGTATTTTCTGACCGTGCTGCAAATGTCTTTTATGACGGCGCCCTCGGCGCTGGTGACGACCGCAAGGTCGAATACGAAAGAGGGGGCGGACCTTTTATGCGCCTCCGAAAACAGCCCTTCCGCTTCGAGCTTTTTCCTGAGCGCCTCGAGTTCCATATAAAGTTTTCCCCTGCCGAACGGCTCTATGCGCTTGGCGATAAAGCTCATCCTGCCCGTTTTCATGTAATAATCGGGCGCGCCGTACATCAAAACCCGCTCGCCCGTTTCGGGGATATACGTTCTGTCCGCGCCGAAACAGCATACCTGTATCGCCGCGCCCTCGTCTTTCAGCGTGCAATACATATTGCCTTTTACTTTACTTACGCCGGACACTTCGCCCACGACGTATATATCGTGCAGAAGTTCCTCGGCGTCTATTATCCGGTTCAGATAAAAATTCAGTTCGGAAACGGTGATATAATTTCTGTTTTCCATCACTCAGCCGTGAGTTCCTTGTAAACCGAGCTCAAAATACCGTTGACGTACGAATAGGATTTTTCGGTGGAATATGTCTTCACGAGCTCCACCGCTTCGCTTATGGAAACGCCGAGAGGGATATCGTCCATGTACTTCATTTCATACGCGGCGATGAGCATTGCCGCCATGTCCGCGAGGAATATCCTGTCCGACTTGAAATTGAGGGCGTATTTGGATATGAGCGCCTTCAGCTCGTCCGCATGTTCTATGACCCCGTGATACACTTTTTCAATATATTCCTGCTCGCTTCCCGGCATATCCACCGCAGTGACGATGGCGAGAGTTTTGGGATTTTCGCGCCCCAAAAACAAATATTCGAATACAAGTTTATAAGCGCTGTCGCGCGCTCTTTTTCTGGATTGCTGCATTATAGATTGATGTTGTCCACGGTCACGTTGACCTTTCGGACTCTGAATTTAGTGGCGTCCTCGACGTCGTTTTTTATGGTCTCCTGCAATTGGCATATCGTTTCGGGTATGGAATATCCGTAATCGACGTTGACGAAAATATCGATTATGACCTCGTCCGTTCCCACGATATACACATGGCAGTTGGTGTTTTTCAATTTTTTCAGACCGAAACGGTACTTCTGCGCGCCCTCTTCGCGGGTAACGCCCTCGACTTTGCGAAAAGCCTCGTTCGCGACGGAGGCAATTAAAGTCGTGTACTGCTCGACCACCTGGGGTTTCATCTCTTCCATGCCGATATGATACCACACATTTTCATAAATGTGCAAATATATTAAGTCGGCTAGACTGAAAAATCACTGTACGGCATGCGGCAGCTCCGTTTGAAAGGAACGCCCCGCCGTAACTCCGACACCGCTCGTCGGGTATCCTTATTCTATCCCGGTTTCAAAGCCGTCAAATACGGGTTAAACGCTGTCTGCGACGTCGAAAAAGCCCTCTCTGTCTACTTTGATGATTGATAGAGGTGTTTACCGGCGCTCGGCTGACTATTTTTTGTCATATCGCATGAAACGCGGACGGGATTATAGCGGGCTATATCCCGTTCGCGCTCAATCAAATAAAAGCCAATTAGGAAGTCAATACCGATGAGAACAAGTCGAATATGCTTCGGGAGCAGTGACTCTCACTGCTCCCGAAGTGCGCAGCAGTTTTGAGGCGGCAGATACGTTCAAAGGCAAGCGGTGTCCCCGACGCTCGTACCCGCAGCGGTACGTGCTAGAGGGTCAACGCGCAGAATTTGGGCGTATCCGCCCCTCAAAACCATATGAGCACTTGTTTGAAGAGGTATAAAAAAGAGGCGGCGAGCGCCGAGATTTTTTCGGCGTCATTTTATCCATATGAAAAAAAGCTTGTTCGGTGTAAACAAGCTCTTTTTCGTTATATCTCAGTTGAACGGTTTCAGCTATATAGTATCACTCCGCCGACTAGCACGTCTTAGTTTGATGATTGATAGAGGTGTTTACCGGCGCTCGGCTGACAATTTTGCGTCATATCGCATGAAACGCGGACGGGATTATAGCGGGCTATATCCCGTTCGCGCTCAATCAAATAAAAGCCAATTAG
>CALVJA010000002.1 GCA_944331875.1 uncultured Clostridia bacterium | reverse complement strand
TATGACAGGGCGGTGTCCTTTGAGTCTATTTATTTCTGGCCCGATCCCGTGCAGGGGCTCAAAGAAATGCTCCGCGTCTTGAAAAAGGGAGGCAAGGTAATACTGGCGTCCGAAATGACAGATCCCGAAAAGGGAAAAATCTGGACGAAGCGCTGCGAAGGCATGACGATTTATACGGCGGAAGAGCTCGCTGCCCTTATGGGAAAAGCAGGGTTTTCCGATATAAAAATCCATAAGACGCGCAAAGTCTGGTGTGCCGTCGAGGGGATAAAGCCCTGATGCGGCAAAGATATGGACGGAAGCATAGAAAATGATTTTAGCAATCGAAACGACGGCTTTATGTATTGTCTTTTTTCTGTCATGTTTTTTGGGAACGGGGACTGACGAGAAGAACTTGAAAAATTACTCGTCATATCCGGATGAGGTTCAAAATCTGATAAACGTAATTGCAGAATATCGTGGGCGCTATAAAGGAGGGCAGATTTGACGACGACGGCAATGACCGCACTCTGTTTCGGTATTATTTTCATTGCGACGACCTTGGGCGCGGCGCTCGTATTCTTCTTCAAAAGGGGGATGAATGCCAAACTCAACACCATGATCCTGGGATTTGCCTCGGGCGTAATGGTGGCGGCGTCCGTTTGGTCACTCATCATTCCGTCGATAGAGGGTGCGGAAGAAAGGTACGGATCGCTGAATTTTCTGCCCGCAGTCATAGGTTTCCTGCTCGGCGGGGCGTTTTTGGTGCTTATCGACAAGCTGGTGCCGCACTTCCATAAAGGAACAAACGAGGAAGAAGGCTTGAAAAGCCGCCTCAATAAGCCCGCAAAACTTTTTCTCGCCGTCACCATACACAACATCCCGGAAGGGCTCGCCGTAGGCTTTGCGTTCGGAGCGGCGGCAGCGTTAGGCGACAAAGGCGCGTTCGTATCCGCGCTCGGGCTCGCCGTAGGCATGGCGATACAGAATTTCCCCGAGGGTGCGGCGGTGTCGCTGCCGATGAAAACGGCAACGGGCAGCAGCGGCAAGGCCTTTTTATACGGCATGGGCAGCGGAGCGGTCGAACCGGTTTTTGCCGTGATCGGCTATTTTCTAGCGGCGAATCTCGCGGCGGCGCAGCCGTGGCTACTGGCGTTTGCGGCGGGCGCGATGATATTTGTCGTAGTGGAAGACCTTATCCCCGACGCGCATCTGAACGAACACCCGCATTTCGGCACATGGGGGATCATGCTGGGGTTTGCCGTGATGATGGTATTGGACGTGGCGTTCGGATAAATAAAAATCGTTTCGAACGGTTGACAAAAGGGATAGTCCCGCATATAATATAAATCGAGTTCGCATATGCGAACATAATTAAACGTCATAGGTTCGCATATGCGAACACAATGTGCCGACAGCGCCCGTTTATATTCGGGCGGGCAGGGGGCGGCGGGCGATATCGCTTCGGGACCTTAAAGACGGTAATGTCCGTACGGAGAGCGTTACATCGCATTCCGAGAGCACAAATAAAACGAAAATCGAGGAGGTATATCAAATGAAAAAACGTGTTGCCGTATTGATTTTGGCGGTTGCGGCTATATTGTCGCTCGGTTTATCCGCCTGTACGACGGCGGAGGAGCCGGGTATTTATTCGGTAGACGCCCGTCTTAGCTGCTTTATCCCCGCAATGGGCGGCATCGAATTCGGCGAGCCGCTTTTGAGTTCTACTGAATATACGCTTTCCGAAAACGGAGAGATGTACATCACTCTTCGGTTTGTCAAGAGCAGCGTTTCGATATATTCCATAACGTGCTATACGTTCGTGGACGCCGCGCCTCCCGCGACAGGGATCACGAACAACAGCGATATCCCGAGCGGAACGATAGGCTATTATGACGAGAGCGGCAACCTTGTCACCGAAAACGTAACGTATACGCTCAGTACCGATACGGCGTTGAACTGCGTGCAGGAGGAGGTAAACTATGTCGATTCCGTTACTTTCCCGATATCGGAGAAAAAGGACAGTTATTCGCTGACTCTTTGCATAAATTCCCAGGTCATGGGCGCCCAGTTCACTCAGGACGGCTACACCGCTTCGCTCACGCTCGATTGGGACACTTTGGAGGCTCTTAAATGAGATCGAAGAAAATACTTGCGCTGCTGTGTGCTGCCGTGATTTGCATGAGTACGCTGCTTTTTGCGGGCTGCGGGCTGAGCGGACAGCGTGCGGAACCCGAAGGGATAGCGTCAATATCGATGGCGGTTTGTCAGATACTCGACGCGCTCGAAGTAGACGGAGTTATCGGCGTTCCGTCCATAGCCGAGGATATAGATCTTCCCTCCCGTTACGAGGGGGCGACCACCGTCGGGAGCCCGATGTCCCCGGATATGGAAGTGTTGAGCCGGCTGAACCCCGAGGTCGTTTACGTTCCGAGGACGTTGGAGGCGGGATTGTCCGCAAGTTTTGAAAACGCCGGACTGAGTGCGGAATACATCGATCTGTCGAGCGTTGAAGGGATGTACAGGGATATCGACGCACTCGGCGAAAAGTACATGAGGCAGGAACAGGCCGCCGCGCTCCGCGCCGAATACGAAAGCTATGTCGAGGAAAATCGTGTGGTTTCGGACGAACCGCAGACGGTGCTTGTTTTGATGGCGTATCCCGACGGTTTTTATCTTATCGTCACGGCGGATTCCTATGTAGGAAATCTCATAACTCTTGCGGGCGGCACAAACGTATACGGTATGGACTATATCACCGACGGCTCCGGCGTTGCGGCGGTCAATCAGGAACATATGATAAACACCGATCCCGACAAGATATGCATATTCGCGCATTACGACGAAGAAAACGCTTTCAATTATATGCGCAACGAAATAGCGACCGGCGCGATATGGCAGAACTTCGAAGCGGTGCGGAACGGTGAAGTATATTATCTGTCGTCCGAGGACGGATTCGGCATGAGCGCGAATCTCGACTGGTTCAGATCCTTCGATTTCATCACCGACGTAGTGTTCGGTCAGGCGGGATAAGATGACCGAGGCATCGAGAAAAGTCGTAAACAGACGCGCTGTCGTCAAGGCGGTACTCGCATTTACATTGACGGCGGTAGCGCTTTTGGTGTTCATGGTGCTTGCGGCGGCTATCGGCGGTATACGGGTGTCGTTTGGGGAACTGATGCGCGGGATATTCGTCGAATACGACGAAAACGTCGCGATAATAGTGCAGCTGCGCTTCCCGAGGATATTCGTTGCCATTCTCGGCGGAATGGCGACGGCGGCCGCCGGCGTTATCACCCAGGCGGTCATGCGCAGCCCGCTTGCCGACCCCGGCATCATCGGGATTAGCTCGGGATCTTCTTTCGTCGCGGTGCTGGTCACGGCGTTTTTACCTTCGCTGTATTATCTTTCGCCGCTGTTTTCGTTTGCCGGCGGACTTTTAGCTTTTGCGATAGTATACGCGCTGTCGTGGAAGGGCGGGCTGAGCCCGGTGCGCCTTATCCTCGTCGGCATAGCGGTGTCCGCGCTTTTTTCGGGACTGTCCACCGCGTTCAACCAGATGACGGGCGGCAATTTCACCGGCGCCGCGAGCATAGTCGAGTCCAGCATATCGCTGAAGGATTGGGACGACGCGCTGATACTAGCAATATATGTTGCGATAGGGGCTTTGATGTGCGTGTTCTGCGTGCGTAAATGTAACGTCTTGGCGCTTTCGGACCGCCTTCAGTGCAGTCTCGGGGTAAATGTGTCGCATGCGCGCCTGCAGGTCTCCGTTGCCGCCGTTTTCCTCGCTTCCGCAGCGACCGCGGTGGTGGGCAGCGTCAGCTTTTTGGGGCTCGTCGTCCCGCATATAGCGCGCCTTGTAGTGGGGAACGACCATAAGATCCTCATCCCTTACAGCGCGCTTCTCGGAGCGCTGTTTTTCCTGGTCGCCGACACCGTCGGCAGGTGGATCGCCTACCCGTATGAGATAAGCGTAAGCATAATCATGTCCATAGTGGGCGGCCCGTTATTCATAATTTTGCTGTTGAGGAACAAAAAGTATGCCTGAAAACATATTCGAATTCAAAAACGTGAGCTTTGGGTACGAAAAGGGCGTACAGGTCCTTAAAAACGTAAGTATCGGGATCCCAAAAGGGAAGATCACCGCTTTCATAGGTCCGAACGGCTGCGGCAAGACGACGGCATTCGCGCTTTTATCGAAGATATTGAAGCCGCTCTCGGGCGAGATATGTTTCAACGGCACGCCGCTTTCTTCCATACGTCGAAGGGATTACGCCAGAGAGGTCTCCGCCGTTCATCAGTACAACACCGTGCCCGACGACATGACGGTAAGACGGCTGGTCTCCATGGGGAGAACGGCGTACCACAATATGTTTTTCGCGCACGAGACGGACGAAGACCGCGAGGCTATCGAACGCGCCATGAACGAAACGCACACCGCGGAGTTTGCCGAGCGCAGGGTAAAAGAGCTTTCGGGGGGACAGATGCAGCGCGTGTGGCTCGCGCTTGCTATTGCGCAGACGAACAACGTTCTATTGTTGGACGAGATAACCACATACCTGGACGTTCATTATCAGATAGAGATCCTGAACCTGATAAAGTCGCTCAACGCAACGCACGGCACGACCGTATTGATGGTCCTGCACGACGTAAATCAGACTTTAAGCTATGCCGACAACGTCGTGCTCATGAAAAACGGCGCGGTGGCGGCTTCGGGCGAGCCGGACAGGGTGATAACGGAGGCGGCCCTTCGTGAAATATACGATGTGGACGCGAAAATAGCCGATGTGCGCGGCAAAAGGATATGTATATTCGGCTGAACGGCGCACACGCCAATATTTGAAAATAAAAAAATATAAAGGAGTAATACAATGACAAAAATCAAAAGAAAGTTCAAAAAGATAGCGCTCTGCATATTGTGCATGAGCATCGCTTTTTGTTTGGCGCTTTCTCTTGCGGCGTGCAACGAAGGGGACACCGAGCAGCCGTCGGAAGGGGGCGGTGACGTTGTGAGCGTTCCCGAAACGCAGACGTTTACCGTTACGTTTTCATCCGAAGGCGGTCAGGTATACGGCACGCAGCAGGTGACAAAGGGTGAAAAAGCGACGCTTCCGCAATATACCGACGCATTCGGCAACGCGATAACGGAGTGGTACTATAAATACGACAACGGCGCTACGGAAACATGGTCGTTTGCGGGATATGCGGTGACGGAGGACATGACGCTGTACGCCGTCGAAAACGGCGCCGAGGTCGTTACAGGCAGGACATATGCGCTGGAGGCTTCCTTGAGCGCCTATATAAACGCGATGGGCGGCGTTGAATTCGGCGACGGCATATTCAAAAGCGGCACGATCACGGAGCTTGCGGACGGCAGACTGCTTTTGAGCATGGAAACGGGTAAAAGCGGGATCGTCATTTATACCGTCAGCTGCGACACGTTCATAGATCCGTTCGGCACCAACGCGCAGTCTGAAGGGGATATACCGAACGGGACTATCGGGTATTACAACGCCGACGGCGAACTGGTGACCGATGGCGTGACATATACTCTTTCGGCGGAAAACGACCTTGTCAGGGCGCCCGATCCCGAGGGCGGCTCGAACTATGCCGAGGTAAGGTACGTCACCCGCTTAGAGATGGTGCTCGAAAACGTGGGCGCGCTCGAGGACCTGAACGAATTGGAACTGTCCTTTTACGTCAACTCCCAGGTCATGGGCGCACAGTTCAGTCACGGCGCCGCGTCCTCTTCGATGAGCGCCGCCGTTTTGACAATAACGGGTATGACGGAAATCGAAGTCGATGACGAAGAGATAACCGGTATCACCGACGCTGCGGTAAACGGCGACGGCGATCTGATCCTGACGCTCTCGGACGGCAGGACAATAAACGCAGGGCATGTCGTCGGCGCCGACGGGGCCGCGGGAGTAGGCGTATCCAATATAACCTATGCCGAAGGCGTGTTGCATATCTATCTCACGAACGGAGCGCATTACAGGTTCGATCTGTCGGGCGGGGAAGCGGCGCTTCCCGATAACGTCACCGAGACCGCCGCGTCCTGCACCGCGGACGGAGTAAGGACGACGTACACCGACGCGTCCAAGACCGAAGTCGTCGGCATTCTCACAATCGAGCGCGCGACGGGGCATACATACGAGAACGGCTCCTGTTCGGTTTGCGGAGCGGAACAGATAAACGATATAACGTTTACCCTGAATAGCGACGAACAATCGTATACGCTGGCGGCGTACAACAGCCGCGCGTGGGATACCGTCGTCATTCCCGATACCTATGAAGGTCTTCCCGTTACAGGTATCGCGGACGGCGAGACGATGATGGGGCTCGTGTTGCAGTCGGGCGTGTTTATGGACCACACCGAGATAAAGAGCGTGAGCCTAGGGGCTAACCTTACTACGATAGGTCTCGGCGCTTTCTCGGGCGCAAGCGGGCTGGAAAGCATAGATCTTTCCGGCGTTGATTCGCTCGGGCAGTGGTCGTTCCAAAACTGTTCTTCGCTAACTTCGGTAGAACTGAACGAGGGGCTGACCGAGATCCCTAAAAACGCGTTCTACGCGTGCTCCTCGTTGAGGACGATAGCGCTTCCGGAGCAGCTGACTTCCATCGGCGCGAGCGCGTTTTATAACTGCTCTTCGCTGGAGTCGATAGACATCCCGTCCGGCGTCACCGCGATAGGCAGCAGCGCTTTCAACGGCTGCTCTTCCGTCACGGAAGTCGTCGTTCCCGCTTCGGTGACCTCTATAGGTACAAGCGCTTTCGCAAACTGCGCTTCGCTTGCCGCCGCAACGATAAATTCCGGGATATCGTCGCTTCCCAACACCTTGTTCCAGAACTGCACGTCGCTGACGCGCTTCAACTCCGATACCGACGGACTTTTCGACCTTACGGGATATACCTCTTTGGGTAACTCCGTATTTTTGGGTTCCGCGGTGCAGACGGTGAAATTCGACGGCGCGCTCGGTTCGGTAGGTCAGATGGCGTTCCAGAACTGCGACAAGCTGTCGCAACTGGATTTCGGTACGAACACCTCGGAAAGCGTCACGTTCGGCAATCAATGTTTCCAGAACTGCACTTCGCTTCAAAACGTTTCCCTGCCCGCGAACACATCAACGCTCGGCAGTTACGCATTTGCGTACTGCACGGCGCTTACGGATATAGATCTCGGCTCGTCGCTTTCAGCGATCCCCGGCAACTGCTTTGCAGGATGCGTTTCGCTTACGGAAATATACATCCCGGACTCGGTGACTTCTACCGGCACCGGCTCGTTCAGCGGCTGCACCGCGCTTACTGACATCGTATTCGGCGAAGATTCCGCCATCACGACTCTGAGCGGGATAACGGGCTGCACGTCGCTTAGAAGCCTGACGATACCCGCGGGGGTCACAACGATATCGTCCTGCACGGGTAACTATTATCTTATCGAGATAATAAACGAAAGCTCTGTAGCGCTCACCGCGGGCGGGAGCGATAACGGCGGCATAGCCATGCACGCGAAAAACATCGTCGCCGCGGCGCCCTTAAGCGCGTATGTTCAAATAGGCGATTACACTTTGTATCGCGACGGCAACTCCGCGGACGAAAAATGGTATGTGACCGCTTACGGCGGTACGGTAGCGAACGGAGTACTCGATCTTCCCGAAAGTTTCGTTACGGACGGAGAAACGATAGATTCCTATGCCGTCGCCTCCAGAGTGTTCTACGATAACGACGATATCGTCACTGTCAACGTCCCTGCCGGCGTAACGTCGATAGGAGCATACGCATTTGCAAATTGTTCCGCCCTTACCGACGTGAACTTTGCGGAAAATTCGTCGCTTACCGAGATATGCGCATATGCGTTCCAATCCGCTTATTCGCTGAGAAACATTTCTTTGCCGGAGTCCCTGACTTCGATAGGCGCTTCGGCATTTGCCGATTGTTATGCGCTGAAAGTCATCAATATCCCCGCGGCGGTGACCGACATACACAGCTCTTCGTTTAACGGGTGCTATCTTGCGGAGGTCTACGATCTCTCCGCGGATTCCGTCGTCAATATCCCTTCGGCGCTCAACGTTTACACCGCGACTTCGGGGCAAAGCGCCTTGTATGAAAAAGACGGATTCACTTTCATCTACATCCCCGCTTCCGACTCAGAGGCTGCAGAAGCGTATCTTATCGGATACGACGGCTCCGCGAGCGTTATATATCTTCCCGAACAGTTCGAAGCGGGCGGCGAGACGGTGACTTCGTACGGGATATTTGCGGGGGCGTTCTCCGGAAGGACTTTTTCCGCGGGAGTATCGCTGCCGTCCGCCGTCACGTCGATAGGAGACTATGCGTTCTACAAAGTGGACACGATGAGGATATCGTTTACCGGTACGCCGTCGTGCACGCTTATCGGGCGCTATGCGTTTGCTTATTCCACGGTATGGATGTTTAACTCCGACACCCCCGGCACGCTCGATCTCGGCGGCGTCGCCACCGTTTCGGAATACGCTTTCTCTTCGACTACGAGGATCACGTCCGCAGTAATAGCGGATTCGGTGGAGAGTCTCGGCGGCAGAGTGTTCGAAGGCTCCGCAGTCTCCGAACTGCAGTTTGCCGAAGCGCGTGAAACCGCATTGGCGCTTGCAAACTATGCGTTTTCCGGTATGACGGCGCTTGAAAGCGTTGAAATACCTTCTTACATAACGGATATACCGCAAAATCTGTTCCGCGGCTGCAGCTCGCTTTCGTCTGTAACGCTGTCGGAGGGTGTGAGCGCGATAAACAACAACGCGTTTTACGGCTGCGACGCGCTTACATATATCGTATTGCCCTCCACCACGGCGAGCACCACGTCTTCGTGGTCAAGCTCGTCGGGGCTCGAAAACGTATATGTTTACGGCGCGGAAGAGGACTTCGACGCTCTTCGTTTCAATTCCGTGCTCAACGTTTACTACTACAGCGAAGAAGCTCCCGTAAACGACGGAATGTTCTGGCACTACGGCTCGGACGGACTTCCCGAAGTATGGCCTATGGTCTGATATCGCAAAAAAGCCCGGCGGATCCCGCCGGGCTTTTTATCATTCGCTTCGGGTATGACAGGGCATAAAAAATAAGTATTTTACATAGCGCGCCGGCGGGGCTATAATAAGAAAGGACATTAAGGAGCGTCGCAACCGCCGTCCGCACGGCGTAACGATTCCCTAAGTCACAAACATTTAGAGGTGATATTTATGGATAAAGAATTCGAGAAAGCGAACGTATTCGGGCTCGGAAATGAAAACACCGCCTATGCGCAATTTTTCATCGGCAAGTCCTATCTCAATCCGCTGACTGTGCCGGAAGCGGGCAAACCGTTTTTTGCAAACGTCACGTTCGAACCGGGATGCCGCAACAACTGGCATATCCACCACGCGGCAAAGGGCGGCGGACAGATCCTTTTGTGCGTTGCCGGGAACGGTTGGTACCGGGAATGGGGCAAGGAAGCCAGAAGTTTGGAGCCCGGCGACGTCGTAGTCATTCCCGCAGAGGTAAAACACTGGCACGGCGCCAAAAAGGGAAGCTGGTTTTCCCATATAGCCGTGGAAGTGCCGGGTGAGGAAACCTCGAACGAGTGGCTGGAGGCGGTGTCGGACGAGGAATACGATAAACTCTGATACGAACGCGCCACACGGAAAAGGAGACAATATGGAATACGTAAAACTCGGAAACAGCGACATAGAAGTATCGTGCTTTTGTTTGGGATGCATGAGCTTCGGCGATCCCGCGAGCAATATGCACGCATGGACTTTGGACCCCGCGGCGAGCGAAAAAATCATAAAGCACGCGCTGGATCTCGGAATAAACTTTTTCGATACCGCGAACTGCTACTCCGCGGGTACCGGCGAGGAATACCTAGGCAGAGCGATCAAAAATAACATTTCCCGCGACAAGGTCGTGCTCGCTTCGAAAGTGTATTTCAATGAGGGACACCTTTCGCGAGATGCTATCGCCCGCGAGATCGACGGCACGCTGAAAAGGCTGGGAACGGACTACCTGGATCTATATATAATCCACCGCTTCGACTACGGTACGCCGATAGAGGAAACGATGGAAGCGCTCGACAAACTCGTAAAAGCGGGTAAGGTGCGCGCCATAGGCGCTTCGGCGATGTACGGGTATCAGTTTTACGATATGCAGCTGGCGGCGCGGGATAACGGCTGGACGCAGTTTGTGTCCATGCAAAACCACTATAATCCGCTCTACCGCGAGGACGAGAGGGAGCTTATACCGATATGCAAAAAGACGAACGTCGCGCTGACGCCGTACAGCCCGCTGGCAGCAGGCAGGTGCGCGCGCCCGACATGGGAAGCGGACACTTTGCGCAGCAAGACCGATAAGGTCGCTCAAGGCAAATACGACTCCACCGAGGACGAGGACAAAAACGTCGCCGCGCGTATCAAAGAGCTCGCCGAAAAATACGACACGACTATGACTAGGATAACGTTCGCGTGGCACTTTGCAAAGGGAGTGACTTCGCCGATAATAGGGGCAACAAAGGAAAAATATCTGGACGACGCCGTCGGCGCTCTCGACATCCGTCTTAGCGACACGGACGTCGAATTTATCGACGAGCCGTACGTCCCGCACAGGATAGTAGGCGCCCTGTAACTCCGCGATAAAAGTTGCAATATATCGAAATATATCATAAAACAGTATCCATAGATACAGAATAACGCTGAAAAACGGACGCGCTCTTATCGGCGCGTCTTTTTTTTCGGCTCACGGGGGCGCAATTATACCGCCTTTATTTGACTTCGCGTGCGCGTTATGATAAAATTTTTGAAATGAAAGAAGATTATCTCCGCTTCGAAAAGATGTATCTGAGTCCTTACGCAGTATTTTCTGACGAAACCGCGGGGCGCGCCAAAGAGGAGACGCCCTGCCCGATGCGCACCGAATTCCAGCGCGACCGCGACAGGATAATACATTCCAAGGCTTTCAGAAGGCTCAAACATAAAACGCAGGTCTTCATCGCTCCGCAGGGCGACCACTACAGGACGCGCATGACGCATACCATCGAGGTCATGCAGATAGCGCGCACTATAGCTAGGTGTCTGAAGCTGAACGAAGATCTCACCGAAGCGATAGCATGGGGGCACGACCTCGGGCACACGCCGTTCGGACACATCGGCGAGAGGGTGCTCGCGGGGGTCTCGGGCGGATTCGAACACAATCTGCAGTCGGTGAGAGTTGTGACTCTTCTCGAAAACGACGGTGCGGGATTGAACCTGACCGCCGAAGTCATAGACGGCATACGCGAACACCGCGGCTCGGGCACGCCGTCCACGTCGGAGGGCGCGATAATACAGATAGCGGACAGAGTCGCGTACTTGAACCACGACATCGACGACGCGATAAGGGCGGGGATATTGACGGAAGACTCTCTTCCCGCCGCGGCGACCGATATATTGGGACACGGCAAGCGTGAAAGGATAAACAACATGGTGTACGACGTCGTCACGTCGTCACTGGACCGAGCGAAAGTCACTCAGTCCCCGGAATTCCGCCGGGCAACCGAAACGCTCAGAAAATATATGTTCGAGAACGTGTATCTGAACGAGACGGCGATACGCGAGGAAGCGCGGGCGAAGGAATGGCTGACGAAGCTTTATGAGTTTTACCTAGACCACCCCGAATGCGTGGCGCCGCTGTATATGCGGCTCGCCGATTCCGTCCGGGGCGCCGCGGTGGATTACATGGCTTCGATGACCGACACTTACGCGATAGAGGAAATGAAAAAACATCTGGGATACGACTGGTATTCGGAAAGGGAAATCAAATGAACGCAATACTCGAAAACTTAAGCGAGATCCAACGGAAAATAGTCACTGACACCGAGGGCGCGGTCCTCGTGCTTGCGGGCGCGGGGAGCGGTAAAACGCGCGTTTTGACGCACCGCGTCGCATATATCGTGTCGGAAAAAGGCGTGCCGGGCTGGAACATACTCGCCATCACGTTTACTAACAAAGCCACCGCCGAGATGCGCGAAAGATTAAACGTGCTGCTCGGTCCCGACAACGGCGTATGGATATCAACGTTCCACTCCTTTTCCGCGTCGATACTCAGGAAATTCGCCGATCACATCGGATTCAGACAGAATTTTTCGATATACGACGAGACCGATTCCAAGCGCGTCATCGCCAAAGCGATGCGCGAGCTGCACATCGAAAACCAGGGGCTCAAAGAGGCGATGCGCGAACACATCGGCAAAGCCAAAAACGCGGGAATGGACCCCGACGAATATTTTTCGGAGATAAACGCGCTTACCGAATACGCCGAGGATATACGCAGGATATATGAGCGGTACAACGAGCTTCTTTTAAGCTCCAACGCGATGGATTTCGACGACCTTCTGCACAGGATGAAGGAGCTTTTAATGAATTCCGAGGAGGCGCTGGGGTACTGCAAAAGACGTTTCAGATATATCCACGTCGACGAGTTCCAGGACACGAACAAGGTGCAGTACGACATCGTCAAACTGATAGCGGGCGCGGACGGCAATATATTCGTCGTCGGCGACGACGACCAGTCCATATACGGCTGGCGCGGCGCGGAGATAGGGAACATACTGAATTTCGACAAGGAGTTCCCGAACGCGAAAGTATACAAGCTCGTCGAAAACTACCGCTCCACCGAGGAGATACTCGATGCCGCGAATAAGCTGATAAGTTTCAACTCGGCGCGCCACGAAAAATCCCTCGTCGCTCTCCGCGGCAAAGGCGCGAAAGTAAACTATTTCACCGCCTACAACGACCTGCAGGAGAACGAATGGGTAGTCGACAAAATAAGATTCCTTATCTCCCATTACGGATACCGAAAAAGGGATATTGCGATACTGGTCAGGGCGGCGTCGCTGACTAGGGGGTTCGAAAACGCTCTCGCGAAAGCGCGCCTTACCTACCGCGTTCTGGGCGGTATAAAGTTCTATGACCGAAAGGAGATCCAGGACGTCGTCGCGTATATGCGCATGGTCTCCAATAACGCCGATTCCGAGGCGGTCGCGAGGATAATAAACGTCCCTTCGCGCGGCATAGGCGAAGCCACCGCGACGAGGCTATACGACTATTCTCGCGAAAAAGGCATGTCTTCGCTCGACGCGCTCTTAAGCGACGATATAAACAGCGAGCTTCCCGCCTCCGTCGTCAAAAAACTTATGCCGTTCAAAGAGCTTGCCTCCGACCTGATATCGCATTCGTATATGCCCCTCGGCGATTTTACGGAATACCTCATCGAAAAAGTCGATTTCGAGAGATACTATACCTCGACGGGCTCCGAAGAGGATAACGCGAGATGGGATAATATAAAGGAGTTTCTCTCCGACGTCAAACAGTTCGAGGAAAAGGAGCAGGGCGCGACGCTCGAAACGTTCTTGCAGACGGTGAGCCTCGTCCGCGACGACGACGAGGAGGATTTCGACCGCGACAAAGTCACCGTCGCCACGATGCACGCGGTAAAAGGCTTGGAGTTCAAAGCGGTATTCATCGTGGGAATGGAAGAGGGCACTTTCCCCTCGTCGCACAGCCTGAAAGCGGGTCCCGACGAAATGGAGGAGGAAAGGAGAGTGATGTACGTCGCGATAACGCGCGCAAAGGACAGACTGTTCATCACAAACGCCAACCGCCGTTTCAAATTCAAACACGTCGAGGCGTGCCTGCCTTCGCGGTTCATCGAGGAATCGAAGGGCGCGGAGGACGTGTCGCCCTACGCGCTGCACGGTATGCGAAGCGATTATGTGAACGGGCTTAAACCGCGCCCGGACTATATGAATTACGCGAAAAAGCCTTCGCCGGTCATACCCCGCATACCGAAGCCCGCGCCCGTTTCGACAAAGGATATATCGGGCTTTACCGTGGGCGCCGCGGTGGTGCATCCGCGCTACGGAGAGGGGAAGATACTGTCTCTCTCGGGCGCGGGGAAGGACGTTACCGCAACGATATCTTTTGCCGACCTCGGAATAAAAAAATTCGTGCTGCAGCTGGCGCCGCTGACGCTGAAAAAGTGAGGACGATATGGACAGGATGCGCGAACTCGTCGAACTATTGAACAGGTACGCATACGAATACTATGTGCTGGACGCTCCCACCGTTTCGGACGCCGAATACGACGCGCTGTACGACGAGCTGAAAGCGCTTGAAAACGAGCTTATGTTCGTGCTTCCCGATTCGCCTACATTGAGGGTGGGCGCGACGCCCCTGAAGGAGTTCAAGCCCTACGTCCACCGCGAAAGGCTGTATTCGCTGGACAAGGCGCAGAGCAGGGAGGAGCTAGAGGCGTTTTTCGCGCGCGTCGAAAAAGCGGCGGGATATTTCCCCGATTTTACCGTGGAACACAAATTCGACGGACTTACGCTGTCGATAACGTATGACGGCGGCAAACTTGTGTCGGGCGCGACGCGCGGCGACGGGACGACCGGCGAGGACGTCACCGAGCAGATAAAAACGATACGCACAGTGCCGCTGAAGATACCGTTCAAAGGGCTTATCGAAGTGCAGGGAGAGGGGATAATGCGCTTTTCCTCTTTCAACGAATACAACAAAACGGCGGCGGTACCCTTGAAAAACCCGCGAAACGCCGCGGCGGGCGCCATACGAAACCTCGATCCCGCCGTCACCGCCGGGAGGAAACTCGACTTTTTCGCATATAACATCGGTTACCACGAGGGCATACGTTTTCGCTCGCAGAGCGAAATGCGCGCGTTCATAGCGGAAAACGGCTTTTTGTACGGCAAACGTTTCGACGTCGTGAAAAGCGCGGAGGAGGCGTTCAGGTCGATAGACGAAATAGAAGCGGAGCGCGCGACCCTCGATTACCTTATCGACGGCGCGGTGCTGAAAATCGACTCCGTGGCGGTCAGGGAAGAGCTAGGTTACACCGAAAAAGCGCCGAGGTGGGCGCTTGCATACAAATACAAAGCCACCGAAACGACGACGATCCTGAAAAACGTGCTGTGGCAGGTGTCTAGGACGTCGAAGATAAATCCGCTGGCGGAACTGGAGCCGGTAGATCTCGGCGGCGCGACGATAAAGCGCGCGACTCTCAACAACTACGACGACATTCTGAAAAAGGGCGTGAAGATAGGAAGCCGCGTGTTGATACGCCGCTCCAACGACGTCATACCCGAGATAATGGGCGTGTACGAATCGCACCCGGAGGACAAGGAGATAACTCCGCCGGAAGTCTGCCCCGCGTGCGGCTTCCCGGTCAGGCGCGAGGGAGCGTTCTATTACTGCACCAACAAAACGGGCTGCTGTCCGCAGATAGTGTCGGCGCTCGACCACTTCGCCGGAAGGCAGGCGATGGATATAGAAGGCTTTTCGGAAAAGACGGCGGAGCAGCTGTATAACGAGCGCGGCGTAAAAACGCCGGCGGACTTATACGACCTCACCGAAGAGGATCTAAAGGAGCTCGAGGGGTTCCGGGACAAGAAAACGGCGAATCTTTTATCCAGCATAGAAAAATCGAAACACACCACTTTGGACCGCTTTTTATTTGCTTTGGGTATCCCGAATATCGGGAAAAAGAGCGCGAAACAACTTGCCGATCATTTCGGGAGCATAGACGCGATACGCTGCGCCACGCGGGACGAGATAGCGGCGCTTGACGATTTCGGCATGGTGACGGCGGACTCGGTCGCGGGCTTTTTCGAGGACAGCGACAAAAGCGCCTTGGTAGACTTGCTGATATCGAAAGGCATAACCTTCGATACTCCGGAGGAGCGCACGTCGGAGGGACCGTTCACGGGAAAGACGGTCGTGCTGACGGGAGCGTTGGAGCGTTACAGACGTTCCGAAGCGCAGGATATTATTCAACGGCTCGGCGGCAGCGTGGCGGACTCGGTAACGAAAAAAGTCAACCTCGTCATCGTGGGCGCGGACGCGGGCAGCAAACTCGCAAAAGCCGAAAAACTCGGTATCGAAATAATCGACGAAAAAAAGTTTTCGGAAATTGTTGATAACTTTTTATAATTTATAAAAATCGCTTTACAACGCGCGCGTTTAAGATATAATTTAATCATGCGCGACAGAAAAGCGAACGAAAAAGAGCTGAAAAACGGAGTGTTCGGGATAATAGGACACCGCCGCGAAGAGGTCAGGCGTTCCGCCGCCCTCGGTTCGGACGCCGCATTGATAGACTGCGGCGCCGTTTTGGCGCATACCGACCCGATAACGGGAAGATGCGCGGATATCGGCTCTTTGGCGATAAACGTCGCGGCAAACGACGTCGCCGCCGCGGGCGGCGAACCGGTGGCGTTCCTTCTGACGGTGATATTACCGACGACCTCGACGGAGGACGACCTCAAAAAGATAATGGCTTCCGCCGAGGCGGAGTGCGTTAAACTGAACGCCGAGATAGCGGGCGGACATTCCGAGTTCTCGAGCGCCGTGACCCGCCCCGTGGTGAACGCGGTGGCGATCGCGAGGGAGATAAAGGGCTTCACACCCCGCAAAATAGCGCCGGGCGACGACATCTTGGTCACGAAAACGGCGGCGCTCGAAACGACGGTGCTCCTTGCGGAAAGGGGCAAAGTGCCGTTGACAGCGGAGGAAGAACGCGCAGTAGAAGATATGCGCCGAAACTTAAGCGTTATAAGCGACTGCAGGGCGGTCGCCGGATCGGTAACGAACGCGTATATGCACGACGTCACCGAGGGCGGTATCGAAAACGCGGTCTGGGAAACGGTGACGGGAGCGGGGCTAGGCGCCGAGATATATACGGACGAAATCCCCGTGGCGTTCGTCACGAAAAAACTGTGCTCCGCGTTCGGCGTGGATCCGCTGAGAAGCCTGTCGAGCGGCAGTCTTTTGATCGTTGCGGAGAACGGGGAAAAACTCGTTTCGGAACTGAAAGAAAAAGGAGTCGCCGCTTCTGTCATCGGTAAGGTGACGGAGAGCGGCGTTTATGCCGAGAACGGATCGGGTGAAAGGCGGGAGATATCCGCCGTCCCGGACGAACTGCTTGCCATGGAGGATTGACATGAACAGCATGACGGGATACGGAAAGGGCGTCGCCGAAAAGGACGGCATCAAAGTCACTGCGGAATTCAAAAGCGTGAATCATCGCTTTTTGGATCTGTCGTTCAAACTGCCGGGGATGTACCGCTTTGCGGAGGGGATCGTCAGAGCCGTTATCTCTTCGCGTTTTTCGCGCGGACATATCGATGTGTTTTTGAACGTCGAGGACGCGCGCGAAGGGGGCGGCGCCGTTTTGAACGAACGCCTCGCCGCGGATTATCTGAAGATCGGAAAACGCCTCGGCGAAATGGGATATGTAAACGACATAACCGCTGCCGCCGCCGTCAGGGTCCCCGATATGGTGGAGACCGCTTTGCCGGACGAAAACGACGAAACGCTCTCCGCGGCTATTGCGGAGGCCGCCGAAAAAGCGGCTAAGGCCTTAGCCTCGATGCGTTTTTCCGAAGGGAACAGGCTGGAAGCGGATATAAAGGAAAAGGTCGCCTCCATGCGTGAGGTGGTTCGTGAGATAGAATTGCGCGCCCCCGACGTTGTCACCGAGCACCGCTTAAAACTCGAGGAAAGGGTGAGGGAAGCGCTCGCGGGAGCCGAAGTGGACGAAGCGCGCCTTTTGAACGAAGTGGCGGTATATGCCGACAGAGTGGCGGTGGACGAGGAGATAACGCGCCTTAAAAGCCATATCGAAAACTACCTCGAGATAATGGCCGCCGAGGGTCCGAAAGGCAAAAAGCTCGATTTCCTTACGCAGGAAGCGGGGCGCGAAGTCAATACGATAGGCTCCAAATGCAACGACCTGTACATCACGAAACGCGTGCTGACGTTGAAAAACATCGTCGAAACTGTGCGCGAACAGGTGCAGAACATAGAATAAATAAAAAATACGGAAATATAGGAGGACACTACTATGATGATCGACCCCCCGATCGACAAACTTATCAAAAAGGCTCCCTGCCGCTATGCGCTCGTTGTCGGAATAACCAAGCGCGCCAAGGATCTACTGGATATGGGTTCCGAGGAACTCGAAAAATCGGGACTCAAAGCCGTTTCGTATGCGGCGAAAGAGATATACGACGGCAAGATCAAGATAATCGTCAACCAATAGAGCATGAAAACGATAATCCTCGGAGTTACCGGAGGGATAGCCGCGTATAAAAGCTGCGAGCTCGTTTCGCGTTTCAGACGTCTCGGATACGACGTCAGGGTAGTCATGACCAGAAACGCTACCGAATTCGTCACTCCGCTGACGTTCGAAAGCATTTCCCACAACAAAGTTGTCGTGGATACCTTCGACAAAACGCGCGAGTTCGAAATCGAGCATATAAGCTACGCCGCTCTCGCGTCGGCGTTCGTCATTGCGCCCGCCACCGCGAATTTTATCGGAAAACTCGCCTCGGGTATCTCGGACGATATGCTGACTACCACCGTCTCCGCAACGAAAAGACCCGTTTTCATATGCCCTGCGATGAACGTCAATATGTACCTTAATCCCGTCACGCAGGCGAATATCGAGAAACTCAAGTCATCGGGATACAGGTTCATAGGACCCGACTCCGGGCTTTTGGCTTGCGGCGACACGGGAGCGGGCAGGATGACGGAACCCGAGGAGATCGCCTCCGCGGTCGACGAATTTTTGACTCCTAAGGCGGACCTGAAGGGTAAAACAGTTCTCGTTACCTCGGGCGCCACAAGGGAAGCGGTGGACGGCGTGAGATTCATATCCAACCGCTCCTCGGGAAAGATGGGCGCGGCTGTAGCCGAAGCCGCCATGGAGCGCGGCGCGCGCGTTATTTTCGTCAGGGGCTACATGTCGGCGCCCGTACCGAAAGGCGCGGAGGAAGTCTTCGCGGGAACGACCGCGGAGATGTTCGAAGCGGTGATGAAATATAAAAGCGAAGCGGACGTCGCCGTGATGGCGGCGGCTCCCGGCGATTACAGAGTGGAAAATTATTCCGCGGAGAAGCTGAAAGCGGATACGCTGACCCTTCGCCTAGTCAAAAACCCGGATATCGCCGCGGCGGCGGGTAAGGACAAAGGGAACATGAAACTCGTCGTGTTCGCGGCGGAGACCAACGATTGTATCCCTAACGCGCTCAAAAAACTTAGGGCGAAAAACGCCGACATCATCGTTTTGAACGACGTCACCGCCGAGGGCGCGGGATTCGACGTCGACACCAACATCGCAACGATAATTCGCGCGGACGGCGCGATGACGGCTTTGGAGAAAATGACCAAACGCGAACTTGCCGACGTCATTTTAGACGCCGTTTCGGAGTTATGATCGCCGAGGTCATCGTAGACATTTCAAATTCCGAGATCGACAAAGTGTTCGATTACATCGTCCCCGAGGGCGAGGACATCCGCCCGGGGCAGCGCGTCGAGGTACCCTTCGGCAGACAGCGCCTGGAGGGCGTGGTGATAGCGTTGAAACCGAGTCCAACGACCTCGCACGCATTAAAACAAATAGAAAAAAAGCTCGATCCCGAGCCGCTCATACTTCCCGAGTTTATAGAGCTCATGCGCTTCATGCGCAAAAAAAATCTGCGCTACGCCGATTGTCTGAGACTCTTTATCCCCGGGAAGCTGCGCGGCGGCAGGGTGCGCGAATTAAAGCGGAACCATTTATTCATAAATACAGCGATAGACCTCGAAACGGGACTGAAGTCCATCCCCGCGCGGGCTAGGGCGCAGCGCGCGCTGTATACCGAGTTGTACGATATGAAAAGCGCGAGCGAGAGGGAGATACTCGAAAAATACTCCTCCGCGCCCGTCCGAGCGCTGATAAACGCGGGACTTATTCTGAAAGAAAGCGTCGCCGAGGCAAGGATCCCGGGCGGCATGACGATAAACGGTTCGAGACCCGAACTCACCGCGTTGCAGAGCGGCGTGGTCGCGAGTATTTTGTCGGGGTCGGGGACGTTTTTATTGCACGGAGTCACCGGTTCCGGAAAGACCGAGGTGTATCTTCGCGTCATCGAGGACGCGTTGAAGCGCGGCAAAAACGCGATAATGCTCGTTCCCGAAATAGCTCTTACTCCGCAGATGCTCGGAATATTCCGCGCGCGGTTCGGGGATATGGTCAGCATACAGCACAGCGGATTGTCGGACGGGGAGCGTTTCGACGAATGGATGCGCCTGAGGCGCGGCACTGCGCGCGTGGCGCTCGGGGCGCGCTCCGCGATATTCGCGCCCTTGACGGACGTCGGAGTCATAATAATGGACGAGGAACACGACTCCAGCTACATATCCGACTCGAATCCGAGGTATTTTACCTCGGAGATAGCCTCTTTCCGCGCCGAATACAATTCGGCAAAACTTATACTCGGCTCCGCCACGCCGTCGGTAGAAAGTTATTTCAGGGCTCAAAAGGGGGAATACACCCTTTTGGAGATGCCCGAAAGGGTCAACGAAAAGCCGATGCCGCTACTTGAAACGGTGGATATGCGCGAGGAGATACGGCGCGGCAATCTCGGATTGTTCTCGTCCAAGCTCGTACGCGAGATCGAGAGCGCGCTGAACGAAAAAAACCAGGTGATGCTGTTTTTAAACAGAAGAGGTTACGCCTCCTTTCTGCGTTGCAGAAACTGCGGATACGTTCCGAAATGTCCCGACTGCGACGTGTCGCTGACGTACCACATAGAGGATAACACGCTGCGCTGCCACTATTGCGGCGCGCGCTTCAAAAGCATAGATTCCTGCCCGCTGTGCGGATATGAGGATCTGAAAGAGGGTAAAACGGGCACCGAAAAGCTGGAGATGGAGACAAAGAGGCTTTTCCCGTCCGCAAGGGTCCTCAGGATGGACAACGACACCACACGCCGCCGCGACGCATATACGGAGATACTTTCGGAGTTTTCCTCGGGCGGCGCGGATATACTCGTCGGAACGCAGATGATAGCAAAGGGGCACGATTTCGGCGCTGTGACATTGGTGGGGATAATAGACGCGGATATCGCGCTGTATTATTCGGACTACCGTTCCGCGGAGAGGACGTTCCAGCTGATAACCCAGGTGGCGGGGCGCGCCGGCAGAGCCGACAAAGCGGGAAGGGTGGTCATGCAGACTTACAGCCCCAATCATTATGTATACAAATTCGCGAAAAGCTACGACTACCGCGGCTTTTACGAAAACGAGATACGCGCGAGGGAACTCACTAAATATCCGCCGTTCACGAAGATAGTGCGCCTACTTGTGCTGTCGGAAGCGGAGGACGAAGCGAGAAGGGCGGCGCGCGGACTCGCCGCCGAGGCGGCAACGCTCAAAAAAGATATGCCCGGGATATTCCGCGTGCAGGTAATGCAGTCGGCGATAAAAAGACTTAGGAGCTACTACCGCTATCAGGCGGTGATATGGATAGACACTTCGGCGGAGGACGAGATATGCCCCGAGTTGTATGAAATGGCGCGGCGGAAAACATCGGGGAAAGTGACGGTGTTTACCGAGATAAATCCGCAGCAAATGCTTTGATACATACGAAATACAGGAAGATATAAACATGGCACTTAGGAACATTTTCAAAGAAGGCGAGCCTATTCTAAGGCGAAAGGCAAGGGAAGTAGTCGATATAGACGAGAGGATATTAACGCTTCTCGACGACATGCGGGAGACGATGCTCCGCGCCGACGGCGTGGGACTTGCGGCGCCGCAGGTCGGCGTATCGAAGCGCATAGTCATCATAAAGCCCGATCCCGATTCGGAGGAGATCATCGAGATGATAAACCCGGTCGTGTCCGAAAAATCCGGGATACAAGTGGGCGTGGAAGGTTGTCTTTCCGTCGATTCCTCAAAAAATTGCAAGGTGGCGCGCCCGATGCGGCTGAAGATAGAGTACACCGACCGCGACGGAAACCCGCATTCCGAATACGCCGTCGGATTCAAAGCGCGCGTCATCTGCCACGAGACCGACCACCTGGACGGCATTTTGTTCATCGACAAGGAGTACAAAGGCAGATGAAAGTGATATTTTTGGGCACGGGCGAATTTTCCGCGGCGGTTTTGGAGCGCGTATACGCTTCCCGCCACAGCGTTCTAGCCGTCGTGACCCAGCCCGACAGGATAAACGGGCGGCACAAAAAGATAGTGCCCTCGCCCGTATCGCTGTTTGCCGCCGAGAAGGGGATAAAAATATTCAAGTTCGAGCGGATAGGCGACGGAGCGGAGGAGCTGAAAAATCTCGGCGCCGACATCATGCTGACCGCGTCCTACGGGCAGTTACTTCCCGATAAAATCCTTTCGCTTACCCCTTACGGCGTCATAAACACGCACGCGTCGCTTCTTCCGAAATACCGCGGCGCTTCCCCGATACAGGCGGCGATTGCCGCGGGCGAAAAGGAAACCGGCGTCACCATAATGAAAACGGTCAAGAAAATGGACGCGGGCGACGTCATATGCGCCGCGAAAATTGCGCTTGACGGCAGCGAAAACAGCGCCGAATGCTTCGAAAAGCTGGCGCTGCTTGCGGGCGAACTCGTCGTGAAAGCGCTTGACGATATCGAGTCGGGCAGCGCGACCTACACGCCGCAGGACGAATCGCAGGCGACATATTGCAAAAAACTCGAAAAAGCGGACGGGAAACTCGATTTTAGTATGAGCGCCGAAAAAATAAACGACCTTGTCAGGGCGTATTACGGGTTCCCCGGCACATATTTTTATTTCAACGGCAAAACCATAAAAATAATTCGCTCGCGCCCCGTGGATATCGCGGGCGCGGAAAAGCCGGGTACCGTCGTCGTATCCGATCCCAAGAAGGGATTTGTCATACGCTGCGGCGCGGGAGCTTTGGAAGCTCTCGTCGTACAGGGCGAGGGCGGGAAAGCGATGCCCTCGGGCGATTACCTAAGGGGACATCCGATACCCTTTGGGAGCGTATTGGAATAAATGGAAACGGGTCTCAGGGAAGCGTATAAGGTTTTGGACGACGTACTGCGCCGCGGCGCGTTCGTCAATATCGCCCTGAAAAACGTAAGCGCGGACTCTAAAGCGCTCGTAACGCGCATAGTTTACGGCGCGCTCGAAAGGCGTGTTGAGCTCGACTACATAATTTCGTCGCTCACGTCGCGCTGCAAACCCGCCCTGAAAACGCTTTTACTTGAGGCGGCGTATATCGTTAAATATATGGATAATATCCCCGCATACGCAGCGACGGATACCGCCGTCGAATACGCGGGGGCGCTGTTCGGCGCCGGGGTCAAGGGATTCGTGAACGCGGTCTTGAAAAACGTCGCGAAAGGAAACTACTCTCTTCCCGCGTCCGGCGAAAAGGCGGAGGAAATAAAATACAACGCGCCGCATTTTATTATCGAGGCGCTTGAAAGGGACGGCTTCGATCCCGCAGCATTTTTGCTCCCGCCCCGAAAAGAGGGCGTACACTTCAGAATAAGCTCAAAGTATACGGCGGAACAAATATCTCCGCTTGTGCCCGATATGCGCCCCTCGCCGGTAGGGGGATATATATCGAAGCCCTCGGCGGCGCTGGAAGGACTGAACGCCGAGGGGAAGATAACCTTCCAGTCCCCTTCGAGCATGGAATGCGTACATGCTTTAGGCGACCTCGAGGGGAAAACGCTTCTCGACGCGTGCGCGGCGCCGGGCGGAAAGGCGGTGTACGCCGCGGAACTGGGAGCCGCGGTCACCGCGCGCGACATGCACCCGCACAGGACCCGCCTCATACGCTCGTACGCAGAGCGTATGGGCGTTAAGCTGAAGACGGAAACGCGCGACGCGACGATCCGGTACCCCGAGGACGATATGAAATTCGACCGCGTTCTTTTGGACGTGCCGTGTTCGGGACTGGGGGTGTTGTCCTCGCGCCCCGACGTCGTACTGAATAAACGCCCGGGCGATATAGAGGAACTAACACGCATCCAGTATAATATTCTCTCCGTTTCATCGGCATACTTGAAGCGCGGCGGGATACTCGTGTATTCCACCTGTACGCCGCTGAAAGCGGAAACGGAGCGGCAAATAGAACGGTTTTTACAAAATAATGTTGATTTCCGTATCTTAGACTACAAAAACAACACCGGATTCGGCAGAATTATAATGCCCGATACGTTGATGGACGGATTTTTCGTCGCGGCGATGGAGCGTATATGAAACTATTGCAGGACCTAAGTTTGGCGGAAATAAAAAAGCTGGTCGCGGAAAAAGGTTATCCCGCATACCGCGCGGAGCAGCTGAACGCGCTGAAGATATCGAATCGCGACTATTCCGATTCCACAAATCTTCCGAAAGCGCTTATCGAGGAGATATCCTCGGAATACTCGGCGCGCGCCGTAAAAATAGTCGAAGTCAGGCGTTCTAAAGACGGCGCCGAAAAATATCTGTTCGAGACCTCCGATTCCCGCGTTGTAGAGGGCGTATTCATGCCGTACGATTACGGAAACACGCTGTGCATTTCGACGCAGGTGGGCTGCCGCATGGGCTGTGTGTTCTGCGCGAGCGGCTTGAACGGACTCGAAAGAAACCTCTCCTCCGGCGAAATGCTCTCCGAGGTCGCCGAGGTGAACGCCATGCACGGCGGCACGCAGAAAAAGCGCGCCGTCTCGAACATCGTTTTGATGGGCACGGGGGAGCCCCTCGACAATTACGACAACGTCGTAAAGTTTTTGAAAGAGTTGAACGACCCGAAAGGGCTTAATATAAGTTTGAGGAACGTATCATTATCGACATCGGGGCTCGCCGCGAATATGAGAAGGCTTGCGGACGAGGGACTGAACGTCGTTCTTGCCGTTTCACTGCACGCCGCGACCGACGAAAAACGCTCGCGTATCATGCCGGTGAACCGCTCGAATCCGATATCGGAAGTGATGGCTGCAGCCGACTATTATTTCGAAAAAACGGGGCGCAGGGTGATATACGAATACGCCGTCGGGAAGCATAACTCGGGTAGGGACGACCTGGACGAACTCGCCGCACTTTTGCGGGGCAGGAACGCGCACATAAATCTTATAAACTTAAATTACGTCAAGGAACGCGATATGCGCGGGCTAAGCCGCAAAGAGCTCGAAATTTTTATGGACGAACTCAAAAAGCGCGGTTTGAGCGTGACTATGAGGCGCAGCATGGGCGCGGACATAGACGGCGCGTGCGGACAGCTGAGGATAAAACACCTGGCACGTCGCATGGCGGAAGGAAAAGGTGAAGTAAAATGAGCGTGAGCGGCGCCGAGATAATGACCGTGACAAAGATATTGTCCAACGACTACACCGTAAAAGAGGGCGGCGCGGAATTTGTCGCCAAGGCGCGCGGCAGATTCCGCTCGAAAGGCACCGATATTTGCGTGGGCGACAGGGTGAAAGTGGTTTTCGAGGGCGGCAGCGCGATAATTGACGAGGTACTGCCGCGCAAAAACTCGCTCAAAAGACCCTTCGTCAGCAACATCGATTCCGCTTTGATCGTCGTGGCGAAGGAACCGAAGCCCGATATGCTTCTCGCGGACAAGATAATTTTAAATTGCTTTGTCGAGGGGATAAAGCCCGTACTTGTGTACAACAAATGCGACATATCGGGCCCCGACGAGGATATTTTCGCGGCATATTCGCCGTTCATGACCTGCATTGCGGTTTCGGCAAAGGACAAAACGGGTTTCGAGGCGCTCGAAAATGAGATACGCTCCAAAACCGTCTGCCTCGCGGGACAGAGCGCCGTGGGCAAGACCAGCCTCATGAACGCGATACTCGGGCTCGATCTGAAGACCGACGGGCTTTCCAAAAAGATCTCGCGCGGCAAAAACACGACGCGCCATGTCGAGATATACGAGGCTCTCGGCGGCAAAGTGATGGATACCTGCGGATTCAGTATGTTGACTCTTGTCAACATCGAGCCGGATGAGTTAAAGTATTATTACGAGGACTTTCTTCCGCTGCAAAGCTCATGCAGATTCACCGCATGCAGCCACATAAACGAACCGGACTGCGCGGTGTTAGCCGCCGTCGAAAGCGGCAGTTTGGACAGGGGAAGATACTTAAGGTATCTCGAAATTTATAAAGAACTCAAAGAGGAGAGGAAAAAAGCGTATGACTAAAGCAATAGTTTCGCCGTCGATACTTGCCGCCGATTTCGTAAACATGGAGCGCGACGTTCGCCGCCTCGCGGAATGGGGCGCCGATTACGTGCACTGCGACGTCATGGACGGGGTGTACGTCAAAAACATCACCTTCGGGATGCCGATGATAGCGGCGATAAAGCGCGTTTCCCCGCTGCCGCTCGACGTTCATCTGATGATAACGAAACCGGAAAGGTATCTGGACGAATTCGCCGCGGCGGGCGCGGACATAATAACATTCCATCCCGACGCCTCGTCCGACCCCGGCCTGGCGCTCGACATGATAGCGGCGCACGGCATAAAAAAGGGCATCGTCATAAATCCCGACGTGAAACTAAACGACTATATCGGGCTTTTACCCAAATGCGACGTTCTTTTGGTGATGAGCGTGTACGCGGGACTGGGCGGTCAGAAGTTTATCCCCGAAACGCTCGAGACCGTCCGCTTCGCGCGGGAATATATCTTGAAAAACGGGCTCGAAACCGTCATCGAGATAGACGGCGGAGTCAGCTCCCGTAACGCCGCCGAAGTGCGTGAGGCGGGCGTAAACATGATAGTCGCGGGCTCTGCCGTATTCCGCTCGCCCGATCCCGCGCGCGAGATAGCGATGCTCTCGGGTAAGTGATCATTCGCCGCTTTTTGCGAACAGTCTTGCGAGAGGTCTGATAAGCGCGGAAATTATCCTCGGCAGTTTTATGCATATTATCTTCATATCCACCTCCGCGACATATTATGCCCGAAAAGCGGCGGATGTGTAAAATCAACAGCGGATCGCGGGCGATAAAAAAGCCCCGCGCCGGGGCTGGGATATGCCGAAACAGGGACAAAACACCCTATATCATCTAAACGCATAAAAAGATCCGATCGTATCGGATCTTTTTTCTGTACGGTCGAATCGCCGTTTTAATGGTCTGAAACCTTACTTGTTTTCCTCTTTTTTCTTCTTGGTCCTGAGGCAGCGGGTGCAAACATACTCGCCGTCTACTTTCTGGACGTTCGGAGTCCAGCTCCTTCTCGTTTTGATATTACTGTGGCTGACTTTGTTGCCGGACATTGTCCCTTTTCCGCATACGCTGCATACTTTAGACATGTTTTTACCTCCCGTGTATTTTTCGCGCTTTGCTATTATACATAATATTTGTTCGTTTGTAAACGATTTTCAACAACTTTGTCGCCCGGATCCCAAATATTTTGCCCGAGGACCGCCGCCGGAGACCGTATACGCGCCTTTCGGCATACCGATACGGCGCACCCGCTAAAGTTTTTGGTCGATTTGCTTGCAATATTTCGTATTTTATTATATTATAATAAATCATATGCGCCCGTGTGCGAAACGGCACGGGACGCGGGACGTGGAGAATATGGCGCTCACAACCACAAACGGCTACGGAAACATCAATATAAGCGACGAAGCGGTCGCCGTAATGGTCAGCAGGATCACTTTGGACTGCTACGGGGTTGTGGAGCTTGCGAGCCGGAGACTCTCCGACAGCATAATGGCGCTTTTTAATAAAGTTCCGAAGGGAAAAGGCGTAAAGATCGTCACAATGGACAACCGCATTTTCGTGGAACTGTATGTAATATTGAAAGACGGCGTAAACCGCGACGCCGTAACGGAAAGCCTCAGATCCAGCGTTGAATACAACGTCGAACATCTGACGGGAATGCGGGTGAAAAGCGTAGATATCCACGTCGTAGGGGTAAAGTTATAGTAACGACGGCTAGTCCCTCGCGGGCTTCTAAGGATATAAATGACAGGGTTAACGACACAGGACATACGCGAGCTGATGAAAGGCGGAGCGTTGAATCTGGAAAATAATAAAAATTACGTCAACAGTCTTAACGTCTTCCCGGTGCCGGACGGCGATACGGGGACAAACATGACGATGACGATATCGAATTCGATACGGGAGATGGACTCCGTGACCGAGGACAGGATGGACCTCGTCTGCCAGGCGTTCGCAAAGGGCGCTTTGCAGGGCGCGAGGGGCAATTCCGGCGTTATCCTGAGTCAGATATTCAAGGGGATGAGCGTCGTCATGTCCGAGGTCGGAGAGGTCACGACAAAGGTCTTTGCGCGCGCGCTGAAAGCGGGAAGCAACACCGCTTACGACGTCGTTTCGCATCCGAAGGAAGGTACGATCCTGACCGTTATAAGGCTTATCGGAGATTATGCAATGCGCATTTCTTCGAAAAAAAGCGATTTTTTGGAATTTTTCAAGCTCGTTTTGCATAAAGGCGACGAGATCCTTCAAAAAACGCCGGACCTTTTGCCCGTTTTGAAAAAAGCGGGCGTGGTGGACGCGGGCGGCAAAGGACTGCTACTTATCCTGGAGGGCATGTATAACGTGCTGGCGGGCGTCAAAATGGAGAAAGTCGCCGAGCCCCAGTCACAGGAAACGCCGGAAACCGCTACAGGCTACGCTTTCGACGACACGCACGACCTCGAAGACATCAAATTCCAATACTGCACCGAATTTTTCATAATAAATCTTTTCAAAAAAACCACGCTCTCCGATATAGACAAACTGCGCGACAAACTAAACAAAATAGGCGATTCCTGTATTGTCGTCGGCGATCTGTCGCTGGTGAAAGTGCATGTCCACACCAATAATCCCGACAAAGCGCTGGGATACGCATTGCAGCTCGGGGAGTTGGACCGTCCCAAGATCGAAAACATGCTGGAACAGAACAGGGCGCTTTCTAGGGAACGCGCGAAGACAGAGGAGAAAAAGCCCACCGCGCTCGTGTCGATCTGCACGGGAGAGGGGATAGCTAAAATATTCCGCGAGCTGAAAGCGGACAAGATACTCGAGGGCGGACAGACGATGAACCCGTCGGTATCGGACATCGTGGAGCTTGTCGATTCCGTTGGTGCGGAGACGGTGTACATTCTCCCCAACAACGGAAACATCGTGCTCGCGGCGGAGCAGGCGCGTGAACTGACAAAGGCTAAATTGGTAGTCATAGCTACAAAAAATATTCCCCAGGGCATTGCCGCGGCGCTCAATTTCAACCACGAGGCGAGCGAAGAGGAAAATACCGAGATGATGCGCCGCGCGATACAATACGTCAGGAGCGGTCAGGTCACGCACTCTGTCAGAGACACCGAGATGGACGGGTTCGAACTGAAAAGCGGCGACGTCATCGGCATCTACGATAAAATCGTTTCCAAGGGCTCCGATCCGAACGCGGTCGCGGCAGAAGTCATAGAAAAAATGACGGACGACGACTCCGCTTCGATAAGCCTGTATTACGGCGAGGGAATAACCTCGGAATATGCGGACGAACTCGTTCGGGAGCTCAGCGAAAAATATCCCTTCTACGACGTCATGGCTTACGAGGGCGGACAGCAGCATTATTATTATTACATTTCGGTGGAATAAAGTGTCCGAACTTTTGAAACTAAAAGGGATAGGTCCCGTCACGCTTGAAAAACTGGGGAAGATAGGCATATATACCGTCGAGGATCTGCTGAAAAAGATGCCGGCGGATTACGTCGATCTGGACGCGGTGAGCGACCTGAATGCGGCTGAAAACGGCGATTTCGTTGTTTTCAGGGTGTATATAGAATACGCGGCGCGCCCCGTCAGGCGCGGCAGATTACAGCTTTTCCGCGCCCGCGGAGTTACTCCCTCCGGCGGCAAACTCAAACTTACATGGTATAACGCAAATTACGTTTCGCGCTCCGTTTATGTGGGAGCCGAGATCAAGGTATACGGAAAACTCAAAAAAGAGGGGCGCACAGCGGAACTCATAAATCCCGCATATATGAGCGCGTTCGACCCGACGAAGCGCGGGATAAAGCCGATATACGCGCTTAGAGGCGCGCTGCCGCAGGCGACTTTTGCCGAGGCGGTGCGCGACGCGACAGCGAAGGGCTACGTCGTTCCGAGCCTTGTCGAACAAGATTCTTTCCCGCTGAACGAAGCGATACGCCTTGCGCACATCCCGGACACCGTGGAAAACGCGCTGCGCGCCCGGGAAAGAGTGGAGCTCGAGCGCGTGATCCGCGACGTGGCGGCGTACAGGCTGGTCGCGGGCGAAAGGAAAAGGACGCTGTTTTACGGCGAGAATACTTCCGTCGTCGATCCCGTCGTCGGCGCTCTTCCTTTCAAATTGACCGTCTCGCAAAAAGAGGCGCTCGCCGCGATACTTTCCGGGATGTGTTCGGACAAGCCGTTGAACGCAATGGTGGTGGGCGACGTCGGCAGCGGAAAGACCGTCGTCGCGCTGCTGGCGGCGTATTTTGCGGTGAAATGCGGCTACCAGGCGGCGCTGATGGCGCCGACGGAGATATTGGCTCAGCAGCACTTCCGCACTTTTTCGAATATCCTTGAGCCGTTCGGCGTAAAAGTAAGACTTTTGACCGCGGGACTGAAAGCCGAGGCGAGGCGAAAAGCGCTTTCGGCAATATCCGTGGGCGCCGCGAACGTCGTCATCGGCACGCACGCGGTGATATCGAAAGGAGTGGAGTTCAAGGATCTTTCGCTTGTGATAGTGGACGAGCAGCACCGTTTCGGAGTGGCGGAGCGCACGGCGCTCCTGAAAAAAAGCGGTTCCGCGGATACCCTTACTCTTTCCGCAACGCCTATACCGCGCTCTTTGAGGCTTACCATGTTCGGAGACATGGACGTACTGAATATAGAGCGCAGATATTCGGGAAACGTATCTACGCACATCGTCACCCCCAAAAAACGCAAAGCCATGCTCGAATACATCGGGCGGGAGTGTATTGGCGGCAAACAGGCATATATCGTCGCTCCGAAAATATACGACGTCGAGGGCATCGAAAGCGCTTCCGTCCAAAAACTGTACAAGGAACTGAACGCTATGTATGCGCCCGCGCTGAAAACCGCGCTTCTGCACGGCAAGATGAAAGCGGAGGAAAAACAGGCTGTGCTCGACTGCTTCTACTCGGGGGAAATATCGGTCTTGGTGTCCACAACGGTCATAGAAGTGGGCATAGACGTGCCGAACGCCTCGATAATGGCTGTTTTCGACGCGGACAGATTCGGGCTCGCGGCGCTCCACCAGCTGCGCGGCAGGGTGGGCAGGAACGGCGAAGCGGGCAGCTGTTTCCTGTATACCGAAAAAAGCGGCGACGAGATAGTGCGTCTGGAGATAATGACCCGCGAAACGGACGGGCTGGATATAGCTGAGCGCGACTTGGAACTCAGGGGCGCCGGCGAATGGCTCGGAGAGGAACAAAGCGGCAGGGGCGGCGCTATGATACCGCTTAGGCTAATGGCGAAAGCCAGGGAGCTCGCGGACGCGGTCGATCTGAAAGCGCACCGCGAGGAACTTCTGGCGTACGCTCTTGCAAAACAACTGTACAAAATCAGTTTGAGCTGACAGGATAACGGACAAGATTTATATATATTTTCGGAAGCCGCTCGTCACGGCGCGATTTATCGTTTGTTTTCGGAAGATTTGTCGTATCCGACACCGGGGGACGCGTCCGTCTTATAATCAATGCAGGAGACGGACATGAAAAAACAAGCGCCAAAACTCATAGCTGTAACATTACTTATAACTCTAGCCGCGCTCCTCGCGGTAGCGGCGGGGATACCCGAAGCGGAGCCCGGATCGTCGCTTGCCGGCGAACAGACGAATACGGATACCGACCCCGGCGATACGCCCGATGGCGGAGGTGAGGATGAGCTCCCGTCCCAGGACGTCCCCTCGGATCCCGTTGTGTTCGTACCGATACCGCCGGAAGCGAGCGCTTTGTACAGATATACGCAAAGCCTTTGGGCGGAAGGAGGCGTCGCATTGAACGGAGTACATCCATCTTCCGACGGGACGTTTGTCGTCATAACGCATTCGGGAGGCGAGGGTGCTCTGAACGTTAACGGCGTAAAGACCGTCAGCGTCGCGAGGTTGGAATCGGACGGTACTGTATCGGCGCTGAAGCACCTTAACGGGGGCGACATGTATATCGATTCGCAGCTTACCTCGGACGGGCTTACCGTGGCTCTTGCGGACGAAGACAGAAGTTACGTACATACGCTTTCTTCCGACTTAAAGGCGGATACCGTACTCGAACTCAACCGTTTTACGTCGGGAGAGATATTCGCACTCGGAAACGGGTATCTCCTGTTCGCCGCGGGCGCGGGGAATACGGTCTATTCCGTTTCCGGCGGCGCTGTGGGGGCGACCGGCGCGGTATTATCCGGAACGATATCCGCGGTGTACGATTTCGGAGTTTATTATATGCTGGTCATCGGCGGCATATCGGGGTATTCCGTCGTAAGGATAGACCCGTCTCTCAAAACGCTCTCCACGGTGACGGTGCCCGGCAAAGAGCTTATGAGTATTTCGCCGTATACGGAAAACGGAGAACAGCGGTTTATCGCGGTGGAGAAAAATTCTACCGGCGTCGAGATAGCCAAATACGACGCGTCTTATGCGAAAGAGCTCGAAAGAGTGGGCGTAGGACTTGCCGATTCCGCCGAGGCGTACATGAACGGCGGGAGCATACTTCTGTTGATGCACGCGACCGAGACCCGGCTTTATATCGTAGACGGATCTCTGAATTTCATAGCGTCCAGCTCCGAAACGATGCGCGGAGTCACCGAGATATACGACTGCGTAGAGTATTCGGGCGGATACGCCGTACTGTACGCCGCGGGAGACGACCTAATACTCGTCGAGATAAGCGACAATGGCGGCAGTGTTCAAAGGAACATTTCCGCAAGCGTTGGGAATGCGTCGCTCGTCAGGAGCCCCAGCGGAGAATACACCGTATTTTACACGGCGGACGATTCTCTGAAAGTGATCGGTATCTGAGAAAAGGCGCCGCATCTGCGGCGCCTTTTTCATATTGAGACAGCGGCGATGACGGAAGCTATTTTATCTGCCGCGTCGCTTTTTTGTACGGGTCTTAAGTCGAGATCGAGCTCCTTCGAGACCGCGCGTATCAGCTCCGTCGGCGTCAGATCCTTTTCCTCTATCAGTGTGCACAGCCCGCGCGAATGATAGCTTTCAGCGTTTTCGACCTGATCGCCGCGGCTTGAGCCGCTCTTCGGGAGCGGTATGACGACGATCCTTTTTCCGAGAGAGGCCGCTTCCGACATTGAATTCGCCCCGCCGCGTATCACTACGGTGTGCGCCGCGGCGTAAAGGTCCGCGATGTCGTCGGCGTAGGGAATGGCGGTGTAACCTTTTCGGCGCGGGGGATCCGCGGCGTTTTTCCCGGTTATATGGATTATCTCTCCGAGGTTCGTCAGCCCCTTTATCGCCTCGCGAACGCATTTGTTTATCGCTTCAGAGCCTTGGCTGCCGCCGAATATCAGCACTGTTTTTCCCTCTCCGAAACCGTATTTTTCGCGGGCGCGCACCGCGCTGCCCGCATACAGTTCCTCTCGTATAGGATTTCCCGTACATAGCCCGCCCGGAGTTTCCGGAAACGAGGTCAGCGTTTTTGCGGCGAAACGCGATATTATCCTGTTTCCGAGACCCATCGTCAGATCCGATTCGTGGTTTACGACGGGTATCTTCATCGACCGCGCCGCCAGCGCCGCCGGCAGGGAAACGTATCCGCCCTTTGCGAAAACGCAGCACACGTTGTAACTTTCCAGCGCCTGAGCCGCCTCGCGTTTCGCCCGCGCCAGAACGAAGGGTATTTTCAGATTAGAGGGAGAAAGACTCCTTTTGAAAGCTGCGCTTTCGGTGCGGAAAAATTTTATCCCGTACCGCTGGGCGATGTCGCGCTCCATATCGCGCGAACCGATGTATATGACTCCGAAACCGCGTTTGCGGAGCGATTGACCGACCGCTATCGCCGGCATGACGTGTCCCGCTGTGCCGCCGCCCGTCAAAGCAACAATCTTCATCTATAAACTCCCGAAAATAATTTGAGGTATGTAGTTGAATTATATTCAAAAGAGTGTTAATATATACTATACCGAAAACGAGACAGCAGCGCTTTTCGCGGCGCGGCGTAAAACGGGAGGCGTATATGGTAGATCACGTTGAACTCAAGACATTCGATGACAAATACAATACCGTTTCGGTGTGGGACGACGTCGAAAACGTGATAGGCGTAGTAGTCATCGCGCACGGAATGGCGGAGCACGCCGACCGTTACGACGATTTCGCGAAGAGATTGAACGGCGAGGGTTACGTGGTCCTCGCGGACAATCACAGGGGGCACAAATACAACCCGGACGGCGACCTCGGGAAAGTGGCTCCCGATTCCTTCGAAAACTCCGTACGGGACATCAGGACCGTCGTAGAATACGCAAAGGAGAAATACGCTCCCGGCGTACTGCTCCTCGGTCATTCTTACGGAAGCTTCCTTGCCCAGAGGTATCTTGAACTGTATGCGGACACGCTTACGGGCTGCATACTGTCCGGCACGGCGTATATGAAGGGCGCGCTCGTCGGAATGGGTAAACTCGTCGCCGGCGTGCAGCGCGCGCTGATAGGCGGCGACAAGACGGGAAAACTCATAGATAAACTGAGTTTCGGCGCATACAACAAGCCTTTCGAAGCGCAGGGTCAGCGTTTCGCGTGGCTCAGCCGCGACAAGGCGGAAGTCGCAAAATACGAAGCGGACGAATACTGCGGATATCCCCTCAGCATAAATTACTATTATTACTTTTTCAGAAGCGTGCAGAGGATGTATTCCGACAAAGTGCGTTCCGTCCCTGCCGAGCTGCCGATACTGATAGCGGTGGGCAGCGAGGATCCCGTATCGAACAAGGCGGTGCTTGCCGAGAAGCTGTATAAATTTTATCTGCAGAACGGACTGAACGTCACCTACAAGGTATATCCCGGTGCCAGGCACGAGATATTGAACGAAACAAACCGCGCCGAAGTGTATGACGATATGGTTTCGTTCATCGACGGCGCGTTCGGACAAAAGGTATGAAAAGATCGAAGCGCAGGATGATCATAATATTGGCTGCGGCGCTTGTCGCGGTCTTATCGGCGGTATGCCTTTCGGCGTGCGACCCGGACGAGCCGGAAAACGCCGGCGCGTTCACCGAAACCATATCCTCCGCGGAGGATATGGAAAAAATACGCTCTTCCTTGGGCGCATATTACGATCAGGGCGTTTTCGAACTGACCTCAGACATCGTACTCGACGGTGACTGGACGCCGATAGGCACGTCCGTGACCGACTCTTTCCGCGGAACGCTCGATGGCAAGGGACATACGATAACTTTTGCGGCGGAACTCGAAACACCGTCGGAGCGCGTAACGGATCCCGCCGCGACCGCAAGCCGGGGACTGTTCGGCTACCTGAACGGCGCCACCGTTAAAAATCTGAACATCAACGTTTCCCTGTCCGTTCCCGTGAACGCCAATATGGTGTATGCGGGTGCGCTCGCGGGATTTGCATACGGCGACGTCACCGTTGAAAACGTCGGCGTGACCGGTTCGGTCGAGGTCAACATGACCAACGTTTTGGGGACAGGCGACTACAACTCTTTCGGCATGAGCGCGTCGGTGGGCGGCGTTATAGGCTATGCGATCGGCGACATCGATATGAATAACGTCGTAACGGACGCTTCTGTCGCGGCGGAGGTATTCTCCGCACCGGGCGGCATGACGTCGGCGATACGTACGCTCCAGATAGGCGGCGTCGCGGGAACTATCAGGACGGCGGACATCTCCAGCGAAAGCCATGCGCCGTACGCCTCCGTTTCGGGCGTAGCGTGCAGCGGGTCCGTAACCGCGTACGCCTACACCGCGAATGCGGGCGGTCTGTTCGGACTGTCGCACCGCACCGTGGCGGCGGACGTTTCGTATACCGGCGCGTTGGACGCGCGTTTCGTATCCCGGCTGAACGTAGGCGGCATTGCCGGAACGCAGGATGCGGGGGAATTTTCGGATATGATCGTGGGGACCGAAACCGCGGACGCGTCGGTCACGGTGGCGAAGGCTTCCAATATCGGTACCGCTACCGCCGGTATAGGCGGCGTAACGGGATATCTTTCGAACGGCTCCGTCATAAATAACGCCGTTTCGTTTTGCGATATCACCATCGCGGAAACGTCTGTCAATGCTATGAGAAGCTATGTCGGCGGAATTGCCGGGCAGATATACTTTTCGGACGTCGTGAACGCCGCGTCGTCGGGCTCGTTTCGCAACGATTCGCTGTTCGTCTTAACGGACGGCGGATTCAGCCATGCCGCGGCGGCAAGATTTCAGCGCGACTATTACGCTAACTGCGGCGGGATAGCGGGAAGGCTTTACGGCGATTCCGCGCTCGCGAACGTCGCTTCATTGATCGACGGCGTTTATCACGGGATAGCGGGCGAAGCGCTCGGAGGATACGAAGTCGTTTCCCTGGAGGCTGACGAAACGATAGCGGACTGGCTTTATGACAACGGTTACCCCGCAGATACGGTCACCGAAGAGATATCCGGCGATGACGACGAGGATAATACCTATCTCATAAGGCATAGATATACCGTGACCGACGCCGTGTACGCAGGGTGCGAAGCCGAAAATGCGATCGAAGGAACGGATGACGACACAGAGGGTGTGAACAACGTGGGGACGAAGGGCGACGAAGCGGCGCTTCAGGGTCGCCTGGCGGCGATATTGTCCGCCATAAACGAATAACGAATTTAACTCAAAAGAGGTAACGAATATTATGATCATCTGTCTTAGAGGAGACAAAAAAGAGTTTGACGACGGCGTAACGCCCGCCGAAATAGCCCGTTCGATATCGGAGGGGCTTGCAAGAAACGCGCTGGTGGCGCGTGTGAACGGAGCCGTCACGGAAATGTCGACGCCGATACACGGCGACGCGGACGTGGAATTTCTGGATTTCACGACCGAGGAAGGAAGACGCGCATACCGTCACAGTACCGCGCACGTTCTGGCGCAGGCGGTGAAACGCATATATCCCACGGCGCGCGTGGCGATAGGTCCGGCGATAGAGAACGGGTTCTACTACGATTTCGATTTCATGACCCCGATCAACATGGAAGCGCTCCCCGCGATAGAAGCGGAGATGAAGAAGATCATAAAAGAAAATCTGCCGATAGTGCGCGAGGAGGTAAGCCGCGACTATGCTCTCGAATTTTTCGGCGAGCAGGACGAAAGTTACAAAATAGAACTGATAAACGACCTGCCCGAGGACGCCGTGATAAGCATGTACCGCCAGGGCGATTTCGTGGATCTCTGCGCCGGTCCGCACATCCCGTCCACGGGATATATAAAGGCGTTCAAACTGACCAGCATTGCGGGAGCATACTGGCGCGGCGACGAAAACAACAAGGTGCTCACCAGGATATACGGAACTTCGTTCAACAAAAAATCGGAGCTGGAGGAACATCTGAAAGCGCTCGAGGAAGCCAAACTCAGAGATCATAACAAACTCGGCAGGGAAATGGGCATTTTCATGACCGACGAAAACATCGGACAGGGGCTGCCGCTCCTGATGCCGAAGGGCGCCAAATTATTCCAGATACTCTCCCGCTTCGTCGAGGACGAGGAGGAGCGCCGCGGCTATGTGCGCACCAAAACGCCGTACATGGCAAAATCCGCGCTGTACAAGATCTCGGGACATTGGGATCACTACCGCGACGGGATGTTCGTCATCGACAACGAAAACGAGAACGAGGTCATGGCGCTGCGCCCGATGACGTGCCCCTTCCAATATACCATATATAATAACGGCATGAAATCGTACAGGGATCTGCCGATACGCTACGGCGAGACCTCGACGCTGTTCAGAAACGAAGCGAGCGGCGAGATGCACGGGCTGATAAGACTGAGGCAGTTCACTATTTCCGAAGGGCATATAATATGTATGCCTTCGCAGCTGGAGCACGAATTCCGGGAAGCTTTGGAGCTCGCGCGCTTCATGCTCCGCGCCATAGGCATAGAGGAGGACGTCACCTACAGATTCTCCAGATGGGACCCGAACAATACCGATAAATACATCAACGATCCCGAAAAGTGGGAAAAAGCCGAGGCCGAGATGGAGAAGATACTGAACCATATCGGACTCAAATACAGCGTCGGAATCGGCGAAGCGGCGTTCTACGGACCCAAACTCGACATACAGATCAAAAACGTGTACGGCAAAGAGGATACCCTCATAACGCTGCAGGTCGATATGTTCCTTGCCGAAAATTTCGATATGACCTACGTCGACGAAAACGGCGTAAAAGTGCGCCCGTACATCATCCACCGCACTTCGATAGGCTGCTACGAAAGGACGATAGCGCTGATAATCGAAAAATTCAAGGGCGCGTTCCCGGTTTGGATGGCGCCCGAGCAGGTCAGGGTCATGAGCCTTACCGAGCGCACCGCGGAATACGCCGGAAAACTCACGGAGCAACTCAGATACGACGGCGTAAGGGCGGAAGCGGACGTCAAAAACGAAAAAATAGGCTACAAGATCCGTTTGGCGCAGCTGGACAAGATACCGTATATGCTGATAATCGGCGACAAAGAGGCGGAGTCCGGCATGGTGTCGGTCAGGAGCCGCTCCGAAGGGGATCTCGGACAGATGACCGTAGAGGACTTCATCGCCCGCGTCAGGGAGGAAACGCGCACGCTGTCGCTGAAATAGCTTGGGCTCCCGCCTGGTCGGGAAAGAAGTTTGCCGAAAAACGCGGAAAAACGATAAATTCGTTTGACAGTTTTTCGGGACTCGTCTATAATATAAACAACGAAAGAAGATGTTACGTCTCACCGCAAGCCCTCGGCAAAGCGGTTCTGCAGAATCAATGATCCGTGTGCCTGCTTATGTACGGTATGCGGCTTGTGGCGAGATGTGTTTCATTTTGTGAAACACATTTTCTTTTTATATCGGACATCCGCCCGCGGGCGAAAAAAAAGGAGGACAGATATATTTTCAAGGAGCTTCAAACAAACTCTCAGATCAGAGTTCCCGAAGTAAGACTTATCGACTCGGACGGGACCATGATAGGTATCGTTCCGATAGCGGAGGCGCAGAGGCGCGCCGACGACAGCAATATGGATCTGGTGCTGTTTTCGCCCGCCGCAAAGCCGCCCGTCTGCAAGATCCTTAATTACAGCAAATATCGTTACGATCAGATCCGCAAAGACAAAGAGGACCGCAAAAAATCCAGCGTCATAAAAATAAAGGAAGTGCAGTTAAGCCCCACCATAGACATCGGCGACATCAAAATAAAAGCCAAGCGTACGCGCGAGTTTATCGAAGAGGGATGCAAAGTGAAAGTGGTCATCAGGATGCGCGGCAGGCAAAAAGCGAGACCCGACCTCGCGATGGACGTCATGAACAGGTTTTTCGAAATGGTCGCGGACGTCGCGCACAAGGAAAAGGAACCCTCGCAGGAGAGCGTCGCAGTCATAATCATGATGCTTACGCAGCAAAAAAACAAATAACCGATCAAGGAGAACATACAATGCCTAAACAAAAAACGCACAGCGCAAGCAAAAAGCGCTTCAGATTTACGGCAAACGGACTGCTGAAGAGAAACAAGCAGAACAAAAACCACATTCTGAACAAGAAGACCCGTAAACGCAAGAGAAATCTTCGTCAGGGCGCATACATCGACAGCGCTCAGTCCAAGACCATCTCTAACATGATATACGGTCAGAAGTAGGAGGTAAACCGAAATGAGGATCAAAAGAGCTGTCAACGCGCAAAAGAAAAAAAGAAAGATAATGCGCCAAGCCAAAGGCTACTTCGGCGCGAAGAGCAAACTGTACAGAGTGGCGCGCGAGGCCGTGATGAAGTCCGGTCAATACGCGTATGTGGGAAGGCGCCTGAAAAAGAGAGATTTCAGAAGGCTTTGGATCGCGCGTATCAACGCCGCCGCCAGGATGAACGATATATCCTATTCCCGTCTGATGCACGGGCTCAAGGTCGCGGGCGTGGATCTTAACCGCAAGGTGCTCGCGGAAATAGCGGTTTCGGACGCTAAAGCGTTCACTGCGCTCTGCGACAGAGCCAAAGCCGCCATCAACGCATAAAGAAGCCCCCGAAAGGCTTCTTTCGTTATATGAAATATATCGCTTCGTCCGATAACGCGAAAATCAAACTTATCCGTAGCCTCGGAAACAAAAAGGCGCGCAGCGAAAACAATATGTTTTTGCTGGAGGGCGAGCGGCTGGTATTCTCGGCGCCGGACGGGTTTTTAAAGGAGATTTATATCGCGGAATCCGCCGAAAAGGAATTCGCCGAAAATGCAGCCGCGCGGTTCGGGGATTACACCCTGATCTCGGACAGAGTTTTCGAAAAGATCTCCGATACCGTAAACGCGCAGGGGATACTTGCACTGGCTGATATCCCCGCCGCACGCCGCCTGGACGGGAAAATAATATGCGTTGCGGACGGGGTGGCGGACCCGGGAAATCTCGGGAGCGTCCTAAGGAGCGCCGTTGCATTCGGCATATACGATATCGTTGCGGTAAACTGCGCCGACGCCTATTCGCCGAAAGCGGTGCGCGCCACGATGGGCGGGATTTATTACGCGAACGTCGTCCGTACCTCTTACGCGGGCGCACGCGATATTATCGTAAACGGCGGATACGAAACGATAGTGCTCGATATGAGCGGCGAAAACATTTATTCGTATACGCCGCGCGGCAAGATAGCCGTCGTCACGGGAAACGAGGCGCACGGCGTTTCCGCGGAGTTTAAGCGCCTCGCGGATAAAACGCTTTCGATACCGATGCCGGGGAGGGCGGAAAGCCTGAACGCGGCAGTATCTGCGTCGATAGCCATCTCGTGGCTGAGTCACAATTTGTAAAAACGGAGGTATATATGTCCGGTCATTCGAAATGGGCAAATATCAAAATAAAGAAGGGCAAGACTGACGCCGCCAGGGGTTCGGTCTTTACCAAAATCGGCAGGGAGATAGCCGTCGCCGTAAAGGCGGGCGGACCCGATCCCTCGAACAACTCGAAACTCAGGGACGTTATAGCAAAGGCGAAGCAGAACAACATGCCCAACGATACGATAAACCGTTCCATCAAAAAAGCGTCCGGGGAGCTCGGCGGCGTAAACTACGAATCGATAACGTACGAGGGATACGGCGCGGGCGGCGTTGCGGTCATAGTCGAAACGCTGACCGACAACCGCAACCGCACCGCGGGCGACGTCAGACATCTGTTCGACAAATACGGCGGCTCTTTGGGCTCGACGGGCTGCGTCAGCTATATGTTCAACAAAAAGGGCGTCATAATAGCGGATAAGGCTATGGACGAGGACGAACTGATGATGACCGCTCTGGACGCGGGCGCCGAGGACGTCACTACCGACGACGACGTGTACGAAATTTATACCGCTCCCGGCGATGTATATACCGTTTCCGAGAAATTGAAGGAAGCGGGCGTAAACGTGCTGAGCGCCGACGTCGACATGATCCCGGATAACGAGGTCGATCCCGGTTCCCATCTGCAAAGCGTTCAAAAGCTTATCGACATGCTCGAGGAAAACGACGACGTTCAAAACGTCTATCACAACGCGCTCCTGCCCGAGGAGGAAGAGGAGGATCGATAAATGTCCGACGTTGTAAAGATCGCAGCGGCCGCTAAAGAAGCGTCCGTAAAACTCGCCTCCGCTCCGACCGACGTCAAAAACGCTGTCTTGTCGCGCGCAAAGGAACTGATAAAGGAAAACGAAGCGAAGATCCTCGCCGCCAACGCCCGCGATATCGAAAAGGCGAAAGCGGGCGGCAGAAACGCCGCTTTCATAGACAGGCTCGCGCTGAACGAAAATCGTATCGACCAGATATGCGAGGGGCTTGACGCGGTCAGGGCGCTTCCCGATCCCGTGGGCGAAGTGACCGAACATTACACTCTGAAAAACGGGCTGGACGTCAAAAAGGTAAGAGCGCCTCTCGGGGTGATCGGCATCATATTCGAAGCGCGCCCCAACGTCGCCGTAGACGCGGCGGCGCTGTGCATAAAAAGCGGTAACGGCGTTGTGCTGCGCGGCAGCCGCGATTCGTCGGAGTCCGTAGGGGCTTTGGTGGAGTGCATGAGGCGCGCGGCAGGCGAAGCCGGCGTCGATCCCGACTGCATCGGGCTCATCGGTTCCGAATCGAGGGAGGACGCGGCTGAGATGCTGCGTCAGGACAAATATATCGATATCGTCATACCGCGCGGCGGCAACGCGCTGAAAAAAGTGGTGCTCGAAAACGCGACGATGCCTGTCATCGCCTCCGCGGGCGGCAACTGCCATATATATGTCGCTTCGGACGCGGACATAGCAATGGCAGTGCAGGTCGTACTCAACGCGAAAACGAACCGTCCGTCCACCTGCAACGCGCTCGAAACGCTTCTGGTGGAGAGGAGCGCCGCCGGAAAGTTCATCCCCGTGCTACTCGACGCGTTGAAAAACGCGGGCGTGGAGATAAGGGCGACCGCCGAAGTAAAAGCGATATATCCTTCCGTCATCGAAGTGGGCGAAGAGGAGTTTTCCTCGGAGTACGACGATATGATAATAAAGGTAAAGATCGTGAGCGGTCTGGACGAGGCGATAGCGCACATCAACAAATACGGAACGAACCACTCCGACGGCATAATGACAACGGACCCCGCAAAAGCGGAAAGGTTTTCGAAGGAAGTGGACTCCGGCGCCGTGTACATAAACACGTCCACGCGTTTTACGGACGGTTTCGAACTCGGTCTCGGAGCGGAGATGGGGATAAGCACGCAGAAGCTGCACGTCCGCGGTCCCATAGGACTGAAGGAGCTGACGAGCGTCAAGTACGTCGTTACCGGCAGCGGGCAGCTCAGAAAATAAAAAAACGAAACAAACGGAGCAACCGATATGAGAAAAATAGCAGTTCTGACCAGCGGCGGAGACGCGCCCGGCATGAACGCCGCGATCCGCGGCGTGGTGCGTTGCGCCTCCAGCCGCGGCATGGAAGTATACGGCATAGAGCGCGGATACGACGGGCTCATCAAGGGAAATATTTTCCGCATGGACTCGAGGTCCGTTTCGGACACCATCCAAAAGGGCGGCACGATATTGAAAACGGCGCGCTGTCCCGAATTCGAAACGGAAGCGGGTATCAAAAAGGGCGGCGACGTTATGAGGGCTTACGGCATAGAAGGGCTTGTAGTCATAGGCGGCGACGGTTCCTTCCGCGGTATGCGCGATCTGACGAACATTTGCGGCATAATCTGCATGGGTATCCCGGGGACGATCGATAACGATCTCGGTTATACCGATTTCACGCTCGGGTTCGATACCGCGGTAAACACGGTGCTGGACGCGCTGAACAAGATCCGCGACACCATGACGTCGCACGACCGCGCCTGCATAATAGAGGTCATGGGCAGGCATTGCGGCGATATCGCATTGTATTCGGGAATGGCGGGCGGCGCCGAGAGCATCATAGTTCCCGAGCTTCCCTTTAATATCGACGACGTTTGCGAAAAAATGCGCAGGAACGTGATCAAGGGCAAGGTCTCCGATATCATCGTGCTTGCCGAGGGCGTATGCAGCGCCGATCAGCTTAAAGCTAAGATACAGGAGCGCACCGGCGTGACTATCAGAACGGTCAAACTCGGATACATCCAGCGCGGCGGCACGCCGAGCATGGCGGACAGAGTGCTTGCGGCGCGCTGTGCCGACAGGGCGGTGGAGCTCCTGTACGGAGATTCGGCATCTTCCAGGGCGATAGGCATCAAAAACAACGTCATCGTCGACGTCGAGCTCGACGAGGCGCTGAGTATAAAAAAGCAGTTCAACGAAAAAATGATGGAGATAGCGAGCAGGCTGTCTTTCTGACAAAAAGGAGAAGATCAAAATGAAAAATTTGGTAGGCGCATGTATTTTCGGACAATCCGGCGGACCGACGTCGGTCATCAACGCTTCCGCGGCGGGCGTGTTCATCGAGGCCCTGAAGCAGGACAAGATCACCGCAGTCTACGGTGCGGCACACGGGATAAAGGGCATCCTGAACGAGGATTTTTACGATATCGGACAGGAGGACATGGACGAGCTGCTGCTGCTCAAAAACACGCCTTCGTCCTCTTTGGGTTCCGTAAGATACAAATTGAAGGATCCCGATCTGGACGATACCGATTATAAACGTATCCTGGAAGTGTTTGAAAAATACAACATCAGATACTTCTTTTACAACGGCGGCAACGACTCGATGGACACCTGCAACAAGGTCTCCAAATACCTTTTGAAGCGCGGCTACGCCTGCAACGTCATCGGCGTGCCGAAGACCATCGACAACGATTTGTACGGCACCGACCACTGCCCCGGATACGGCTCCGCCGCAAAATACGTCGCCACCACATTGATGGAGCTGAACCTAGACGCCAAGGTGTACGACAAGGGACAGGTAGCCGTCATCGAGATAATGGGCAGGAACGCAGGCTGGCTCACCGCCGCGGCGGCGCTCGCAAACTACAAAAACCTCGGCGCGGACCTCATATATCTTCCCGAAGTGCCTTTCTCGGTCGATAAGTTCCTTTCCGACGTAAAGCGCGTTATGGACGCCAACAACGGAAAATGTATCGCCTGCGTGTCCGAAGGCATCCGCGACAAGGACGGCAACTTCATCGTCGAAACGCTCTCCAGCGCGAAAGAGAAGGACGGTTTCGGCCATACCCAGCTCGGCGGGCTCGCGATACAGCTCGGCGACCTCGTCAACCGCAAATACGGCGTAAAGGTCAGGGGCATAGAATTCAGCCTGATGCAGCGCTGCGGCGCGCACCTCGCGTCGGGTACGGACATAGAGGAAGCGTTCAACGCGGGAAGAAAAGCGGTAAAAGCCGCCTGCGCCGGTCAAACCGACAAGATGGTCGCTTTCGAACGCGATATGTCTTCCGGCAAATACAAATGCAAGTATAAACTCATTCCCGTATCCATGGCGGCGAATACCGAAAAGAAAGTGCCTCTCGAGTGGATAACTCCGGACGGCACGGGACTTACTTCGGACTACATCGAATACGCGCTTCCGCTGATACAGGGCGCTTCAAAATCTCCGCTCGAGGACGGCCTGCCCAAATTCGCGAACCTTAAAAAAGTGCAGGTGGAGAAGCGTTAAATGCCTTCGGCGCGCAAAAAGCTCATCGCCGTCGTTGCCGTAGTCGCGGCGCTCGCTCTCGCGGGCGCGGGCGTCGGGATATGGTACGGAGTCACGCGTTCCGAGCCCGTCCTAGGCACCGTTTACGAACCCGTCATCACGGCGGAGCCGACGTATACGGCGGTGATATCATGGGAAAGAGCGCGGCGCGCCGACAGATATATACTCGAATACGAATACGCTTCCACGGAACCGGGCGTGATATATACCGCGGAGACTGACGCGAGCTCCTTATCCGTCGACCGCAGGCGGGGGCTTATGAGATACCGCCTGACGGCGGCGAACGACTACGCGAGCGTTACGAGCGCGTGGATGACATACGACGTTCCGGCACTTGAGCTCGGCACGGTGGCGCCGTTCAATATGCGGCGCGACGCTCCGCTCGTGTATTCGCTGGTCGCGGATTCGTTTTCTCCGGTGACATATAACTACCGCGGCGAAACGTATACGATAAATTATTACGAAGTGGACGTAATGGCTCCGGGCGAGGATAGGGATCCCGATCCCGTCACGCTGTCGCTGGAGGAACTGACGGGCGGCTGGGGATTCAGCGCTTCCGCCGAGGGGGAATGGAGCGTGTATATACGTCCCGTGACGTACGTATTCGTGAACGGCGTCAGGGTCACGTTGGGCAGGATAACGGAACTTTATTCGCCCGACACCGTATATACCGTAGTGAAAGTACAGGTGAATTAGCAAATATATGATCAGAAACGATATAAGAAACATAGCGATAATCGCGCACGTCGACCACGGCAAGACGACTCTGGTCGACGCGATGCTCCGTCAGGGCGGCGTTTTCCGCGACAATCAGGTCGTGGAAGACTGCGTGATGGATTCCGATCCGCTCGAGAGGGAGCGCGGCATAACGATACTTGCCAAAAACACGTCGTGCGTATATAACGGCGTGACGATAAACATCGTCGACACCCCCGGACACGCCGATTTTTCGGGCGAAGTGGAACGCGTACTCAAAATGATAAACGGCGTCGTGCTTCTGGTGGACGCATACGAAGGTCCCATGCCGCAGACGCGTTTCGTGCTGCAAAAAGCGCTCGAGATGAACCACAAGGTCATCATATGCATCAACAAAGTGGATAAACCGGACGCCAGGCTCCACGAGGTGGTGGACGAGATATACGAGCTTCTGATAGATTTGAACGCTACCGACCGGCAGCTGGACAGTCCCATAATCTACTGCTCCGGCAGGGCGGGGACGGCAAGCTATTCGCCCGGTGTCCCCGGGGTAAACCTGAAACCCCTTTTCGACACGATACTAGAACACATCGATCCGCCCGAGGGCGACGAAACGGGCCCCCTGCAGGTGCTGGTCAGCAGCATCGATTACAACGATTACGTGGGCAGGATCGCGATAGGCAGGATAGAGCGCGGGGTCATGCGCCCCAATACCGATGTCGTCGTATGCAACTACCACGACGGCACGCAGTACAGATCGAAGATCACCAACGTCTACCGTTTTGCGGGACTCAACAAAACGAGCGTGGAGCGCGCCGAGGTGGGCGACATCGTCAGCTTCAGCGGCATCGAAAACGTCACCATAGGCGAAACGGTGTGCGCGCCCGAAGCACCCGAGCCGCTTCCCTTCGTAAAGATATCCGAACCCACGCTCCAGATGATGTTTTCGGTCAACGATTCCCCGTTTGCGGGGCGGGAAGGCAAGTTCGTCACCAGCCGGCACCTGAGGGCGAGGCTGTACAGGGAACTTCTGCGCGACGTGTCCTTAAGGGTCGCGGACGGCGACAGAGCGGACACGTTCATAGTGTCGGGCCGCGGCGAGATACACCTTTCGATACTCATCGAAAACATGCGCCGCGAGGGCTACGAATTCCAGGTCTCCACGCCGAAAGTGATCACCAAAGTGATAGACGGCGTTTTATCGGAGCCGCTGGAGAGGATATTTATAGACGTTCCCGACTGGGCGGTGGGCACGGTCATGGAGAATATGGGCAGGCGGCAGGGCGAACTCGTTACGATGACCCCGTTCAATTCACGCATAAAAATGGAATTCGTCATACCGGAAAGGGGGCTTTTGGGATACAGAAGCGACTTTTTGACGGAAACGCGCGGCGAGGGGATAATGAACGGCGTGTTCGAAGGGTACGCCCCCCAAAAAGGTACTATGCCCAGGCGCCCGTACGGCGCGCTTGTGGCGTTCGAAACGGGCGAGGCGTCCACATACGGACTGTTCAACGCGCAGGGAAGGGGAACGCTGTTCATCACTCCGGGAACGGAGGTATACTCCGGAATGGTCGTGGGCTATTCCCCGAAGCAGGAGGACATCGCGGTAAACGTGTGCAAGAAAAAGCACGTCACCAATATGCGCGCGGCGGGTTCGGACGAGGCGCTGAGACTTGAGACTCCGCGCATTTTCTCGCTGGAGGAATGCATAGAGTTCATAGAACCCGACGAAATGCTCGAGGTGACTCCGAAAAGCCTCAGGATCAGAAAAGCGATACTCGACCACGAGCTCAGGATGCGCCAGGTCATGAAAGAGCGCAGAGGATAAAAACCGCAGGAGGGCGTTATGGATATATTTGAGAAAATACGCGAATTTTTTGCTACGGGCAATAACCTTTATTATGTTATTGCGGGTGCGGTCGCCTTGATCGCGGTCATAGCGGTCACAGTCATAGCCGTTTCGGTCGCGAAAAAGAAGAAAAAGAAAGCCGCCGCGGCTGAAAAGCCGGAAATCGCCGGCGCTCCCGAGCGCGAACCCGTTACATACGATCCCTCGCACGAAGGCGAGATAGACGTGGACAAGCTCGTCGTCCGGTCGGAGTCCGACTATTCTCCCGAGGTCAACGAGAATTTCACTATGCGTCTCCCGGTCAGGTACGATTCCCCGGATGTCGATTCCGTCGTCATGACCCCGTTAAAAAATCCCGAAAAGGAGCCCGAGCCCGCGTCCGTTCCCGAGCCCGAAGCGCCTAAGGAAAAGGAAAGTTCTTTCAAAGACCACGTATACTCCCCCGAGGCGGGAAAACGCCCCGGCACGATACAGATATACACCGACGCCGGCGGCAAATACCGTTTCAGGATGAAAACATCGAACGGCGAGACGGTGGGACATTCGCAGGGATACACCTCGAAGTCCGCCTGCAAAAACGGTATAAAAGCGGTCATAAACGCCGCGCGGATCGCCGAAAGGGCGGACGCTACCAGAGAAGATTACGTCTCCGTCATCGGTAAGACCGTTTTCGTCATATACCGCGACAGGGAGAATAAATTCCGCTTCCGTCTGACTGCCGCGAATGCGTCGAATATACTCGCTTCCCAGGGCTACACCTCGAAAGCCAACTGCATAAACGGCACCGAATCCGTAAGGCACGTGGCGGCGTTCCACAACCTCGCGGATGACACTTTGAAAAAAGTGGTCAAGTAGCCTTTACCCGCAAAAAAACGCACACGTCCGCGCCGGATCGATACACGGAATATTCGGGTATTGACTTTTCGTACGAAGTGATTTATCATATAGACGTATATAAACGTGCGGAGGAGCGGTTTGGACATCATAGTTTTGGACGGATATTGCCTTAATCACGGCGACTTGGACTGGACGCCATTCGAGCGGCTGGGTAACGTTGTCGTTTACGAGCGCACTCCGTACGAAAAGATCGTGGAACGAATGGGTTCCGCGCCGGTGATGATAACAAACAAATGCCTCATAGACCGCGGCGTGATAGACTCGCTCCCGGACCTTAAATATATAGGGGTGCTGGCGACGGGTTACAACAACGTGGATACCGAATATTGCCGCAAAAAGGGCATAGCGGTCACGAACGTCCCGTCATACAGCACCGAATCGGTGGTGCAGGCGGTCTTCGGGCTCATGCTCGAGCTGTACGCGGGACTCGCTCGGCACGCCGAGTCCGTCAGAAACGGGGACTGGATAAAGGCTCCCGATTTCTGCTATTATCTCGGCTCACTGAGGGAGCTCAACGGCAAGACCCTCGGCATAGTCGGTTTCGGCGCTATCGGCAGGCGTGTGGCGCAAGTAGCGAAAGCGTTCGGTATGCGCGTTATCGTCAACACCAGATCCCCGTCCAAATATCCCGAGGACGGGTTCGAATACGTTTCGGCGGAAAGGCTGTTCGGGGAATCGGACGTCATAAGTCTGAATTGCCCGCTGACGGCGGAGAACGCCGGGATGATAAACTCGAAAAGCATCTCGCTGATGAAAAAGGACGCGGTCATCATTAATACCGCGCGCGGCGGGTTGATAAACGAAAGCGATCTCGCCGAGGCTTTGAACGCGGGGCGGATCGCGGGCGCGGCGCTGGACGTGCTGTCGCGTGAACCGGAAGCGGCGGATGATCCGCTTAAAAACGCGAAGAACGCGATCATTACGCCGCACATAGCGTGGGCTACCGTGGAAGCGCGCTCCCGATTGATGAGGCTTGCCGCCGAGAATCTCGAGGCGTTTATTGCGGGCAGGGTGTTGAACCGTGTATAGCCCCGAACTACTTAGACAGAGGACATTATTATGGTAAAAATCGCGATCATCGATCTCGGAAGCAATTCCGCAAGACTAGTTATAGCAAATATAATGCCGACAGGGCATTTTATGGTCATAGACGAGCTGAAGGAACCCGTCAGGCTGGCGCAGGATATGGAGATAGACGGTTTTCTGCGCCCGATACGCATTCAGCAGACGATAAAGACGCTGCGCACTTTCCGTACGCTGTACGAGTCTCACGGCGTGGCGAAGGTCTTCGCATACGCGACAGCCGCCGTAAGGCACGCCAAAAACCAGAAATCCTTCGTTGATGAAGTGCAGAGCGCGTGCGGCATAAAGTTGCAGGTATTGAGCCAGGAAGAGGAAGCGACTTTCGTCTATCAGGGCGTCATCAATTCGATGGAGGTGCCGAAAGGGCTCATCATCGACATAGGCGGCGGCTCAACGAAAATGATATATTACAACCGCAGGGTCATGATAGCGCAGGACACGCTTCCGTTCGGCGCGGTGACGCTGAGCGAGAAGTTCAACAAGCACGGCAATGCCGAGGAGTGTCAGAACGCGATAACCGAATACGTTACGGAGCACCTGAAGGAACTGGAATGGCTCAAAGACCTGGATCCCGAAACAAAACTCATCGGCGTGGGCGGAAGCCTCAGAAACCTCGGAAAGATCAGCAGGAAACTCAAAAAATATCCGCTCGACATGGCGCATAACTATCACATACCGTTTACGGAGTTCGAAACGATATACGATACGATCAAGCCGCTGCCCCCGGAAAAGCTGATGCGCATAAAAGGGCTTTCCAGCGCGAGAGCGGACATATTCCCGGCGGCGCTTTCCGTAGTGGAGGCGGTCAGAAAGTACATACCCGCGTTCGAGGAGATAGTCATATCCGGCGCAGGGCTCAGAGAGGGCGCGATGTTCCGCTATGCCTGCCCGTCCGTAAACGAAAAGCCGATAAGCGATATATTGGGGCACAGCATTTATACGCTTCTGCACCATTTCGATATGAACATAACCCATGCGGAGCACGTGTTCGATCTGTCGATGCAGCTTTTCAGACAGCTGAAAGTCATCCACAAACTTCCCCGTCCTTATGTGAGGGTGCTGCGCGTAGCGGCGATGCTCCACGACATCGGACAGGCGCTCAAGTTTTACGATCATCACAAGCACTCCATGTATATAATCCTTAACTCCAACCTGTACGGGATACCGCAAAAAGACCTTATCATGGGCGCGATAGCGGCGGCGCTCCACTACAAGGATTCGCTGGAGCAGCTGGACTGCCTGAAATATCTGGAGCTTCTGAACGAAGAGGAGATCGCCGCGGTCAGAAAACTCGGAGTCATCGTCAGGATCGCGGAATGCTTCGACCGCAGCTGCGGCGGCGTGATAGTGGGCATAACCTGCGACGTTCTCGGGGACTCGGTCATATTGAAGACAAAATCGCAGGGCGACTGCACTTTGGAGATAAAGGACGCTTTGGGCGCGCTGGGCGACTTCAAACGCGCGTTCAAGAAGAATCTGGAGATACTCTAGTGAGAGTATTGCTCGCTTCCGCCTCGCCGAGAAGGCGGGAACTTATGGGGAAACTCGTACCCTCGTTCGACGTCCGCGCATTTCCCGCGGACGAGCATTATACGGCGGAATCGCCCGAAAAAACGGTCGCCGGCATAGCCGAGAGGAAACTCGAAGCGGCTTCGTCCGCATTCGGCGAATACGACGCGGTGGTCGCGTGCGACACGCTGGTATACATGGACGGAAAATACTACGGAAAACCTACCGACGAAAAGGACGCGGAAAGGATGCTCTCGGAGCTTTCCGGCAAGACCCACACCGTGTATTCCGGCGTTGCGGTATACAAGGGCGGCAAGAGGGAAACGCGCGTCGCGGCTACGCGGGTGACGTTCAAGCGTCTCGGCGCCGGAGAGATAAGGGAATACATATCCGCGCATTCCGTTTTGGATAAGGCGGGCGCATATGCGGTGCAGGACGGCGTCGTAGTGGAAAAATACGACGGCAGTTACACAAATATAGTGGGACTTCCGCTCGAAACGCTTGCGGACATGCTATAATACAAGTGCTATGCAGAAGAGAAAGTACATAATCGATCCGGGTTCCAGATTTTTATCCGTTTACGGCGACGCGGTGATGTACCGCCAGCCCAACGTCGCGCTCGTCAGGCGCGGCAGAACTACGGAGGTCCTCGCATACGGCAATGCGGCGCTCGAGTTCGGCACCCTTCCCGAACATTCCGTTTTGGTGCGTCCCGTTTCGCAGGGCGTAGTCCGTCAGCCCGACGTTCTCGGGGCGGTCCTCAGAAAAATATTCGAACAATTTATTCCGCTTACCCCGTTCAGGGCGGTCGAGCTATACGTCATAGTCCCGTCGGGACTCGGGATAGTCGAAAGGGAAAACGTCGAAAAGGCTGTCGCGGCAGGGGGATACAAGGACATTACGCTTATCGAAGCGGCGCTCGCGTTTTTGCCGCGCTTTGACGGCGGCGACGCGATGGTAGCCGACTTCGGCGGAGGGGTCACCGACGTAGGCGTCATAAATTCGGGCGGCATAGTCTCCGCCTATACCGTGGATATCGCCGGCGACGCGGTGGACGAGAAGATAAAAAACGTACTGCTCCAAAACAAAAATTTCAAGATAGATTCCGCCGCGGCGGAGCGCGTCAAGTGCGCTATAGGCAGCCTATATACAGTCGATTCTTCGGCGGTATCCGTCATCGGACAGGATATATTGGATCTCAGGAACAAAAATTACGAAATTACCGCGACCCAGATCGCTCCGGCGATACACTATTGTTACTCCAGGATAATGGACGTGATGGAATCGCTCCTGACTTCGCTTCCCCGCCAAAAACAGGAAGAAGTCATGCTAAACGGATTGTACGTTGCCGGCGGCGGCGCGATGATGAACGGTCTTACCGATTATCTGCAACGCGGTTTGCGTCTCCCCGTTTATATCGACAAGGATCCCGAAACGGCTGTTTTGAGATACGCCGCAAAACTTGTGTCCGATCCCAGGTACTCCGCGGTGCTCGGCGAAAAGGGGAAATGATATTCTCCTGCCCGATGATCGGCAAATTATTTTGCCCGGCAAAACCCTTGATATTATAATATCGAAGTGGTATAATTAAAAAAACTTTGGAGGGTCTCACTAATGAAGATGATCTATGACGTAAGCGACCGCCCGCCTTTCGGCAAGCTGGTCGTTTTTTCGCTGCAGCAGCTGCTGGCGATAATTACCGCCACGATAGCGGTCCCGATGGTCGTTTCCGGCTCCGTTTCGGGCGAGCAGGCGCTGGTCATGAACCCCGCCGCCGCGATGATAGGCGCGGGCTTCGGGACGATAACTTATCTGCTGTTCACGAAATTCAAAAGCCCCGTGTTCCTCGGCAGTTCCTTCGCGTTCATCTCGCCGCTCATCGGCGCAGTCGCGTACGGTTATTTCGGCATCCTTTTAGGCGCCGCGTTTGCCGCCGTCGGATATGCGCTTATCGCGCTCGTCGTTTATCTTGCCGGCACGAATTGGATCAACAAACTGATGCCCCCCGTAGTAATAGGGCCCACGGTCGCTCTGATAGGACTTTCGCTTGCGGGAAGCGCTATGGGCGACATCACTCATGCGAGCGGCGTGGGTACCGTTTTGAATCAATACGGCGAAGCCGTAAAGAATTATAATTTGGTCGCGTTGCTGTGCGGTCTGGTCACATTCTTTGTCGTCGTGTTCTGCTCGCTGAAGGGTAACAAGACGATGAAACTCATCCCCTTCGTTATAGGTATAATAGCAGGTTACGCGCTCGCCGCGATATTCTCCGCGATAGGCTACGGCGCCGAGGTCGAGTATCTGAAGATAGTCAACTGGCAGCCGCTGATCGACAACTTCAAACCTGTAGTCACCGAGAGTTTCATCAACTGGGACTTCTCGTTCCTGCACACCTCCGGCGGCAATATCCAACAGCTTGACGGCGCGGGCGTCGCTCAGATAGCGCTTTTGTATCTCCCCGTCACGTTCGTCGTGTTCGCGGAGCACCTTGCCGACCACAAAAACATCTCCAACATCATCGAGCGTGATCTGCTGAAGGATCCGGGTCTCCACAGAACGCTTCTCGGAGACGGTATCGGTTCCTTCGTGGGAGCCGTATGGGGCGGCTCGCCGAACACCACTTACGGCGAATCCGTTGGCTGCGTCGCTATCACCAGGAACGCTTCCGTTCTGTCCATTCTCGGCGCGTCGGTACTTGCGATAGTGCTCGCGTTCTGCTCGCCGGTAGTCGCTTTCATGGAGACCATCCCCGCCTGCGTGATGGGCGGCGTATGCCTGTCGCTGTACGGCTTCATAGCGGTCTCCGGTCTGAATATGCTGCGCGGCATAGACCTCGGCGAATCCAAAAACCTGTTCGTCGTGTGCTCGATCCTAATAGCGGGTATCGGCGGACTGTCCATTAAATTCGGCGCGAACGCCGACGGCTCCAATCCCGTTATCGAAATTTCCTCGATAGCCACCGCGCTTATCTTAGGAATTCTTGTCAACGTACTGTTCAAGGAGAAAAAGGACGAAGAACCCGTCGATTCCGTGCCCAGCGGCTATGTCGAGGTCTCTAAGTCGGTCTCCGCTCCCGACGAGGTCAATATCATAACCGAGGACGCGAACGGAAACATCGTAGAAAGCGCCGACGAGAAAAAGGACGACTCCGTCGTCGAATGATCATCGTATATACTCCCCGCGGCTCCTGCCGCGGGGCAAGGAGATAATATGAAAGACTACAAAAACGTAACAATATTCCACCATCCTCTGATACAGCACAAGGTCGCCATTTTGAGAAACAAAGATACGGGCACCAAGGATTTCAGGGAGCTTGTCGAGGAGATAACGGCGCTCATGACTTTCGAATGTCTGAAAGACGTCCCCACCAGAAACGTGATGGTGACGACGCCGCTCGAAAAAACGGAGCAGACGATAGTCATCGAAAATTCGGTGGCGGTCGTACCCGTTCTCAGGGCGGGGCTCGGAATGGTCAACGGCGTACATCGCCTCTTCCCGACCGCGAAAGTAGGTCATATCGGCATGTACCGCGACGAGGAAACGCTGGAGCCGAAGGAATATTATTGCAAGCTTCCCGACGGCATCGAGGATAAGATCACGATAATTCTCGACCCGATGCTCGCGACGGGCGGATCGGCATGTGCGGCGATAGAACTATTGAAAAAGCGCGGCTGCACCGATATAAGGCTCATGAACATAATAGCCGCTCCCGCGGGAGTGGAGGCGGTAGCCGAAAAATATCCCGACGTCAAAGTGTTCATAGCCTGTCTTGACAGGCAATTGAACGAACACGGATATATCCTTCCCGGGCTAGGCGACGCGGGCGATAGGCTGTTCGGCACAAAATAATAAAATGGTGGAACTCGACAAAAAAACGTTCGTAAAATACGTGGGGTTTTACGGGCTGTTGGCAGTCCTCGCCTTTTTGCGTGCGCTCGGAACTTACGTATTCATTGTCCCGAACGCTTTCGCGCCGGGCGGATTCGGCGGTATCGCCTCGATAATCTATAATATCGTCGGCGAATTCGACGAACGTCTTGCCGAAACGTGGTTCAACCCGGCGGTCACGGTATTTGTGCTGAACATACCGGTCATAATCGCCGCATTCGTCGCTCTCAACAGGCGATATGCGGTCAATTCAACGATCTGCGTGGCGCTTTATGCGGGATTCATGGGGCTGTTCAGCCTTGTCGATTTTCCCGTGTTCGTAGGAGAAGGTCTGGATTCGGGCGTCACCGTTCTCGCGGCTATCGCGGGCGGGGTCGTCTGCGGCGTGTCGCTGGGGGGAATGCTCCTCACCAATTCGAGCGCCGGCGGAACGGACATTATAGGCAAGATAGCCTACGAAAAAAACCCGGACGTCAACGTACAGTGGCAGATATTCATATTCGATTCGGTAGTCGTATTGTTTTCGGGCGCGATGGGACTTTTGGAAACGGAAGGGCTGGATCCTAATACGATATTCACCAATGTTGCGACTCCGATATTGTATTCGTTCATAACGCTGTTCGTTACGAGCGAAGTGGCGGACGTAATCACTAACGGTCTGCAGTCGAGCGTGGTTTTCAACATAGTCACGTCCAAACCGGAGGAGCTGTCCGCACTGATCGTCGATAAACTTCACCGCGGCGCTACGAAGCTGAAAGGGGAAGGGATATATACTCATGCGGAAAGGGACGTGTTGGTATGCGTAGTAAAACGCAGGCAGTCGACCCATCTGAAAAAACTGATAAAGAGCGTCGACCCCGATTCTTTCGTATTCATAACAAAAGCCAAGGAAGTCAACGGGTTCGGCTTCCGCAGCGGCAACTGAGGTCAAAATGTATATCAAACTGTTGAATTATCGCATAACGGAATCCACATTCAAATCCTATCCGCTGCCGCAGGGAGTGGCGAATTTCAGATTGAATCCCAATATCCGTATGGATATCAAAAAGAGCGCGACGGATTTTCTGATGACGATCACCGCTTCGATAAAGCCTCAGGAGGGCGAGAAACTCCCCTTCGAATTCGAGGTTAAACTGACCGGGAACTTCAGAATAACCGACGCCGCGGCGGACGTCGATCAGATGAGAATCGAAGCGTCCAAGCAGCTGTACCCTTATATCCGAAGTTACGTTGCGGCGATGACTGCGGGGGCGAATCAGATGTGTTATTATCTTCCGCTTCTCGATTTCGACACCGCTCCCGCCACGAAACACACCGAGATCACGAAAGCGGCGCCCGGCGCTGCTCCGAAAAGACCTTCTAAGGGCGACACGATAATCATCCGCCCGATAGACGAAGTATAAAAAAGTAGAATTTATCAAAAAAAAGAAGCCCGAAGGCTTCTTTTTTTTGATGATATCGGTGCATCAATTTGCCGTTATCTCGATCGAGCCGTTCGGGAGCGGGAAGTATGCGTATGACCCGTCGAATCTGACGAGATCCGTTGCGGTGCTTCCTTCGCCCACTACTTCGGGTAATTCAATAAAGCTCAACTGTGATTCGCCCGGTTCGCCGTAATTCGGATTATCGTAATACACCGTTATCCCGAGACCGCCGCCCTTGGGGAGATACTCCGCTTCGATGACTGTGGTTTCCCCGGTCACTTCAACTGTATATATGTCGGCGCGTAACCCGTATTTCCACATAGTGTCGTTCGATACCTGTATCGTCAGCCCTTCGTAGTCCGCCCAATCGGGGATATTGACGGTGACGGTCTCCGTCCATACCTCGGAAGTGAATTCGGAGTAGGGGACGATATCGATTTTTTTGACGATGGTATCGTCTATCGACGTGCCGCCCATATCCGCGTCGACATGGACGGAAATATATGCCGTGCCGGGATTTGCCATGAGCAGATCGACGTCGAAATAACCGTAAGCATATCTGTTGCCCATGTTATCGCTCCAGAGCGATACTTCGTCGAGCGCCTCTTGAGGGAGTACGTCGGTAGTCAGCGAAGTCAGGGTGACGGAGTCGTCCGACAGATATTTCGATTCCGCGAAGTCGAAGTACAGGCGGTATGTGGCATATTCCTCGCCCGTTTCCGCTGTCGGCATTTCGTCGGGAGTATCGCTTCTCCACGACAGATCGCCGCTCACCAAAACTTCCGTATACGTTTCGGAACCGCCGTCTCCGCCATCGCCGCCCGCGGAAACGGGCGAGGTCTGCACGGTTATGGTTGCATCGCCTTCGGGCATGGCGAAATAGTAGTACGTTCCGTCGAATCCGCACGGAATGCCGTTTGCGAACACGCCTGTCAGAGTCACGCCGTTCGCGGGAGCGACCGTAAAGCGTATCGTGTCTCCCGTTTCCGCCTCGGTAACGGGACAGTCTACGGTATATTGTTCGCTCTGGAACCATTCCACCGTATAAGTCTCGGGATCGGTACACGCCGCTAGCGCCGATATGGTCAGCACCGATATCGCAGCGCAGGCAATCAAAATAATAAGCTTCTTTTTCATAACGCGTTTGCCGTATAGGCGTCTCCTTTCAAGATATCATTATTGTAGCACACGCGTAAAATATAATCAATATGAAAAAACTCCGCATTCGCGGAGCGGTCGGACGATAGGGGCGCCGTCAAACTTAGCTCGCCGGTAAAATAGCGGAGCCCGAGTCTGTCAACTTGTATTCTATCAGGATGATCGCCGCTTTGTCGGGCATTTCAAAGGAATAAACGCCGTCGACGGCGATCAGCGTCCTGTGGTTCATCGTAACGGACGTAATCTCCGCATTCGCGGCGGGAGTAACGGTGAACGTAACTTTTTCGCCCGGAGCCGCCTTGTCGGAGCTCAGCGCCACGTCGTAAAACTCGGATCCCTCGGCGGTGACGGAGTAAACGTTTTCTCTTACGCACCCTTGAAGTGCGGCGCAGCATATGACCGTAAACACGGCGATAATTATCACGAACGCAAGTTTTTTCTTCATAATCGTATCTTCCTTTTCCATATAATATCATCATATCGGGATAATGGCAACGGGATCCGTGCATCTTCGTTGCAGAAAGGCTTTTTGAGATTTACCGAAAAGCATTATTCTATACTTGCAAAACTCAAAACGGAATGATATAATATAACAAATCGAATATGCGAAAGTAGTTCAACGGTAGAATCCTGCCTTCCCAAGGCAGTTGTTGCGGGTTCGAATCCCGTCTTTCGCTCCAAAAAACGAGAGGAAGAGCTTGTTGCTCTTCCTCTCGTTTTTTGGAGCGAAGGGACGGGGCGAACCCGATGCCGTCAGGCATCGGGTTCGCAAGTTTATGCCGCTCGCGGCATAAACCTGACGAGTAAAACCGAAAACGCGTACACTACCTGAACAATGTGATAGGCGTTTGGCGATGACATCGCATTACAGAAAATTCGAGTGATCCCGTCTTTCGCGCGAAAGGACGGGGCGTATGCCGTCAGGCATCGGGTTCGCAAGTTTATGCCGTTCACGGCATAAACCTGACGAGTAAAACCGAAAGCGCGTATACTACTTGAACAACGTGACAGGCGTTTGGCGCTGACATCGCATTACAGAAAATTCGAGTGATCCCGTCTTTCGCGCGAAAGGAAGGGGCGAATTATTATATGATTATTGTTCATGCATATGGTATACTCTTGATATTCAAACAAACATATGTCGGAGGTTGCAGATGAGATTGGTCGACGCGGTATATGAAAGGATACGGGAGCTTGCAAACAGTTGCGATAAAAGTTTATACAAGGTGGCGCGCGACGGCTGCGTGCCTTACGCCACTATCGCGACGATGAAACGAAGCAGTACTGTGAAGCTGTCCACGCTGTATGCGGTATGCGAGGGCTTGGGAGTGCGGTTGAAGGACTTTTTCGATTCTCCTTTATTCGACGAAGAAAACATAACGGACTGAGCGCGTTATACAGTTTAACGACGGTATTGTCTCCGCATTTTCCAAGAGTTGTAGGGCGCGGCGGGAATAAAATTTTATTTGTTCCGCACAATATCCTCATAAGGACGTCGCCGCGGAGCGTTTACGTTATCTAAAATACGCTGCGCGACGAAGTCCGAATAAAAAGGAGGACTTAACAATGGACAGATGTATTGTCAGAACCGGCGAAAAGCCCGGAAGCGGCACTTATAGCTGCACGAACTGCCACACCAAGGTTTCTTTGGGTTCGGGAGACAAAATGCCTCCGTGCCCCAGCTGCTCGAACGATTGCTTCGAGCCCTGCAATAAATAAGGGAACAAGGCAGCCGGCGCCCTCGTGGCGCCGGTTTTTGTGTAGTCGAAGTGACGGGGAAATGATTATATATGAGTAAATATTGACTTTATTATTTATTTAGTTTTATAATATATGAGGTCGGATCTGGGATAAAAGGAGCTGTATGCGCCGTCATTTTTCGAAAATAATCGTTGTTGTGTTGCTGCTGGCGACGGTCGCCGTCATGGCAAGCGCCTGCAGCGGGGAGTCCGTCAAAGTAAGATTCATGCTCGAGGATCAGCTGTATTACGAAGCGGAACTCAGGAGCGGTGCGTCGCTAGGGGGACTTCCCGTGGAGCCGTCCGTGTCCGGGTATCGCTTCGACGGCTGGTATTTGGACGACGGCGTATGGACTCAGCCGTTCACTGCGGATACGCGGGTGGTAAACGATATAACGGTTTACGCGTACTTCACGCTTGCCGAATCGACTTCGGACACCTGCCGCGTTATTTTCGATTCCAGGGGCGGGAGCGACGTCGGCGCCGTGACGATAACGAAGGGCGCCGCATTGACCCTTCCCGCGCCGCCTACCAGGACGGGATATGATTTTGCGGGCTGGTATTACGATCTTACATTCGAAACCCAGTTTTTGAGCGGTACCGCGATCGAAAGGGATATGACCCTGTATGCCAAATGGAACGAACTCGCAAGCGAGAATTATTTCCGCGCCGAAAACGGCGTTTTGGTAGAGCTGACGGAAGCGGGAAGAGGACTTTCATCTATAACTTTACCTCTCACGTTGAACGGAAGCGCGATAACCGGAGTGGGAGAGGGGCTCTTCGAGGGGCAAACGAATATTACCGAGGTGACGTTCCCCGCAGCGACTGCGGAGCACTCGGGATACGTTTCAATAGGCGCGAACGCTTTCAAGGACTGCACGTCACTCACGCGCATCAATTTTTCCAATTCGATAAGCGAAATAGGCGCTTCGGCGTTTTCGGGCTGCGGCGCGCTTGAAAACGTACAGCTTCCGACTTCACTTGAAAAAGTAGCCGAAAACACGTTTAACGGCTGCCGAAACCTGAGAAATGTGACATGGAGCAATGTGACAGAGATAGGCGCGGGCGCATTCAAGGGGGCGAACGCGCTCCGCAGTATCAATATCCCTTCGAGCGTTACGAAAATAGGCGCGGAAGCTTTCAGGAACGCATATGCCGCCGAATCGCTTGTGCTCCGCGATGGACTTATCGAGATCGGAGATTATGCCTTTTACGGCTGCCGCAAGCTTATGTCCGTTACGATACCCGATTCGGTAACGACTATAGGCGCGTCCGCTTTTTATAACATATGGGCGGCGGTCAGCATTAAAATAGGCTCTTCCGTCACGGTGATACCGGACAGCGCTTTCCGCGAGGCGAGAGCCTGCACGTCGCTTTCGTTCGGCGGAGCGGTCACTTCGATAGGAGCGAACGCTTTCCAAGGGTTGCAGACGATAGAAAACATAACTCTTCCCGACACCGTGACCGTGATCGGGGCGGGTGCCTTCAAAAACGCGTATCTGATAAAAAGTTTTGTATTGCCCGCAGGCGTGACCAGGCTCGAATCGAAGGTTTTTTCGGGGTGCAGATCGCTTGAAACGATAGATCTAAGCAACATTTCCTATATCGGCGATAATGCTTTTTACGGTGCAGCGGCGCTTTCGTCGGTCATATTCGGCGACGCTTTGACGGAAATAGCGGCGAGCGGGTTCGAAAACTGTTCCTCGCTGACCTCGATAGAGCTCCCCGATACCGTTACGAAGATAGGCGCGTCCGCTTTCAGAGGCGCGGTGAAACTCGATGCCTTCGTGGCTCCGGAGAGTTTGACAGAGATAGGCGACTATGCCTTCAACGGCTGCTCGGCTTTGGTCACGGCGGAACTTAACGCTGCTCTAGAAACGATAGGCGCCGCGGCGTTCGGCGGCTGTACGGCGCTTACCGATATTTCCGTTTCCGCAGGCGGCGCTTTCACGTCCGCGGACGGCGTGCTGTATACCGATTCGGGGAAAACTCTTATTATGTACCCCGCGGCGAAAGAGGATATAAATTTTGTCATCCCCGCCGGCGTGGAAGTCATCGCCTCGGGCGCGTTTTCGGGTAACGGTTTTATTACGGCGCTTACGCTGCCGGAAGGGCTCGGGGCAATTTATTCATCGGCTTTCGAGGGCGTTTCTTCGCTCGCGGACGTCGATTTTCCCTCTTCACTGAAGACCATAGGCGCTAGAGCGTTCTACGGCACCGCGCTGAGCGCGGCAACGCTGCCGATGGGACTCACGTCAGTAGGCGACAGAGCATTCGGCGCGATAAACGGGCTTACAGACGTTTATATCCCGGCGAGCGTGTTGAGCGTGGGAGAATACGTGTTCTATTATTCGCCGGCGGGGCTTCGGGTGACGTTGGACCGCGATCCGATAACGGGCTGGAACGCGAACTGGCTCGCCTCCGGCAGGAGCGGAGTAACGTATTCGTATACTCTATCCGAGCGTCTGTCCGACGGCGAATACGACTATGTCGTTTCCGACGGTTTAGCCGCGCTTTTGGAGTACACGGGCTCCGAGACTGCGGTCGCTGTTCCCGATTCGATAGGCGGCTATCCGGTCAGGGTGCTTGCGGGAACGTTTGCGGACAACGAAACCGTCATTTCCGTCACGGTCCCGAACGCCGTCGAGGTCATAGCTGCGGGAACGTTTGCGCAAACGACGAGCCTCGAAAGCCTGTCCGTTCCGTTTATCGGCGCATATACCGGCGCCGCCGGCGTTACGGGGATAGCGGGATATATCTTCGGATACTCGACGTCCGCCGTCGCGGGCTGGCCCGAGCAAAACTATTCCGCCTCGTTATCCTGTTCCGTAAACGTGCCGAGGAGCCTTGAGAGTTTTACCGTAACTTCTACCGCCGCGGTGGGATACGGCGCTTTCTCCGGTCTCAATTCTATAGTCATCGTAAGCTTTGTCCGCGGTGTGAGCTCGGTAGGAATAAGCGCTTTCAGAGGCTGCTCTTCGCTCATGACGATAGTGACAAACATGACGGAAGCGGAGTGGAACGCGCTCGAAAAGGGCAGGGACTGGAACCTGAACACGCCGGGCGGTATGCAAGTTATATTTACCGACGCCGCGGATGACGAGCAGATAACGGAGGGCGGCGTATGAAAGCCGTTATACAGCGCGTAGAGCGGGCGAAACTCGAAGTTGACGGGCAAACTGTATCCGAGATCCCGGCGGGACTTGTCGTTTACCTGGGAGTTCAAAAGGGCGACGAGCCCATGGCTGCGGAGAAAACGGCAAAAAAGATAGCTAATATGCGTATTTTTTCGGATGCGGACGGGAAAATGAATCTCTCCGTCGCGGATACGGGCGGCGAAATACTTCTCGTCAGTCAATTTACCCTTATGGCGAACTGTTCGCGCGGCAACCGTCCCGATTTTTTCGCGGCGGAGGCGCCGGACAGGGCGAACGAACTGTACGAATATACGGGAAAATGCCTTTCCGAGTACGGAGTTTCGGTAAAATACGGCGTTTTCGGCGCGGATATGAGGATCGAGCAGGTAAACAGCGGACCCGTTACTATCATTTACGAGGAACCCGCAAAATAATTTTAACGCTTTTGCACACGAAAAAAGCCCCGAGAGGGGCTTTTCGATATTAAATGCGAACTTTTACGCGTCCAGCACGTCGGACATGCGGTACAGCCCGGGTGCGGCGGTCATTAAAAACGCCGCGGCGCGCAGCGCGCCCTCGGAGAATATCGCCTTGCTCTCCGCCTCGTGACGGATGGTGACGATCTCGTTGTTCATGATGAACATCACCTCGTGTTTGCCGACTATACTGCCGCCGCGCACGGCGTGGACGCCGATCTCATTAGGTTTTCTTTTGCCGACCATGCCCTCGCGCCCGTATACGGGAGTGAGATCGCCGCGCACTTCCCGAGCCGCTTCGACCAGCATCTTGGCGGTGCCGGAGGGCGCGTCCGCCTTGTTGTGGTGGTGCGCCTCGATGACCTCGATATCGGCGCCGGTAAGAGCCTTTGCCGCCTCTTTTACGAGTTTCAAAAGGGTGTTGATCCCTACGGACATATTGCCGCTTCTGAGGACGGGTATCGTCCGCGCGGCGTTTTCGATGAGTTTTTCGTCATCGGAGTCGTAGCCCGTGGTACACAGTACGGCGGGGAGCTTTTTCTCCGTCGCATATGCCAGCACTTCGCCGAGAGCCGCTTTGACGGAAAAATCTATTATGCAGTCGGCATCCTCTTTTATTTCCGTAAACGATGTATACATCGGAAAATCGGACGAATAGGGCGCCGCGAATTTATCTACGCCCGCGGCAATAGCGTGTTCGGGGTGGTTTTTGACCGTAGCTGCGGTCGTTTTGCCCATTGCGCCGCCTGCGCCGCTTAGAATTATACGCATATCACGCCTCCGTAGCGATGCCGAAATCGTTCAGCGCCGTGCGGATGAGATCGGCTTTTTCCGACCTGGTCAGCGGCAGGCGCATATAATCGTCGGGGATGACTCCCATCAGTTTCAGCGCGCATTTTACGGGGATGGGGTTGACCTCGGTAAACAGCGCGGAGACCAGAGGCTCTATCTTTTGCTGCATCTCGAGGGATCTCTTATGGTCGCCCTCGAAATATTTGTACACCATGTCGTGCATGTACTCGGGGCAGACGTTCGAAGCTACGGATATAACGCCTATCGCACCGAGCGTCAAGAGGGGATATACCAAGCCGTCGTCGCCCGAATATATATCGAGCTTGCCGCCTACCAGGCGGTTCAGCGCCATGAATTGGTTCAAATTTCCGCTCGCTTCCTTTATCGCCTGTATGCCGCGGTAACCCGCAAGTTTCAGACAGGTCTCCGGAGCGATGTTCACTCCCGTCCTGCCGGGGACGTTATACATGATTATCGGCAGATCCACCGCGTCCGCTATCGCCTTGTAATGCGCGACGAGCCCGGACTGCGTGCATTTGTTGTAATAGGGCGTGACCGTAAGTATCGCGTCGGCGCCGAGAGAGGCATTTTCCTTGGCGTACTCTATGGCGGTATATGTATTGTTGCTGCCCGCTCCCAAAATGACGGGAACGCGTTTAGCGACGTGCTCTATCACCGCCGATGCCACCGCGGTGCGTTCGTAATGCGTCATCGTGGTAGGCTCGCCGGTAGTGCCGTTGATGACCAGAGCGTCTATGTTTCCCTTCAACTGCCTGTCGATAAGCGTTTCCAGCGATTTGTAATCGACTTTGTCGTCGATGAACGGCGTGACGAGCGCTGTCGCCGCTCCCTTGAATATGGACATATATGCCTCCTTATTTGACGGCGTCTTTCGCTATAAGATATTCGGCTATCTGCACCGCGTTCGTCGCGGCTCCCTTCCTGATGTTGTCGGCGACGACCCAAAGGTTGCAGCCGTATTCGACGGACTCGTCCAGACGTATCCTGCCGACATACACCTCGTCGGTATCCTCGGCGTAAATGGGCATGGGATACTTATTGTTCGCGGGATCGTCCACGATGACGATATTGGGCATAGTCCGAAGCGCTTCCTTTATGCCCTCTACGGTGCAGGGACGCTCGAATTCGACGTTTATGGACTCGCTGTGTCCGTGGAACACGGGAACGCGCACCGTCGTGGCGGTGACTCTTAGGTCGGGTTTTTTCAGTATTTTTCTCGTCTCCTTTATCATCTTTTCTTCTTCCTTCGTGTAGCCGTTCGGAAGGAAAACGTCGATGTGCGGCAAAACGTTGCCGCGTATGGGATAGGGGAATTTAGTGGTGGTGCCGTCCCTTAGGTCGTTGTATCCCGCTACCCCCGCGCCCGAGACCGCCTGGTATGTAGAGTATACGACGCGCTTTATGCCGAATGCGTCGTCAAGCGGTTTCAGCGCCACGACCGCCTGGATCGTGGAGCAATTGGGATTGGCGATGATGCCGTGGTTGTTGAGCGCTTCCTCGCCGTTTACCTCGGGAACGACCAGAGGTACGTCGTCGTACATACGCCATTGACTGGAATTGTCGATGACTATGGCGCCCATCTCGGCGAATCGGGGCGCGAACTCCTTGGAAACGGAGCCGCCCGCGGAAAACAAGGCTATTTCTATACCTTTGCCCTTTATGTTCTCGGAGTTGAGTTCGATGACGGTGTGTTTTTTGCCCATGAAGTCTATTTGTTTTCCGGCGGATTTCGCGGAAGCGAACAGATAGTATTCGGACACGGGAAGGTTTCTCTCCTCCAGCACCTTCAGAAACTTCGAGCCGACCATCCCGGTCGCCCCTACAACTGCCATTACGTACTTTTTCATATCAGCGTACCTCTTATAAAGTATTTATATCGCACTTACAGAAACTATATCAACTTTACCGCGAAAAGTCAATTGTATTGCTCCATATAAATTTATATTACGCGCGCCCGAGAGCGCGGCGGGAACATATTTAAGAAAGTAAAAATATACGTTTGCAATAGAGAGCGTTTTATTGTATAATCAACTAAGCAATATATAATGAGGAATTCCATGGCAACCAAATCGAACACCAAAAAGGAAAGCAGGATAAATTCGTTCAGACTGAAACTCATCGCCGGGATGACCGTTGCTCCCGAGGCGAGGAACGAGGAGAAAAAGCCTCCTTATCCCGCCGGTCGTTTCAAAAGATTCTTCGATACCTACAAAGCGAACAGCCCCCATTTCATGACCGCGAACGCATTGGCGCTCATTTTTGCGCTGCCGATACTCGCCGTAGTCGTCGTGGTGGCTGCGATAGGGGTGGAAAAGCTCGCGTACATGCTCGCAGGCATCACCGACGCTCCGTATCTGATGGGCAGCTTCGGTATAGGGCTTTCCTCCTCGATGCCGTTGAACGAGGCGCGGCTGTACCTTTTGGACGTTTACAGGCTGATATTTTTGGCTATAGGCGTAGGGATAGCGGTGCTGTCTTTCGGCGCCGCGGGGCACGTATATATCTCCACGAAACTGATATGGGGCGAAAGCTTCCTGACCAAAAAGGACAAAAAAACGGGCGCGGACGTCCCGCGCATAGCGACCGAGTTTTTCCGCGGAGTAAAAACGTATTGGAAGGAGATGCTCATCGTCTTTTCCGCCTACGGCGTGTTCTTTGCGGGCGGCACTAACCTCATCGTCGAGTTCGTATACGGCGTGTTGTCGGGCGGCGCCAATGTCGGGCAGTGGTTTGCGCTTTTTATAGGCGCGCTGATACTTTTGATTACGACGCCGATATTTTTCAATCTCGTTCCGCAGGTAGTGTCCTACCACAAAACGCTGACCATCGCCGCAAAGATCAAAAACGCCTGCATATATTCGCTGGCTTTTGCGATACCTACTTATATAATGGTGGTGCTGGCGTTCGGACCGTTCGCGCTTTTAGCGATAAACTCGCCGATAGTGACCATACTTATAGGGATGCTGCTTATCGTTTTCGGACTTACGTATGTGTTCCTGATAATGGTCAACTACGGCGACCATAACTCGGAGAACGTGCTGCAGACTCTGTACGAAAACATGCGCACCGACCAGAGCAGACAGACTCGTAAGGAAAAGAAAAAAACCGACGTCAGGAAGCAGTCCGCACCGGTCAAATATAAAAAGAAGAAAAAATAATGGACAGGATCATAAAAGGCGTTTGCTTCGACAACAAAGCGAGGCTGGCGCTCATAGACGTTACTTCGGGCGCGCAGGCGCTGGTAAAAACGCACGATATGTCACCGATATCGGCGGCGGCTTTTTCGCGCGCGCTCACGGCGGGAGCGTATATTAATTCCAATCTGAAAAGCGTTTCGGACCGTTTCAACCTCATCATTGACGGCAAGGGCGAAACGGGCAGGATCTGCATAGCGGGCGAGCGCGGCGACCTGAAGGGGTTCATGGATGTACCCGCCGCGGCGACTAAGCTTACGGACGGCAAACTCGACGTTGCCGGCGCGGTGGGGCATGACGGCGACATGGTGGTCATCAAAGATCTCGGGTTGAAGGAGCCGTATATCGGGAGAGTCCCTTTGGTCAGCGGAAACATAGCGGACGATTTTGCAAGCTATCTTTTCAAAAGCGAGGGGATACGTTCGGCGGTGGCGCTCTCCGAATATCTGACGGCGGACGGCGTCGTAAAGGCGGGCGGTATAATCGTCGAGGCGCTTCCCGGAGCGGGCGAGGAGATGACGTTTATGCTCGAGGACATAATGAGCAATTTTTCCTCGCTCTCGTCCATGATGACCGAAAAGAGCATGGAGGAGATAGGCGAGTTTTACTTCGGACATCTGCACACCGAATTTTTCGAACCCGAGCCGATACGCTACGGCTGCCATTGCAATGAAAAAATACGCGGTATAATCAGATCGCTCGGCAGAAGCGAAGCGGAATCTATAATCGAGGAAAACGGGGTTATCGAGGTCACCTGCGATTACTGCCTTAAAAAGTACAGATTCGACCGCGCCGCAACGGAGGCGTTGTTTTCGGATGGCTGATATCAGAAGATACGACGATCTCGGGCTGGATTCGACGCTTAGGTTTGCCGACGAGTGCGCCGAAAACGGGGAATTCGACGTCGCGATAGACGTCCTGAGGGAAGCGGAGAAAAAAAATCCGTCGAACCTGTTTGTCAAGGACCGTCTGGCGCGCTGCTATCTGACCGTGGGCGCGTATATCGAAAGCATCGGCGTATTGGGCGATATAGTGCGCCGCGCGTCGTATCCCGGCGAAAACGCGCTGATGCGCCTGCAGATCCTATTGGAGATGACGGGATCGGAAGCGGAAGATCTATACGAGATCTACGGGTTACAAAGACCCTCCCCCGGCTACGAGGACGACGAGGACGATGAGGAAGAAGAGGGCTCCGAGGGACCCGAAAACGCATTGTCTGCATACCGAACGCGCGATATCATGAAAGATGCGATAGATCGCGGCGATTACGACAAGGCGGTAAAAACGGCGCTCGAATTCGCTTCGGACAGCTTGGGGAATGCTCCCGTCAGGGACGAGATATCCGAACTCGCGCTCCGCGCCGCGTATCTTGCCGGCGACAGGGAACTCGCGATGGCGTTCGCGGTCTCGGTATATAAACGTACGGGAAGTTTTACGGCAGCGGACATATTGCTCAGGATATCCTCTGACTTCGGCAACGACAGTTTGTTCAATGCATATTTCGAAACTTTTTTCAATGATTTCACGGCGGACAAAGGCGACCTGAGAAACGCGGTGGAGCTCGTGAAATGCGCCTATTCGCTGGGTCGATACGACTCCGCGCGCGCCGCCGCCGAAGCGTGTTACGCATCGTCGAAATACATTTACGATCTGAACGTGATACTGGCGGCGCTTTATGCCGTATCGGGCGATCATACCGCCGCGGAGCACATACTCGATCATTCCGCCAAGGTGCTGCCGCGCTGCCCGTTTTTCGTATATTTCAAAGAGGTTTTTTCGGAGACCAGACATCTTCCCGAACGGCGCGATCGTTATATAGCGACGCGGCTTGTGGCGGACGACATATGGGGGCGTTTCACCTCTGATCCTTCGGGAGACGACAGGAACACCGAGAATATGGCGCATCCCCTCAGATTGAGGCTTAGACGCGAAGCGGTGCTCAGATCGCTGAAAAATCCCTACCTTTCGCGCCCCGCCGTAAAGATTAACAAAACGCTTCTCGGCGCGCTCATAGCGCCGCTTACCTGATTTTCAGCGATATATCCCCTGCGAGGTCGAAAGCGCTTTTTCAGCGATTATGGAGCGCACTTTTTCGTAATGAGCTTCATTGAACACCACGCTCAGACCGCAGCTGAGCCCAAGGTTTCTCGGGGTATTGACGACGATATTTGCTATATGCGCTTCGTTCAGCGCGCGGCTCAGTTTCAGCGCCTCGCTTCTGGAACGGAACGGTGCGATATTATTCATGTTTCCTCCGTATATTGCGGCGTTTTTTATAATACAATCTATTATGTTTTCAAAAAATTCGTGTATCTATCTGGACTCCTCCGCGACCTCGAGGTACAAACCGCGCGCGGTGATAAAAAGAGTGGAAAAGGAACTCAAAAATTCGGCAAACGCGGGGCGCGGCGGACACAGAGCGGCGATGAGAGCGCTGGAGACCATAGAAGAATGCCGCGAAAGGATAGAGTCCGTCACTTTTCCGGGAAACGTCATCATGACGAAAAGCTGTACCGAGGCAGTCAACCTTGCCGTTTTCGGCGCGCGGTACGGCGGCGAGATAATAACTTCCGTTTACGAACACAACGCCGTTTTGCGCCCCCTCGAGAAATTGAAAAAATCGGGTGTCGCTGTCAGATATCTCACCTCGCCGGACGGCGTGATAACGCCGGATCTGCTTAAAAGAAACCTTAACAAAAAAGTGTCGCTGGTTGCGCTTTCGGAAATGTCGAACGTGACGGGGACAGTGCAGCCTATAGACGAATTGGGCAGCCTTTTAGCAGAATACGGTATCCCGTTTTTAGTGGACGGGGCGCAATCGCTGGGACACACGTATTCGAAATACACGGGAGTGACGATGATAGCGGGTGCGGGGCACAAATCGCTGCACGGGCCGCAGGGTACGGGTTTTTTGTGTTACAGAAAAGAATACAAACTAAGCCCCATACTGTTCGGCGGCACCGGCACGAATTCTTCAAGCCTTATCCAGCCGGACGAACCTCCGGAAGGGTTCGAAGCGGGCACGCTGAATACGGCGGGGATAGGCGGTCTGAGCGAGGGTATCCGCTGGACCGAGAAAAGAAAGGCGGACATCGTCGCACACGTGGAAAAACTTTCCGCGAAGCTAATCGATGGGCTGGAAAGCGTGGGCGGCGTGAAAATATATTCGAACAATTTAAACGGCGTAATATCGTTCAACATCGCCGATATGCCCTCGACCGCGGTCGCCGACGTTCTGGACTCCGATTTCGGTATCGCGACGCGCGCGGGTATCCACTGCGCGCCGCTGATACACCGTTGGCTCGGCACCCTCAGCCAAGGCGCGGTCAGAGCGAGCATAGGCTGTAAAAACACGTTGTCGGACATCGACAGACTGCTCTTAGCGGTTCGCGAGATAGCGGTGAAAAACGCGAAAGGAGAATACAGGATCCGATAAAACACGCTTAAATGCTTTCGGTTTTTGCCGTATCATTGTATAATCATAATATGAACGCCGATAAAATTCTCGAGAAACTTAAGACAATGCACCCCGACGCAAGGTGCGAATTAAACTTCGAAACGCCCTTTCAGCTTTTGGTCGCGGTGATACTCAGCGCGCAGTGTACCGACAAAAGGGTGAACATCGTCACGGATGAGCTTTTCAAGAAATATTCCACCCCCGCCGATTTTGCGGCATTGAGCCCCGAGGAGCTCGAGCCGCTCATTCATTCGTGCGGTTTTTTCAGGAATAAAGCGCAAAATATTATTCTGGCGGCACGCGCGGTCATCGAACGCTTCGGCGGCGAAGTGCCGCGTACGATGGAGGAACTTCTGACTATACCAGGGACCGGCAGAAAGACCGCCTCGGTCGTTCTGACGGTGGCGTTCGGCATGCCCGCGATGCCGGTGGACACTCATGTTTTCCGCGTGGCGCACAGGCTCGCGCTATCCGACGGAAAGACTCCCGACGCGGTGGAATCGGACCTAAAAAACGAATTTAAGCCGGAGGATTGGAACGCGCTCCACCACGCCATGATATTCCACGGCAGATATATCTGTAAAGCCGCGCGCCCCGCGTGCGGCGAATGCGCTCTGAGGGGCGAATGCGCGTATTACATAAACGAGAAGAAGGAGGCGTAATATGTTTTTGGATGTCGCCACGATATATATTAAAGCAGGTAACGGCGGTGACGGCGCGGTGTCGTGGCACCGCGAAAAATACGTTCTGGACGGCGGACCGGACGGCGGAGACGGCGGCGCGGGCGGCGATATCGTTTTCGAAGGCGATCCCGGTATGACTTCGCTGTCGCCGTTCAGATTCACGCAGCATTTCCGCGCGGAAAACGGCGAAAAGGGAAGCGGCAAAAATTGTACCGGTCGCTCCGGAGAGGACCTCGTGATCAAAGTTCCGTGCGGCACCGTCGTAAAGGATTCCGAAACGGGCGGCATATTAGCGGATATATTCGAAGCGGGCGAACGCGTGACGATATTGAAAGGGGGCAGGGGCGGCAGAGGAAACGCCAAATTCGCAACGGCATTGAGGCGCGCTCCCGGTTTTTCGGAAACGGGCGAGAAAACCGTCGAAAGGAAGATAAAGCTCGAACTGAAAACTATAGCGGACGTGGGACTTGTGGGATTCCCGAACGTCGGCAAATCTACTATATTGTCGGTGGTGAGCGCCGCCAGGCCGAAGATAGCGAATTACCACTTTACGACCCTGAACCCCAATCTCGGCGTAGTCAGATATTTCGACGACTCGTTCATCATGGCGGATATCCCGGGGCTTATCGAGGGCGCAGCCGACGGCGCGGGGCTCGGTCACAGTTTTTTGAGGCACATCGAAAGGGTAAGGCTCATCGTGCACGTCGTGGACATTTCCGGCTCCGAAGGCCGAGATCCCGCAGAAGATTACTTTGCCATCCGCACGGAACTCGAAAAGTATTCGAAAAGCCTTGCCGGTCTTCCCGAAATAGTGGCGGCGAACAAATCGGATATAACTCCGGATACGGAAGACAGGGTAAAAGCGTTCAGCGAAAAAATCGGAAAACCCGTTATAACGGTATCCGCAGCTACAAAAAGCGGCTTAAACGAGCTTCTTTTCGTCATAAACGAAACATTAAAGACGCTGCCGCCTAAAAAACGTTTGGAGTACAGGAAATTCGAATACAAGGAGCGCGATAAAAATTCCTTTTCGGTGCATGTCGAGGACGGCTCTTACGTCGTAACGGGGGGGTATGTGGAGGAACTTTCGAGAAGAGTCGTGTTGAGCGACCCCGAATCTTTCAGGTGGTTCCAGCGCGCGCTTCGGGACAAAGGGGTCATTGCGGAACTCAAAAAGGCGGGGATCAAGGACGGAGACACCGTATCCATATTGGATATCGATTTCGAATACTGGGAATAACGCATTTTCGGCACAACGGGTCTTGAATCGCTTTGCTCCCCGTGTTATCATAAATACGGGAGGGCTAATATGTATAGATACGCAATAAGTACTCGCGCAAAGGCTAAAAAAGAGAACGTCATCGAGTTCGACGGCGGGCGAATAACCGTTTTGACGGATTCGTTGTTCAGGGTGGAGCGCGGCACGCTCACCGATCTTCCCACGCAGATAGTGTGGTTCAGGGATTTTGCCTCTCCCGTTTTCGAACACGAGACGACAAACAGCATTATAACCGTGAGGACCGAGCGCGCCGTATTCGAATACCATATAAAAAGCGGGCGCGTCGCCGTTACTCCGAAGGGCTTCGGGAGAGTGACGCGCTTTTCCGCCGGAGTACTGCCCGGCACAAGGCGCACGCTGGATATGACTAACGGCAGGGTGCGTCTTCAAAAAAGCGTGCTGTCGCGCCGCGGAGCGGCGGTGATGAACGATGATACTTTGGTCATGGACGGAGAGGACTTCGTTTCCCGCGGCGCACGATTCTCCGATAAATATTATTTTGCGTACGGCGCGCGGTACAGGGAATGTATAGCGGATCTTTTTCGGCTAACGGGCGCTGCGCCTCTTCTGCCGAAATTCGTCTTCGGCAACTGGTGGTCCAGATACCATGCTTATACGGCGGATGAATATGTAGCGCTGATGGAGCGTTTCGCGGCGCGTAACGTGCCTTTTACCGTCGCAACCATAGATATGGACTGGCACTGGGTAGACGTCGAAAAACGTTTCGGCAAACAACTTACTCTGCCGTCCGACGACTCGCCCGAGGCGCATATGCTGGGACTCAGATCTTCGCCGGGCTGGACCGGCTACAGCGTGAATACGGAGCTTTTTCCAGATTTCGGCGCATTTTTGAACAAATTAAAGGAACTCGGACTTATCGTTACAATGAATCTGCATCCCGCTCAGGGGATACGTCCGTTCGAGGACTGCTACGACGCATTCGCCCGGTATATGGGGCGCGACCCGGCGGAGCGGAAAACGATAGGATTTTCGCTGAAAAACAAAAAATTCATCGACGCGTACTTCGACATAGCGCTTGCTCCGTACGAAAGAGCGGGGGTGCGGTTTTGGTGGATCGACTGGCAGCAGGGCAAAAAGTGCGACGTTCCCGGTTTGGATCCGCTGTGGGCGCTTAACCACCTGCACATCGCGGACATGGCGGCGAAGGGTATGCGACCGCTGATACTATCTCGCTATGCGGGGCCGGGAAGTCACCGCTATCCGCTGGGTTTCAGCGGCGATTCCGCTATGACTTTCAGGACCCTCACGTTCCAACCTTATATGACCGCGTGCGCTTCCAACGTCGCGTATTCGTGGTGGAGCCACGACATAGGCGGTCACCATTTCGGCTACAAGGACGACGAGCTGTATCTTAGATGGATACAGTTTGGCGTTTTCAGCCCGATCATGCGGCTGCATTCCACTTCCGATCCGTTTATGGGTAAAGAGCCGTGGAAAAGCTCCGCCGCGGTCTCCTTAGCGGCGGAAAGATATCTCAGGCTAAGGCATCGGCTCATCCCTTACCTGTATTCGATGAATTTCCGCACCCATAGGCGGCTCAGGGCTTTGACGGAGCCGATGTATTACGCCTACGACGCGCCGGAAGCGTACCGCGCGCAGAACCAATATTATTTCGGTGACAAGCTGGTCGTATGCCCCGTCACACGGCGCGCGTCCCGAAAAACCGGTTTGGCATATACCGATCTTTGGGTCCCCGAAGGAAGATATACGGATGTCTTTACGGGAAGAATTTACAAAAAGGGAAAATATCGCATTTATCGCGACCGGGAGGATATCCCCGTGTTTGCTCTGCCCGGCGCGATAATACCCATGTACCGCGACGCGCGGGACAACTATATCGGAAACGATAAACCGCTCGATATCGTTTTTTATCGCGGGAAAGGCGAATTCGAGCTCTATTTCGACGACGGCGACGGCACCGAATTCGAAAGAGGCGGATATTTAGTTGTGCATATATCGATAGACGAGACCGAGGACGGTATAAAATTGAATTTCTCCGCGGAAGGGGACATATCTAAGCTCGGGAACGGAGTGGAAATGGCGCTGAGGTTCGGCGACGTTTCGGGCGGCACGCTCACGTCGCGCGGAGAGACGACGGATGGCGAATTCATATACCGCGGCGAAGATATAGAGTTTACGTTAATAAACTATGTACCGAGGACGAACGCGCCGCGCCACGAAATGCTCATAGACACCGTATCGAAATTCCAAATGAGGAATTTATACCGCCGTATCAGATTCGGGACGGTCCCGTCGGGCAAACTGCCGCCGCTCCTTCGTCGCGAATTCAAAGGCCCGCTGGAGGAAATTTTGGCTATAACGGAGGACGAGTCCTATGATTGTGACTGCAATAGGTATCGAATTCGGTTCCACCAGGATAAAAGCGGTAGTGACGGACGGCGCGGGAAAAGTCGTTGCCAAGGGCTCTCACGAGTGGGAAAACCGCCTCACGGACGGCGAGTGGACTTATTCCGAAGAGGATATAATTTCGGGGCTAAGAGCCGCGTTCGGAGCGCTTAAAGCCGATCATTACGCGAAAACGGGCGAAAAACTTCGTTCGGCTTCGGCTTTGGGTATATCGGGGATGATGCACGGTTATCTTCCGGTTGACGCGGGCGGTAAAATGCTTTCGCGCTTTTTGACGTGGCGCAATACCTCGGCGCACGAGGAGGCGGAGGAGCTGAGCGCTCTTTTCGGTTTTAATATACCCGCCAGGTGGACTATAGCGCATCTGTACCGTCAAATAAAAACGGGTGCCGCGCATCTGGGAGAAATTTATAAGCTCACCACGCTTTCGGGCTACGTTCATTACCTTTTGAGCGGCTCTCACGCAGTGGGCGCGGACGAAGCGAGCGGTATCTTTCCGCTTAGCGGAACGGAATACGACCGAGATATGGCGGAAAAATTTAATAAAACCGCCGAAAAATACGGATTTTTCCAAAAGATCCCCGATATATTTCCCGCCATCGTGCCTCCGGGGAAAAGAGCGGGTTTTTTGACCGAAGCGGGCGCTCTATTATTGGATCCAACCTGCGAGTTCGGTGCGGGCGTTCCTATGTGCGCTCCCGAGGGCGACGCCGCCACGGGCATGGTCGCGACGAATTCGGTGTCGCCGGGGACTGCCAACGTCTCCGCGGGCACAAGCGTGTTTTCGATGACGGTTTTGAAAAAACCGCTTTCGTCCGCACACCCGGAGATAGACATCGTCGCCACCCCCGAGGGCGCGCCGGTTGCGATGATACATTGCAACAACGGCACCGGCGATATGGACGACTGGACGGCTGTATTCGGCGAAGCGCTGGAATTATTCGGCTTAAAACCGACGAAAGAGGAACTTTATTCGACCCTTTACGGCATTGCGGAAAAGGGTTCCGCGGACGCGGGCGGCATAACGGACGCGGGATTTTTGTCGGGCGAAAGCATATTGGGATTGGATCGGGCGGTACCCGTATTCGTTCGTCCCGCCGACAGGGGACTGAGGCTTGCGGATATTATGAAAGCAAAGTGCTACGCCGTTTTCGCCGCTCTCAGGTACGGGACAGATATTTTGGAAAAAGAGGGCGTGAAAGCGGATATAATGTGCTGCCACGGGGGATATTTCAAATCGCGGGCGGGTCTTAAGACCGCGGCGAACGCGTTGAAGACCGAGGTCAGGATCTACCCCGAGGCGGGCGAGGGCGGCGCATGGGGTATGGCTCTTCTCGCGCTTTACATGATAAAAGGCGGCGACAAAACGCTCGGCGCGTATCTCGCCGAAGACATATTCGCGGGTATTTCGTCTCAAACTCTGGCGCCGACCTCGGACGGCATGGCGGGCTTCGATAAGTACTTTGTTAACTTTATGAAAACGCTCCCGGGGATCCGCATCATATCGGAAATCAATTCGAAAATATAGGGTCTATAGCTTGAAATGATCGGCGCTCTCGAACCATTCTTCGTCGCATGGCGCCGATTGCCGAATTAAATCAATGACTTGTAAAAATTCCTTGACAATTTTATCCGATTATAATAAAATATCTAAGCACGCGGATGTGGCGGAATTGGCAGACGCGCAAGATTCAGGATCTTGTGATCGCAAGGTTGTGCAGGTTCAAGTCCTGTCATCCGCACCAAACGAAAAAAAGTCGCGTTTGGATACGCGACTTTTTTTGCGGTGAGGAGTGGGAGAGGTGGAAAAGTTAAAACATAAGAGGTCTACTAATCGTAGAATTGTAATTAGTTAGAAGATAGTTAATTTAAATCGGTTAATTAATCGTAGGTTTACATTTATGGCTTGATTTGGTACAATAGATATGAAAAACACGGGAGAAATCGCGATATGGAAATGAAGACAAAAAAACACAGTATTGGTGAAACTATAGCTAAATTGCGCAGGCAAAAAGGATGGACTCAAATTAGCCTTGCGAAAAAGTTGCAAGTGAGCGATAAAGCAGTTAGCAAATGGGAAAAAGATAACGGAACCCCCAGCATTGAGTTCTTTCCTGTTTTAGCGGAACTTTTTGGTGTGAGTATTGATTATATAATGACGGGCGAGGAACCGAGAAAAGAGATTATAACAATGTCAAAGCTGGAACTTTGCGCTCAAAAAGATGACGTTTCACTTGTAGGAAATTTTACTGCAGACACAAAAGACGAAAGCGGTCGGAGTTTGCGAGATTATGTTTTTAAATACAAAAGCTATCAAGTACTGAGAAAACTCCTTATCCGATGTGAAAGTGCAGAAGCATTCGCAAATGTCGTTGGACAAAAATTGTCATACAGACCAACCAAAGAAGAATTTGCAAATGTTTTATATTATGCCATCTTAACCGATACGGTTTCCAAAATGAAAGCACTAATCAACAAGCGACGCAGCGAAGCTTATGATGTTTTTCAAGCCTATCTTGATTTAATGACTTCAAAAGAGCTTGAAACAGAAGACTTTTCACGCATTTTCGATTTGCTTGTCAAACAGCCGAAACTCTTACGAAACAGCCACGATATTTTATTCGCCAAATGGGAGAAACAAAATTATTATGATCATGGAAGATTCGGTAAATCATTGTGGGCACTAGGCATCTCCGAACTTATGGATCACGCTGTAAAATGCAGAGAAACCGGGGTTTTTGACAAATATTTTATATACTTGAAAAACATAAACGAAGAGTCTATCGTATATGTAGATGCAGTAAAAAAACAACGAGAAAGCCATATACCAAATTTCTATGGGGTAACGCCATTCATGGATGAAAAACTGAAGCATCCTTATATAACCTTTAAGCTTTCTACGTTAAAATTTCTTTTGAATAACGGCGATGTGGAAAAAGCACAGGAAGCGGATAAATTTAATTCTTTATATGACGGTGTGTGTTTGGATACCGACGAATTAAGGGTCGCGAAATTGAAGCAAAATAAATCTGTTAGCGCGGAAGAGCTAATGGTGCAGAGAGCTATTCACAACGGAATTCTTTATATAGATGAACTTCTTGCAGTGAAAAATGTAAAAATCATAAAAAAAGCGTTAAACGATTATCCGATTCATACCGTAGAGAAATTGTTAAAATTTTATGACAATGAACAATGGAGAGACCTTTTTCAATGGTCAGTTGACAACAAAAATTTTGTATTAAGTGATGCCGTGATCAACAAAGAAAATGAAAGTGTCGAAGAAGAAATTATTAAATATGCTAAAGCAAAGACTGCTGATTTTATTGTTAATAGAGAACATATAAAAGTTGTTGAGCGTAATGAAATTAACGGTAAAATAATAGTGCACACAGTTCATCTTGATCAAAAAGGGACTAAGAATGGTCTTATTGAGTTTTTCAAAATTTGTAAAACGCAAATTTTAGAAAACATTACGCTTTCAATAGAAAAAGAAAAAACAATCGCAGAATTGTCAAAAGAGTATTTCGAAAAAGAATTAACAAAAGGCAATACCGAAATATTAATTATTAAATTATGTGTTCGCTTGGAGAGCGTTTTCAAATGTAATTATCGTTATGAAGGTGATTTTGCAGATATGATTACCCGATATTGCAAGGAGAAGCTTCATTGGCAAGAAGATAACGGTTGGGGTGATATGACAGAATATATCGACGAAAGGGCAATAAAATTATTGCATAAACTCAGAAAGCAAAGAAACAGTATCGTTCACTCTGAAAAAGATTATGAACCGATGACTATTGCGGAGATAAAAGAGTGCATTGATTTGATTTGCGCTATTAAATGAGGAGACTAAAATGGATAAATATCAAAAATATTTAATGAATATGGCACGTTCTTATTTTGCATATATAAATGAAAAAGAGAAAAATATTGTTAAGTGCTATACGAATGATAAAATAATGATAACGCAAGACGAGGATATTACAGTTGGCGGTTATTTTCTATATATAGCAAACAAGAGTTTTGAGCGTGTTTTTGCGATTAAGGGCGAACAACAGATTGCGTTAAAAGCGGAATTCGATCCCATAATGTCTTCTAAAAGTAGTGGCGAGCAGCGTAGATTTTTTCTTCCTCTTTCATTTGATAATAGAATTGAAAGCATAAAAATTGTCTTTAACAACAACCTTGCCGACGATTTAATTATTCCCGTTATATATGTAGAGGCGAACAAGGAAAAATACTATGCAAAAGTGGCGCAAGAACAAAATGCCAAATTGCTCGCGAAAGCACAAATCAAACATTCTACGGGTGCGGATTTAGTTAATATATATTTTCAGCCTTGCTGTGATACATACGCTAAAACTGAAATTGAATTATATTTGGCAAACGGGAATTTCAGTCGGCCGAGTAGCATGTGCGTAACCTTTTTTACTCCGCAACTCTTAGGTGGTCAGGTTGAGCAACTTATCGGCAAATACGTAATTGAGGACGGCTCGTTGTTTAAGTCGATTTCAGGGTTGGCAAAACGAGTATATGGCTATAAAGTAAGGCAATTTGATGCTAAAGGTAAAATTTTATGTGAAAGCGATTTTGCATTTTTCTCAATTAAATAAATGATGGAACTACCGGAAGAAATTCAAGAAAAATTAACACATCTTTGGGGAAAGGTCGGATTTATTGTCAATCTTTCTCAAATGATAGAATATACCCTCGCAAACATATTGGCTTTTGACGAGATCTTAAGAGAATTTGAGAAGACCGATTCAATGTTTGTATATGAATTTAACATATTTGCAGAAAAATCAAATAAATTGTATAAAACTTTTAACGAAAAAAACTTTATGTTTTGGTACTAAACACACAAAAGAAATCAATTTTTTGCATAAAATGCCAAGAAGATTTTAGACCATATATGCGAAGAAAGAAATTTTGTAGTTCACCGTTTGTTTAAATAATATTTGCCATTAAAGCACCTAGAACCTAATCATGAATATTATTTTGATAGATTCGAGACGTTGATTGGTGACATGCATAATGCGAACGAGCAACTAAATGAAATCTTTAAAAATCAGAAAGCAAAAATTAAAACTATTTAGTAAAATTATTTGATTGACATCCTACTCTCTACCGATCATTCTGCTCGGTTTGGAGAATAGTATTTTTATCTACTAAACCCAAACGAAAAAAAGACGCTTCGGGCGTCTTTTTTCATGTATCGGGCTCGGTAGATGATTACTTAAAATAACGCGTTCCGCTTTCGGCTCGTTTGTCAAGATAGGGCGTCTTTACTTTAGCGCATCCGATCTCTTCTTTTTTCTGAGCGAACGCGTTCCGTGACGGATTATTCTCAAAGTGGCGGGTGAGGGGGTTCCATCGGACCAGCGGCGGACTATGATATCCGCTTTTTCGGGGTCGTATTTATACAAATCGTTCAGGTTGTTCGCAACGCTCCTCAGGACATACGGATCAGGGTCGTTTTTCAGGTTGTCCAGAATGTGCGAATATTCCTCGAATCTCGACACCGCTTCGGTGAGCCTCTTAGCCCACGGAAGATTGGGTCGCATGCACTCGCTCGAAAGCCTCCGAACGTACGCGCTTTTATCGAGGCTCCACTCCGACAGCTTAGCCATGGCGCGTTCGGGATTCACTCGTATCAGCGGGCGCATGGCGAATTCGCCCGTGTAACGCATTGTGAGCTCATAGATGAATGCCGCGGAGGGGAGAAAGTATTCTTCCCGCTCTGCCGCGTGCGTTTCCACATATTTTCCCACGGGCGCAAGATATGCGCCGTCCGAATACATGACGGCGAAAGAGCTAAGTTCATTTCCCAAGATGCCCTGAAAAACGGAAAGAGTATCAAGATATTCCGGCAAAAATTGATCGAACGCGTGGGTGAATACCGCCATTTTCTCGCTGTAGGACTTGTCGCCGAGCTCTTCGGAAAGATACTCCGTAAAACCTTTTTCGTCGAAAGAGGGGTAAACTTTTTTTATCATCGCCGCAAGCTTTGCGGCGAAGTCTGCGTTATAAAAGTCCTTCAGAAGCATATTTCCCGCTCCGTGCGTTTTTTACGGCGAAATAAAAATGCCGCAAAAAAATTGTATCACATATCGTTTCGGATGTAAACAAACGGCGGTGTCGGTTACCGGCGAGGACGAAAAAGCATGTCAGATCTCGCGGCGCCCGATGAGATAATCGACGCTGACGTCGAAATAATCGGCAAGTTTCCACAAACTTTCGATGCTCGGCTCTTTTTTACAGCTCAGCCAGTTGGAAACGGTGCTGGGGTTGATGCGCAAACGCTTTGCCAGGGCATATTGAGAAATTTTCTCCGCCTCGATAAGTTCCCTGATACGTTCGCTTACCAAAATTTTCATATTGACATTATATGTCTTTGGGCATATAATATTATCGATATTTGTCCTTAGGCAAATATACGACGAACGATTTGCAAACAAAAGGAGGTCTTATGAAGAAATTCAACAAAAAATCATTTATTACGTTATGCGCCGTCGCGCTTATGGCATGCGTATGCGTTTTTACCGCGGCGTGCACCCCTGACGTCGACGACATTACAGAGTTTGCCGAAAAGATCGAAAACGCGGATTCGATGGAAGTGGTGGTGACAATGTCCGTGCCCATGATGGGAGACGTCGAGTATACCGTGAAATACGACGACAACAAGACGTATTCCAGTGCGGTAATGGGCTCTCCCGCGCAATTTGTGGAATATGTGACGGACGAACTGTACTATACATATACCGAAAGCGCGAACGGCTGGGTCAAAGAGGGTCCGATACGCGGCAGCGGCGGCACCGAGGTCTCTTCGTCAGACGAGTTCACGGATCTTTTTAACGCGATGAACTACGAATATTCCTCCGACGACAAAGCGTTCGTGAAAAAGGATAACGTAAGCATAGGATTCGAGGATATGCTGTTCGATTCGCTTGAATTGGTGCTTGAAAACAACTCCTGCGTTTTCACGGGTTACACCACGATCGAAGGAATGATCTGCGAGATAAGTATCGAGATCAAGAACCTCAATTCCACCGAAATAGAGCTCCCGGAGGTATAATTTAACAAGATACGATAGGATATCTATATTCCGAAACGAGCCGCCCCGAATGGCGGCTCGTTCGGTCATTCCACTCTCAGCATACGATAGCCGATGCCGATATGAGTCTGGATGTACTGCGGGGAATCGGGCGCGGATTCTATCTTTTTTCTGAGGGTCGCCATAAACACCCTGAGCGAAGCGACGTTCGATTCCCAAGCCGCGTCCCAAATCTTTTGGGTTATATATGTGTGGGTCAATACCTTGCCTACGTTTTGGGCGAGAAGGCATAAAAGTTTATATTCGATAGGAGTGAGTTTTATCTCGTTTCCGTCGATCATCGCGACGCCCGCGGCGTAGTCTATAGTCAGCTTTCCGTTCGTGAAAACGGAGTCGGAGCGACTGCCCGCCGCGGCGGATAGCCTTCTCGCGGTGGCGCGCAGCCGAGCCAGAAGCTCCTCGACCGAAAACGGTTTCGTCAGATAATCGTCCGCGCCCGCGTCGAGCGCGGTTATCTTGTCGCGGTCGTCGCTTCTTGCGCTTATCACGATTATCGGTACGTCCGACCAGGTGCGTATCTTTTTTATGACGTCCACGCCGTCCGCGTCCGGAAGCCCGAGATCCATCAATATAATGTCCGGAGAATACGATGACGCCATCATAACGGCTGTTTCGCCTGTCGCCGCAGTCATAGAGCGGTATTCGTGCGCTTTCAGTGTGGTTGTTATCAGATTTTGGACGGGTGCGTCGTCTTCGACTACCAATACGGAATGATTATTCATTTATATTCACCTCTGCAACGGGAAGAGTGAAAGTAAAAACGGCGCCGGACGGGGTATTATCCGATACGTTTATCTCGCCGCCGTGCTTTTTTACGATGGATTTGCATAAATACAGCCCGAGTCCGAGACTGCGCCTGCCGTCCGCGACCGTTTTTCTGCCGGTATAGAACATATCGAATATGTGCCGCTTCAGTTCGTCGGGCACGCCGGGACCGTTATCGGCGACGCTGACGGAAGCGAAAGCGCCGTCGCGGCGTACTTGGACCGTTATTTCGCCGCCGCGCGGGGTGTATTTTACGGCGTTGTCCACAAGATTCAATATCACCTGTATTATAAGGCGCGCGTCCATGCGGGCGGGCAACAGCTCGTCCCGGATCTCGAGGCGCACGGTATGCGAGCCGTCAGGGATGCGAATGTGTTTTAATGCCTCGGCGGCGACTTCCTCGACCAGCTCCGTGGTGATATTCAGGCGTATCGAATCATCTTCCAATTTCGTCACGGACAATAGATTTTCGACGATACCGATGAGCCACAGCGAATCGGAATAAATATCCGAGTATATTTTTTTCCTGGTCTCGACGTCGAATACGTTCTCGTTGTGCGCGAGATTCGCGGCGTTTCCCGATATCGCGGTCAGCGGAGTCCTCAGGTCGTGCGATATCGTGCGCAGCAGATCCGCGCGGAATTTATGCATTTCGGCACGCTCCGAAGCCTGCTTTTTCTGCCGCAGATTGATGAGGTTTTCAAGTGCTATCGAGCACTCTCCGACTATCGAGCGCATTATACCCGATTCGAATGGTTCAACGGCGTTTTTCGTTTTGTCTATACCGAAAACGGCGTACACAGAGCCGTTGACTTTCAACGGCACGAGTATTTTGTAGATGTCGTCCGCGGCGACGTACGAGCCCGTATCCGTGTCGCCGGGTGCGAGTGAGACCCGTTCAATGATATCGGCGTTTTCCGCGACGTCCGCTTCGTACACCGTGACGTCGCGTTTCAGGAGTTTTTTCAGCTTATCCGCGCCGACTTCCAATACTTCCCGTTCGGTCGTCGCCTTTTGGATAAGTTTATTTGCGTCGAAAAGTATTTTCGCGCGGTACGCGGCACGCGACGCGTCTCCCGCGTTGCGTTTCATCTTTGCGGCTATAGTTCCCGTGATTATCGAGGCGGCAAGCATTATTACAAATGTCAGAGGATATCCGTCGTCGTACGCTAGAAGCGAAAATCGCGGATCGGTAAACAGAAAATTGAACAGCAGAACGGCGGCAACGGACGACATTACCCACAGGATACGGCTTTTTGTAAGGACGCTCGTTATCAATACGCCCAGGATGTATACGGTAACGATATTCGCCTCGGTAAACCCGACGCTCGCGAACAGAAAACCGAACAGGGTGGCGACCGAGAGTATCCCCGCGGCGATAGCCGCGTCCTTCAAAAGCGTAAGCGCGTTTGGGGGCGCGAACAGCTTTTTACCGCGCTCGGCGACGGTGGTGTCGGAATCGGGTATTATATGAATATCCGCTTCGGGTGCCGCTAGTATCAGTCTGTCCGCCAAAGAGAGTTTACGGAATAACCCCGTGCGGCGTGCAGAGCTGCGACCTATGACTATCTTTGTCGCGCCCGATATTCTCGCAAAACCCGCTAGTTCGTTCGGAACGTCCTCTCCGTATACCGACGTGACCGCGGCGCCCAGATCTTCGGCAAGACGGATGTTGTTTTCAAGCCTCTTTTTATCGTCCTCGGAATAGTTTTTGGAAGCGGGCGTTTTGACGTAAACCGCCGAAAACGCGGCGTTGAAAGCCACCGCCATCTTGTGCGCGGTGCGAATTATCTTTTCGTTTGAGGGTGAAGGGGAGATGCCGACCAGAACATGCTCGGGAATATCGGAAATATCGGCGTTGATCCTGCGGTCGTCGCTCATAAAACACCTTACGGAATTATATCATATCCCGCGGCAAATGCAAACTGTTTACCCGCGTCTGCCGCCCGGGCGGCGAAGAAGAGGCGTTTTCCGTCGGGCGCGCGGGGAAGTTTCTTCCCGCCGCGCCGCTTCGCGCCCGTTTCGTCGCGAAGCGTTAGTCCCGTCGTCTATCCTTTTCATCACCGCATATCCTGCCGCAATTGCGGGAAGAAGCAGTGCGAACAAAAATAAATCTTCCATGTTTATTATTTATCCGGTCATATCCCGAAACACTTTTGAAGCGCCTTGTACTCGCCGAGAACGAGCAGGGTGTTTTTATCGCTCAGGACGGTGTCCGGCGTGAAAGCGGCGTTTATCCTGCCGTTTTCTTTTATGGCGATTATATTGACGTTGAATTTTCTGCGGATGTCTATCTCTACGATGCTCTTGCCGAGCCACGCTTTCGGAACGGCGACTTCGAATATCGAAAACGATGATCCGAGCTCTATGTAATCGATTATGTGGTCGGCGCTGGAGCGGATAGCGAGCCAGTTCGCGAGTTGTTTTTCGGGATAAACTATCTCGTCCGCGCCGTTTCTGAGAAGAAATTTCGCCTGACCGTCCCGCTCCGCGCGCGAAATGACCTTTTTCGCGCCCATTTCTTTCAAAAGATAGGTAGTTTCCAACGAGCTTTGGAAGTCGCCGCTTACGGTCACTATACACGCGTCGTAATTGTCTACGCCGAGCGAACGCAAAAACGCCTCGTTCGTGCTGTCGCCGATCTGTCCGTCGGTGGCGAACGGCATTACGGCGTTCACCTTGTCTTCGTCGCGGTCCACAGCCATTACCTCGTGTCCGAGTTCGCTTAGTTTCATAGCGATGTGTCTTCCGAAACGTCCCAGTCCTATTAAAAGTATAGATTTGGTTTTCATATGCCTCCTTTATCCGACCGTTATGTTGTCCTGAGGTAGTTTTGCTAACTGCGTTTTTCTGCCGCCAAGAGCGGCGTATATCAATGTCAGTCCCCCGACCCGTCCGAAGTACATCAAAAGTATCAAAATCATCTTCGATAAAACGCCGAGAGCAGGGGTAACGCCCAAAGTAAGCCCCACCGTTCCTATGGCGGAAGCGGTCTCGTACAGGCTTGTCAGCATCGGAATTCCTTCCGCGGTGCTTATGACTATGCCGCCCAGCAAAAACAGCGATATGTACATCAGGAATATACAAGCGGCGCTTTTGACGTTGTCGTCGCCGATACTGCGTTTCATGAGCTCAGCATTGTCCTTTTTGCGGAACACCGAAAACGCGGACGAAAACATGACGGCTATCGTCGTCGTCTTCATACCGCCCGCGGTGGAGCCGGGAGAGCCGCCTATCAGCATCAGCATTATTATTATCGCGGAGCCCGCCTCGCTCATCGCGGGGAGCGATACCGTATTGTATCCCGCCGTCCTCGGCGTGACCGATTGGAAAAAGGAAGCGAGGAAGCGCTCCCCGAGCGGAAGATCTTCGAATTCGACGAAGAAAAAGTATATCGCGGGGACTATTATCAATACCGCGGTGGTGATAAGCACAACTTTGCTTTGCGTTCTGTAGCGGTTCAAACGCCATTTATGCTTTACGACGTCTTCCCACACCAAAAAGCCGATACCGCCCACGATGATGAGGAGCATTATCGTTATATTGATGACGGGCTCCGCGGAATAGCCGGTAAGCGACGAAAATTCGCCCGTCTTTTCGCCCATTATATCGAATCCCGCGTTGCAGAATGCGGATACGGAATGGAATATAGCCATCCATATCCCATCGGCGCCGTAGTCCGATATAAACACGGGCGCCATCAGCGCCGCGCCTATGAACTCTATCAAAAAAATACCCTTTATTATGAATCCCGTCAGACGCACGATGCCGCCCACACCGGGAGCGGCTACCGCTTCTTTCATCGTGCCTCGCGCGAAAAGTCCTATTTTCCTGCCGGAAAGCATAGCGAAAGCTATGGCGACGGTGACCACGCCCATACCGCCTATCTGTATCAGCAGCAGAATCACTATCTGTCCGAACAGCGACCAATGCGTAGCGGTGTCGTATACGATGAGCCCCGTTACGCACACTGCGGACGTGGAAGTGAACAATGTATCTATAAACGGCGTCCAGACGCCGTCTTTAGAGGAAAACGGGAACATCAATATCACAGCTCCCGTAAGTATCACGCCCGCGAACCCCATCAAGATGATCTGGAAAGAGGATGGCTTCCATTTGCGTTTCAGTGCTGTCGGCATATAATACGGATCTCCTTTCGGCCCTCGGGTATTATACACCGACGCGCATTAAGAAAATATTAGGGTCGCTGCGCGCCGCATTAAGATTTTATAAAGATTTTATTTGAACGAAATATTTATATCCCCGTTGTTGGAATCGATATACAGCCGTCTGTCGCCGCCGGAAAGCGAGGCGGGGAGATTGCTTTCGCCTTTTTTCTGCGTGACGGATATCGTGTAATCGCCGATCTGACCGGAGAGGCTTCCCGTTATATTGCCGTTTTTTGCTTTTATATCGATATTTTGCGCGTCAACAGTATCGAAATTTATGTCGCCGTTGTTCACCGAAAGCGTTACGGAGTCTTTAACGACGATGTTTGAGATCGTTATGTTTTCGTCTGTCGTGGATACGGATATCCTGTCGAGCATGCCCTGCGGCAGGGATATACGCACGCTTTTATATTCGTCCGGAGTCCCGAGACCGATATAGTCCGCCGCCGTTTTGTCGTATGCGGAGGAGATGCTTAGTACGCCGTCCGTCAACGATGTCGAATAAAATTCCTTTTCGGAGACAAATCCCTCGAAAAGAATGTCTTCTCCGTCGTAGGAAACGACCTCGACGCGGCGGTTTTCCAGAGAAACGGATATCTCCGACACTTCGTTTGCGTTAAAGTCCAACGTCGTTTCGGTATATACGTCGTTATTGCAGCCTGTGAGCGCCAGACCTGCCGCTATGGTCATTACCGCAGTCAGAACATATAAAAATTTTTTCATAATCGCTCCTTCCGGGCGCTTGACGAGCCCGTTTTGTTTTGATATCATAAGTCTAAACCTTTGTGTAACACAAAAGTCAAGAGGAAAATTGCAAATGTATAAAAAATTTCCGATAGGGCGGACCGCGAAAATAACGTCTCTTACCGCGGAAGCGCTTAGGCATTACGACAGGATAGGGCTCGTGCGTCCTTCCGAGGTCGATCCCGATACCGGATACAGGTATTATACCGATTCCGATATCGTGCGTTTGAATACGGTAAAGGCTTTGAAACAGATGGACATGCCTTTGATGGAAATAAAGAAGATCCTGGATCTTGAAGACTTCGGCGAGATAGCGGTGAACCTTAGGCTTTGCCGGGAGGCTGCGGACAGGAAGATAGCGGAGCTGAACGCCGTCAAAGAGCGCATTTCCCGCGCCGAAAAATATTACATCGGCAAGGCCGCCTCCGCGGCGGAAAATACCGGAGAGGTGATAAAACATATTCCGGAGAGGGCGGTAATACTTTGCGAGCTGGAGCGTCCGAGTGTCGAAAATCTGTACGATTATCACCGTCATTTCCCGCTTAGAGAAGGTTTTTCCTTGAATGACGAGGCAGGTGTTTTGGTAAAGAACGGCAAAAGGAATATGTTTGCCGTGTGCGGGAAATATCCTTCCCCCGACGGCCTCGTCATATTGGAATGCGGACAATATCTGACGGAGGAGTGCTCCGAAGCGCGTCTCGAATCCACCGCGTCGAAACTCATCGAAAAAGCGAAAGCCATCGGGTTCGAGCCCGAATATCATGTCGAGATGGTGGTATTGACCGGTATATTGAAGTGGAATTACGAGGTGCAGGTCCCGTTAATAAAAAGGAACCCTTTGCCGGGCGGCGGAATAGAGTGTGGTAAGGGGGTTTGACATGTCCGAAAACAAAGTTAAAACGCAAGCCGTAGTGGTAGACGCAAACGATCATTCCACCACGCAAATAGGTTATGACAGATGTGAAATGTCCAAAAACATCGAACTCGACGCAAGCGAGCTCAGCGGCACAGGCAGATACCTTACAGTCTGCGCCACCGTTAAGAACGTGTGCCCCGACAAGCGTATCGCTATAGGTATGGCGCTTTACGAAAAGGCGGGCGGCGGGAGAGTGTTGAAAGGGCATAAATCGTTCGTTGCGAGCCACTCCGAAAACTGCTGCGCAGATATTACCCTGAACAACGTTCATTTCATACTGCCCGAAGAAATAGCGGAAACGTGCGACACCGATTCGCAGTGCCACGAAAGAAACTTCGAACTCGATTTTGCTTCCCACTACGTGGATATGTAAGATCGAACCGACTGTCCCCGCGGGAACAGTCGGTACATATCGTAATAAAATTAAATAGGATAATTACCGTTATTTTTCGTCGCCGTCTGTCTCGGCCGGATCCGCCTTGGAGGCGATTTCGCTTTGTTCGGTTTCTGCAGGGACGCCGGCGGCTTTCAGCTGAGCTTCTTCTTTCTTGCCGAGCTCATTGGTGTTTATAGACTTTCTGTAGACCACGAAGCGGGTGTAAAGGAACTCGGTGACCATATTGACGAGCATAGTCAGGATCAAAACGATATATTCGTTCCAGCCCGCCCGGTCCGTCAGCGCGTCGCCCCACAGCGTGGAACAGGGCGTGAAAACGAGATAGTACAAAAATACCAAAAGCATCGCTTTAGGCACGTTGGCGGCGGATTTGAAGGTGAACTTGCGGTTGAACGTAAAGTTCCATATCACCGACAGCACCAGCGATATCAGATAGGGGACCCAATATCCGACGCCTTCCTGCGCTTCGTGGAAAGCGAGTTCGTTCAGGATAGTGAACGAAACCAGCTGTATAACGCCCGCCGATGCGGAAAGCAGCACGAATTTTACAACGCGGACGATCTCGTTTTTGCGTTTCAGTTTTTTCTGCGCTTCGTTCAGCGTTCCTTCCGCGGGAACGTTTTCTTCCGCGGCAGCAGTGTCGATGTCTTTTTCGTCGTATTCGCTCATATCATTATCTCCAGTTTAATTATAGACCCGCCGAACGTAATATGCAACGTATTTTCCCAAGTTATCCCGAATCCGTATTGCATTTTGCGCGGGCGTGGTATATAATGGTAATATCAAAAGGACGTTCGATATGTTAAGCATCAGAAAAGCTGTAATTCCCGCAGCGGGTTTCGGAACGAGACATTTGCCTATCACGAAAGCCGTACCCAAGGAAATGCTTCCGATACTCGACAGACCCGCGATAGATTATGTGATCGAGGAATGCGTTCAAAGCGGCATAACCGAGATATGTATCGTGGTTTCGCGCGGCAAAGAGGCGATCGCCGATTACCTGGATTCGCGTCCGGAACTGGAGAGCGCTCTCATCAAAGCGGAAAAAAGTGATAAAATAAAGCTTATCAACCCTTTCAAGGGCAGGGCGAATTTTTATTTCGTCAGACAGAGGGAAATGCGGGGGACCGCGAAAGCGGTGGAGCTTTGCAGAGAATTTACCGCGGACGAAGATTTTGCGGTGCTATTCCCCGACGATGTGATATATTCCCCCGGCAAGCCCGTGATCGGTCAGCTGATAGACGCTTATCGTACGACGGGCGCGAGCATCGTCGGCGTACAACGTATGCCCGCGGAAAAGGCGCGCGATTACGGAGTCGTCGTCCCTTCGGAGACCAAGGGAAGATATACCAGGATAAAGGGTTTCATCGAAAAACCCGCCGCCCCGAAGCTTCCGTCGGAACTTACCAGTCTCGGAAGATTCGTGCTTACCTCGGATATATTCGATTACATAGCCGAAACGCCGGCCGTAAAGGGCGAGGTATACCTTCCGTCCGCAATAGATCTTATGTCCAAAGTCAGAAACGTTTACGCCTATGAGTTCGAAGGCAGGCGTTTCGACATGGGCGGCGTGGAAGGATTTTTATCCGCCAACATCGCATACGGCATGATGAACGGACGTCTGAAAGAAAAAATAAAGGAAGAAGTGAGCAGGGATGACGCTTTGGATCCCTAAAAGGTGAATATGGCTAATATAGGTTACACGAACGACGTCAGAAAAGTGATGACGGAAGCTCAAAACATCGCTAGGCGCATCGATTCCGCGCTCAGCACCGAGCATATCCTCGGAGCGATGCTTTTGGTGGAGGACACTTACGCGAACGATATTCTGACGCAGCTGAAAATAGACAAGGACAGGGCTATGACATCCATAGCGGAGCTCAGGGTCACCGCGTCGGAACAGATGAAGGAAGATCAGGTCCGTCGCGCCAGAAGCCTTGCCGCAACTATAGCCGACAAAATGGGTTACGACCTGTACGACACGCAGCATCTGCTGCTGGGAATCGCATGGGATCCCGGTTTCGGCGCCGCGAAAGTGCTGAATCTGTTCGGCATAGGCAGGCAGGAAATAAAATCGATAGTCGAATCGATGAGCGCCAACGGGATCGGCAAAAACGATGACGACGATGACGACGCCATCACCGCGTTCATGCGCCAGTTCGACGACATTTTCGGGCAGCTGAACAATCTCGGTATGCGTTCCGGGAACTCGTCGCAAAACGGTTACAGAGTACAGCGCAATTCAGGAGCGCAGCCTAAAAAGGACAGGGACGAACTGGACGACGAGCTGAAAGCTATCGGTTTCGACATGACCGCGAAGGCTCGGGCGGGCGAATACGACCCCGTTATAGGCAGAGATAAGGAAATAAAAATGGTAATGCGCGTTCTGACGCGCCGTACAAAAAACAATCCCGTGATAATCGGCGAACCGGGCGTGGGCAAAACGGCAATAGTGGAAGGGCTCGCGCAGGCGATAGTCAAAAACGAGGTGCCGGATCTTCTGAAAAACAAGCGTATTTTCGGTTTGGATATCGGCGCGCTTTTGGCGGGCACCAAATACCGCGGCGAATTCGAACAGCGTTTCAAGGATATGTTCGCTAAGATCGACGACGGCAGGACGATACTTTTCATCGACGAAATGCACATGATAATGTCCGCAGGCGCCAACGACGAATCGGGCGCCACGATCGCAAATCTGCTGAAGCCGCTGCTTGCGCGCGGGGATATACCCACGATCGGCGCGACCACCATGGACGAATACCGTAAATATATCGAAAAGGACGCCGCTTTAGCGCGCCGTTTCAAGCCCATCACGATAGAGCCGCCGTCCGTAGAGGATACGATAACGATATTGAAAGGGCTGAGGGAACGCTACGAAACTCATCACAACGTAAAAATAACGGATGAAGCGCTGGTAGCGGCAGCCACGCTGTCGGACAGATATATAACAGACAGGTTCCTTCCCGACAAGGCGATAGACGTCATCGACGAGGCGGCGAGCAAGATGCGCGTGGCGGCTCTGATCACACCGCCGGAGATACTGGAGTACGAAAAGCAGAAAATGCTCCTTAACAACTCCATCACCCAGGCGACGCAGGCTGAGGATTTCGTAAAAGCGTCCAATCTGAAAAAAGAACGCGACGAGATCAATCAGAAGATAAAGGAAATGAAGGAGAAGTGGGGCAGCGACATCGTCCACGGACAGCTGACGATAGGCGAAAACGAAATAGCCGAGATCGTATCCGAATGGACGGGAGTTCCCGTGCAGAACCTGACGGAAGAGGAATCGGTGCGCCTGATGAGTCTCGAAGACGATCTGAAAAAGCGCGTCATCGGGCAGGACGAAGCGGTCTCCGCGGTGGCTCGCGCGATAAAACGCGCGCGTGCGGGACTGAAAGACCCCAAAAAACCCATCGGTACGTTCATGTTTTTGGGCCCTACGGGAGTGGGAAAGACGGAACTGAGCAAAGCGCTCGCCGAAAAAATGTTCGGCAACGAGAATATGCTTATCCGTATCGACATGAGCGAATATATGGAAAAATTCAACGTATCCCGTCTCATCGGCTCCGCTCCCGGATACGTCGGTTACGAAGAGGGCGGTCAGCTTACCGAAAAAGTGCGCAGAAAACCGTATTCGGTAGTGTTGTTCGACGAGATAGAAAAAGCGCATCCGGACGTGTTCAACCTGCTTTTGCAAGTGCTTGATGACGGTATTTTGACCGATTCGCACGGCAGAACGGTGTCGTTCAAGAACACGATCATCATCATGACGTCGAATATCGGCGCCAGGGACATAGCGAATATGAAGCGCGTCGGTTTCGGCGGCTCGACGAAATTGGTCGACACCGATTACGAGGCGATGAAGGAAAAGCAGCTCGAAGCGCTCAAAAACGCGATGAACCCCGAGTTCATCAACAGGATCGACGATATAATCATATTCCGCCGTCTGGACGAAAAATCGCTCGGTAAGATCGCCAGGATCATGCTGGACGAAGTCATCGCTCAGCTTGTTACTAAAAATATCCGTTTGGAATACACCGACGCCGTCGTAAAGTATCTGTTGGATAACGGCACCGATCTCGAGTACGGCGCGAGACCGTTAAGGCGCGCCGTTCAGCGCGTATTCGAGGACAAACTGAGCGACGAGATAATCACCGGAAAAATACGTACCGGAGACAGTCTGACGATAGACATCAAAGACGGCGAGATAACGTTTGAAAAAATAAACGAACTAAACCCCGAACAAGGAGGTACAAAATGAAAATAGAACTCGTTTCCAAGAACTACAACGAAGGCATGAGGCTCGTGAACGTCATCGAGAAAAAGCTTTCCAGGCTCGACAAATATTTTTCGGGCGACGCGGAGGCTTTGGTGAAACTGAGTACCGTAGGTACGGATAAATATACGATGGAGATCACCGTGCGGTTCGGCGGATACATAGCGCGCGCGGAGGTAACGAGCCAGAATATGTACGACAACATCGACCTGGCGTTGCCGAAGCTGGAAAAACAGATTGCGAAATTCCGCGACAGGATGAATTCGAAGACCCCCAAAAAGGCGCTTCCCTTGAAGACCGAGCCGACGGAAGAGGCGGCGGCCGCGGAAAGTTTCGGAAAAGTCGTCAAAGAGAAAAATTTCGACATATCCATCGTCACCGTCGACGACGCCATTGCTGAAATGGATCTGTTGGATCACGACTTTTATGTGTTCGTTAACGCCGAAAACAACAAAGTATCCGTCGTTTATAAGCGTCATGACGGCGACTACGGATTGATAACGCCGGAATATTGATATAAATTATATGCAGCTCGGAGTATCTACCGCCTCCTTTTTCACCAGAAGCGAAACGGAGGACACATTAAACCTCATACAGGATATGGGGTTCGAAATATGCGAAGTCTTTTTAACTACCTTCCGGGAATACCGGAAGGAGTTTATTGATATGCTGTATGAACGGAAAAGATCTATCCGTATATACAGCATACATACGTTGAATCAGCAATTCGAGCCCGAACTGTTCAACAAATGGACGAGGACCAGGGAGGACGCGGAAGAGTTTTTCCGCGAAATAGCATATGCATGCGCGCGTTTGGACGCGGATTACTATACCTTCCACGGACCGCCGCGCCTGAAAAGAACGCCTTATATCATCGACTATCCGTGGATGGCAAAGAGGATAGGCGAACTGAACGATATCCTGGCGGAGTGCGGCTCGCACGCGAAGATATGTTACGAAAACGTGCATTGGACGTTTTTCAACTCTCCCGAATTTCTGGAAAGGCTTTCGGAGTATATCTCGACCCCGGTGTGCCTCGACATAAAGCAGGCGATGCAGTCCAAAGTGCCATTAGACGATTATCTGAAGGTGATGGCGCCGTATCTGAAGAACGTGCATCTTTGCGACTGGCACGAGGACGGGAAACTCGCGATACCCGGAGAGGGGATATTCGATTTTACCTCTTTTTTCAGAAAGCTCAACGATCTGGGCTATACCGGACCCGTATTGATGGAGCTGTATGCGGGAAATTACAAGTCTTTCGACGACGTAAAGCGGAGCGCCGAATATCTCACGAACTGCATAGCCGAAGCAAACAAAGGTTAAAGGAGTATATATATGACAAAAATCAGAGAACAAACCCCCGACATCAGATTCGATTACAACAATATGATGGCGGATATTATCGGGCCCGAGCAGGGGATAACGGATGTGGAACTGCGTTCCATGCGCAACGCCGCCATAGAGGCTCACAGCTATGTGCGCCTGAACAGAGGCACCGGCATGATGGGCTGGACGGAACTGCCGTACAACCAGGACGACGTCGTGGCGGATATCCTGGCTACTGCGAAAGCCATAAGGCGAAGAGCGGACGCGTTCGTGGTGCTGGGTATCGGCGGCTCCGCTTTGGGACCGATGGCGGTATTCCAGGCGCTGTGTCACCTAAGGCACAACGAGCTTTCCAAACGTCAGAGGAAAGCGCCCAAATTCTATGTCGAGGACAACGTCGACCCCGAGAGGATGGCATCGCTCATGGATATATTGGATTTGGACAATACCGTGTTCAACGTCATAACTAAATCGGGCTCCACGTCGGAGACGATGAGCCAATACCTCATCATAATGAAAATGTTGAAAGAGCGTTACGGCGACAAGGTTTCCGAACACATCGTCGCAACGACCGACAGGGAAAAAGGAAACCTGATAAAAATAGCCAAAAAAGAGGGGCTCAAAACGTTCTATATACCCGACGGCGTGGGCGGCAGGTTCAGCGAAATGTGCCCCGTAGGGCTTTTGCCCGCAGCGGTCCTGGGGATCGACATCAGGGAGCTTCTGCGCGGAGCGATGTTGATGGACAGACGCATTCGCCGCTCCGATTTCAAATTGAATCCCGCGCTTACCGCGGCGGCGCTTCAGTATCTTGCCATCAAAAAGGGCAAAAACATCTCCGTCATGATGCCGTACGCCGATTCTCTTAAGCTGATGGCGGACTGGTACTGCCAGCTTTGGGGTGAAAGCCTAGGCAAGGCGGTCGATCTGAACGGTAATACCGTATACGCGGGACAGACGCCGGTAAAAGCGCTCGGAGTCACCGATCAACACAGTCAGATACAGCTTTATACCGAGGGTCCGTTCGACAAGGTCGTGACGTTTATCGCTGTCGAAAAATACCGTGCCGAAGTCAAAATACCCGGCGGAGCGGAGGAATATCCGAATGTGTCGTTCCTTAGCGGGCACACGTTGAACGAGCTCATTTCGGCGGAAATGGAAGCTACCGAATACGCGCTGACCAAAAACCACAGAATGAATTCGAAGATAATAATGCCCGTCGTGAACGCGAATTCCGTGGGACAGCTTCTGGCGTTCTTCATGTATGAAACGGCGTACCTCGGAGCGATGCTCAACATTAATACGTTCAACCAGCCCGGAGTGGAGGAAGGTAAAAACGCGACCTACGCGCTCCTAGGCAGAGCGGGCTACGAGGAAAAGAAGGCGGAACTCGATTCGAAACCCGCCAAACGCGAGGACTATATCATTTAATAATGCTCGAGGTAGACAAGCTTTCCAAGACCTACCTGTACGGCGAGGAAGCGCTGAGGGAAATAAGTTTTTCTCTGGGCGAGGGCGAGCGCGTATCCGTTCTTGCGGAGGAAGGCGCGGGAAAGACGACGCTTCTGAAAATAATTGCCGGGGTGACCTCCCCGGGAGAGGGTAAAGTGAAACTTGACGGGCGGGAGATATTATCGCTTCCGCCCAAAGAGCGCGGTATAAAGATGGTTTACGACGGCGAAGGATATTTCAAGCGTCACACCGTAAAATATAATCTTTCGTATCCGCTGCGCCTCAGAAAATTCCCGAAAGAGGAACGCCTTAAGCGCGTCATAAACGCCGCCGCCGAATATGGCGTGGGGCACCTTTTGGACGAATACGTCTTCAGGCTCTCCGACGAGGACAGGGTCAGGATGCTTTTGTCGCGTATAAGTCTTTACGAAGCGCGGCTGACGCTGTTGGACGATCCGTTCGCCATGCTCAAAGCGGGCGCGCGCCGTCGTTTGTTCAACGAGCTTCTGCCGAAAATGATATCGGGCACGGGCGCCGCCGTCTTTGCGACCGATATTCCGGAGGAGGCGTTTGCGTTTTCCGAACGCGTTTTGACGCTGTCTAACGGTCGTATTGCGGACGACGGGGACATCACGCATTACCGAAACGACCCCTGCGACCTGAACTCCGATAAAATGATAAATTCGGACAGAAACTTTACGATACTCCCCGTATCGGGTATCGGGACAAACAGATATGTGGAGCTCGGCGGCAGGGCGTTCTATGTGGATACCGCCCACGACAACGCCGCGGTATCGTATAAGGTTAAAGCGGTAGGCGGCAGCACCGATAACAACTCGGCGCCGGAGATATACGGTGCGTGCGGGGCAAATTATCGTCTTCTGGAGGATCTGACGAAAACGACGGGATACCCGTCCGACAGTTACGAGATAGATACGGACTCCGTGTTCGTTTACGATATAATAAGCGAAAAACGATTGACAATCAGATCCGTGAAGTGATATTTTATATACAGCTAAAACCTGAATCGATGACACGTTCGGAGAGGAAGCCGGAGGCATTATAATCATAATAACGCTTTTGTTTGCTCCTTTCCGTGCGGAAGGAGTTTTTTATGAAGAAAATAGGTATCGTAGGTATCATCATCACCGATAGATCTATGGCGGTCGAAGTGCAGCGCGTGCTTTCCGATTCCGGGGACATAATAATCGGCAGGATGGGCGTTCCCGACAAAGCAAACGGGGTGAACGCCATAGCGCTCATAGTCGAAGGCTCCAACGAGGAGATATCGGCGCTTACGGGAAGGCTCGGCAGACTTGACGCCGTCAGCGTAAAATCCGCCGTCACCACTGTCGAGGTCGAATAATAATATCGCATAAATAACAACGGAGGCATATATGAAAAAGAAAATTTTTGCCGTTATGACGGCGTTGGTACTTGTAGCCGCGCTGACTGCGGTTCTCATGACGGGCTGCACTCCCGACGAAGGGGATCCCTCCTCCGGAGACAATACAGTTACCGAAATAAATATCGTCGTTCCCGACGGCTCTCCCGCGATAGCTTTGGCGAAACTTATAAACGATAACGCCTCGCCCGAGGGTTACTCGGTGAACTACACAATCGTTTCGGGCGCCGCTCAAATCGCTCCCGCCATCGCGAACGGAACCGCGGACATAGCTATAGCGCCCACCAACATAGGCGCAACGATCTATAACAAGACGGGCTCCATAAAGCTCGTTTCCACCGTGGTGCAGGGCGCTCTGTATATGGTGGGAAGGGAAGCTCTCTCCGGCGACACGACCGAAGCGCGGCTTAGATCTTTGATGGGACAGACCGTTTATAACATAGGTCAGGGCGCAACTCCCGATCTTACGTTCAGGTACATCCTAGACCATTTCGACATTCCGTACGAAATGACGGACGTGGAATCTGCGGACTACATCGCTCTTAGATACGTGTCCGAGGGAAGCGAACTGATACCGATGCTGATAGAGGGTACCGCCAAATACGGCATACTCGGAGAGCCCGCCGTCTCGAGGGCGAATACCAACGCCGGAACCAGCACGGTTTTCAGCATACAGGATCTTTGGAAAGAGGCTACGGGTTCCCAAACGGACGGATTCCCGCAGGCGAGTTTGTTTGTCGGGACTAAGCTGTTGGACGGCAACCACACCGCGCTTCTCGAGTGGTTGAACGAGGGACTCACCGCAAACGAAACCTGGGCTGTAGAAAATCCCTCCTTGGTCACCTCGGCTCTTTCCGGGAGAGGCTCCACCTCGCTTAGCGGTCTGAGTGCGGCGATGATATCCGCATGTAACCTCGACACCATCGCCGCGGCGGACGCCCGAGAAGCGGTCAACACTTACCTTACCGCGCTTTATAAATTCCAGCCGAACACCGTGGGCGGCAAGGTGCCCGACGACGGCTTCTATTATGTCGGATAAGCTGAAAGCGGTAAAAACGTTTTTTCTGAAACATCGGTTTATAACGAATATCGTCTACCCCTTGATAGGGGTAGGCGTTATTCTGCTCGTGTGGTATATAGCGGCGAGAGCGGTGGATATAGAGATGATCCTTCCCTCGCCCGCCCGCTCTTTCGAGGAATTTTTCGCGCTTTTAACGGATCCCGATTTTTGGCTCGCGGTTGGGAACACGCTCGGAAGAACGCTTTTCAGCTTTTTTTTGGGCTTTGCCGTCGCCGCCGTGACCGCCTCGCTCTCGGCGTTCGTAAAACCCGTAAAAAGGCTGTTGTCGCCGATAATAACGGTGCTGAGGTCGGTGCCGACGATGTCGATTATTTTGATTGCGATCATCGCGCTTAGATCGGACGAGTCTCCCGTTCTCGTAACGTTTCTCATAGTGTACCCGCTTTTGCACGCTTCGTTCGAGCGCGCTCTGGAAAACGTCGATCCGTATACTATCAATATGAGCAAGGTATACGGCGTTCCCGTATATAAAAGGATATTCATGCTTTATATCCCGTCCGTGCTTCCCGACGTGTTCGCCGCGTCGAAAAGCAATATATCGCTCGCGCTTAAAGTCATGATAGCTTCCGAGGTCTTGGCGCAGACTTTCGATTCGATGGGAGTCAATATGCAGATAGCGAGGATATATCTGGATACAGCGCTTCTGATGGGCTGGACGATAATGGCGATAGTGCTCAGTTTTTTGCTGGAAGGCGTCGTGGCGCTCATAAAACGCCTTACGTTGAGGTGGCTATGAAAATAACGGGTTTGAACAAAAGCTACGGAGATATAAAGATCTTCGAAAATTTTTCTATAGAATTCGAGGAAAATAAGACCACCGCCGTCATGGGCGCGTCGGGAATCGGCAAGAGCACGCTTCTGAACGCGGTGATGGAGCTTACGCCCTATGAGGGTACCATAGTGAAAAGCGGCAAAGTCGCCGCGGTTTTTTCTGAGCCCGCGCTTTTGAAAAATCTGAGCGTCAGGAAAAATCTCGAATACGCGGTAGGGCACGCATATCCCGACAAAACGGAACTCAAACGCAAAACGGAAAGCGTATTGAAAGCGGTGGAGCTTTATGACAGGCGCGACGCGCTGCCGAAGGAGCTTTCCACCGGCATGGCGCAGCGGGTGTCGCTTGCGAGGGGCTTTTTGCTGCCGTCTAAGTATCTGGTGATGGACGAAGCGTTCCGCGGATTGGATACGGCGCTTAAGTCGCGTTTGAAAAGGTATTTTTTGGAGCTCGCCGCGCTCGAGCCGCGCACGGTATTGATGATAACGCACGACCTCGACGAAGCTTTGTCACTTGCGGACCGGCTGGTGGTTCTGGACTCTAGACCCGCCCGAATCGCATCGGACATACCGCTTTTGACTCCGAAAGAGTCCAGATCGCCCGCCTCGGAGGAATATTCCCGCGCCGCGGCGGAGTATATGCGGTGTATCGAGGGCGCTTTTAATTGACTTTACTCTATAAATAAAGTATTATTTTATTATGATCATACTGGGTATAGACCCCGGCTACGGTATAGTCGGCTTCGGGGTCATAGAAAAGCGCGCGTCCGGGCTAAGGACGGTTGCTTACGGCGTCATCGAAACGCCGAAAGTCTCGCGCTTTCCCGTGAGACTTAAATTCATCGGAGAAAAGATTCGGGAGCTAATATCGCACTACAAACCGGACGCAATAGCGGTGGAGGAATTGTTTTTCCAAAACAACCAAAAGACGGCTATCATGGTCGCCGAGGCGCGCGGGGTGGTGTTGTACGAAGCGGAATGCTCGGGTATACCGCTCTACGAATACACACCGATGCAGATAAAACAGGCGGTGACCGGGTACGGCAGGGCGGATAAAATGCAGATACAGCAAATGGTCAAACTTTTGTTGGGGCTTGAAAAGATACCCCGTCCCGACGACGCGGCGGACGCCCTCGCGGTCGCGGTGACCCACGCGCAGACAAATACATCAATGGGGAATTTCGGAGTCAGATAATGTTTTCTTATATACGCGGAAAATTGACGGAAGCAAACGGAAACAACGTGACGATAGAAACGGGCGGCATCGGCTACGCGCTCACCGTTTCGGGGAATACGGCATACAAACTGCCTCCTTTGGGGCGCGAAACTCTGATTTACGCATATCTTCACGTGCGTGAGGACGAAGTGGGATTGTACGGATTCGCAACCCGCGAAGAAAAGGAAATGTTTTTGAAACTCATCTCCATATCGGGTATCGGTCCGAAGGCGGCAACGGGCATTTTGTCGGGGATGACCCCGGATCAGCTTGCTATCGCCATCGTCACTGCGGACATCAAAAGCATCGCCAAAATAAAAGGCGTCGGCAAAAAGACGGCGGAAAGAATGGTAGTGGAACTGAAAGAAAAACTTGCCGCCGAGGACATCGAAATGTTCGGCGCGAAGGCGGTCGCGGAGTCCGCTCCCGGCGGCGTCGCCCGCGACGCGGTAAACGCGTTGAGGACTTTGGGACTTACGCAGTCCGAGGCGGTCAAAGCGGTGGACGAGGCGATGAAGGAGGCGGACACGCTGGAGGAAGTTTTGAGATGCGCTCTCAGGAGGCTTAATAAATAATGGACGAATACGAAAATTTCAACATCGGCTACGACGGCGAAGAGCGTATAACGGACGGAGAACTTCTCCCCACCGATGAAAACGAAAATATACTTCGCCCCACGTCTTTGGACGAGTATGTAGGGCAGGACAAAATAAAGGAAAACCTAAGAGTATTCATCCACGGCGCGAAAAAGCGCGGCGAGCCGCTCGATCACGTTCTTTTGTACGGTCCGCCCGGACTCGGAAAGACGACTCTAAGCAAAATAATCGCAAACGAAATGGGCGTGGAGATCAAATCGACGTCGGGACCCGCTATCGAAAGGAGCGCGGATCTCGCGGCGAACCTGACGGCGCTCCAGCCCAATTCCGTACTGTTCATAGACGAGATACACCGCCTGAACCACACGTCGGAGGAGCTGTTGTATCCCGCGATGGAGGATTTCAACGTCGATTTCATGCTGGGACAGGGTCCTTCGGCGCGTTCGATAAAACTGAAATTGCAGCCTTTTACTCTCGTCGGCGCGACGACGAAGGCGGGGAATATCTCCGCGCCTCTAAGGGACAGATTCGGGATAATATTGAGGCTGGAGCTGTATACGCCGGAGCAGCTCGGGCGCATAGTCAGGCGCTCCGCTTCCATTCTGAACGTGGACATCGAGGACGCGGCGTGTATCGAGATAGCTTCGCGCTCGCGCGGGACTCCGCGTATCGCCAACAGGCTCCTGAAAAGAGTAAGGGATTTCGCGCAGTACGAAAACTCTTCCGTCACCTTGAAGATAGCAAAACTGGGGCTTGACCGGCTCGAAGTGGATTCTTTGGGGCTCGACAACGTGGACAGAAATATATTGAATACGATAATAGACAAATTCGACGGCGGCCCCGTAGGGCTTGACACGCTCGCAGCCTCTACGGGCGAGGAAGCGACGACTATCGAAGACGTCTACGAACCGTTCCTGATACAGCTCGGATTCATCGCCAGAACGCCGCGCGGCAGAGTATGTCAGCGCCGCGCCTACGAGCACCTGGGATACGCCTTTAAGCCTAGGGAAACGGGTACGCTGTTCGATTGGAAGCGGGAGGATTCGGATGAGTGATCCGATAGATATTTTCGATACTTCCGCATACTATTATGAACTTCCCGAGGAATTGATAGCGCAGACTCCCGTGGAGCCGCGCGATTCTTCGCGCCTCATGTTCTATGACCGCGCGTGCGGTAAAACCGAAGATCTCGTTTTCCGCGATCTCGAGAAGATTTTGAAAAAAGGCGACGTTCTGGTGATAAACGACACCAGGGTCATTCCCGCGCGTTTATATGCGTTCAACGTTAAAGGCAGGCAGTTTGAAACGCTTTTGCTGAAAAGGATCGACCTGAAACGCTGGGAATGTCTGTTAAAGCCCGCCAAAAAAGCAAAAATAGGCGATAAACTCGTCGTCAACGAGGAGCTGTCGTTTACGGTCAAAGGGATAGACCCCACAAGCGGTACGCGCGAAATAGAATTCGACTTCGACGGCGTGTTCGAAGATATCCTTTCGCGCGTGGGAAGCGTTCCGCTTCCGCCGTATATAACCGAAAAACTCTCCGATCCCGAGAGGTACCAGACCGTCTACGCGCGAGAAACCGGCTCCGCGGCGGCGCCTACGGCGGGACTGCATTTTACCGACGAGCTCATGCGGAAACTGACCGACAAGGGCGTCGAATTCGTCAGGGTGCTTTTACATGTAGGGCTCGGCACTTTCCGCCCCGTAAAGGCAAAAAATATCCTTGAACACAAAATGCACTCCGAGTACTACCGCGTGAGCGAGGAAGCCGCGGCACGGATAAACGCCGCTTTGGACGAAGGAAGGCGCGTCATCGCTGTGGGCACTACGTCCGTCAGAACGCTGGAATCGGCAGGAAGCTTCGGTAGGGTCGAGCCCGGCGACGGGAATACGGAAATATTTATATACCCCGGATACGAGTTCAAGATAGTAAAGGGGCTGATCACCAACTTCCATCTGCCGGAAAGCACGCTTATCATGCTTGTATCCGCGTTCGCGGGGCGTGAAAAGGTGCTGTCGCTGTACCGCGACGCGGTCAGGAAGCAATATCGCTTCTTCAGTTTCGGAGACGCGATGCTCATCTTGTGACCGCCGCACTTGGAGCGCATCTAAGGTCGATATAACCGCAATATGAAAAGTAAATTCAGATACGAAGTAGTCAAAGAATGCAAACAGACCGGCGCCAGGATAGGGCGCCTGTACACGCCGCACGGCGTGATAGAGACCCCCGTATTCATGCCGGTGGGCACCAAAGCCACGGTGAAGGCGCTGTCGCCGGAGGAAGTAGCGGAAGCGGGAAGCCAGATAATTTTGTCCAACACATACCACCTGTATCTTAGACCCGGTCACAAGACGGTCGAAAGGGCGGGCGGGTTGCATAAGTTCATGAATTGGTCGCGCCCCATCCTCACCGACTCGGGCGGATTTCAGGTATTTTCGCTTTCCGCCACAAGGAAAGTGACCGACGACGGAGTGGAATTTTCGAGTTTCATCGACGGCAGCCGTCACTTCATGACCCCCGAAAAATCCATGGAGATACAGATGTCTCTGGGTTCGGATATCGTGATGGCGTTCGACGAATGCACCGCGGCGGGAGTGGACAGACCCGCTGCCGAAAAGGCTATGATAAGAACTGCGGAGTGGCTAAAGCGTTCCCATGCGGCGATGACGTCGGAAAACCAAATGCTGTTCCCGATAATACAGGGAAATATGTATCCCGAGCTACGGATTGAGAGCATAAAACGGTCGCTGCCGTATGCCGAATGCGGCATAGCGATTGGCGGGCTTTCGGTAGGCGAACCGAAGCCGGTCATGTATGAGATGCTGGACGTTTTGCGTCCGTATTATCCCGAGAACATGCCGAGATACCTGATGGGCGTGGGGAGCGCGGACTGTATAGTGGAAGGGGTCATGCGCGGTATAGATATGTTCGACTGCGTTCTCCCGACGCGTACCGCCCGCAACGGCACGGCGATGACTTTCGACGGCAGCATTACCGTCAGGAACGCCGAATACAAAGAGGACTTTTCCCCGGTGGAGGAGGGCTGCGACTGCTATTGCTGCAAAAACTATACACGCGCATACATCCGCCACTTGATAAACACCGACGAGATATTCGGCGGCAGGCTTTTGAGTATCCATAACATACGCTTCCTGCACAGACTGGTAGCCGAGATAAAGCAGGCGATAAGAGAAGACAGGCTCGGGGACTTCCGCGACGAGATAATGCCGCGGCTGACGGGCGAAGCGCGTTCGGCAAAAAAATAAACGTAAAAATATCGCAATCGCTTGATAAAGCGTTTATTTATATGATAGAATCTTAATCGACGTATTTTAGCGTCGCAATGAATTTAAGGAGTTAAGCGGCTTATGAATTTTGGTATGATAGCTTCTTCCGGCGGAAATGACTGGTTTATATGGGTCATCCTTGCGGTGGTGTTCGTCGGTATGATCCTGATGACCGTCATCCCTCAGCGCAAGCAAAAAAAGAAAATGCAGGAGATGATGTCTTCTCTGTCGGTAGGCGACAAGATAATGACTATAGGCGGTTTCGTCGGCACGATAGTCGAGATAAACAACGACAACGATCGTTTCACTATCAATGTCGGCAGCGAAGACGCGCCCGTAAACGTAGTGATCGTCAGAAACGCGGTCAGAACGAAACTTTGATCGGGAAAAGACCGATCTCAGGCGGCCCGGCAGCACCGGGTCGCCTGTTTTTTTCAGTTCGGTCAGATCCTGTTTTTACCCGTATTCACTGCGATTATCCCGGAAACAGCTCCTATAATTATCCCGCTCAGCGCGTCGATGACGCCGAATGAACCGCTTAAAGAGCCGCCGAGAATGAGGAACACGAATACGGAAATAAGCGTATACATCAGTCCTGCTACCGCGCCCTTCAGAACGCCTTTTTGTTTGCTTTTTATACCGACCAGCGCGCCGATAAGTACGGATACGACCTTTATTACCTGATTTATCGGCATTATTATGCCCTCGGGGACCTCGACCAGTTTTATGATTATCCCGAATATCAGCACCGCGACGAGCGTCACCAGCACCGATATAAGCGTCATGCCGAGTATGTCTTTAAGGACGGACTTGTCTATTTTGATTTTTTCAAGCGATATTTTACGGGTCTTCATTAAATTCTCCTTCCTCTAGAAAATATGCGTATCCGATTGCATATATGCTTGATTTTTTTTTCGAGCGCGTATATAATGAGTTTGAAAGAAAAATCGGAGGTAACCATGAAACACATCGAAACCGTTGCGAAAAAGACCTTGATCCCCACCCGTGAGATAGGCTGCGGCGAATGCCAGGCGAGCTGTCAATCCGCTTGCAAGACCAGCTGCACCGTCGGCAACCAGGCTTGCGCCAAAGAGGAAAAGGTACTGGTAAAGAGCGTAACAGAAGACAGATAACTGTGGTACATACTTTCGTATATACGCACAAAGGCTCACCCCTGTATTTTCTGTGGGACATAGAAAGCGGCAGTCTGTATAATGTGGATCATGTCGCTTTTTTGTGCGCGCGGAAACGCTACGGCGCGGAGATGACCGCCGAGGAGAGATCGGCTTACGACAGTCTCGAAGCCGATCTGCGCGCCGAAGCGGAGACTGAATTCGACGAACTCGAAGCGGAGGGCGCCCTGAACGCGCCGCCCGTAGTAAAGGAATTCAGAAAAAACGCCGGCAGGGTAAAGGCGTTGTGTCTGCATATCTGCCACGACTGCAACCTTAGGTGCGATTATTGTTTCGCGTCGGGAGGCACATATAATACCGCAAGGGATTACATGAGCGCCGAGGTCGGCATGAAAGCCGTCGACTTTCTGATATCCGACAGCGGCAATATCAAAAATCTGGAGATAGATTACTTCGGCGGCGAACCGCTGATGAACTTCGACGTAGTCAAAAAAATAACCGAATACGCTAAAAAACGCGCTTCCGAGGCGGGGAAACGCTTTTCGTTCACGATGACTACAAACTGTCTTCTCTTGAACGACGAAAAGGCGCGCTGGTTAAACGAAGAGATGGACAACGTGGTGCTCAGCATCGACGGCAGGGAATCCGTCCATAATGCGGTAAGACATACCGTATCCGGCAAAAACGCATATCCCGTGATAGCCGAAAACGCGCTTCGCTTCAGGCATATACGCGGCGACCGCAAATATTATGTACGCGGCACGTTCACTTCTAAAAACCTCGACTTCACCGAGGACGTAAAAGCGCTGAACGACATGGGTTTCGACCAGATATCTATGGAGCCCGTAGTGTCGGACGGCGACGATCCTCTCGCGATAACCGCGGAGCACGTCGAGCGGATAAAACGGGAATACGAACGCCTTGCGGAGGAATATCTGGAGCGCCGCCGAAACGGAAAGTGGTTCAATTTCTTCCACTTCATGATGGATCTCGAGCACGGTCCCTGTATAAATAAGCGCCTCACCGGCTGCGGCGCGGGTACGGAATACCTTGCGATATCTCCGACCGGCGATATTTATCCGTGCCATCAGTTCGTCGGTATGGACGAATACTATATCGGTAACGTTTACGAGGGGATACTGCACCCGGAAATACGCTCTCGCTTCGCCGGCTATACCGTTCTGAAAAAGGAACACTGCGCCGATTGTCCCGCGAAATATTACTGCGGGGGCGGCTGCGCAGCGAACGCATTGAAGTTTTCGGGCCGTCCCGACGGCAGATACGACGTGGGATGCGAGCTTCAGAAAAAACGGATGGAAGTGAGTCTTGCGATAGCCTATATCGAGCGCGCCGCCTTAAATGCGTAACGGGCGGCGCCTTTTATTATTTTATTATATATAGCGGCTAAATTATTGACTTCGGCGCTTTTAAGTTTTATAATATCAAGGACTAATGCTACGGAGGCATATCTGTGACTAAAAATAAAGCCATTGTCATAGCGGTGATACTCGCTTTGATCGTCATCACTTTGGCATTGTTTATCTTTCCGCTTAACGGTCAGGATAGCTTTCAGATCGGAAACTCCAATTTCGACTTTTATTGGATCGCCGGTTCTATAAAGCTGGGACTCGACCTCGAGGGCGGGATGTATGTTGTTTATTCGGTACCGGAAGGCTCGACTGACGACGCCGTCACTTCCACGATGCGGAACCTGGAATCGCTTCTGGTCTCGCGCGGATACACCGAGGCGACCGTTACCAGGCAGGGGAGCGATAAGATCCGCGTCGAAGTACCTTCCGTCACCGATACGGAAACGCTGATGAACCTGATCGGCGAGCCGGCGACCCTCGAATTCCGCGATTCCGACGGTAATGTTCTGATAGAGGGCGGAAAACATCTCGAGGACGCTAACGCCACCCTCTACAACGGCTCTTACGCGATAAGCCTTACGTTCAACGCAGAGGGCACCGCCGCTTTTGCGACTGCCACTTCCGAAAACATCGGCAACACTATCGGTATTTATATTAACGGCGAAGAGATCATGTCGCCGACCGTAAACTCGGCGATCACGGACGGGCAGGCGGTCATCACCGGTAACTATACGCAGGCTCAGGCGACCGAGATAGCGACCAGACTCAGGGCGGGCACGTTTGCGGTAACCCTGACTCCGGAGGAATCTTCGACGATCAGCGCCACTCTCGGCGAAGGGGCGTTGCAGGCAAGCATCCTTGCCGGCGTCATCGGGCTCGCGTTGGTCATTGTATTCATGATAGTGATGTACAGGGGACTCGGCGTTATCGCCTCGATAGCGCTCCTGATATATTCGATATTGATGATATATCTTCTCGCCATCGTCCCGTGGGTACAGCTTACGCTTCCGTCCATAGCGGGTATAATCCTCAGCATAGGCATGGCGGTGGACGCGAACGTCATCATCTTCGAGCGTGTGCGCGACGAGCGCAGACTATACGGGAAACCGATCCCCACCTGCATGCAGATAGGTTTCAAAAAGGCTCTTACGGCGATCATAGACTCCAACGTCACCACTATAATAGGTTCGGTGGTATTGATAATACTCGGGTCCGCTACGGTGCAGGGATTCGGTATCACGCTGCTGATCGGTATATTGCTCTCGATGTTCACCGCGATAGTCATTACAAGGCTTTTGTGCAGCATCGCACTGCAGTTCAACGATCATTCCGATAAATTCTACGGTTTGAAATTCAAACTCGACGAAACGGTACAGGAGACCGCCTCCGAGGCTTCGGAGGAAACGGGCGACACAGTGCCCGCAGCCGTTGGCGCCGATACCGCCGCGGTGAAGGCGGGAGGCAAAAAGAAAAACAAAAACGCGACATACACCAGGGTCAAGTATAAAAAGGGAGGTAAAAAATAATGGACAACTCGAAAGTGCTTTCCAAGATAAAACTCTCCCTGAAGCGGCTGCCTATATATAAAAACAGGTATTACTGGTTCATCGTGCCCGCCGCGATATTGTTTATAGCGCTGGTTTGCGGCGCGGTTTATTCGGGTGACAACGTTTTCGGTAACTTCGCCAACGTCGGTATCGACTTCGAGGGCGGTACCGTTCTGACCGTCAACGTTTCCGGCGCGGGCTCGTACGAGGATAATGCGGAAATAGTGGAACGCATCGTCGAAGACCACGGCGTTTCCGTATCTTCGTCGCAAAGTTCGGGCGTAAGCTCCGTCATCACACGTTACGCGAACAATGTGAACGGCGAGGATTGGAGCGGCGAGGACAGGACCGAGGATATGATAGCGTTGAACCGCACCATCGCCGCGGCGGTGGAGGAAGCGATACTTCAGGCTTATCCGGGCGCTACGGTGGAGGCGAACGCCGAAACGATAAACGCGACGGCGAGCCGTGACTTCATCAACAGGGCGCTTCTCGCGGTAGGGGTCGCTATGGTGCTGATGCTCATCTATACCGCCATAAGGTTCGATCTGTTCAGCGGTATCGCGGCGCTCTGCACGCAGCTTATCGACGTGATAGTCACGCTTTCGCTGGTCATTACCTTCCGCGTACCGATCAACTCGTCGCTTATCGCCGCGCTCATAACGGTCGTCGCTTATTCGATAAACAATACGATAGTCATATTCGACCGCGTGCGCGAGAATATGGCGCCGTACAAGCATAAGGACAAAAACAAAGCCGATATCCCGTACATTCTGGATACGTCGGTCACGGAGTGCCTCAGAAGAGCCGCCTTTACCACTATAACCACATTGATCACGATAGTAGTTTTGGCGGCATGGGGCATACAGTCGCTTGCCGAGTTCGCGCTTCCCATCATATTCGGTATATTGTCGGGATTGTATTCGTCGATATTCCTGTCGCCGAGTATCTGGGGAATGCTGATGGACCTGAAACGGAACAGAGCGTTCAAGGCAAAAAAAGCGGCAAAGGCGAAAAGAAGATAAAAACGATAGGAAAGAGCCTGCAAAGGCTCTTTTCGCATACGGTAAACGGCGCGCCGCGCCGGAAGGAAGTGTGACTTGGACAAAAAAGCCGATCCCATTTTAATAGACAAACTTTCCGCCGAACTCGGGATAGGCAAGCTTACCGCGCGTCTGTTGGTCTCGCGCGGCATTTCCGATAAGGCGGGAGCCGAGGCGTTTTTGTACCCGAAAACTTCCGATCTGACTCCTCCGTATAATTTCGGTGGGATACCGGAAGCGGTCGAGCTCATAAACAAACATTCCGACGGCGGCAGGATACTTATATTCGGGGACTACGACTGCGACGGTATAGGCGCGGCGGCGATGCTCAACCTCGCGTTCAGAGAAAGGGGCGTCGATTCCGAGGTATATATTCCTACCAGGGTCGAGGACGGGTACGGGCTTTCCATGGGTGCGCTGGAAAGGGCGTTCGACAGATACAGACCCACATTGCTTTTGACCGTGGACTGCGGCATAGGTTCCGTGGAGGAGATAGCGTACGCTCGCTCCCTCGGGATAGACACCGTCGTCACCGACCACCACGAGCCGCCGGATATATTGCCGGATACGGTGCTGATCGACCCGAAGCTGGACGATTCGCTGCCGGAGCTTTGCGGCGCGGGCGTGGCGTACACGCTCCTCAGAGCCTTATACGGCGACGAGGCGGCCTCCGAGTATCTGGATATAGCCGCGGTCTCCACCATAGCGGATCTAGTGCCGCTCGTCGGAGACAACCGCGTCATTGCCGCAAACGGGCTCAAAAGACTGCGTTCCCACGACAGGCGAGCGGGACTGAAAGCACTTTTGAACGTGTCGGGACATCGCGAGGGAAGTCCCGTTACCGCCTCCGACGTCGCGTTCAGACTTGCTCCGAGGCTCAACGCCTCCGGCAGATTGTCAAGCGCGTACAAATCGTTCAGACTGCTTACCGAGGACGATCCTCAGGCGCTTTACGCGATAGCGAGGGAACTCGAAGAGGAAAACAGACGAAGACAGGAGCTGTGCAACGCAACGATAGCCGAAGCGCGGAAAATGCTTTTGGATTACGATCTTGCGCACAGGCGTATAATCGTATTATACGGTGAAACGTGGGAGGCGGGCGTAGTAGGTATCGCCGCGGCGAAAATAGCGGAGGACTTCGGACGCCCGACGGTGCTTTTCGTCAAAAAGGATGACGTTTACAAGGGTTCTTGTCGCAGCGTTCGCGGAGTGAACATACACGATGTGTTGTCCGCGGCAGGCTCCGCGCTGATACAGTACGGCGGTCACGCCATGGCTGCGGGGCTGAGCCTATACCCGGAGGATATGGATCGATTCACGTCAGTCGCCGACGCGTACATAAAAGCGACGTATCCCGATTCTCTGTTCGTTCCCGAGCACACCGCGGACGCCGATATCGATCCGAATGATGTTACGGAGGAGCTTGTAAACGAGCTGGAACTGTTGGAGCCGTGCGGCATGGGCAATCCGCGCCCGGTGTTCAGATCTACGGTCGGCGCGCTGCCGTTCGAAAGGATAAAAAACTTAAAGCACATCAAATCGCGGTTCGGTTCGAATGCTGAAATGGTGGCGTTCAACGAGCTGAAAAGTCTGGATATTCTGCGCTCCGGCATGGAAAAGAAGATATATTATACTTTGGAAAAGGAAGTTTTCCGCTCCAAGGAATATGTCAGAGCGCTGTTCAAGGGAGTGGAGCTGAAACGTATCGCTCCTTCGGCGGAGATGGTCTTTGCCGCATATGCCGAAAAGTTCGTTCCCGCCCCCGAGCCGGAAAGGGCGGACGGTAACGATTCGGGATACGACTCTTCGTTCGGGAGACTTCTTATCGCCTTCAGCCCCGACACGTTCTTCCGTCTTCTGGAGGAAAACCCGGGATATAAAGGCTTCCTGATCGATACAGGCGGGTACGACCCGTACAACGCGGTACTGCTGTCACCGTCGATGAACGCGTATTTCGGCTATTATTCGGTCATAGAAGTATACGATTCGCCGCCCGAAAACTATATCCGTTACCTGAAAAAAAGGTACGGTGCGGAGGTTATCGCCCATACTTCCGGCAGACTGAAACTGCCGACGGGAAGGATAGACCTCGGGCGCGACGCGCTGGCGAAGGTATTCAATTACGTCAAGACCTTCTTCGACGGCAAGCAGATACCGAGCGACGAAGATATTTATTACACTGTATGTATGCACGGTTACGACGGGGATTATTACTCGTTCGTGACCGCATGGTATGTCCTTAGGGAGATCGGGGTGATCAACTCGGTTTCCGGGATAATGACTTTGAGCAAAGACAAAAAAAGTCTCGGCTCATCGGAGATATTGAAAACGGCGGGCGGAAATTGATATGGTAGCCGGAGAAACATCTGCACAAAAACTTATGAAAAAATGCGCCGAGCTCTATAACGAGGCGGACTGCGCGCTGATAGGATACGCTTTGAAATTCGCGATGGAATGCCACGAGGGGCAAAAGCGCGAATCGGGCGAACCGTATGTCGAACATCCTATAGCCGCAGCGGATATCCTGGCGGATCTCGGAATGGACGTACCGTGCATATGCGCGGCGCTTTTGCATGACGTCGTGGAGGATACTTCCTGCGACGAGGAGACGTTGAAGAAAAAGTTCGGCGAGGAAATAGCGACTTTGGTCAATGCGGTGACGAAACTGTCAAAGCTGAAATCACGCTTCGCGACTCAAATAGAAGCGCAGGCGGAAAATCTTAGAAAACTGTTTTTCGCCATATCCAAGGACCTCAGAGTGCTGTTTATAAAACTCGCCGACAGGTTACACAATATGCGCACTTTGGACGCCTTAAAGCCGGAAAAACAGCTTCGTATAGCGCGTGAAACGCTGGAGATTTACGCGCCGATGGCGGCAAGACTGGGTATTGCGCAGATCAAATCGGAACTGGAGGATCTGTCGATGAAATACCTGTATCCGGAGGAGTACGCGTATCTTGCGGGCGAGCTTGACAAAAAGCGCGAGGAGCGGATGCGCGAGGTCAGGCGCATAGCCGAAACAATACAGACCGAGCTTGAAAAAGTCAACATCAAAGCGGATATAAAGGGACGGCCGAAGCACTTTTATTCGATATACAAGAAGATGACATCGCAGCACAAAACGCTCGATCAGATATACGACCTCATCGCCGTCAGAGTCATCGTGGACGACGTTAAGGACTGTTATACGGTACTCGGCATCATCCATTCCATGTGGAAGCCCGTGCCCGGCAGGTTCAAGGATTATATCGCAATGCCGAAGCCGAATCTGTATCAATCTCTGCACACAACGGTCGTCAGCAATTTCGGGCAGATATTCGAGATACAGATCAGAACGCACGAGATGAACCGTATAGCCGAATACGGTATCGCCGCGCACTGGAAATACAAAGAGGGGAGAACGGACGGCTCCGAAACGGACATCGACAAGCGTTTGTCATGGGTCAGGGAAGTCATGGAGGCGGAAGAGGACATAAAGGACTCCAGAGAGTACCTGAAGACATTGAAGCTGAACATCGTCACGAACGAAATATACGTATTTTCTCCTAAGGGCGAAGTGTTCGACCTGCCGGCGGGCGCCACGACGGTTGATTTTGCGTACAAAGTCCATACGGAAGTAGGCAACAAATGCGTGGGCGCGCGCGTCAACAACAAAATGGTGCCGCTGAATACCGTGCTCAATTCAGGGGACGTCGTCGAAATAATCACTTCCAATTCCTCGCGCGAACCCTCCCGCGACTGGCTTAAATTCGTGGTAACTCCGCAGGCAAGGAGCAAGATACGCGCCTTTTTCAAAAAGGACATGGCGCTGGAAAACATCAAGCTCGGCAAAGATATGCTCGAAAAAGAGGCGAAGCGGCGCGGATACAAGTTGTCGGAGCTGATGGCGCAGCGCGAGCCGATGGAAGAAGTAATGAGAAAGTATTCGCTTCCCACGTTCGACGATCTGTATGCGGCGGTCGGGTTCGGCTCGATAAACACCAATCAGGTGCTTTTGAAGCTTATCGACAGGTTCAACAAAGCGCGCGCTTTGAGTCAGAAGGCGGAGAACGCGGCGAATAAACCCGCCGAAAGGCACGCCGACATCGTAAAAAAATCCGCCAGCGGCGTGATAGTGGAAGGTTTCGGAGATTTTCTGGTCAGACTCGCGAAATGCTGTAACCCCGTCCCCGGCGACAGCATAGTGGGATACGCGATGCGCGGAGCGGGAGTTTCCATACACCGTACGGACTGCCCAAACATCAGAAACATGGAAACGGAGCGGCTGATGGAGGCGCACTGGGAAAACACGGACAATTCGACTTTCGTCGCAAAGCTCAGGCTGGAGTGCGTGGACAGGACCGGACTTATAAACTCCGTCATACCCATCATAACGAATCAGGGGATATCCATTTCTTCGATGGAACTCCACGTTCAAAAGGGGATTGCGTACATTACGGTGGGGCTCGAGATCAAATCGATATCGGAGCTGGAATTCATTATCAAAAAACTGAGCGCCCAAACGGACGTCATCAGCGTAAAAAGGTCGTGAAAAAAGGCGCCGAAAAGGCGCCTTCGATTTTTATTTTACCGTTTTGAAGTTTATGTTACTCGCCCTTATTACGGAAGCGCTTCGGGGTGAACGCGCGCTTTACGGCGCTCGTTACTGTCAGGAAGCGGTCGTATATTTCGTCGCCGTGCTTTTTCGCTATCACGTCGATGATCTTGCGGAATACGAGAGTTACGACCGTCGCTATCACGGCGCAGACGACGCACCACAGCCAGTTTTGCCACGGCAGCTGCCAGTCGATATTCAGGAAAGTATCGCCGAACAGCGGTACTGCGTAGTAGTAATCGGCCCAAAGCGCCAAAGTCGCCACGCCTATCATCGCCGCGATAAGAGTGAGGCGGAAAGCGTTCGGCGGCATCGAGATGATGATAAGGCACGCAAAACCCGCCATAGCGAGCGCCACTGCCGCGGTGGAGGCGTTTTCGTATGTGGCGAACGACGTCATGTCGCCGTCGAAGCAGCCCAGCACTCCGAAGACGAATAAAACGCCGACGATAAGCCCGAGAGCGGAGGGGATGCTCTGCCGCATGATATGCGCCAGGAATCTGTCGCTTGCGCGCGCCTTACCCGGTTGCAGCGCGAAACAGAAAGTCGGTACGCCGATGACGAAAAATTCGATGAGCAGCATCCTCTTCGTGTCGAACGGATAGGAGTTGACGCCCGTAACGAACGTGAGCACGGTGAACATCAAAACCATGAACATAACGAATATGTTTTTCATTATGTACAGCGACGAAACTTTTTCGATGTTTCCGATGACCTGTCTTCCTTCCTGTACAACGCTCGGGAGCGTTTTGAAGTTGTTGTCCATCAGGATTATCCTCGATATGTTTCTCGCCACCTCGTTCGCCGCGGCAAAGGATATCGAACAGTCCGCTTCCTTCAGCGCCTGAACGTCGTTGACGCCGTCGCCGATCATGCCTACGACGCGTCCTTTTTTCTGAAGTCCCGTCACCAGAAGGCATTTCTGTTCCGGAGAAACGCGCCCGAAAATAGTGGTGTCCGCCGCCTTTTCCAAAAGTTCTTCATCGCTGATACCGTGGCAGTTGAGATAATTTCCGGCGTTCTGCAGTCCCGCCTTTTCGGCTATCCTGCTGACGGTGACGGGGTCGTCTCCGGACACTATCTTTATATCCACGTCGTTAGATCTGAACCAATCCAGCGTTTCTTTTACGTCGCCGCGCAGTTCGTCCTCCAGGCATACTGCGGCGATTGGGGTGCTCAGAGCGGGATCGAAATCGTCTATCGCGCCCGCGAACATTACCAAAGCGAGCGTCCTTCTGCCGGCTTCCGCGTTGGAACGGACGTATTCGTCCATCTCCGAGTTACCCTGCAGTATATAATCGGGCGCGCCCATGACGAACGTCATGCCGGACTCCGACGTTATAGCGGAAAATTTCCTTGCCGATGAAAAAGCGCAGAAATCGCTGTACGGCAGCGTTTTCGCGTACAGGTAGTGTTCGCGTATAGCGGTCGCGGTGCTGTTTTTGTCCTTTGTCGCCTCGACTATCGTCTGGAACACCGAATCTACGGGAACGGGGGAGGGAGCGAATAATTTTTCCTCCAACACCTCGAGTTTGCCGTTCGTGATCGTTCCGGTCTTGTCCAGAAGCAGCGTGTCGACCATGGCTATCATCTCGATACTGTAAAGATCCTGCGGCAGCGTGTTTTTCTTTGCGAACTTCAGCGTGGACGCGGCAAGCGTCGTGGACGTCAACAGGAACATTCCGATGGGGAGCATTCCGAGTATCGCCGCCGAGATCGTTATGACGTAACCCTGGAAATCGCTGATATCGTCGATATTTACGCCGGAATCGATCAGGAACGTGCTTTCCGCACCCGTGACCAGAAGCGACGTCAGCAAAAGTCCCGCCAATATTACTAAAACGACGGAAATGCCTTTTATTATCTTATCGAGTATCTTGAAGATATTGGAGCGCGGTTTGGATACTCTTCGCGCTATGCGCGCGACGTTTTCTATGTAGCAGTCCTTGCCCACCTTGTCGGCTCTCAGTACAGCCTCGCCCGCGACTACGGCGCTTCCCGCGAGCACCGCGTCCCCGGCGCTCTTTCTGACGGGGCGCGATTCACCCGTCAATATCGACTCGTCTACTTCGAGTACGCCTTGCTTTATGTACGAATCGACCGGGAGCTGCATTCCCGCGGACGCCATGTATATGTCGTCGAGCACAAGCTCCTTAGTGCTTATTTCGGAGTGCGCGCCGTCGCGTATCACTTCGCAGGTGTTGTCAATCACTATGGATAGTTTTTCGACTTTATGCTTGGCCTTGACTTCCTGCCATATGCCTATCGCCATGTTCAGAATGACTATGCAGGACGATACCGTATACATCCCTGCGCCCGAGATAAACAGTAGGGCGACAAGTATTATGGTCACCGTATTGCAGAAATTGAAAACGTTTTCGAATATTATGCGTGCGTACGATTTCGTGCGGTTGATGGGTTTGTCGTTGGTGAGTCTGTCGGTCTTCCTCTCGGCTACTTTGTCTGCGGTCAGACCCTCGTTTATGTCCGGGTCGTAGCGGTCGGCGTTTTTATGTTTGTGACTGTCCTCGTGTATGCGTATAGGCGTATCCTTGCCGAATAAACGCCGGATCTTTGCGAATATTCCCATATCTCCTGTTCCACGTCGTATTTATGATTATTAGAGAATGATATTCCCTTATAAATATATTATAATATATCGCGGGAAAATGCAATAGCAAATCCACATATATCGCGCGCGAAAATGGAAGTAAAAATTATATCCGAAAAAATCTCTCCGAAACACAAAAAACCGTTGACAAAGCGGGCGGCAATATTGTATATTTAATAGGCGCGGTCAATGGTTCCCGACGGGGTGTAGCGCAGTTTGGTAGCGCACTTGGTTTGGGACCAAGGGGTCGGGGGTTCGAATCCCTTCACCCCGACCATTGAAAATTTTATATAAGGTATGTATTGTGGGCCTTTAGCTCAGTTGGTCAGAGCGGTCGGCTCATAACCGATTGGTCCGCGGTTCGAGTCCGTGAAGGCCCACCACAATGCGGTCCGGTAGTTCAGTTGGTTAGAACGCTAGCCTGTCACGCTAGAGGCCGAGGGTTCGAGTCCCTTCCGGATCGCCAAATTTTTGCCTTGGTAGCTCAGATGGTAGAGCAGGGGACTGAAAATCCCCGTGTCGGTGGTTCGATTCCGCCCCAAGGCACCATCATTGCAATACGCCGGCTTAGCTCAACAGGCAGAGCAGCTGATTTGTAATCAGCAGGTTGTTGGTTCGATTCCGATAGCCGGCTCCAAAGTTGAAAACGGCGAATGAGGGTAGGTTCCAGAGCGGCCAAATGGAGCAGACTGTAAATCTGCCGACAGTGTCTTCGGTGGTTCGAATCCACCCCTGCCCACCAAAATCGGCAAATTCCGATAAGGGATTTGCCGATTTTACTTCTTCACTCTTCACTCATCACTTTTCACTATTACTTGAAAGCTCGTTGTTCGGAATTTGCCGATTTTGAAGTAAGAAGTAAGAGTGAATAGTGAAAAAGTGTGGTTGAGAGATTAGAAATATATAGTACAGAGGGGTGTTTCATCGGCATTTGCCGATTTTACTTCTTCACTCTTCACTCATCACTTTTCACTATTACTTGAAAGCTCGTTGTTCGGAATTTGCCGATTTTGAAGTAAGAAGTAAGAGTGAATAGTGAAAAAGTGTGGATAAAAGATTAGAAATGTTAAAAACGCTAGAAAGAGGAAAATATGAAAAACAGTATTTTGTGCGACAAATCCAAACAATTTGCTTTGAATATAATAAAACTTTGCATCAAAGATAGCACATTAAAAGTCACGTCTGCTCTAACAAATCAATTATTGCGCAGCGGAACAAGCATTGGTGCAAATATACGCGAAGCATTTTTTGCTCATAGTAAAGCGGATTTCATCTCGAAACTGCAGATAGCGTTAAAGGAATGTTCTGAAACCGAGTACTGGCTGGAGCTAGTAATAGAAAGCGGTTTTTGTGAAAACAAAATATTATTGAATGAATGCGTTGAAATAAAAAAATTATTGATTTCTTCTATTAATACAGCTAAAAACAATAAATAGATTTATGAGATAAGATGTAAGAGTGAATAGTGAATAAGTGTGGTTGAGAGATTAGAAATATATAGTACAGAGGGGTGTTTCATCGGCATTTGCCGATTTTACTTCTTCACTCTTCACTCATCACTTTTCACTATTACTTGAAAGCTCGTTGTTCGGAATTTGCCGATTTTGAAGTAAGAAGTAAGAGTGAATAGTGAAAAAGTGTGGTTGAGAGATTAGAAATATATAGTACAGAGGGGTGTTTCATCGGCATTTGCCGATTTTACTTCTTCACTCTTCACTCATCACTTTTCACTATTACTTGAAAACGCATCGTTTTCCGCTATCGTCGTGCCGCGCGTTTTTTTGCATTCGTGTTTATTCTAAACGCTTCGGTTCCGCATTGACACGGGGCGGATATGGTGATACACTTTTCCTATAATAACGCGCTGATTTACGCGCACGAACGGAGGATATATTTCATGAAACCCGCAATAGGCATAAGACCCGTTATCGACGGCAGGTGGGGCGGCATACGCGAAGGTCTCGAAAAACAGACGCGAGATATGGCTCAGGCCGCGAAAAAGCTGATAGAAAGCAATCTGTATTATACCGACGGAACTCCGGTGAAAGTCGTAGTGTTCGGATCTACTATAGGCGGCGGCGCCGAGGCTGCGCGCTGCAGGGAGTTTTTCGAAACGCAGAACGTAGTCGGCACGTTGAGCGTGACTCCGTGCTGGTGTTACGGGTCGGAGACGGTGGATCTAGATCCGTACACCGTAAAAGCGGTATGGGGATTGAACGCGACGGAGCGCCCGGGCGCGGTGTACCTTGCGGCGGCGATGGCGGTGCACGCGCAGCGGGGACTTCCCGCGTTCCAGATATACGGCAGGGACGTGCAGGACAAAGACGACGGCACGATCCCCGCGGACGTTGCCGAGAAAATACTTCGTTTCGCGCGTGCCGCGGTAGCGGTTGGCAGCATGAGAAACAAAGCCTACGTCGGTATCGGCGGCGTTGCGATGGGTATCGGCGGCTCGTTTTTGGACGGAAATCTGATGCAGAAATATTTCGGTATCCGCGCCGAATGGGTGGATATGTCGGAGATAATGAGACGCATAAAACTAGAGATATACGACAAAAGCGAGTACGAAAAGGAGCTTAAATGGATCAAGAGCCGCTGTAAGGAAGGCTTCGACATAAACGAAAATCCGAAAAGCCGCAAGGAGAAGGACGGGCAATGGGAATTCATAGCGAAAATGACCTTGATCGTAAAAGACATAATGCTCGGGAATCCCGCTCTCGACGATATCTCAAGGCACGAAGAAGCGCTCGGCAGAAACGCCATACTCGGCGGTTTCCAGGGGCAGCGTATGTGGACGGACTGGCTGCCGAACGGCGATTTTACCGAGTCTATACTCAATACCTCTTTCGATTGGAACGGTAAAAAAGAACCGCTTATACTTGCGACCGAAAACGACACGCTGAACGGAATGTGTATGCTTTTCGAAAAGTTGCTGACCCAGCGCGCGAGCGTGTTCGCGGACGTCAGGACTTATTGGTCGCCGGAGGCGGTAGAACGCGTTACCGGCTGGACGCCGACGGGAAGGGCCGAAAACGGGTTCATACACCTTATAAACAGCGGCGCGGCAGCGTTGGACGGGACGGCAATGTCCGTGGACGAGAGCGGCAGCCACTGCTTCAAGCGCTGGTGGGAGATGACCGAAAAGGATATAGACGCCTGCCTTGACGCAACCGATTGGTGCCAGGCGAACCTAGGGTATTTCCGCGGTGGCGGCTTCAGCTCCCACTTCAAAACGGAAGCGGAGATCCCCGTCACCATGATGCGTATGAACGTCGTGGACGGGTTGGGTCCCGTCGTGCAGATAGCGGAAGGATACACCGTCACCGTGCCGGACGACGTACAAAAAACGCTTTGGGACAGGACGGACCCCACATGGCCCAGCACATGGTTTGCGCCGAGACTCACCGGCAAGGGCGCGTTCAAGGATGTATATTCCGTCATGGCGAATTGGGGCGCTAACCACGGCGCGTTCACATACGGACACATCGGCGCGGACATTATCACGCTGGCGTCGATGCTTCGCATACCCGTGTCGATGCACAACGTGAACGAGAATAAGGTATTCCGTCCCCACGCGTGGAGCGCATTCGGCACCGAGGACGCCGAGGGCGCCGATTACCGCGCATGCTTAAATTACGGAGCGTTGTACAAATAAAATGAAACTCGGCAAATTATCCGTAAGGGAACAGGTAGTGGAGGCGATGAACCGCGTCTATCGGAACGCGCTGACGACGACGTCGGGCGGCAATCTGTCCGCTATGGACGAAAACGGGCATATTTTCATAACGCCCAGCGGCATAGACAAGGGTCGGCTTTCGCCCGAAGATATCGCGGAGGTACTGCCCGACGGCATCGTGATAGGAAAATACGCGCCGTCAATGGAACTGCCGTTCCATTCCGCCATATATGCCAAATGCCCGGACGTGAAAGCGGTAGTCCACGCGCATTCTCCCGCTGTCGTCGCCTACGCATGTATGCGTAGTGCGCCCGATCCTCGCGTCGCGGACGTGTTTTACGATGAATTGGGGGACATAATTTCCTCCGAATACGCGCTTCCGGGAAGCAGGGAACTCGGGAATATCATAGTCGGCCGCTTCGAGGATGGCTACCGCACGGTGATGATGGACAACCACGGCGCCACCGTGGGTGCCGCCGATATGGCTGGGGCGCTTAGTAAGTTCGAAACGCTGGATTGCCTGTGTAAGGTGCTCCTGAACGCGCCCGCATTGGGCGGCACGGTGCAAAGCGTCTCCGCGCCGAAAGCGCAGCGCCCCGCGTATCCCGTATCGCGGCAGGACGTGGCGGACGAAAAAAATGCGGAAGAAGCGGCGTATTTTATGCATCGCGCATACCGCGGCGGTCTGGCGTACGGGCGGACGGGAACGCTTGCCGTCCGGGACGGAGCGGGTTTCATATTCAACTGCGCCGCTGACAGAGCGGACGAGATATGCCCCGAGGACATGGTGCGGTTTCAAAACGGCTTTGTTTCCCGCATGAACGAATGCACGCATATAGCATTACTCGCCGAATTATTCAAAAAACCTTACGTTAACGCCGTGTTCATCGCGGCGCCTGCGGCGATCACCGCATTTAGCGCTTCTCACGCTCCGTTCGACGCTAAATTGATCCCGGAAAGCTATATCATGCTCAGAGACGTCGTGAGGCTCTCTCATGAGTCCTCGTACGATCCCCGTGCGGTCGCGGCGGCTCTGACTAAGGAAACGCCGGTAGCGGTGATAGACAACGGTTTTGCGTTGACTATCGGAAAAAACGCGACGAAAGCCTTCGACAGAATGGAAGTGCTGGATTATTCGGCGCGTTCCGTCATCATGGCGAAAGCGGTCAGGGAAATAACTCCGATAAGCGCCGCGGAAGCGGACGTCATAAACAAAACGTTCAGCGGATGGTAAAAGCGTTATGATAAAAAGAGTGCTTGCAGCGGATCTCGGCGCTACGAGCGGGCGCGCGATATTGTTTACGGAACATAACGGGCGGATCGCGGGTGAAGAGGAGATACGCCGCTTCCGCGTTGCGGATAAAGCGGTAGACGGACATCCGGTATGGGACGCGGAGTTTATGTTCAGCGAAATACTCGCCGCCATTCACATTGCGCTCGAAAAATACGGGCGTCTCGACGGAGTCGGCGTGGATACATGGGGCGCGGACTTCGGACTGATATCCTCGGATGGCGCGCTATCGGAATTGCCGCGCAGATACCGCGACCCCGTAAACGCCGCAACGCGCAGGGCGCTTGCGGCGAGATCGTACGAGTTTTTCAAGATATCGGGTATTTCCGATAACGATTTCAATACAACATATCAGCTAATAGCGCGTAAAAACGAGGGCTTCGATTTCGGCAAGGTCGAAAGTCTTTTGTTCATGCCGTGCCTTATGGCGTACATGCTCACCGGAGTAAAAGCGACGGAACCGACGATCGCCTCAACGTCGGGATTTTATACCGCGGAAAAAGGATTCGACCGAGGGTTTTTAGAGGAATACGGCATACCTCGATCGATCTTCCCCGAAAAAATCGAGACGGGCGGTATGTTCGGCTGTATCGCGGACGAGCTGATGCCGAAAGATACGACGTATATTCCCGTTCCCGTGTTTGCGGTGTCGGGTCACGATACCGCCTGCGCCTTTCACGCGGTCGCGGCGGAGCTTAGGTCGGGTGATGCGCCGCTTGTCCTCAGCAGCGGCACATGGTCGCTGTTCGGGACTTTTATCGATAAGCCGCTGACAACCCGAGATGCGTTTGACGGCGGCTATACCAACGAGCTTGCCGCAGACGGCAGAACTCGTTTTATGAAAAACATCATGGGTATGTGGCTCATAGAGGAATGTCTGAAGCAGTGGGTTCGGGAGGGGCGCAGATATTCGTACGGCGAAATAGCCGCCCTTGCGGCTAACGCAAAGACCGAGGACGTATTCATAGACGTGAACGACGGCATGTTTTACGAAGGCGGCCAAATGGCGGATAAAGTAAAAAATTATCTCTGCCGCGTGTACGGAGTCAAATGCCGCACGGACGGCGAAGTCGCGGCGTATGTCTATAGATCGATGGCGAAGGCGTACAAGAATGCGTACGACGATCTGTGCGCGCTGACCGGACAGAGATACAAAACGCTTCATGTAGTAGGCGGCGGCGCGCGGAACGGATATCTGAACGAGCTGACCCGCAGTACTATCGGCATAGACGTGATAGCAGGGGCGGCAGAGGCGAGCGCCCTCGGAAACGCACTGCAGCAGTTCGAAGCTTTGAAGAAGAGGATAGGTAAGTAACGATCGATCTGTGCGGCACGCGGCGCCGCACACACGGCGCCTAAATTTTGTCCGACATATCCCGAGGAGCGCCTTTCGACGGGGATATGTCGTTATTGACACGTCGATATGCGGGTGTTAAAATTTTTATGACGGAACGCTTTATTATCTCGGGCGCCTTGCCGTCGAGCATGATGTTTAGTTTGTCCGAACATATCGCAGTCGGGAGGGATGGGCATGAAGATAAAGTGGGACTCCAAAGCGGGTTGGCATACGTCCGCCGGCGAAAGGTTCAGTTATTATACATATTTTTTCGGTCAGAACGCGGTATACAATCTTGTTTCCACTTTGCTTACCACATACCTTCTTTTTCTTGGCGTCGACACGCAAAAATCGGGACTTGTCATTCTTGCCGTCAAGCTTTGGGACGCTTTCAACGACGCTATATTCGGAGTATTGTTCGATAAGATAAAATTCCGTTCCGGCAAAAAATATCTTCCATGGCTGAAAATAGCCTCGATAGCGGTGCCCGTCGCGACGGTGTTTTTGTTTATGATCCCGTCGGACGCGTCGGAGGGGATGCAGCTAGCGTGGCTCGCCGTAGCGTATATAGTGTGGGACACCGCGTATACGCTTTGTGACGTGCCGATATTCGGGCTTGTTACCGGGATAACCGAAAACCTTGACGAAAGAACGTCGCTGATGTCTTATAAATCGATATACGGAGGCGCGGGTTCGGGTTTTTGTACCTTGGTGGGATCGATACTGGTTTCGGAGCACGTCGGATCCGATTTTACCGTGGTTGCGATAATAATAGCGGTAGCGGCGATCATAACGATGAATCCGGTGGCGTACAAGGCGAAAGAGCGCGTCGTTTCCCCCGCGGGCGAAGAGTTCACGATACGCAAAATGCTCTCTTATCTAGTCAAAAACAAGCCTTTGTTGATATATTATTTGGGATTTCTGTTTTCGTCGGGGTTGAATGTTTCCGGCGCGCTGACGCTGTTTGCGTCTTTTTATCTGTTTCGCGACTCGTTGTTTTCCGTCGTCATCATGATAATCGGCGTGGCGCCGTCGCTTATTTGTTCGCTGTTCGTTCCCGCATTGACACGTCGCTTCGGTAAAAAGAAGATATATCTAGTCTGTACGTTCCTGAGCGTGGCGATAGGGCTGGTGATGTTTTTTGCGGGGTACTCGAATATATGGGTGTACACGGCGCTTGCCGTTTTGAGAGCCGTCCCCACGGCGATAACGGGAGTCATGATGTTCATGTTCACTCCGGACTGCGCCGAATACGGAAAATTCACGTCGGGGATAGAGGCGAAGGGCATAACGTTTGCGATACAGACATTCGCTGCAAAGTTTACCGGCGCGATATCGGGGTCGTTGGGACTCATGCTTCTAGGCTGGTTCGACTGGAACAGCGTCAGTGTGGATAACTTCGAAGAACTTCAGGCACTGAATGTCACGCAAAGCGATACCGCGATATTCGGATTGTGGTTCACATACACGTTGGTCCCGACGATAGGATCGCTGATCGCCGGTATCGTATGGATATTTTACGGATTGTCCGATAAGGAAGTGCAGGTGATGGCGGACTGTAATTCCGGAAAAATAACGCGCGAAACGGCAAACGGGCTGCTGACCGGTATCCGCTCCGGCAAACGTTCATTAGGGCGGCGCGCTTAGTTTTTAGTACATAACGGTATAATAAAAGGAACGCCCGAAAGAGCGTTCCTTTATCTATATCCACCACGGGCAACGCGTTAGCCCGTAAATCCGCATACGTATTGATACATCGTTATATCCGCAGTGGTTGCGGTGTAGTTGTAACTGATGAACAGTCCGCCGAATCCGCCGCTGACGGCGCTTATGGTGATGACGTGAAGCGTTACCGTGTCGCCGATGTCCGTTTCGTTTATCATGTCGTCCAAGAGATATTCGTCGGTGAACGCTTTGTATGTGCCGTCCACGGTAGCCCCGGTGATCAAAGCGCCGTAGCTTCCGGAGAACACACTCGTTGCGCCGCTCCTTGCGACCGAGCCGTAAGCGCTTATCTCGTAGCTCGGCGAAACGTAATAGTAGTACTCGCCATCCGCGGGAGTAGAAGTTATACCGCTGAATCTCATCGTGATCTGCGTCCCGTTGAGCTGTGAGACCGTTATACCGAGGCGTTTTTCGCCCTCGATGTATCCGAGTCCGTTATAAGCGGGATCGCCGCTGGTGGAGATGAGTCCGTCCGCTTTGTCCGTAACGTCGTACACGGGAATGGCGTAGCCGATGCCCTCGACGTCGTCACCGGTGGATTTTGCGTTTACTATGCCTACAAGATACCCTTCGGAATCGAACAGCGCGCCGCCCGAGTTACCGCCGTTGACCGCTGCGTCGATCTGCAGCAGCGTCATCGATATGCCGTCCATTGATATGGTGCGCGAAGTTCCGCTTATTATACCTTTAGTCACCGAGATCCCGGCGCCTAGCGCGTTGCCGATGGCGGTCACCTCCTCCCCGAGGAGAATGGGCGCCTCGTCGGTGTTTCTGAGAGTGGCATAGTCGTATCCCGTACCGTCCACCTTCAATACCGCAACGTCGGATATATCGTCCATTCCGATTATTTCCGCGTCCAAAGCAATGTCGTTCGAGGAATCGGTATCGCCGGTGTTGACATAGACTCTTACCGCCTGAGCGTCATCGATAACGTGCGTGCATGTAACGATCATGGATGCGTCTTCGCCCTCGATCTCACCGTAAAAAACCCCGGAACCCGCGCTTTGGTATGTCGAGGAACCCGATTGCAGGATATAGATGAGAACAACGGAATCTACGACGTCGTTCACCATTTGGGTGTAATCGGTGGCGGAAGAGGAGGGAGTTCCGAAGTTTGTCTGCACGGTGTAGCTGTTGTGCACGGCGTTGCCGCTGTCCGAAACGTTATCCGCGGAGGATGAAACTCTGCCGTCCGTACCGTCTACCGCGTTCAGATCGTTGTTATTCGTACATCCGATCGCCATAACGACGAGGCATACGGAGAGCATTACGGCTGCCACCGCCAGAATAACTTTTTTCCGTTTTGAGGTTGTCATACAGAAACGCTCCTTGACCTGATTATTGTATAAATATTATAACCCTCTTGTGTAAAAAATGTGAAACATTGTTAAAAATTTATTCACATTTATATTTCGCGTAATATCCGCTCTTTACGACAAATTCTTTAACGGCGGCAATGTTATCGTATAGAAAACTGACGGAGGAAATATGTTTGATTACACACTGAAATACCGCACTCTGGTAGCATATATCGGCGGCGACATCGACCATGCGAACGCGCCGCAGATAAAGATATCCCTCGATAATCTGATAAAGACGGAAAGCTTCGATAATTTCGTTTTGGATCTGTCTGCGGTGACGTTTATGGACTCGTCGGCAGTAGGACTGATCATGGGCAGATACAAAACGCTGAAAGCGATGGGGAAAAGCGTCAGCTTCGCCAGACCTTCGTCAGTTGCCGACAAAGTGCTCAAAGTCAGCGGTTTATACACCATTATCAACAAGATCTAGGAGAATTTAATATGGATACTCTTTCCATCAAAGTCAACGCTTTGGAAGCGAACGAAAGTTTTTTGAGAAGCACGGTAGGAGCGTACGCCTCGCGCCTGAATCCGACCATCGAGATCGTCGCCGATATAAAGACCGCGGTGTCCGAGGCGGTCACCAATTCCATTGTCCACGGCTACGAGTGCGACCCGAAGGGGATAATAAGCGTGAATTGCGAGATATTGAACGGCGTACTGACCGTCGAAATATCGGATACCGGCAAGGGTATCCCCGACGTCGAGCAGGCGATGCAGGATTTTTACACTACCCTGAAAAACGAAGAACGCAGCGGGCTCGGGTTTACGATAATGAAAAGTTTCATGGATTCGCTCGAAGTTTTTTCCGCACCCGGCGAGGGTACGACCGTAAAGATGAAAAAACAGATCGCCTGATATGTCCGAAACAGATGATATTCGCAATAAAATAAAAAGAGCGCAGGAGGGCGACAAAACCGCAAAAGAAGAGCTTGTTACAGAGAACATGCCTCTCATCAAAAGCGTGGTCAGGCGCTACCGCGGCGGAAAGATCGAATACGAAGACCTTCTGCAATTGGGGACTTTGGGGCTCGTCAAAGCGATAAACAATTTCGACCTCGGCTACGACGTCAGATTTTCGACATATGCCGTTCCGATGATAGCGGGCGAGATAAAGCGTTTCATACGCGACGACGGCGCGATAAAAGTGAGCCGTTCCGTCAAAGCGCGCGCCATGGAGCTCAACAAATTTGCGGAAGAGTTCATGAACTCCAACCAAAGATCGCCTACCGTAAAGGAAATAGCCGACCGTTTCGGTATGGAAATATCGGACGTAACTTTCGTGATGGACTCCACGCGCTATCCCGTCTCCATGGATCAGGAAGCGGACGATGACAGCCTTTCGCTTGCCGACAAGATAGCCGTTCCGACGGATATGAACGACGTTCTGGATAAAATGATATTGAAAGACGCGATCATGAAACTGAAAGAACGCGACAGAAAAATAATAATTCTGAGATATTTTCGTGACAAAACGCAAAGCGAGGTCGCGGAGGAGCTGGGAGTAAGCCAGGTGCAGATCTCGCGGCTCGAGAACAAGATCCTAAATATAATACGCAACGAACTTATAGAGAAATAATAATATTGCCCCGGAGAATAAAATAAAGGGCGATATTATTTGAATAAACCGAATGTATTAAACAGGATATATTCTTCTATCAATCTTTTTTTATAAGGATGATTATAATGGGGCAATATTATTATTTCTCCACCGCTTTGCGCCTCTTTTCCGCCGTATCGCACGAAATTACTTAAAGCCTTTAATATCACCCCGTTTAGAGCCCAAAACGGGGCGCGGACGGGATATAGTCCCGCTATTATCCCGCCCGCGTTTCGTGCGATACGACGCAAAATTGTCTGCAAATCGGTGCCGAGTATGCTTTTCAATGCGATAAGATGCACAATGACTGCTGTTCACGGCTATGGCAAATCGGCGCTATACGCGCTCAACATGGCGATAAAATACATCGTGAACTGTATTCTTCTTTAGAGAAAAACGCTTGTATCAACAAACTGCTGTTCATGGCTATGGCAAATCGGCGCTAAACACGCTCTTCAATGCGCCAAAATACACAATGGGCGGTATTCAACTTATTTGAAAAAATGCACAAATCAGCAATAAAATAAACTTTAGAATTGAAAAATCGGGGCATAGTATTTTTTTGATTTAAGCGCAAACTACGGATATGAGAAAAATACCCAAGGAAAGAGGGGAGATATGTCTTCCCGAAATTTCGGACAAGGAGTTCAAAGATGAGCGAGCCTAATAAAAGATACTTGGAGCTCGTCTCCAAAAAGATGCCTAAATCAAGGCATCTGACCACCATGTTCAGGGCGTTTTGGACGGGCGGCACTATCTGTATGATAGGGCAGGCGTTTACCGATCTGTATTCGTCGCTCCCGGCGGCTCTTCCCGAAGAAGACGTCTCCGCTTTGACTACGATTACGCTTATTTTAATCACCGCGGTGCTGACGGGTATAGGTGTTTACGACAAAATAGGCGCCTATGCCGGTGCAGGGAGCATAGTGCCGATAACGGGCTTTGCCAATTCCGTCGTATCCCCGGCGATCGAGCACAAACGCGAGGGCGTTGTATTGGGGCTTTGCTCGAATATGTTCAGCGTCGCGGGTCCCGTTATCGTGTTCGGGATATCCTCGTCGGTGGTCGTAGGCATAATAGTGCTGATATTCAAAGGGGCGTTCGTGTAATGAGAAGATCGACGTATGAATTCGGCTCCGATGTGAGGATCGAAGAGACCGCCACAATAGTGGGCCCCAGGGAAAAAGACGGTCCTCTCGGAAAGTATTTCGACAAAGATTTCCGAGACGATCTGCTGGGTCAGAAAAGCCACGAAAAGGCGGAGATAAAGATGCACGTGACGCTCCTGAGATACCTTTTGAACAAAAGCAAGCATGACCAAAATGATATCGATTTATGTATCTCAGGCGACCTTTTAGATGAGATAATGGGTACATGCCTGACCATGCGCGAATTCGATATACCGTTCATGGGAGCATACAATGCGTGCGCCACGTTTGCCGAAAGCCTCATCACCGCGGCAATGCTTATCTCGGGCGGAAAATTCAGGCGCATAATATCCTCGACGTCCAGTCATTTTTCGACAGCGGAGCGGCAGTACAGGTACCCGCTGGAGCTGGGAAACCAGCGCACGCCGCTTGCGCAATGGACGGTAACGGGAGCGGGTGCCACGATGTTAAACGATTCGCTGGGAACGGTGGCGCTCACTTCGTGCACTATCGGCAGAGTGGTGGATTTCGGCGTGACCGACTCTAACGACATGGGCGCGTGCATGGCGCCTGCGGCGTCGGACACTATGCAGCGGCATTTCGAGGAGAGAGGCGTGGACCCGGATTACTACGATCTGATATTGACGGGAGACCTCGGGGACGCGGGTTCCAGGCTTTTGAAGATATTGATGCGCGAAAAGGGTACTCCGATAGGCGACAACTATAACGACTGCGGCGTGTTGATATTCAATCGCGCGGCGCAGGACGTGGGACAGGGCGGTTCGGGCGCGGCTTGTTCCTCGACCGTGTTCAACGGCTACGTTTATAAAAAAATGCTTCGCGGCGAGTACAAAAAAGTGCTTCTCGTGCCTACAGGCGCTCTTTGTTCCAAAACGAGCGTTCTTCAGGGCGAAAGCATCCCGGGCATTGCACATGCGGTAAGCTTCGAGGTGATTTGATATGGATATACTCGTATATTTGAGAGTTTTCGCGATAGGCGGCGCGTTCTGCCTGATCGGGCAGATTTTGATCAATACGACGAAAATGACTTCTGCCAGGATACTCGTCTGCTTTTTGTTGTCGGGCGTTCTGCTTGAAACGATAGGCGTATATAAATATATCCGCGATTTCGGAAAGGCGGGAGCCACTGTGCCGATAATCGGGTTCGGCGCGAACCTTGCCAAAGGCGCTATCGAGGGTACTCTGGAGAACGGTCTTTTAGGCGCCGTTTCGGGCGGGATCGAAGCCGTCGCTCCCGGTATCGCCGCGGTCATTTTCATAGCTTTCGTAGTCGGACTGTTGGCGACCAGCAAAACGAAATAACGCATTCGCTTGACATTTTTCGACGCTCCGTATATTATACACGCATGGAAAGGAGCGATTTCAATGCGTAATTCGTCAAAAAGCAGGGACATTGCATATATCGGTATTTTTTCGGCGTTGGTCGTCGTGTTGCAGGCGATCGCCGAGATAACGAGGATACTCGGACTTCCGATGTCGCTTGCTTTGGGACTTATACCCGTGCTGGTCGCGGGACAATTGAGGGGCGTAAAAACGGGCGTTATCGTTGGCGGCGTTTTCGGTTTAACGAGCTTGGTTCTCGCGGTGATTTACGTTGCTTCGCTTCCGAACAGTTATGCGCGGATAATAATAAATCCGCTTGTATCGGTATTTCCCAGAATAATGGTAGGCTTGGTCTCCGCGCTCGTATATAAAGCGTTCACGCGCCGCGGCGAGCGTTCACGTGCGAAACGCTATGTTTTCAGCGCCGTTTCCGCGCTTTCAGGCGTTGTCACGAATACGGTATTGTTCCTCGGGATGTATGCCGCTTTCGCATACGGCAGGACGTTCGACGACGCAACGATCGATTTTAAATGGATAATAACCGCTGTCGTCGCGATAAACACGATTATCGAGGCGGTAGCCTTTCCGCTCATCACGGGAGGAGTGGTGTCTGCCGTCGAGAGCAAGACTTTGAAAGGCGGCGAAGAATGAAACTTCCTGCGGGGTTCGGTGCGGCGGTCATTGCGGATCCGTCGAATATGTTCTATTTTACCGGCTATCGCAATGCGGACGCCGTCGTTGTTTTCACTGCGGACGGCAGAAGATATTATATCACCGACGGTAGGTGTCTGGAGGAAGCGGCGGGCGCGATAGACGGTTTCGAGACGGTTGACGTCGGTCCCAAAAGCTACATCGATAAAGCAATAGATATCCTCAAACCGCTTAAAAACGAAAAAATAGGGCTCGAATATGACACTTTGAAACAAAAAGACTATGCCCGTTTTGCGGCGTCGTTCGCTAAGACGGGCGATATATCCGAAGCGGTATACGCGCTCCGCGCGGTCAAATCCGACAGTGAGATCGCTGCAATTAAAGCGGCGCAGAAGATAACCGACCGCGTTTTCGAGGAAGTTTTGGAGCGCGTTTCGGGCGGGGACATAACGGAAAAGGAGCTCGCTTCATTCATGGATTCCAGGATATGCCTGTACGGTGCCTCTCCCGCGTTCGAGACAATAGTCGCTTTCGGCGAAAATACCTCGAAACCCCACGCGCACCCCGGCGAGAGAAGAATAGCGGCGGGCGACGTCGTGACGATCGATTTCGGTGCAAAATATAAGGGATATTGCTCCGATATGACCCGTTCGTTCGCGTTCCGAAAAACTCCCGAGGGATACGAGGAGATATATCACGCCGTCCTCGGCGCCAAAAACGCGGCGGAAAAGGCTATCCGCGCAGGCATGACAGGCAGGGAATGCGACTCGGTCGCGAGGGACTACCTCGCGAGAAAAGGACTCGATAAGTATTTCACCCATTCGCTCGGGCACTCCCTCGGTATAGATATCCACGAAAGCCCGAACCTTTCCCCGAGATGCGGTTCGGTCATTCCCCTTCACGCCGTCACCAGCGTGGAACCGGGGGTGTATATTAGCGGAAAATACGGCGTCAGGATAGAAGATATCGTCGTTTTCGAAAAAGAGGGCGTCGATAACTTGACAAATTCACCCGAACAATTGATAATAGTATAGAATTATATACTCCGGAGGCAATTTTATGGCAAACAAATTGGCAGGCGATCTCAGAAAAGGCGATACTTTCGAATTGGACGGAACCGTACAGGTTGTCGTTGATTTCCAGCACGTCAAACCCGGTAAGGGCGCGGCTTTCGTGCGCGTTAAAATGCGCAACGTCATGACCGGCAGCGTTTTGGAACGCACCTTCAACCCCAGCGAGAAATTCGAGCTCGCATATATTGAGCGCAAGAAGATGACCTACAGCTACTCCGACGGCGATCTGTATTATTTCATGGACAACGAGACTTATGACATGCTTCCGGTAAACCGCGAACTTATCGAGGACGCGCTGCACTTCATCAAAGAGGACAGCCTCGTCGACGTCGCATTCTATAAGGGCAGTCCGTTCTCCGTAGAACCCGAAAACTTCGTCGTCCTGCAGGTCACTCAATGCGACCCCGGCATCCCCGGCGCTACCGCGCAGCCCGGAACCAAGAGCGCAACGCTGGAAACGGGATATGCCATCCAGGTGCCTCTTTTTATCGAAGAGGGCGAGATGATACGCGTTGACACACGTACCGGCGAGTACATGTCCAGAGCGTAATCATTCCGAACTGCAATTTCAGGCAACCCGAACGGGTTGCCTTTTTTATGTTAAACAGGCTAAAATTCAGATTAAAACGCCGTTTGCTACAAAAAGAAGTATCCGAAACGTTTCGGAGCGGAATAGGGAAGAATAGTCGGAAAGGAAATATACCGGTTCGAGCGGAGTGCGGCATTTTTCGATGCGCGATGCCTGCTCGGGAAACAATTTAAAACGCGTTACGGGATCAGTCTTCCAGTAATTCGTCCGCCGAAACCTCCATGATTTCGGCGAGGAGTTTAAAATTTTCCAGGTCCGGATCGGATTTATCGTTTACCCATAAACTGATTGCCTGAGGCGAAAGGTTCATTTTCACAGCCAG
>CALVJA010000001.1 GCA_944331875.1 uncultured Clostridia bacterium | reverse complement strand
CCCCCGCCGCTAATACTCTTGCGGTCTTAGCAAGCGGGGTTTTCGACGACGTAGCGGAAAGGACGCGCCCTATTGAGCCGAAAATCGGCTTGAGCCGCCACAAAAACTAATTCCAGTATCCGTAGAACGCGTTCGGGATGTGTTCGATGATACCGTCGCGGACGGCGACGATATCGAAGCGGATATCGGTATCGGTAACGGCGCGCGTCGCGATATACGCTTCGGCAGCGCGGAGAAGTTTTCGCCGTTTTGCATGGTCCACCGCCTCCGCCGCGTCGCCCATTTCACGCGTCGAGCGGTATTTCACCTCGACGAAGACCAACACGTCGCCGTCGCGTGCAACGATGTCTATTTCGCCGCGCCTGGGAAAGGACGCGTTTTTCTCGACGATGACGTACCCTTTTTCTTTCAGATACTCCGCGGCAAGATACTCCGCTTTCAACCCTTCGGCGCCGTTATCCATTTTTGTCTCCCAAAATGTTTTTCAAAAAACTCATCCTGTGTATCGGCGAGGGGCCGTACTTCAGGATCATTTCGATATGGTGTTTCGAGCCGTATCCCTTGTGCGATTCGAATCCGTACTCGGGATATTGTTCGGCGTATTTTTGCATCAGTCTGTCCCTTTCCACTTTCGCCATGATGCTTGCCGCCGCTATGGAATGACTCAATGCGTCGCCGTGTATAATTGACATCGCGGGATACGGCAGATCGTTGAATTTCACCGCGTCCAAAATCACGTATTCCGGTATCGGGAAAAGCCCCTCGAGCGCCTCGCGCATCGCGCGTTTGGTGGCTTCCAAAATGTTTATCTCGTCAATGACATGGTTATCGAGCATGACGACTTTGTACGAAACCGCCGTTTCGCGTATTTTTTCGTAGAGCTCCTCCCTCTTTTTCGGAGTGAGTTTCTTCGAATCGTTCACGCCCGCCACGGGTTTGTCGAGGCACGGTATACACGCCGCCGCGGCGACGGGGCCCGCCAAAGGTCCCCTGCCCGCTTCGTCGACGCCCGCTATATAGTAAATGCCGCGCGACATAAGCTCCCGCTCGTATCGGAACATATCCGTTTCGTTTTTCACTTCGGCTCCTCCAGCGGTTTTTTGCCGAGATACCCTTTTCTGTAATCGGTGACGAGCGTTTTGGCGGCGCGTTCGACGTCGGGTACGCCGCCTTTCAGCATGAGCCCCCGCTTTACGGCGATCGCCTCCAGCGCCCCGTCGGCGTTTTCATGAAGTTCCCCGTAGCGCTCCTCAAGCGCCTCCGGGAATATTTTCGAAAACAGCTTGTAGCCCTCTCTCGCAAGCTCCGTTATATCCACGACCTCGTCCCTGACGGAACCGATTAGGGCGAGCCTCAACGCCTTTTCCTCGTCGGAAAAATCGGGATAAAGCACTCCGGGGCTGTCCAGAAGTTCCACCCCCGCGCCTATCGACACCCATTGTTTGCCTCTCGTCACCCCGGGACGGTTCCCCGTCACGGCGCGTTTTACGGGTGCAAGCGAATTGATGAGAGTGGATTTACCGGAATTGGGAACGCCGATGACCATCGCGCGGACGGTCTTGCGCACCCCTTTAGCGCGGTATCTTTCGATGACTCCCGAGTTGACTTTCAAAAGCTTTTTTACGATGGAAGCGGAATCTTTTTTGGAAAGCGAGTCTGTATAAATGCATTCCATACCGAGCCCCGCAAAATACTCCGCCCACTTCAAAACTTCGGTTCGGGCTACCAGATCGGCTTTGTTGAGAACATAAAGTCGAGTTTTCCCGCGTATGACCTCTTCGAACGAATCGTTCAGGCAGGAGCGCGGCGCGCGCGAATCCAATACATATATCACGGAATCGACGTTTTTCGCTTCCTCGCGCATCATCCGTATCGCTTTTGTCATGTGCCCGGGGAACCAATGGATACGCATCGTCTACTCCTTTTTTTCGTCAGAGGCGCTTAGAAGATCGGGGCGCCTCTGCGCGGTCAACTCCATACTCATCCGTTTCCGCCACGCGGCTATTTCGGCGTGGTTGCCGCTCAGGAGCACCTCGGGGACTTCGAGCCCCATAAAATTTTGCGGTCTGGTGTATTGCGGATACTCCAAAAGCCCCTCGGAGAAACTCTCCTCGCCCGTGGATTCCTCCGACCCGAGTACCCCGGGGACATAGCGCGCCACCGCGTCTATGACGACCATCGACGCGAGATCCCCTGAAGTCAGAACGTAATCGCCTATCGATATCTCCTCGTCGATGTCGAGCGTGACTATCCTTTCGTCTATCCCCTCGTACGCTCCGTTGACGAGAAGGATCTCGCTCTCGCCGCTAAGTCTCTCGACCAGTTTTTGGTCGAGCCTCGCGCCTTTGGGACTCAAGTATATCCTGAGCGCCTTTCTATCGGGATCGGCGGCACATATAGCGTCGTGCAGCGGCTGCGGAGTCATCACCATGCCGGCACCCCCGCCGAACGGATAGTCGTCCGTCTTTTTGTGCTTGTTCGCGGAGTAGTCTCGGATATTTACTACGGAAATACTTATAAGTCCCTTTTCGACGGCTCTCCCGATTATGCTATGCTCCAGCGCCTTGTACATCTCGGGAAACAGCGTCAGAACGCTAATTTTCATATACTCCGACCCTCCCGAAAACCGTTTCGTCCAACACGACGAAACCTTTGTCAAGCGCGAATTCGGTGACCAAACCGTCTATTACGGGCACCATTACTTCGCCTTTCACGGTCGATATAGTCCATATATCGCGCCCGGTAATGCGTTCCGCCCGGATTATATTCCCGATCTTTTCGGAGCCCGAAAAAACCTCTTTTCCGATAAGGTCGTCCAGAAAATATTCGTCGTCATCGAGCGTCGGGCGGTATTCGTCGGGGATATAAGGCGTACCGCGTATCGAATCGGCGGCGTTTTTGTCATCCACGCCCTTAAGCTTCAATATCGCTCCGCCCGTGACGGGTCGCATCTTCTCTACGACGTACGTTTCGCCGTTTATATATACGCGCGAAACTTCCGGAAAATATTTTTCCGGAAGCGAAGTCGTCAGTTTGATCTCGCCCCTGACGCCGTGCGCGCGCCTGAAAATGCCGAGTTCCAGCATCGCGGACTTTATCTTTCCTCGATATAAACGTCGTAGCGCTTGTCCGAGCCCTGCGCCGCCGCCTTGACGATGGTGCGGATGGCTTTTGCGAGCCTGCCGGATTTACCGATGAGCCGCGCTACTTTGTCCTTGTCGACATAGACCTTTATATCCACGTTGTCGCCGTCGTCGAGCATGACTATCTCGTAGCTGGATTCGTCGACTATCTGTCTGACGAGAAAATCTACGAAATCGCGCATATTATTCCTCTGACTTCTGGACGGCTGCCTCTACCGCCGCTTCCACGGCGTCGACCGCTTCGGGTTCCGCCTTAGCCGCTTTTTTGTATCCGCCGTTCATGATGCCGGCGTTAACGAAAAGCGACTTTACGGTGTCGGTGGGCTGAGCGCCTACTCCGAGCCATTTTTCAGCCAAAGCCTTGTCGATTTTGACGTCGGCGGGGTTGGTCTTGGGGTTGTAGTATCCGATCTGCTCGATGTACTCGCCGTCACGCGATTTTCTGGAATCGATAGCGACGATGCGGTAGAAGGGATTTTTCTTTGCGCCCATTCTGTGAAGTCTGATCTTTACTGCCATTTGTGTGTCCTCCGTTTGTGTACTTGTATTTCGGTTTTTTTGTTTTATTTCATGCCGCGGAACGGGAAAGGCATCTTCCCTGTCGCCAGCTTTTTGACCATCTGCTTCGTCTGCTCGAATTGATTCAAAAGCCTGTTGACATCCTGCACCTCGGTTCCCGAGCCTTTTGCGATCCTTCTGCGCCTCGAGGCGTTCAGTATCTGCGGGTTTCTGCGCTCCTTCGGCGTCATCGACAGGATTATCGCTTTTGTCTTTTCGAGTTGTTTTTCGTCCACCTCCAGGTTCGCGCCCTTCAGTTTCTGCCCCATCCCGGGAAGCATTTCGAGCATATCGCGCATCCCGCCCATCTTTTTCATGCCGTTCAGCTGCGTCAGATAATCCTCCAGATCGAAGGAGTTTTCCTTCATCTTTTTCGCCATTTTCTGCGCTTCTTCCTCTGAAATGGCGTTCTGCGCCTTCTCGATAAGCGTCATCACGTCGCCCATGCCGAGGATCCTCGACGCCATCCTGTCGGGGTGGAAGGGTTCGATGTCGGTGAGCTTTTCGCCCGTTCCCACGAATTTTATCGGCTTACCGCATATCGCTTTTATCGAAAGCGCCGCGCCGCCGCGGGTGTCGCCGTCGAGCTTTGTAAGTATCACGCCGCTTATATCGAGTTCCGAATTAAACGAAGCCGCGACGTTCACCGAATCCTGTCCGAGCATCGCGTCGACGACCAAAAGGATCTCCTTCGGTTCCGTTTTCGCCTTTATCGAACGGAGTTCGTCCATCAGGGGTTTGTCGATGTGAAGCCTTCCCGCGGTGTCGATGATGACGGTGTCGAGCCCCTGTTTTTTCGCGTAGTCAATGGCGGCAAGCGATATCCTGACGGGATCGGTCTGACCCATCTGGAACACCTCTACGCCCGCCTTGGAGCCTACGACCTCGAGCTGTTTTATAGCGGCGGGTCTGTAGATATCGCAGGCGGCGAGCAGTACGCGCTTTCCGTCCTTTTTCAAAAGCGCTGCGAGTTTTCCGCACATCGTGGTCTTTCCCGCGCCCTGCAGTCCGCACATCATATACACGGTGGGCGGCCTGTCGGCGACCTCGAGTTTCGCGTGCTTCGAGCCCATCAACTCGATGAGCTCCTCGTTCACTATCTTTACGACCTGGTGGGAGCTTTCGAGTCCCTTCAGGATAAGCTCGCCCTTCGCCTTTTCGGAGACTCGGTTTATGAACTCTTTGACGACGGTGTAGTTGACGTCCGCCTCGAGAAGCGCTATACGCACCTCGCGCATAGCGTTTTTGATCTCCAGCTCCGTCAGCGCCCCCTTGTTTTTAAGCTTCGAGAACGCATGGTTGATCTTTTCGGATAACGAGCCGAACAGCGCCATTTATATCTCCTTTATATCGTCCAATATCCTGCCGAGCTTTTCGGCGGTTTCGGTATCCAGGGATACCATAAGCTCTTCTATCTTTGACACCACTCCGGTGATCTTCCTAACAAGCGAAAGTTTTTTCTCGAACAAAAGAAGTTTTGCCGACGCGCGCTTCAAAATATCGTGCACCGCCTGTCTGGAGGTACCCAGCTCCTCCGCAAGTTCATTAAGCGACAGATCCTCGTCGTACACGCCCCTGACCACCCGGAGTTGGTGTTCCGTCAGAAGTCCGCCGTAATAATCGGCGAGCAAACTCATTTTCACATGTTCAAGCATCTTTTACCTGTCAAGTATTTTACCTGTACAGTATATACGATATGCCGCTATATGTCAAGCATATCTTAAAAATATTCGTAAATGCGTTTGATCCTTATTCCGACGCGACAAAAAAACGAGTCCGCAACGATACGGACTCGCCAAAGTCGTGTCTTGTCCGGCACGATCGTGCCGATTCGGATAAACGGAATAACTTTATCTGTTGCGATATTTGTTGAATATCGAGTTGCCGTCGAGTATCCTTCTCGCTTCGCTCAGATAATCGCTGTTGCCCTGCGGCGCCTGCGGCTGCTGGACGGGCTTCGGAGCGCGTTTTTGCTGAGCCTTGGTTGCGGGAGCGGTATAGCCTTCGCGGAGAGCGGAGGTGGGTACGGCGATGAAACCGGTGTAGGCGTATGCGTATTTGCCTTCGGTCACGTTGATGTCGTAAACATCGATGCCCTTTCCCTTCAGTAGATCAATGACGGGAAGGATATCGCCTTCGCCGGTGATCATTCCTACGGCGTCGATATTTCCTACCGCAGCGATGTCGGCAGCGTCGATGACCTGGCGGGAATCGAGCTTGTTGCGGCGACGGCTGGCACTGGGCAGGGAGGTCGCGAATCCGTTTGCGGAGATGTATTCGTTGTAGTCACGATTGCGCTTTGCTACATAGGAGTAGAATTTGCAGGTGACGACCTCGAATTTCGCTTCCAGATTCTTTACGATCTGCTTGAAGCCGTTGCAGGTAATTTTCAGACTGGCGATGTCCGCAAGTATGATCATTTTGGGCTTGTTCATTACAACATCCTCCATATTATATTTTATAGGTTTTCTCTGGCGTAATAATACAGGTATTGTTGGGCGTATCCCGCCAAATCGCCGTAATACTCCGACAGTTTATCTGCTATGTACACCGCGCTTTTACCGCTTATACCGAACATCTTCTCGTAGACTTTCTCGATCCAGGTATCTACCGGGAAGACTTCCGTACGGTGGTAGCCGAAAAGCAATATGCAGTCCGCCACCTTTCTCCCGACGCCGGAAAGCGACATCAGCCGCTTCCGCGCTTCGGCAAGGGGTACGTTTTTAAGGTCCGTATCGAATCCCTCGTTAAGCGCGCCGACCGTCTTGACCAGGTAATCCGCTCTGTATCCCGCGCCCAGCGACCGGTAAAATTCGCGGTTCAAGCCGCTCAGGGCGCTTATATCCGGAAACGCATATTCCCCGCCTCCGATATCGTCGCCCGCGGCGCGGCACAACCTTTCGATGATGCCCTTTATACGCGGGATGTTGTTGTTTGCGGATATGATGAAACTTAAGATCATCTCCGCGGGATCCTGGTTCAGGATGCGGACGCCGTACCCGTACCCGATCGCTTCCGTCATCAGAGGGTATCCCGAAAGCCTTCGTTTGATATCCCCGTAATCGCGGTCCAAATCGAAATACTTTGCGAAGTAGTCCGTATCGGTCGAGTCTATTGTAACATAGCCATTAGCATAAATCAAGCCACAAAATAATTTTTTTGAAAAAATTTTGTAGCCTGAATCCGAGTTTAGGTACCTGAAAACCTGCCCACATTCCAAAATGTGTTTCGGGTAGAATTCCGAGGTATCCTTTATTAAGATTTTTCCCGATGAAATTTCGTACTCCATCCGGGCGACGTTTACGCCTCTGCTTGGTAAACGCTTACCTTCTTGTCGTAACGCCCTTTACGTTCGAAACGAACGACTCCGTCTATCAGCGCGAACAGCGTGTCGTCCTTGCCGATACCGACGTTGGTGCCGGGGTGGAACTTGGTGCCGCGCTGTCTGACCAGGATGTTTCCTGCGAGCACGAACTGCCCGTCCGATCTTTTCGGTCCCAGGCGCTGCGCGTGGCTGTCGCGTCCGTTTTTAGAGCTGCCCGATCCCTTTTTATGGGCAAACAATTGAAGATTAAACATTTTTTCTATCCTCCGTTTTCAGGTGGCGAGGGTATTGCTTTTCGATCTCCTTCAGCGATATACGAAGCGTTTCGAGTATCGCGTCCGATCTTTCGTTATGTTCCGAAACCGAAAATTCTTTGAACCCGTCGCGGGTAGTGCTTTTCACGTTCAGCCGAGCCGCTTTTTCGAGCCCCAGTTCCGCCGCCTGTACGAGCGCGCTTATAGCGGCGCATACGATGTCGGAACCCTCCTCGGCAAAGCCGCTGTGACCCGAGGCTCTGACTTTCAGGATATGATCCCCGAAAAACGTGAAAGTTACCGTGGTCATGGACTAAGCGTTGATGCCGAGAATCTTTAGCTCGGTGTACGGTTGTCTGTGACCCTGTCTTTTACGAACGTTCTTTTTGGCTTTGTAGGTGAAAATGTTGATTTTTCTGCCCTTTCCGTGAGCGGTGACCTCGGCGGAGACGTTTGCCCCGTTAAGCTGATCGCCCGCTTTCACTTCGCCGTCCGTCATGATGGCAAGCACGTCGAGCGTGACCGTCGAACCGACTTCGGCATTCAGAAGCTCCACCTTCACGGTGTCGCCCACGCTGACTTTGTACTGCTTTCCACCCGTTGCGATGATTGCGTACATATCCGTTTTGACCTCCCTTCAGGAACTCGCCGTCGAGGCGGCGCCGAGCGCGCGCTTAAAAAGCCTCTTCCGAGCGGCTATAATACATTATCATAAATAGACGTGGATTGCAAGCAAAATTCGCGCTTTTCGCCGATTTTTTTGTTTTCGCGGCTTTAAGCCGCTCCCGTACGGGGTATTATCGGGCGCGGGGATACGCTCCCGGCGCCCGAAGCGCCCTTTTATCGGATCTTTTTCATCGCGAGTGCCGCCGCGCCGTACATCCCCGCGTCGTTTCCGAGAACGGCTTTTCTGACATAAACTTTGGGGTTTCGGTGCCCGCCGAAGCTGAAACGGTTTACTCTTCTTTGAATTTTCGCCATCAGCCAGTCCCCTTCATTCGATATGCCGCCGCCTATCAGAACGCAATCGGGACGGAAGAGGTTGACCATATTTATTATCCCCTCGGCGACGTATTTTATATAATTGTCCGTCACCCTCTTGGCGGTGCGGTCGCCGCGGCGCATCGCGTTGAACGCCGTCCTGCCGCTTATTTTTCCTTCCTTTGCCGCTTCCTCGTGCATAAGGCTCGACGGATCCGCTTTCATTGCCTTTTTGGTCTGACGCATGAGAGCCGATGCGGAAGCGTACGCTTCCCAGCAGCCGCGCTTTCCGCAGGTGCATTTTTCGCCGCCCATTCTGATGGTCATGTGTCCGCCCTCGGCGCCCGCGCCGCATTTTCCCTCTAGGAGCACTCCGTCCGTTATTATCCCCGTTCCGACTCCCGTGCCGAGAGTCACGAAAACGACGTCCTTAGAGCCGTTGCCGGAGCCGAATTCCGCCTCGCCGAGCGCCGCGGCGTTGGCGTCGTTGTTGATATATACGGGAACGTCGAGATGCTTTTGAAACTCCTTTACGACGGGGACTTTCTCGAAATTTATGTTGTTCGCGTACGTTATCATCCCCGTTTTGGAGTTTATCGTCCCGGGGATACCCATACCGACCCCCGTGATCTCGTCCGTCCCTACGCCCGCTTTTTCGGCTATCCGTTTCGTAAGCTCCGCCATGTCGGCGACTATCTCGGAATAATGCCTTTCGGGGAGCGTTCTGACCGAATCTTTCAGCAAAAGTTTGCCCTTTTCGTCGAAAATGCCCGCTTTTATGCTCATCCCGCCGACGTCAATTCCTATGTAATACATTTATCCGTCCTCCGATCAAAGAGATGTCACGAGTATAACGGCGCTTTCCGCCGTCAGTTTGTACATTTGCCCCGCGGGCAGAAAGTAGGTGTCGCCCTTTCCTGCGACCGCGCCCGAATCGAATACGGCGCTCCCGTCCGCAACGGTCACCACCTGAAACGAATCCGGCGAATACATCAGATATTCTCCCGTTATACGTACCTCTTTTACGTTGAAATACTCCGTTTTTACGAGTTTTCTGACCGTATTGCCGTTGACTGTGCGCGCGTTCGCGCTTTGTTCCATGGGGGCGGGTCCCGTGTCCATGACCTCGAGCGCCTTATCCAAATGCAGCTCGCGCTCCCTGCCGTTTTTATCCTTTCTACGATAGTCCCATACGCGGTAGGTCACGTTGCTGTTTTCCTGCGCCTCGTACACCGTGACGCCGCGGCAAAGCGCGTGCACCGTTCCCGCCGGAACGGCGAAGCAGTCCCCTTTTTTGACGAACACCTTGTTCAAAAGCTCCGTAATGCTGCCGTTTGCCGCCGCGGAAGCGACCTCTTCCCGGGTATATCCGCGGTTGAAACCGTAATAAATATACGCGCCCTCGTCCGCGTCCAGGATATACCACATCTCGGTCTTGCCGAGTTCGCCCTCATGCTCCAAAGCGTACTCGTCGGACGGATGCACCTGCACCGAAAGGTCGCCCGACGCGTCCAACAATTTTATTAAGACGGGGAATTTTTTATAATTTTTCAGCTTTTCTCCGAAAAATTCGGGATGTTTTTCAAGAAGTTTGTCGAGCGTATAGCCTTTGAACATCGCGTCGTCCACGACGGAAGCGGAGCCCGGATAGACGGAAAATTCCCAGCATTCCGCAATGGTCGGCGTGTCGGCGCGTTTGCCCCACAGTTTCTTTAATTTCGTGCCGCCCCATATGTAATCTTTGGTGGCGGGCAGAAGTTTTATCGGTTTAACGTTCATAAGTCCGCCTTCCTGTTCCATTCGACGTAACCCTCCTCCCGGGACGCGTCCGCGCGCTCGAAGAAAGCGTACAGATAAGGATGACTGTCCGCGGGGTCTAGGTTCGTTATCGGATCGCCGTTTTCGTCCAAAAACGCATTCTCCGACACGAATACGGTATCGGCGTTTTCGAGAAGATGCCCTGCCGACGTGGACATATCCGCGGCGACTATGACGGCGGGCGAATCCAGATACACCGTCTTCAATCCCGTGCAGCCGCTGAACGCCGTGCCGGAAATAAGCGTGACGTCTTTATGGATCTTTATCTCGGAAAGCGCCGTATCGCCCCGGAAAGCGCCGTCGGGGATCTCGGTTATCGCCTCGCTCATCTCGACCGATACGAGCGCGGAGCAGCCTTCGAAGGCGGAAATACCTATTCTCTCGACCGTTTCGGGAAGGATAAGCGTATCGAGCGATGAACTAAAAGCGTATGCGAAGTCGCCTATCGCCTCCGCTCCCTCGGGAACCGAGCCCACGCCCTTTATGACCGTGAGACTTTCGCGCTCCACCAAAGCGTTGTCCTCCGCGTAATACGCGGGGTTTAATGCGTCCACCGTTATCGTCGTCAAAGCGGTACATCCTGCAAACGCCTTATATCCTATGTGCGTGACCGAAGCGGGTATATAGAATGCAATAATGCGCTCGTCGCCCTCGAAAGCGCCGTCGGCAACGGATACGGTGCCGTCTTCTATCTGAACGTAAGGGTTATTGACCTCGGGAACGTGTTTGTAGCCGTATGCGGTAGCGCCTATATAAATGACTCCGACGTTCGCGTTTGTGAGCCATAAAGTATTTTGAAGCGCGTCTTTACCTATCCTAGAGATTTCGGGTCCGAAGGAGATATCGGAAAGAGAGAGCGCCCCAGCGAAGCATTCCGCACCCAATGCGGTGACCGACTCGGGAAGATCGAGTTTTTCGAGCGATTCGCAGCAATAGAACGCCTTTTCGCCGATCTCCTCCAATACGGAGACGTCCGCAAAAGTAACTTCGGCAAGATCGTACGAAAGCGAGAACGCCCTGTCGCCTATCTTTTTGACGTTCGCGCCGATCTGCACGCTGACCAGGCGCGAGGCGCGGAACACGCCCTCGCCGATTTCCGTAACGGGCTTACCGTTGAATTCGTCGGGTATGACCGCGGCGGTGGTCCCCGCGACAAAACGCGTGACCGTGTAACCGCCCTCCGCGTTCGGAGAATACGTCAGCGAGCCGTCGCTCGCGGGCGGCGTCTGAGGCTTTTCGTCTTCGTCCTCGGATCCCGAGCCCGGATCGGTATCTATCTGTCCGCCGTCCCCGTCATTATTCTCCTCGGAGTCCGTAACGGGCGGAGTCTGTTGATCGGGCGGAGTTTGGGTACCCGTATCATCGGTACATGATACCGAAAAGCAGACAAATGCAGCTATCAGCATCAATGCGGCAATAATTTTCAGACGTCGCATTTTTCCTCCGTTCATCCCTTCTCCAACATCGACTTGACTTTCATCAGGCGGATCGTATTCGCCCTTTCGTTTTCATCGAGTTTCATCGATATATATTTTATCGTCTCCTCGTAATCGGGTATCAGCACGTACTCGAGCGCGTTCACCCTACGCCTTGTCTTTTCTATTTCGTCCGCAAGCATATCGCACGTCTTTTCGACCTCGGCGAGGCGTATGAGCTTTACGAGCACTTCGCCGAGCTTTTTGACGGATACGTCGAGATCCGACGTTACCGTCGCGAAGGAATACGGATACATCTCCTTTTCCTCGCCTTCCTCGACGGTTATCTTCGGCACTCTCACGCTCATTATGTTGGATATCTCCGAGGTGAGTTTCACGCTCCTTACGGGAACGGACACGGCTTCCGCTATGATCTCGGGGGAGTTCGCGGCGGAGGCGGTGAGGAACGATTTCAGGGCGGCGGTGACTTCCGTTTCCGTTTCCTTTCGCAGCTTGCGATTCAAGCGCACGAATTCCATGAAGCGGCGCACGGTCTCGTCGGATTTGTCCTTCAGGAGCTTGTGTCCGCGGACAGCCGTTTTCAACCGCGCCTTCAACGTGCGCATTTCCATTCTTGTAGGATTTACGTTAAGTCTTGCCATAGTCCCTTATTGTTTTGCTATATTTATACTCAGTGCTCGTTTATAGGGTAGTACTCGTCAAGATACTCGTCCCTGACGCGCTTGAGTTCGGAGCGCGGCAAAAGCCTCATCAACTCCCAGCCGAGGTTAAGCGTTTCGTCCACGGGTCTGTCGGAATCGTAGCCCTGCGCGACGTATCTTTTCTCGAACGCCTCGGCAAACGCCGAATATTTTAGGTCCATCGGCGACAGCGCCGCTTCGCCCAGGATGGCTTCCAATTCCTTCGCTTCCTTTCCGCTCGCGTATGCCGCGAACAGCTGGTTCATCGTATCGGCATGGTCTTTTCTGGTCTTCCCGTCGCCGATACCTTTATCCTTCAGCCTCGACAGCGAGGGCAGCACGTCTATCGGCGGATTTATACCTTTTTTATACAATTCGCGCGAAAGTATGATCTGCCCTTCCGTGATGTATCCGGTAAGGTCGGGTATCGGATGCGTTTTGTCGTCCTCGGGCATCGTCAGTATCGGTATTTCGGTGATGGAACCCTTTTTGCCGCGGATACGCCCGGCGCGCTCGTATATCGACGCGAGATCCGTGTACAGATACCCCGGATACCCGCGCCTGCCGGGCACTTCCTTTCTGGCGGCGCTCACTTCGCGCAGCGCTTCCGCGTAGTTGGTCATGTCCGTCATGATGACGAGAACGTGCATATTCCTTTCGAACGCAAGATATTCCGCCGCGGTCAGCGCCATCCTAGGAGTCGCTATACGCTCTATCGCGGGATCGTTTGCAAGGTTTACGAACGTTACCGTCCTGTCTATCGCACCCGTACGTTCGAAATCGGATATGAAAAAGTCCGCTTCCTCGAACGTTATCCCTATCGCGGCGAACACGACGGCGAACTTTTCGGAGTCGTCCAAGACCTTCGCCTGCCTCGCTATCTGCGCCGCGAGATTCGCGTGCGGCAGTCCCGACATACTGAACACGGGAAGTTTCTGTCCCCTGACCAGCGTGTTCAGTCCGTCTATCGCGCTGATGCCCGTTTGAATAAATTCGTTCGGATAATCGCGCGCGACGGGGTTTATGGGCTGACCGTTTACGTTATAGCGTTTATGCGGGATTATCGCCTCGCCGCCGTCTTTGGGACGTCCCATGCCGTCGAACACGCGCCCCAGCATATCGGGGGAACATCCGAGCTCCATGGGTCTACCCAAAAACCTTGCCTTGGCGGACGATATCTTTATGCCGTGCGAGCCCTCGAAAAGCTGCACGAGCGCTTTGTCGCCTTTGACCTCGAGCACTTTGCCGCGCCTAAAGTCGCCGTCCTCGCCGGTTATCTCGACGAGCTCGTCGTATTTTACGCCGCTAACACCCTCGACGAGCATCAGCGGTCCCACTATTTCCTTTATGGTCTTGTACTCTTTCAGCATATTTACCTCTTGCCGGTCAGCGCCTCGAACTCGGCGGCGAGCTCGTCCTCTATTTTATCGAATTCGGACATGTTCTCCTCCGAAATATATTTGCATCTTCCTATCTTTTCCTTTACGCCGAGCGCGAAAATATCCTCCGTCTCGACGTTTTCGTTGAGCGCCGCTCGCGCGCGGTTGTCGAACTCAAGTATGAGTTTCAGCATCCTGAACTGCTTTTTCGGGGAGGTGTAAGTGTCCGTTTCGTGGAAAGCGTTCTGATGCAGATAATCTTCGCGGATCGATTTTGCGGTGTCCATAGTTACCTTGTCCCTGCCGCCCAGCGCGTCCGCGCCGACAAGGCGCACGATCTCGTTCAGACTCGCCTCTTCCTGGAGTATCCGCATTGCCTCGGCGCGCATCGAATTCCACTCTTCGCCGAGCTCCCTGTCGTACCAATTAGAAAGCCTGTCGGAATAGAGCGAATAGCTCGTCAGCCAGTCTATCGCGGGGAAGTGCCGCCTGTAGGCAAGCGACGAACTAAGTCCCCAGAACACCTTTACGATACGCAAAGTCGCCTGCGACACCGGTTCGGACAAGTCTCCCCCGGGAGGGCTCACCGCGCCTATCGCGGTTATGGAACCCGTTATATCCCCGGAGCCCAATACCTTTACCGTGCCCGCTCTCTCGTAAAACTCCGCAAGCCTGCTCGCAAGATACGCGGGATACCCCTCTTCGCCGGGCATTTCCTCCAGCCGTCCGCTCATTTCGCGCAGCGCCTCCGCCCAGCGGCTCGTCGAGTCCGCCATTATCGCGACGTTATATCCCATGTCGCGGAAGTATTCCGCTATCGTTATCCCCGTATAGATGCTCGCTTCCCTCGCCGCGACGGGCATATCCGAAGTGTTCGCTATCAGGACGGTGCGCTTCATCAGCGGTTCGCCCGTTTTTGGGTCGGTGAGCGACGGAAACTCGTTCAGAACGTCGGTCATCTCGTTTCCGCGTTCGCCGCAGCCCACATAAACTATGATGTCCGCGTCCGCCCACTTGGCGAGCTGGTGCTGAACGACGGTCTTGCCGCTTCCGAACGGTCCCGGCACCGCCGCCACGCCGCCGCGCGCTATCGGGAAAAAGGTGTCTATCACCCTCTGCCCCGTCGTCATCGGCTCCGTCGGCGACAGCTTTTGACGGTAAGGTCTTCCCTTTCTGACCATCGAGCGCCTGAGCATCGTGACGCGCGCTTTCCCGGTCTTCGTCTTCATCTCGGCGACGACGTCGAGGACGGTGTATTCGCCGGAGGAGATCTTCGCGACTTCTCCGTCCGCGCCGACGGGCACCGTTATCTTGTGGCGGATCAGTACGTTTTCCTCGACGTAACCCAACTCGTCGCCCGCTTTCAGCTCGTCGCCCTTTTTCGCGGTCGCGACGAACGTCCATTTTTTAGCGTGGTCCAAAGCCTCAGCCTCGACTCCGCGCGCGATCCTGTCGCCGCTAAGCGCTCTCAATTTATCGAGGGGGCGCTGTATGCCGTCGTATATGCCGCCGATGAGCCCGGGTCCGAGTTCCACCGAAAGGGGCGCGCCGGTATCGACGACTTCGTCGCCGGGGCCTATCCCCGCGGTCTCCTCGTAGACCTGTATCGAGGCGAATTCGCCGCGCAGTTCGATTATCTCGCCGATAAGTCGGTCCTTTCCCACTTTTACGACGTCGAACATCTTGCTGTCGCCCATGCCGTCCGCAACGATAAGCGGACCGGATACTTTAATCACTTTGCCCATATATGCTCCTTCACGGCGTTAATCGCCTTCTCCGGGGTTCGTTCCCAATGCCTTTTCGACGTTTCTGTCTATGCCCGCCATGCCGAATCCCGACGAGCCGAAAGCCGTAGGGATCGGTATCAGCGCGGGATAAGGGCGCGACTTGTATCTTGCGATAAGCTCCGCCTGCTTTTCGGCGACGTCCTCCGTCACGAATATGACGGAATATTCGCCCGCGACCTTTTTTATCGTGTCGGCGGCGTCCGCGTCCGTAACGCCGAACGCGTCCACTCCGAGAGCCCTGAAAGCGAACACGGTATCTTTGTCGCCTATTGCCGCAACTTTGTCGTTAGGCATACAGTTTCCTCATTTTCTTTTTTATTTCCTCGCGCGGCACGCCGTTTTTAATGCACACCAACGCGATCCTCAGCATTTTTATCTCCGTTTTTTTGCCGAGATAATATCCCATTATAGGCTGCACGGTGAACATATCCGCCTTTGCGGAGGATATAAGACGGGTCAGAGCGTCGTCACTGTATTTTTCGAGCTCCGACGGAGTAGAATCGACGTCGGCCGCGGACTGATCCTCCACGCGCCGCATCAAAGTAATTGCGTCCGCGCCGTCCCTGAACGCGCGCTCGAAGATATCCTTCGATATCGCGCCGCCCTCGGCGAAAGACTCCGCGAAAAACGAATATCCGCCGCCCACCGCAACGCACCTCGCGTACGTGACGACGTTGGTCATGTCCGCCTTCATGCGGAAAAATTTTCTGATCGCGGGGGACACGCCTTTCCCCGCGGTGATAGCCGCTATTTCGCGAAACATCGCCCTGTCCGCGGCGCAGTCTATTTTGCGGGGCGTAAGCGCCTTTTCTGTATACGCCAAACGTATCTCGTCAACGGCGCTACCCATGAACTCTCCGAGCCCCGAGCCCGCTTTCAGCCTCTCCTTTAGCGTTTCCGGGGACACCGAGCCGCCTTTCAGAATCATTTCGGAGGGATCTACGCCGTAATATTCCGCTTTCAGCAGCGCTTTCAGGTTGTGGTAGTCCCTTTCCGCCGAAAAGCATTCGAATCCCGAGCCCTTCGGCGCGCTTTTTGCGACAAAACTCTCGACCGCTTCCTCTTCCGCTTTCAGCATATCCTCGAACGCGTTCGGATCGTCGGGGATGCTGCCCCCGCCGTATCCCGCTTCCGCCAATACCCTTACGGCGTCGCGGAGCGTATCGGCTTCTATTATGCGCCCCAGCTTTTCGGCGTTCATCAACCCCGATTCCCTGGTCTTTACGGCAGCGTTTGCAAAAAGCAGTCCTTCGGTCATTTGACTTCTCCGAACAATATCCGCGCCGCTTCCGGCTCGGTAAGCTCACGTATCTCCTTCAGGTCCGCCTCGAGGGAGAGGTTTTTGTCCGCGTTCCTCCCGGAAAGTATGACTCCGCCGGTGATGTCGACGTAGGTTTTGGAGAGCTTTAGCTTTATCTTCAGCTTATCCGCGACCTTTTTGACAAACGACTCGGTGATGACGTCCTTGTCGAGAGCGGAGATCTTTACGGTGTCGCCGCTTTCCGCATACGAAAGCATTGATTCGACGAGTTTCAGATACTCATTTTTGTTCAGCTCCCTCACGCGCCGCTTCGCGCCGTCGAAAACGACGTCCATGACGCTCTTTTCGGCGCCGAGTTCCGCTTTTTTCAGCTCCAGCGCCGCCTTCACCTCTGCTGCCTGAAGCGCCGCGGACATCCTTTTTTTCTTTTCGGATTCCGCGCCGGATCTGAGCGCGTCGATCTCCGAATCCGTCTTCTGACGGATGAAGCGCGCCTTGTTTTCGGCTTCGGCAATGACCGCCGCCGCCTTTTCCTCGGCGTCCGCGATTATCTTGGAGACTATATTGTTTTCCATGACCTTTTTACGCCCAGTTGGGGATGAACAGCGCGAGTATCGAAATGAGCAGCGCCAGAAGCGCGTACGTTTCGACCATCGCCGTCATCAACACGCCCTTCGTGGATTCTTCGGGGCGTTTCGCGACGAGCCCTATGCCCGCCACGGCGACTTTGCCCTGGTGGATAGCGCTGAACAAGCCGCCTATCGCCATCGGCAGGCACGCGAAGAATATCCCGAGTCCTCCCGATACGCTGATGAACGCGCCCGTGGATTCGATGATGAATCCGTTGAACGCATTCAGTTTGATAAGCGTCAAAAATCCGACGATGAAGCCGTAAATACCCTGCGTAGCCGGCAAAAGCTGCAGAATAAGGCATTTCATGAACTTGTCGGGTTCTTCGCTGACGACTCCCGCCGCCGCTTGTCCCGCAAGCCCCACGCCGATGGACGAGCCCGTTCCGCTGAGCGCCACCGCGAGCGCCGCGCCTAGAAGCGCAAGACCTGTTCCGAGTAATTCCATATTTACCTCCTGTCCCTTTCCGGGATCCGGTTATTCGTACTTAAACCGCAAGCGGTTCAGTTATTAAGATAAGTATATTTCGGCGACGAGCCGAGCGGCTTGAACGCGTGTCCCTGTCCCTCGTAGAACCTGCCGAAAAATTCGACGTATTGCAGTCTGGAGTCGTGCACATACGCGCCCAAAAGATTGATGCTCATATTGAACGCGTGACCTATTATAAGTACCGGCACCGCCACGATCCAGCCGTACCAGCCGCCGCCGAAGAAGGTGTTGACGATAAGGTCCGCCAACATATTGACTACGTATCCGATGACCCCGGTCGTCAGTCCCAATCCGAAAAGCCTCGAATAGCTCAACAGATCGCTCACCACGTTTATCGAGCCGTATATCGACCCGAAAGCGCCGCCAATGGCTTTGACGACGTTCTTTTTCCCTATCATGCCGCCGATAACGACGAGCGCAAAGCCCGCTATCGCAAAATAGAGCGCGATATCCGCCATGACCGACACCCATTCGGGGGTGACGTCCACTCTGACCGCGCCCAAAAACAGCGTAAGAGTCGGAAACAACAGCCCCAGCGCGATGAACAGTATCACCCAGCCGAATTGCGAGCATATGCCCGAGAGTACGTTTCCCGCCTTTATCTCGTCGACGCCCTTTATCGCAAAGCCCACCGCCATCTGCACCGCGCCCGCGCCGATAGCGAGAAGGAACATCTTCAGCGGCTCGTCCATCGGGTTGAACCATGTGAGTTTGTCAAGAAAACTGTTTTCGGGCAAAGTAACGGAAAACCATCCGCCGAACAGCGCGCCCCAGATCACCGTCGCGATACCGCAGAACGCGAACATAGTCATCATCCTACCCGAGTTTTTAACGGGTTTTTTGATCTTCAATACCAAAAAGCAGCCTATCGCGAGTAGCAGTCCGTACCCCGCGTCCGATATCATTATGCCGAAAAACAAAAAATAGAATATCGCCACGAATATGCTGGGGTCGCGCTCGTTGTAACCGGGCATACCGAACATCGAGACGATCTCCTCGAATGCGGAGGCGAATCTGTTGTTTTTGAGTATAGACGGCGGGGTATCCCCCTCCTCGGGGTCCGCAAAATCGACGAAAACGTATTCGCATTTTTCGGTGAGCGTTTTTTTGAGGCTTTCCGTCTTTGCCGCGGGCACCCACGCTTCCAACAAAAACGTTTCGCCGCTAACGGGAGTCATCTCCGTAACCGCGGCTATCTCCTCGTCCAGAGCGTAGGCGTCGTACAGCAATTTGAACTTTTCCAGGAGCGGGAAAAACTCCGTCCCCTCTTTTATTATCTCTCGGCGCCTTTTTTCTATGGCGTCGCGCTCGCCGTCAAGCTCCCGTATCCTCTCCGCGGCGGTAGAGCCGTAGGTAAAGGGACAGCGCTGGAACCCGACTTCGGCGAGCGCTCCCGATACCTTTTCCGCTTCCTCCTTCAGATACACCGCGGCGACCGCGGCGCACTTATCGCCGGCATATACGAATATTTCGCCGGGTATATCCGGAAGGGCGGCGTTCAGTTTTTCTACTTCTTTTTCCTCGATGAGCCCGAGAACGGACGAAGTCCTCGCCGTGCCGGCGAAGGCGTCGAAGGGAACGTCTATTGCCGCGTAGTCCTTTATCTGCTCCTTTTCGCCCGCGATCCTACCCATGCGCGACTTCGTTTCGACAAGCTCGTTCATCAGCGCCTTCATCCTGTCCGTCGCCGCGAATAGCTCGTCTTCCTCCTCCTTCACGCGGAAGTATTCCTCAAGATCGTATAATTTGTTCTCTTTTTTGAAATTTAGGCGTACGCTCTTCGCTTTTTTGTCGAGCGCGAGATATTTTGAAATTTCCTTTATGAAATAGATGGCGTATTCCGCCTTCGCCGACTTCGAGGCGAGGTCCGACGGGTCATCGTGCGCTATCCGCATCCCCTCCGGGAGCGGCGCGGGTGTGAGCTCTACTGCGCCCGACTCGGTCAGAAAGCGCATCACCTCTCCCCTTTCGCTCGAATGCGCCAAAAGGCGCATCTTTTTAACCCTTATGACCGACATACCTTGCGATATATTCCTTGAAAACGAGGTCTTCCGCCTCTTTGAGTTTCGCCGCGGAAACGCGCGCTTCGGCGCGCCCCGCACCCTCGGATACGATGGACTCGTAATGCGCCACGGCAGCTTTTTCGGTCTCTTCGCCGTACGCCGCCAAAGCGTTTTTTATCTCTTCCTTTACCTTGGCGATGCGCTGCCTCGAATCGCGTTCCGCCGCCGCAACGACGTCCTTCGCCTCGCGATCCGCCTCCGACGCTATCTCCTCGGCGCGCCGCTCCGCATCCAAAACCGAGCGAAGCATTTCCTGAATATCACTCATCGGCGTTCTCCAACCGCATGATTTTATCGACTCTCGTCGCATGTCTGCCGCCCGCAAACGGCGTCGTCAAAAATATTTTCGTGAACTCGTACGCGTCCTCGGGCTTCGTGATCCTGCCGCCCATGCACAAAATGTTGGCGTCGTTGTGCTCAGCCGCCATTTGCGCCGAAAACGCGTCCGTCACGTGCGCCGCGCGTATGCCGCGGATCTTGTTCGCCGCTATGGATATCCCTATCCCGGTGCCGCAAAGCAAAACGCCCTTGTCCGCCTTGCCGCCTGCCACTGCGCGCCCCACTTTTTCGGCATAATCGGGATAATCCACCGACTCCGTTCCGAATGTACCGTAGTCCTCGTATTCCATTCCGAGATCACTTACGGCGCGTATCACCACGTCCTTCAATACTATCCCTCCGTGATCGGAGCCGATCGCTATCTTCATACGACCTCCCTAAATTATATTATCATATAGTATATAATAAAAGGTGTAAATTTACAAGTGTTTTTTACGACGGCGAACACCGCCGTAAAAAGTGAAATAATTTTGCGCGGAAAAATTATTTCACTTTTTTGCGGCGATTTCGCCGCAAAAAACTTTTCCTCCGTAGGACTTCGACAATCTGTTGTTCAGCGCGTAATACCCCTTTTTCCCTTCGAAGTGCTCGATTACGATAAATTTATAGATCTTTTCCGCCTCGCGCAACGCCGCGAATGCGTTTTGCATACATTTTTCGGGGGTGTCGCCGAGGTCCACGACCCGCGAGCCGAGCGCTTCCGCTTCGCGGACGAACCCGCTTTCGCCGACGACGACGGAATTATCGCGTTCCTTCGCCGCCGCTAAGGCGTCAAGCGGGGTCAGCGCGCCTATGCACGGAACTCGCGGCGCATAATGAGTGTACTTCATGCCGGGCGCTTCGGCAACTTTGACTTTGCCCTTGAAATATACAGCTTCCCCCAGGACCTCGGAGATCATCTCCGCCGTGACCGCGCCGGGGCGCAGTATTGTCGGGGTGTCCGCCGCAAGCGTCACGACCGTGGATTCTATGCCGACATCCGTCCTGCCGCCGTCCAGAATAAGCGGTATCCGCCCCGCCATATCTTCGTATACGTCCCGAGCCCTTGTGGGACTAACTCTCCCGCTCGTATTGGCGCTCGGCGCCGCCACGGGCGTGTCCGCGCGGCGGATGAGTTCCAAAGCGATATCGTTGTTCGGGATCCTGATACCTACAGTTTCGAGCCCCGCAGTAGTTACAAGCGGCAGATCGCTGCGTTTAGGTAAAATCACCGTCAGAGGTCCCGGACTGAACGCGTCGAAGAGTTCATAGGCGGCGTCCGGGACGTATGCCGCGACGCGCCCGAGCCAACTTTCGGACGGGATATGTACGATAAGCGGATTGTCCTGGGGTCTGCCTTTAGCCTCGAATATCTTCGCTACCGCCTCCTCGTTGAACGCGTCGGCGCCGAGCCCGTACACTGTCTCCGTGGGAAAAGCGACGACGCCGCCGCTTTTTATTATCGCGGCGCCCTCGTCCAAAGCCTCGGCGCCCGCTAATTTCGTAACGATATCAGGAGAGCTCATACAACACTCCCCTGCCGTTTTCCACCGTGACCGCATAGGAGCTTGCGAACACTTTTCCGTCCGCGTACATCCTGTCCACGGTTGACACCTCGTCGCAGTTCGCGCTTATCAAAACTACACCCGAGTTGGAATTAAGACCGTATTTCCCGGCGGAATTTCTGGTGATATATGTGCCGTTCCTCATCTGATAGCATTCGGGGATCGGCGTAGTCGCACCGTCTTTTGCCACGCGGTAGAACGCCTGCTGCGATACGGAGCCGTCCTCGGCGTACTCGGTGACTATCGAGGCTGTGGCGTAATTTCCGAAAAACGGAGAAATCGAATCGTATTCATAGGGAAGTATGACTTTTCCGTCCACACCTGTGGCGCCCATGTTCGAGGTAAACTGTCCCGAAGCGTCTATATGCTGGCGGTACGATATTATGACGCCGTTATGGATGAACGCATTATGATAACCGTTCAGGTCATCGAGCGCCGTCAGAGTCACGCGGCTTCCGTCCGTATAGTTATTGTAGCCGACGTCGCGGAGCGCTATGTTGAAGTTGGGGTCCGCCGTCTGCAGACCGTATCCGTCCGCATACACGACGGGCATCGCCAGATTCGAAGCGACCGTCGCGTTCCCGGAGGTATCGTATATTTGGAAGGACGTCGACCACGTCCTTTGGCTCATGTCGGCGTCGTTGTAGAAATAGTAATAATAGTAAACTATCGAATACCCGTCTTTTACGAGCTCCGATGTCGCGGTCATCGGCGTGGCGTAGGTATTCTGCCACGTCGCCGCGGCGGAGACATCCTCTATCGTTATAGCGTCGGCAAGCCCGCGCACATAAGAAGATGTATATTGGTTCGCTACGAGCGTGACGCGCTCGGTCGGGAACGTTTTCAGAGAATTCATCGAAGCTTTTACGCTGCGGATCTCCATAAAATAAGTGGTGCCGTCCTCGTCCGTCCTGTTGAACTCGTAGCCGTCGTACTGCGTTTCGGAAGCGTAAGTAGTCGAAACTATGAACCAGCCGCCGCCGATATAATACGCCGAAGTAGTCAGCCCCGTTTCGACGTACTGGGAGCCGGTAATAAGCCTGACGGACATCTTCTCCGTCAGATATCCGCTGCCGTCCGTTTCGCCGATATAATAAAAATCGACGGAATCGCTGTGTACGGCGGCAAGGTAGCCGTCGTGCAGCTGGAAAGTGGTGCCGTTATCGATACCCGAGACCCTGGCGACCTCCAAAAGCTGATTCGCCGCGGTGTAATCGTAGATCGTGGCGTAAGTATATCCGTACCCCGAACTCGTACCCGCGTTCGCCATGTCGCCGAACATTATCAGGTATCTGTCATTCAAAAACGAGATCTGCTGCGTGAGCGGCGCGAACTGATGTACGAAACCGTATTGCAGAGGTCCTAAAGGTCCCCTGAATCTGACAACTCCGACATATGCCGTGTCCACACCGTCGACAAGTGCGTTCACTACGACTATCGCGTGGTCGCCGTTAATATCCAAAACCTGCGTAAAACCGCTGCCGCCGCCCGGTTCCCAATACACTTCGTCCTCGGAAGCGAGCCCGTAGCGCGTGTAGAGCGCTTCTCCGAGCGCCACATCCTCGCGTATTACGAAAACGCCGCTGTCGGCGTCGTAGCTCGTGAAAGTCTGTCCCGAGGAAAGAGTGAGTTTTTTGGTCGCCGAAGTGTACTCGCCCGTCGACGAGAAATTCAGGAATGTATCCGATATCGAACCCGTCTCCGTTTTGTCGGTACAGCCGACGGCGAGTGCCGCCGCCATGACGAGTATCAGCGATAAAGCAACGATTTTTTTGTTCATCGATAATATTTTATCACCGCGCGCGCATATCAGTCAATGTACAACGTGTGAATTTTTCGTTATAGAGCGCCTAATCAGCCGTCTAAATCGTCTGTTTTCGAAATAGAATTGAATGTGAAGTTATACATAAAGCTGCTGTCGCTGACGCTGGCGCTGATGTATGTGTTCCTGACAGGGTACGTTTCGGGCATTTTCGTCGACGTATCGGGCGCGGCGCAGGCTATCCTCACCGAAAAATTGAAATTTTACCCCTCTCCCGCCGCGTTCGAAGCGATATGGTCGACTGTTTATCTTCTGGAGACCGTTTTGCTCACCGCAACGATATCGGAGAAAAAATTGCGGCGCGCCGTCACGCTGTGGGTCGTTTCGGGGGGAATAGATATTCTTGCCGCATACGCGCTGTTCGAAGGCAAACTTTTCGCATTCGCGTTCGCGCTCATCCTCGTATCCTTTTTCGTTAACTGCCGCCTTACCCTGTTCTATGCGGAACACTCACCCTTAGCGGCGCTGCCGGAAGCCGCCGTTACCGTATGGCGCGCAAATTTGGCGATATACGCTTTTTTGTTACTTACGTGACGCTCAGTCAACGGGCAAAATGCATTTTACGGGACATTTTCCGGCGCACACGCCGCAGCCGGTACATACTTCGTAATTGAATACGGGCAGTCCGTTTTCCATCGTTATCGCGCCGACCGGGCAGTTTTTAGCGCACATCCCGCAGGCGATGCACCCCGCGGAGCACACTTCGCGCACTTCCTTTCCCTTAGCGGGATTGGAGCAGGCGACATAATACTTCGCGTTTCCCGGAAGGCGCTTCAAAGTCTTTTTGGGGCAGAACCTTACGCACCTGGAGCACTGCACGCATTTGGACTGCGTCACTTTTGCGGCGCCGTCCTTCATCTCGATGGCGTTTACGGGGCATTCCGAAACGCACTTCCCGAGCCCTACGCAACCCGTGGGACACGCCTTGCCCCCTCCCGCCAAAAGCTCGGCGGACATGCAGTCGCCGTATCCCTGATAGTCGTATTTATCTCGACAGCGGTTGCCGCCCGCGCATGCGTTCACAATTATGATACTTTCGCTTTGGGCTCCCACAATGCCGTTTATGAGCGCCTTGTTTTCCTTTGACGTGGGACCGCAGGAGTTCACGTCCGCTTCCCCTTTCACGACCGCCTCCGCAAAAGCGTCGCAGCCCGCATATCCGCAGCCGCCGCAATTAGCTCCTGCCAGAAGCGACGTCACCTCGTCGATCCTTTCGTCCCTTTGTACGGCGAACTTTTTGCTGCACACCGCTATCAGAACGGCAAACAGCGCGGCAAGCCCCGTCAGAAGCACGACCGGTAAAATTATCTCGAGCGCTACAGGCATTACCTCGTCCTCCTAAAAACTGAGCCCGGAAAAGGCTGCAAAACTCAAAGCTATTATCGACGCGGACAGAAGCGTTATCGGGAAGCCCTTGAACGAATCGGGTATATCCGCGAGTTCCAGCTTTTCGCGTATGCCCGCAAGGATAAGTATAGCTATCGTGAAACCCACCCCCGACGCCACGCCGTTTACGAACGCGTACAGCACGTTGACTTCGGCAAGTTCCGTCACGTTCATTATCGCCACGCCCAAAACGGCGCAGTTGGTGGTGATGAGCGGAAGATAGACCCCGAGCGCGCTGTACAGCGAGGGCGAAAAGCGTTTGACGAATATCTCCACCAGCTGTATGAGAGCCGCGATGACCAAAATGAAAACTATCGTCCTAAGGTACTCCATTCCGCCCGCGACGAGCGCGAGATCGATGGCATATGTTATGACCGAAGCGACCCCCATGACGAAGATGACGGCGATACCCATGCCGAGAGCGGTCTCCGTCTTCTTGCTGACTCCCAAAAAGGGACATATCCCCAAAAAGCGCGAGAGCACGAAGTTATTGACGAACACCGCGTTTATGACCAACAAAAGAACGTACGGCATTATTCGTCACCTCCCGCCGCCGCTTTCCTTGCGGCGAGCTTGTTTTCGACGGTCTTCACGACCGCGTTGAATATCACCATCATGAACCCGTAGACCATGAATCCGCCCGCAGGCAGTATGAAAACGGTCATCGGAAGTCCCGCCTCCACCAAAAACCCGAGTTCGTATCCGAATATCGACCCCGCTCCCATGAGCTCGCGGATGAATCCGAGAAGCGTCAGGCTGAACGTGAACCCGAGCCCTATTCCTATGCCGTCCAGAACGGAGGGGATGACGGGATTCAGCGAGGCGAAACTCTCCGCGCGCGCCAAAAGAATGCAGTTGACGACCACCAGCGAAAGGAACAGCCCCAGCGATTCGTACAGGTCCGGCAGGAATTTGCGCATTATCATCTCGACCAGCGTCGAAAAAGTGGCTATCACCAATATATATGCGGGGATACGCACTTTGCGGGGTATGAAGTTCCTGAGCATCGAAACGAGCGCGTTGGAACACACCAGAACGAACAGTGTGGCGAGCCCCATCGACAGCCCGTTCACGGCGGAAGTGGTGACCGCGAGCGTCGGGCAGGTGCCGAGCACGAGCCTGAAGGTCGCGTTGTTTTTGAAAACGCCCGTCGTCAGCGGTTCGAACGTCTTTTTGAGATCGGCTTTTTTCATAACGACCCCTCCGCAAAAACGCCGTACGCCTTTACGGCTCCTTTTACGCCCGCGAACACCGCGTTCGTGGTGTATGTCGCGCTGGTAACTTTTTCGGGCGTGAACATTCCCGAGTTATCGGGAAAAACAAGCGTATCGTCCTCGGGGATATAAATATCCGCGACGTTTACACCGCTGTATTGCATAAGGTAATCCTCCTGGAACGCGTTCGCGCCGAGCCCCGGCGTTTCGGAATGGCTGTAACCCGCGACCTTCACGATGACGCCGTCCTTTATGACCGTGATGAGCCCCACGCCGTCCGCGGAATAGCCTATGCGGTTGCCTTTCGCGACGTGTACCAGGAAGATATACGCGCCGTCTTCTGCGATGTACGCCGCCTGAAGTTCGGTGCCGCCGAGATCGTCATAGCCGGATATGTCTATTTCGCTTGCAACGGGCGAAGAATAATTTTCCGCGACGGCGTTTTGCATCTCTTCCGCCTCATCCACGCGCGTGAATATGTTTACGCCCGCGAGAAGAAGCGCCGCGACAAGGGCGATGAGCGTCAGGCTGACGACTATTTTTACGGATTCGGGATCGAGTTTTTTTCTGTCAGATCTTATCTTTTTCACGCCGCGCCACCTCCGGCGTCCGCCTTTTTCTTGGGCGGTTTTTTATACCCGAACGGGCGCGTAAGGCAGATCTTGTCGATGAGCGGCGTCAAAAGGTTCATCAGAAGCACCGCAAAGCTCGCACCCTCGTTCATTCCGCCGTAACGGCGGATAAGTATCGTCATAAGCCCCGCTCCCGCGGCGTATATCCATGTGCCGAGACGCGTGTCGGGCGACGTCGAATAATCGGTCAGCATAAAAACGCCCGCGAACATCACTCCGCCGGACAACAGGTTCGGCAATATGAAATTCCAGCCCTCGTTATAAATGATCAAGCTGAATACCGCGACGGATACAAAGTACCCTGTCGGGATCTTCCAATCGATGACACGGAATACCAAAAGGTATATCATCGAAAGTATAATGGCTATCTTGCACGTTTCGCCTATCGTTCCGCCGATATTTCCGAGGAACAGGTCCATAAGGTCTACGCCCGGCGCGCCAGCTGCCGCCGCGTTTTTAATGTCGGCTAGCGGCGTCGCCGAGGTGACGTACGCGTTGTCGGATACGAAACCCGCAAAAAGCCTGGCGGCGTCCGGCGCAGTCGAGTAGTCGATGGGCGCTATGAACGTCATCATCTGCGTGCCCCACGCGAGGAGCAGGAATATCCTCGCGGTCGCGGCGGGGTTGGCGAAGTTTTTGCCGAGTCCGCCGAACAGCATTTTGACGAACATCGTCGCGAATACTCCGCCGACGAGCGGCACGTAAAACGGTACCGTAGGCGGCAGGTTGAGCCCAAGTATCATGCCCGTGACAATGGCGGAAAGATCGCCCGTCGTGTTCGGTTTTTTCCTTATCAGATTATAAAACCACTCCCCGCCTACTGCGGCGGCGACCGCCAGAAGCACGACGAACAGCGCATAAAAACCGTATAATACAACGCCTGCGACGAGCGGAAAGCACAGCGCGACGATGACGTGGAGCATTATCTTTTTCGTAGTGAGCGCGCTGCCGGTATGCGGCGAAGGCGTCACCAGAAGTTTTTTGTTTTCGGACATCTTACCTCCGCTCCCGGTTCAGGATAAGTTTCTTCGCCAGCCGCTGCGACTGCACCAGCGGGCGCTTTGCGGGGCACACATATGCGCAGGACCCGCATTCTATACAAAGTTCGGGGTGGTATTTTTTCGTCTCTTCCGTCTTGTCCTTAAGTATCAGCGCGTCCGTTTTCATCGGCATCAGCGACATCGGACAGACGTTCGCGCACCTCGCGCAGTTTATGCAGGGCGTAGGTTCCACCGCCCGTATCTCTCCCTCCGTCAACAGTAAAAGCGCCCCCGAGGACTTCGTGACCGAAGGCTCCAACGAGTGCATAGACACGCCCATCATCGGACCGCCCTGCACCGCTTTCACGAAATCGGAAGCAATTCCCGCGTGCTTTGCCAGATAACCGAACGACGTTCCCGTGCGCACCGAAAAATTCCCCGGCCGCGCCGCCGCGAGTCCCGAGACGGTCACGACCCTTTCATAGAGCGGTTTTCCGAAAACGACCGCTTCGTACAGCGCGTATGCCGTCGCGGCGTTCGTGACGATACACCCGACGTCCCCGGGAAGTTTCCCCGCGGGAACTTTTCTTTTCGTCAAAGCGTATATAAGCTGTTTTTCGCCGCCCTGCGGATATTTCGTTTTGACGAGAGCCGTTTCTATCCCCTCCGCCGCGGCGTATCTTTGAAGTGCGTCGAACGCGTCGCGTTTGTTCGCTTCCACCGCTATCACCGCGCGCTTGGCTCCGAGCGCTTTGCGGACGAGTTTTACGCCGCTCACCACGCCTTCGGCGCGCTCCAGCATCAGCCTGTAGTCGCAGGTTATGTACGGCTCGCATTCCGAACCGTTTATGAGCAAAATATCTACGGGATTTTTTACGGAAAGTTTTACGTCGAACGGGAACGCCGCGCCGCCCATTCCGACGATACCCGCCTCCCGAGCCCTCGCGATTATCTCCTCGCGCTCGGGATCGGTCAGCATAGCCAAGCGTTCCTCTTCGTATTTGAAATCGTTTTCGATGACGACGTGAAGGCATTTCGCTCCGGAAACGCCCTCTTTCATCTCCAAAGCCGCCACCGTGCCGGAGACGGAACTGAAAACGTTCGCGGAAACTATGGCGGTCGCCCTGCCTATCAAGCTGCCGGCTTTCACCCTGTCCCCGACATTGACAACGGGCTCCGCCGGAGCGCCGATGTGCTGGGACATCGGAACCGCTACCCTCTCGCCCGGCAATACCGCAGCGATAGGCGCGTTTTTCGACAGTTCCTTCCTCTCCTCCGGATGCACGCCGTACCTGAAAGTCTTTATCTTCATATCTATTTTATTATACCTTAACATCCTTAAACTGTAAAGACCGAAAATAATTCGGCTGCGCCGAATTTTGTGGCGGCGAATGCCGCCACAAAAAGGTGATATAATTCCGCAAGCGGAATTGTGAAATAATGCAACCCGCAGGGTCGCATTGTGATATAAATTGAAACTTCGCGGGCAAAGTTTCAATTTGTGAAATAAAATCCGCTAAGAGTTTTACGGAATACTCAATCAAAAAATACATCTTATACACTCTTGCTTATGTCTGCGGATTTTGCTCAGGGTCGCTTCGTTCACGAAAAATCACCCGAAAATCTACGGCTGAAGACGTGGTATTGATCTTTATATTATTTTTTTATATCGATTTTATTTAAGTATGAACAGCGATTCGCCTATGCTAGTGTTTGCCTCTAAAGAAGAATACAGTTTACTATGTATTTGGGCGCAGTGAAAAGCGTGTTTGGCGCCGATTTGCAGACTATTTTGCGTTGTATCGCACGAAACGCGGGCGGCGCTATAGCGGGACTATGCGCCGTTCGCGCCCCGTTTTGCTCTCCAAAGTGCAGGATCACAGTTTTCACATAAAACCGTGAACAGCGGTTTGCCTGTATAAGTGTTTTCTTCGAATGAGGTGTTTGGCGGCAGATTGCCGTAGATTTGCAAGCTATTTTTCGCAAAACGGGAGGGAAGTGTATACCATACTCGACCGATCCGCCTCCGAAGGAGGTCGTAGATTTTGCGGAAAAGAGCCGCAAAAATACGGCAAGATGTCGGAATGATTTTATTTTTGCGAATATATATTCCCACCATATGAAAAAAGCCCGTTCTGTCAAACGGGTCTTTTCTCGAATCACTGCACTTTCGAAGAAATTTTTATAAAATTTCCAGCAAAAATAAAATCATTCGAATATCCCGGAGATGAAGGAGGCGGCATCGAAGGGTATAAGATCGTCTATCTTTTCTCCGATACCGGCATATACGACGGGGATCTCGTACTCCGCGGATATGGCGAGGACGACGCCGCCTTTCGCCGTGCCGTCGAGTTTGGTGAGGATTATTCCGTCCGCGTCTATGGCGTCGGAGAATATCTCCACCTGCTGTACGGCGTTTTGCCCCGTAGTGGCGTCCAGCACGATATAGCTTCTTTTATCGAAATCGGGCGCTTCGCGGTCGACTACGCGGTTTATCTTTTTGAGCTCTTCCATCAGGTTCTTCTTGTTATGCAGCCTTCCCGCGGTATCCACTATAACGACGTCGGTGCCGCGCGCTTTCGCTGAAGCCAACGCGTCGTACACCACCGACGCGGGATCGGAACCTTCGCCGTGTTTTACGATACGCACTCCCGCGCGCTCCGCCCAGACCTCGAGCTGTTCGCTTGCCGCAGCCCTAAATGTATCCGCCGCCGCGACGGTAACGCTTTTCCCCTGCGTGGTAAAAAGTTTCGCAAGTTTCCCGACCGCCGTCGTTTTCCCGACACCGTTCACGCCCGCTATCAGTATCACCAAAGGATACTCGTAAGGCGGTATCTCGTAATCGATACTTTCGAGCATGATGCGCTTTAATTCGTTTTTCGCTTTTTCGGGGTCGGTGATCTTCTTTTGGTAGACGGAGTCTTTCAATTCCTCTATTATCTGATCGGTCGCCGTAACGCCCATATCGGAGGCTATCATCGCCGTTTCGAGTTCTTCGTAAAACTCGTCGTCCAGAGCCCTTCCCTTGAAAAGCTCGAATATCTTCTTGCCGAAGCTTTCCTTGGTGCGCTTCAGTCCCTCTTTTATTCTGGAAAATATGCCCATTTCAACTCCCTTCTGCGATTGTGTGCGCACTGCTTCAGGACGCTTGTCCCGCCTTTTCCGCTTTTTCCTGACGGACGCGTTCGCGTTCTATCTCCTCGTACTTGACCGCCTCTTCGAGTTTGACCTGTACGGTCTTACTGACGCCCATTTCCTGCATCGTTATACCGAACAGCGTGTCGCAAAGCGACATCGTCGGCTTTCTGTGCGTAACGACGATGAACTGCGTGAACTGCGAGAACTTCTTCAGATATTGCGCGAATACCCTCGCGTTCGCGTCGTCCAAAGCCGCCTCTATCTCGTCCAGGATACTGAACGGCATCGGATTCAGCTTTATGATGGCGAACAGAATGGCTATCGCGGTAAGCGCGCGCTCTCCGCCCGACAGCGGCGCCAGGTTCGTAAGTTTTTTACCGGGCGGCTCCGCCATTATCTCGATACCCGCTTCCAATACGTCCACGCCGGGTTCGAGCTCCATTTTCGCCCTGCCGCCCCCGAAAAGCTCCGCGAAGACTTCGTTGAAGTTTTTGTTTATCTGATTGAAGCTTATCGTGAATTTTTCGGTCATTTCCTCGGTGAGGTCCTTTATGAGCGCGGCGGTGTCCTGCTCGCTTTTCTCGAGGTCTGCGTACTGCGCCTGCAATTCGTCGTATCTGACGCGCTCCTCGGAATAAGCCGTCTCCGCGAGTTCGTTTATCGGACCGATGCGCTCTATCCTGGAACGCAGTCCGTTTATGTGAGAGGAAGCCTTCCCGGGTTCGAAGCCGTAACCTTCCGCCCGTTCTTCGTCCACTTCGCCTATGTAATCCCTGGCTGCGTCGAAATCGTAGCCGTAGTTTTCGACTATCCTCGACGCGGCGTTGTCGAGAGATGTAGATATCAGCGTCAGCCGCGATTCCTCTTTCGCTCCGCGCTCGCGGATTCTCGCGGCAAGGTCGTTAAGGCGCGCCTGTTCGTCGTTCAATTCCTTTACGCGCTGATTGAGCTCCTTCTTCTTTTCGTCTACGGCGTTCAACGCGGCGCGCAAAGCGTCTATCTTTTGCTGATCCTCGTCCGAAAACTTGGTCTTCTCCAACTCCTCGGTCAGCCGTTTAAGCTCAGCGGCGTTCATTTTCTCTTCGACGTCGAGGCTCCTCATCGTTTCCTCGATACCGCGGCATTCGGTACGGATAGCGACTATCTCCCTTTCCGCAGCCTCCACGGCTCCCTGCCGAGAGGTTATCTCGACGCGCTTATCGGCAAGGCGCGAGGCGATAACGGCGGACTGCTCCTTGTCCCCGGTGTGCTTCGCCTTCATCTCGTCCATATACGTGTCGGCGTTTATTTTGTCGCTGTCGGCGCCCTTTTTGGTCAATTCGGCAGCCCGAATGTCCTTTTCTATCTGTTCGAGCTCTTTCAGTTTATCTTCGTTGCCGCGGAATATTTTTTCCATCTCGCCGCGGTGGAAATCGATCTCGCTTTGCGCTTTCGCGATCTCGCCGGAGACGGAGGCTATCTCTACGTCCAGCTTGTTCACTCTAGCCCTCAAAAACGAAAGCGCGGAATTCTGCTTTCCTACTTCCTCTTTCAGTTCCTCGATGACTTCTTCCAAAAGCGCGGCGTCTTTTTTGAGTTTTTCGCGTTTTGCTTTGTAGGTCTTAAGCTCCGTTTCGCGGGAGAACACGCTGCTTTTGTTTTTGGATACAGAGCCGCCCGTCAACGCGCCCGAGGTCTGGAACATATCCCCTTCCAGCGTGACTACGCGGAAGGAGTAGCCGTATTTTTGGGATATCCGTATGCCCGTATCGGTGTTGTCGACTATGACCGTTCTTCCTAGAAGGTTGGATACTATGTTGTCGTAACGCGGATCGTAGTTCACAAGCTCCGACGCCACGCCTATGACGCCGTCCTCATCCCTGACCCGCGCATACTCGCGCGGCAGTTCGTTGAATTTCATGCTGCTCATCGGCAGGAACGTCGCGCGCCCCAGGCGCCTCGAGCGAAGCACCTGCACCAGATCCGACGCGTCGTATTCGTTTCTGGTTACTATGTTCTGCCATGCCCTTCCGAGCGCGGAGCCTATCGCGGTGGAGATATCGGCGGGAACGCTTATTATCTCGGCGACGGTGCCGACGATCTTTTGCTTTATCTCGGGATCTTCCTCCGCCGCTTTCATCAGATTCTGAACGGAATCCTCGTAATCCCTGTAGCTTGCTATAAGCGCTTCCACGCTCTTGACGGCAAAATCGTAATTTGCTATCTCCTGCGTTATGTTCGATCTTTTTTTCTCGGCGTCCTGAAGTTCCTTCTCGGCGTCCGCAAGGTTCTTCTCGCCCTCTTTGGAAGCCTCCGCCGCGTCGTCGCGCTCCTTTTTGACGCCGTCGAGCTTCGCTTTAAGCGCATCGAGCGCCTTTTCGCATTCGTCCAAAAGTTTTTTCCTGGAGGCGTACTCGTCCTTTGCGGAACCCAGATCTTTTTCGAGAATGGATTTTCTGAGCGCGAGTTTCGCCGCGTCCTTGTCGATCTCGGCGTTTCTGGTCACGTTCTGCATCAAAAGATCGCGCATTTCCTCGATCTCGCGCTCCTCGCCGAGTATTTTCGCGTTCAGCTCGTCGTTCTGCCTTTCCAGTGCCTCCAGCTCCGCTTTCAGTGCGGAAAGCGCCGCTTTCGCCTTTTCGGCGTCTTCGGTCTTTTGTAAAATACGGCGGGATCTGTCGTCCAGGAGCGCCGCGTTCTGCACTTTCTGTTTTTTTATCTCGGCGTCGCGGCGTTTGGACTGCTCGATGCGCTCCCCGATAGCCCTGCCGTCGCCCGCCGCGCGTTCCGCTTCGACGAGGCTCTCGGTCAGCTTTTCGTGTATCTCGCGCTGGCGTTCGTCGCTTCTTTCGATCTCCGCCATCGCCGCATTGTATTCCTCGTTTACGGCGGAGAGGTCGTTTTGGCACTTCACCAGTTCCGCCGCCGTTTCGGAAAGCTTTTCCTCCATTTTTTTGCGTTCGGACTCCGAATTTTCGCACTGATAAAGGTATTGCTTTATCTCGAAAAATTTCAGCTCCTCTCTGAGCGCCTTGGCTTTCGCCGCCGCCTCCGCCTCCTTTCTAAGCGGCTCCAGTCTGTCGCCTATCTCCTTCAGAATATCGAAAATACGGCTCATATTGAGCCTCGCGGTCTGCAGTTTGACCTCAGCCCTGTTGCGCTGCTCTTTCTGCGCGGCTATCCCCGCCGCTTCCTCGAATATTTTTCTACGCGCTTCGGGGCTCGAGGCGAGTATCGCGTCTATTTTGCCCTGCCCGATTATGCTGTAGCCGTCTTTACCGATGCCGGTGTCGCGAAACAGAGCGACGATGCTCGATTTGGTACATTCGTTGCGGTTTATGAAATATTCGCTCTTGCCGCTGCGGTCTAAGCGCCTGGTGATGACCACTTCGTCGTAAGCGATGTCGTATTTGCGGTCGGAGTTATCGAGATACAAACTGACCTCGCAGTACGACATGGAGCGCCTCGATTCGGTGCCGTTGAATATGAGTTCCGCCATCTTGCTGACCCTGAGCGACGTCGGCGCCATTTCGCCCAGCACCCAGCGCACGGCGTCTATGACGTTGGATTTACCGCAGCCGTTAGGACCCACTATGCCGGTGATGTTCGAATTGAAAACTATCTCGGTCTTGTCCGCAAAAGATTTGAATCCGTGAAGTTCGATTTTGTTTAGATTCACTTCCGTCTCCCGAAATTTTATTTTTCCTCCGCATGCGCCTTCACGCGCCGCGCATATACAGGTTTATTATAAACTATTATCAAAATAAAAGCAAGCGGCGGCGTCCCGTTTTCGGCGCCGCCGCTTTTATCGGTTTTTATATTCCCGGATCGTGCTTGAGCTCATCTTCCCATGTTTTTCAGCGCGGCGCGTACCAGCTCCAGACTTCCGGAGAGCGCTTCGTCGGTTTTCGCGAGCATTTCGACGAGTTCGTTATACGCGTCGGCGCGCACTTTGGCGGCGTACGCTTCGGCGTTTCTCATTATCGCGTTCGCCTGTTCCTCGGCACGCGCTACTATTTGATGCTCGGAAAGTATCTCGTCCGCTCTTTCCTCAGCCTTCCTGACTATCTCGCGCGCCCTCGAAGATTCCGCTTCCATGCGTTTTTCGGAGTCACGCAGCACTATCCGCGCTTCCCTCACCGCCTGCGGCACCGCGGCGCGTATCCTTTCGACCGCTGCGTATATAGCCTCCGCGTCCACAGTGACTCCCGCGCCGAACAGCGGGCGTTTGCCGTTCGAGAGCTCTCTTTCGATCAATTGAAGCATTTCTTCTATTTCGTCCATGGTCGATCACCTTCCAATATTCCTCTGACGTCTTCGTCGATGAGCCCTTTCAGGCTCTTGTGTTCCGATATGAGTTCCCTTACCCTGCCGCTCGAGATATCCGAGTCGCGCGCGGGCACCAGAAGCGTTCTGACCCCGCCGTGAGCGTAGTTCCACTCCGCCATTTTGCTTTCGTATTCGAAATCGGCGGCGGAACGCACGCCCCTTACGATATATTTTATATTATTTTCAGCGAGGTAGTCAATAGCCAATCCGTCGTAAAAAGCCGTTTCCACCTTGTACGGGAGCTTCCGAAGGCTGAGTTTTATGAGTTTTAGGCGCTTTTTTTCGGGAATTGACGGAGTTTTATCGGGATTTAGGAGCATGACTACATACACCTTGTCGAACGCTTCCGCCGCCTTTTCCACCAGATACAGGTGCCCCAGCGTAAACGGATCGAACGTGCCCGTCACCGCGGCGGCGGTGCATTTTTCGACGAGCTCCACAACCGACGAACCGTAAGCGCGCGAATCGACTATCCTGTAGCCGTCGGGGGTGACGGTGGGTCGGTCGTCGCGGGCGCGCTCCACCACTATCACGCCGCCCTTTTCCAAAACGCCGTATTCCGATATCGCAGCCAAAGCCTCGGCGGCAAGACCCGTTTTATACGGCGGATCCAAAAAAACGACGTCGAACTTCGCGCCGCTAGCCGACAGACCGCCAAGCACTTTTTTGAAATCGCCGCGCTCAATGTCAAACGAAGCGCATATTTTTTTGAGGTTTGATTCCGTCACGCGAAGGGACTCCCTGCTCGCGTCCGCGAACAGGCAATACTCCGCGCCCCTGGACAGCGCCTCTATCCCGAGAGCGCCGGAACCCGAAAACAGATCGAGGACCTTCGCCCCGTCGAGCCTATAGGATATCAGATCGAACATGCTTTCTTTGACCCTGTCCGTCGTCGGTCGGACGGCGCGATCGGGTGGCGGAGTAAGAACAATTCCGCGGAATTTTCCCGAGATCACCCTCATCTGAAAACGCCCTCCTCGGTTATCACCGCGTCCATCGGTATGTCGTGCGTATCGTGCGGCACCTCGTCCGCACGCTGCAACGAAAACGCGAGCGCTATCTTTTCGGTTTGAACGCGGGAGAAGTATCTGTCGTAAAAACCTTTGCCGTGACCCAAGCGGTTCAAATGCTTGTCGAACGCGACGAGCGGGACGAAGGTCACGTCGGGCTTTACATCGCTCACGATGGGTCCGGACGGCTCGCGTATCCCGAACGCGCCCGCGGTGAGGACGTCGCCCGGAACGTATTCCGACACCAGCATTTCATCCCCTCTCACGACGGGCACGAAGACTTTTTTCCCCGCTTTCACTGCTTCCTTTATTATCCCGGACGTGTCGGGTTCGTTTTCGGTCGAGAGAAAAACAAATATGTTTCCGGCATCCTTAAACGCGGCTTCGGATACCGCAAACGCGGTTATTCGGTCGGAAGCGCCCTTTTTGTCAAAATCGGTTTTCAGGAGCGAAATTATCTTTCGGCGAAGATTCGATTTCATTTTCGTATATGTATTTCCTTTCCGTTCTGCCCTTGAACGAGGTATATATTTCGTATATATTTGCGTGTGAGACCGCGATAAGCGAGTCCCTGTTCGCGGCTGAAAAGACTTCCGTTTCGTCGCCCGGGACGAGATTTAAGGGGGCGCCCGAAGCCATGAACACGTCCATACAAACCGCGGCTATCGTCATCGCCGAGCCGCACGCCGTCACCACGGCGCCCGCATAGTCGCGGCGCACGCCGTCCGCGTATCCCCCCGACACTACCGCGAGTCGCGTGTCCTCGGGAGCGGTGTAACTTCCGTTATATCCCACTTTCTCGCCGCGCCGCACGTTTTTAACGGATATTACTCTCCCGGTCACCCTCATCGCCCCGTCGTATGCCGCGCGCCCTATGCGCACGCCGTCCAATATATATCCGTCCGCCGTCCCGTCCGAAGCCGAGGTCTCCGCGGCGCATACGGCGCCGTATCCGGAGTCGAAGACGTCCTTCAGAAAACGGTATCTCGCGTACTGCTCCTTTTCGGTGCCGGGGGACGCGAAATGCGTTATAACGGAGCGCGCCTTGACTCCTGCGCGCTTTAGAGCCTCTGCCGCTTCCCGAGTCTCGCCCGCCGTCTGAAAGCCCATTCGGTGCATGCCCGTATCCAGTTTTACATCCGCGACCTTCGCGCGGGAAGAGCATGCGGCGCGGAGCGTTTCCGCCGAATGAACGACGGGAACGAAACCGTTTTCCGCTATCCCCGGGATATCCCGGGGCGCGGGCGAATACACGGTGACGGGCGCGGTGATGCCGGCGCGCCTTAGCTCCAGTCCTTCCGCGATGGTCGCGACGCCGAAGCGGTCTATAACGGACTCGGTCGCGCGCGCCACCTCGCGTACTCCGTGGTTATACGCGTCCGCTTTGACCATAAAGGTCAGCGCCGCGCCGCCTATCGCGGCGCGGACGTCGTTCAGATTTTTGAGGATCCTGTTGAGATCCGTCGTGATCGTTATTCCTATGGCGACTTCCTGTTATAGGATATTGTCGTCGATAAGATTTATTCCGTTTTCCTCGAGTATGCGCATCGTTTCGTCGTTGTCGTCCACTTTTAGGAGTATTACCGACTTCGCGGCGCCCGCCCTCGCGAACGAATAAAGATACGCTATATTAATTTTGTGTTCATCCAGTATCTGAAGCACTTTGTACATCTCGCCCGGCTTGTCGTCCACTTTGAATCCGACAAGGTCGGTGGAGGCGACGTTGAATCCGTTTCTACGCAGCACCTCTATCGCTTTCGCGTTGTCGTCGGTGATGGCGCGGAGAATGCCGTACTCCATCGTATCGGCGATGCTCATTGCCTGGATATTGATCCCCGCGTCCTTCAAAACGCCGGAAAATTCGCATATCCTGCCCTTTCTGTTTTCCAAAAACACAGCAATCTGATTTACCAACATATCGGTCCTCCTTTCAGATCTTTCTGTTGTCGGTGACGAATACGGCTTTGCCTTCCGACCTCGGAACGGTGCCGCACTGTACGAGTTTTACCTTTGCGCTGACGCCTATCGCGGACGCGATGTCGGCGGTGAGTTTTTTCTGCATCGCTTCTATCGCCTGTATCTCGTCGAAAGCGATGTCGCGCTGCAGCTCCACTTCTATCATCATCACGTCTAGGTTGTTTATCCTGTCGATGGTGATGTGGTAATGGGGGCTTATGCGCTTATCCTTTATAAGCACGCTTTCTATCTGCGACGGGAAGACGTTCACTCCGCGGATTATCAGCATGTCGTCGGTTCTCCCGGTGATCCTGCCGAGCCTGACGGTGGTCCTGCCGCACTTGCACGGCTCGGATATTATCGAGCAGATGTCGCGCGTCCTGTAACGTATCAAAGGCATTCCCGTTTTGTTGATCGTAGTGAACACCAGTTCGCCGCGCTCACCGTCGGGGACCCGTTCGAGAGTGTTCGGATCGATTATCTCCGGGTAGAACAGGTCGTCCTGCACATGGGGACCCGCCTGATAAGAGCATTCGCAGGCGACGCCGGGACCGGATATCTCGCTTAGTCCGTAGATGTCGTGCGCTTTCAGACCCAAGCCTTCCTCGATCTTCACGCGCATCTCCTCGCTCCACGGCTCCGCCCCGAAAAATCCCTGCTTTAGGCTCAGATCGCTTACGGGGATACCCGCCTTTTTGAACTCGTCGGCAAGGTATACCGCATACGACGGAGTGCAGCATAGCGTGTCCGCTTTGAAATCCTTTATAAGCATAAGCTGCCTTGCGGTATTCCCTGCGGATGCGGGAACAACGGCGGCGCCGATGAGCGTTGCGCCGTCGTGCGCGCCGAGTCCTCCCGTGAACAGTCCGTAGCCGTATGCGACGTGGACGACGGATTTTTTGGTAACGCCCGCGGATACCATGCCGCGCGCCACAGCCTCCGTCCAGTCGTCAAGGTCGTGTTGGGTGCTTCCCGCGACGGTAAGTTTTCCCGTGGTGCCCGACGACGCGTGTATCCTGACGATGTCGTCCATCGGCGCGGAGAACATCCCGAAAGGATAGTTGTCGCGCATATCCTGCTTCGTGGTAAAAGGCAGTTTTACGATGTCGTCGATGGATTTGATGTCGTCCGGGGTAACGCCAGCGGCGTCCATTTTCGCCCTGTAAGGTTTGCACGAATCGAATGCCAGCTTTACGACTTTTTTGAGCCGCTCCGACTGGAGAGCGTGTTTTTCGTCTTTCGACATCCTCTCCGCGCGTTCGTTGAAATACTGCATAACGATGTCCTCCGTATTTTGACTATTTTATGAAATCGTATCCCGCTTTCAGTGCGGCGAGATTTACATCCAGAAGCTTGGGTTTTACCGTGCGTTTCAGCGCCTCTTCGACGGTTTCGAGCTCTTCCCCGGTGATTTTCGCGAGCGCGCCTATCAATACCGTGTTCACCGCTTTCGATGTGCCCGCCGTTTCTGCAAGCTCCAACGCGGGTACCGATATGTATTTTTTGCCGTCCGCCGCGAGCCGCCCGTATATATCTTCGGGGTATTCCGCGGCGCCCGTTATGACGGGCATCGGCATTATCTCCTGATCGTTTATGAGGATAGTTCCCTCGGGTTTTAAGTAATATGCGAAACGCAGTGCCTCCAGCTTTTCGAAAGCCATCACGAAATCCGCTTCGCCGGGGCTTACGATGGGAGCGGCGATATCGGAGCCTATCCTGACGTGCGTCACCACGGAACCGCCGCGCTGCGACATACCGTGCACTTCGCTCAGTTTGCAGTCTTTACCCGCGATATCCGCCCACGCGCCGAGCACGCGGCTCGCAAGCAGCGTTCCCTGACCGCCCACGCCTACTATCAATACGTTCATGTCGACCATTTATCTGCCCTCCTTTATCGCGCCGAAACGGCACAGTCCTTTGCAGACGCCGCAGCCCACGCAGAGCTCCTTGTTTATCCTCACCTTGCCGCCGATGAACTCTATGGCGGGGCAGCCTATCCTGAGGCATGCACGGCATTTTACGCACTTGTCGGGGTCTATGGAGTAAGCGGGCGGATAAGATTTGGTCAAAAGCGCGCAGGGACGGCGGGCGATGATGACGCTGACCGCTTCGCGCGCCGTTTCCTCTCTTACGACCTTTTCGACCGCCTCCAGATCGTATGCGTCCACGACGCGCACGGACTGAACGCCGATAGCCTCGCACAGCTTTTCGAGATCGAGCTTCGCCGTCGCCTCGCCGGTGATGCGTTTTCCCGTCGAGGGATTGTCCTGATGCCCGGTCATACCGGTTATGGAGTTATCGAGTATTATCGTAGTCGAGGTGCCCTTGTTGTACACGGCGTTTATTATGTTGGTAATACCGCTGTGGATGAACGTCGAATCGCCTATCACCGCGACGGTTTTACGCTTCAGGGGCGAATCCGCCTTGTCAAAGCCGTGCGCCATCCCGACGCTCGCGCCCATGCAAACGCATATATCGACCGCGCTTAGCGGCGGATTTGCGCCGAGAGTATAGCAGCCTATGTCGCCGCAGACGTTGAGTTTCAATTTGTTCAGAACATAGAACACACCCCTGTGCGGGCAGCCCGCGCACATCACCGGGGGACGTCCCGGGACGTCTGAAACGGGAGCGGGCGCTTTTATTCCGTACAGTTTTTCGCGGATGAACGCGGGCGAAAATTCGCCCTGCAGTCCGAATATATCCTTGCCGCGGCATTCGATACCGGCAGCTTTCAGCTGGTTTTCGATGAAAGGCTCCAGCTCTTCGCAGACGATGAGTTCATCGACCGTTTCCGCAAAGCGCCTTATCGCCTCCACGGGAAGCGGATACACCATTCCGACTTTGAACACGGACGCGTCCGTCGCTTCCTTTACATATTGATATACGGCGCCAAGAGTGACTATCCCCGTTTTATCGGAGCGGCGCTCTATTTTATAGAATTCGGGAAGCTCTTTGTCTTTCAGTTCCCTCTCCCTCTTTTCTACGACAAGATGTCTGCCTCTAGCGGCGGCGGGCATCATTACCCACTTTTTGATATCCTTTACAAAGGGTTTGGGTTCCCGTTCTACTCTGTCCGCCAATTCCACATAACTTTGCGAATGCGCGGAGCGCGTCGTCAGCCTGAGCATTACGGGCGTGTCGTACTCCTCGGACAGATCGAAGGCGCGCTTCAGATACTCCTTCGCCTCCGCGCTGTCCGCCGGCTCCAGCATCGGCACGTGCGCGGAACGCGCGTAGAACCTCGAATCCTGTTCGTTCTGCGACGAATGCATGGCGGGATCGTCCGCGACGACGAGCACCATTCCGCCGTTGACTCCGGTATACGCCGCGGTGAACAGCGGATCGGCGGCGACGTTTACGCCGACGTGCTTCATGCAGCACATAGATCTTACGCCCGCCGCGGCGGCGCCTATTGCCACTTCGGCGGATACTTTTTCGTTAGGCGCCCACTCGACGTACATCTCGGGGTAGCCCGCGCAGAACTCCGTGATCTCGGTAGAGGGCGTGCCGGGATACGAGGAAACTACTTTGACTCCCGCTTCCCATGCGCCGCGCGCTACCGCTTCGTTTGTCAGCATCAGTTTTTTCATTTTTTATTCCTTTATGTCGTATTTTTTATCGTATCAAAGCTTTCTGAGATCCGTGACGCGCTTGGATTTTCCCTCGTAGCGCTTCAGCGACAGCGGTTCGACGAGCTTTACCGCCGCGTCCAGCTGCAATACCGTCCTCAGATTGTGTTTTATCTTCGCGCGAAGCTCCTCGAGTTTGTTGAAATCGGTCAGATACCCCCCGTCCGCGACTTCCACTCTCACTTCCAACTTGTCCATATACCCTTCGCGCGTGACGATTATCTCGTACTGTCCGCCCACCTCGGGCATGTTCATCAGAACGCCCTCAATTTGTGACGGGAAGACGTTTACGCCGCGGATTATCAGCATATCGTCCGTTCTTCCCCTTAGCTTTGCCATACGCGCGGTGGTCCTGCCGCATTTGCAGGGGGTGTGGTCGAGCGCGGTGATGTCCTTCGTTCTGTAGCGGATGACGGGCATACCCTCTTTGGTCAGCGACGTCAAAACGAGTTCGCCGTATTCGCCGTCCGGGACGGGTTCGAAAGTCTCGGGATCCAAAACTTCGGGGTAAAAATGGTCTTCGTTTATGTGCATACCGCACTTTTCGGTGCATTCTCCGCTCACGCCGGGACCTATGAGTTCCGACAGCCCGTAGTTGTCGTTGGTGAATATACCCAGTTTTTTTGCGATCTCGCGGTGCATTTCGTCGGTGGAAGCTTCGGAACCGAACAGCCCGATCCTGAGTTTTAAGTCTTTCGGAGAATAACCCATCTTCTCCATTATCTCGCCTATATACAGCGCGTACGACGGCGTGCATACCAAGACGGTGGCCTCGAGGTCTTTCAATAACATCACCTGCCGCTCGGTGTTGCCGCTGGAGGCGGGGATTATCGCGGCGCCCAGTTTTTCACAGCCCTGGTGCATCCCGAGAGCGCCGGTGAACAGCCCGTAACCGAAGGATACCTGGACGATGTCGTCGCCGTTCACGCCCGCTGCCGCGGCAAGGCGCGCGCAGCAGTCCGACCAAATATCCATGTCCTTTTCGGTGTAGCACACTACCGTCGGCTTTCCCGAGGTACCGGAGGAGGCGTGGATACGTTTCAATTCCTTTTTATCTACCGCCAAAAGTCCGTAAGGGTAGTTGTCCCTCAGGTCCGTCTTTACGGTGAAGGGAAGTTTCCTGATGTCGTCCAAAGTCTTTATATCGCTCGGTTTGACTCCTGCCTCGTCGTATTTTTTTCTGTAAAAAGGCACGCGCTCATATGCGTACGCGACGATCTTTTGCAGGCGTTCCAGCTGCAGCGCGCGCATTTCGTCCGCGGGCATACATTCGTAATTGGGATCGAATATCATTTCGTCTTACCTCCTTAAGCCGAGGCGGTTGTAGTTTATGAGGCAGCCCGCCTTAATTATCTTTTGTTCCTCTTCGCTCAACGGATCGACGGTGAGCGTGATAGTAAATGTCTTGTCTCCTCTCAAAACGGTCGCTTCGGTATATCCCTTTTCAAGCGCCGCGGCGGGGTCATGTATCAGTATAAGGTCGCCCGTTTCGAAATCGGACGGATCTCCCGCGTACCTGAACGGAATCATGCCCCAATTGATGAGGTTGGAGCGGTAGCGTTTCGTCGCGTATTCGTTCGCGATATTGGCTATGCCTCCGAGTACCCTCTGCGAGCTTGCCGCCTGCTCCCTCGCGCTGCCGTCGCCGGGCTTTACCGCAAATATCACGGAGCCTATCTCGGTATCGGATACCGTCGCGCCCAGGATCTCCATCGCCTTTTCGTAGCCTGCGGGAACGCTTCCCGAAGCCACGGCGTCCTCCGCTTTTTTTATCTCCTTCGCGCGCGAAACGTATTCGGGCACCTTCCTGGAGAGCGCGAATTCCGCAAGCCTTAACGGATTGGAGCGGTAAGAGCTGGTCTCCCCGGAGGGTATCAGTTCGTCCGTCGTAGTCACGGGATCGTCTATGACCGCCGCCATGCGCATTATCAGGTTTTTACCGAGCTCGGGCATAGCGGGTATATCGGAGATATTGGGCCCCAAAACCAGTTCCGCGTTTTCGTCGGGCTTGCCGAAACCGTTGTATACGCGGTTTTCGTAAGCCTTCGCGGAATAATCGGCGGGCGGGATGTCGTCGTCGAAATCGACGTCGGTCGCCGCGGTCAATACGCCGCCCATCGCCGCGGTCGCGGCAATGCTCCTCGCGTCCATCAGCGCCACGGAGGCTATCTGCCCCTCGCCTGGCTTGGAGCCCTCGCGGTTTTCGAAGTTTCTGGTGGTATGGCGTATCGAAAATCCGTTGTTCTGCGGCACGTCGCCCGCGCCGAAACAGGGTCCGCAGAACGAAGTTTTTACGACCGCGCCCGCTTCGGTGAGATCGGCAAGCACCCCTTTTCCGGCAAGGTCTGCGTATATCGGCTGCGAACCGCAGTAAACGCTCATATTCAGCCTGGTACCGATATGTCCGTTTTTCAGGATCCTCGAGGCAAGGAATATATTGTCGTAAGTGCCGCCGGCACAGCCCGCGATCACCGCCTGATCGACTAACACCCTGCCCTTTTCGTCTATTTTCGATGTAAGGGAGAATTTATCGTTTTTGATGAGCTCCCTGCATTTCAATTCCGCTTCGTGTAAAATATCGTACGGCTCGGCGATGAGGTCTTTCAGTCTGACAGCGTTCGAGGGGTGGAAGGGAAGAGCTATCATGGGCTCTATCCCGCTCAGATCGACGTCTATATATCCGTCGTACAGCGCGCCTTCCCCGGGCGCAAGTTTTTTGTAATCGCCGCCTCTGCCGTGCATGGTAAGGTATTCCTTTACCTTGTCGTCGGTCTCCCAAACGGAGCTAAGGCACGTCGTTTCCGTGGTCATGACGTCTATGCCGTTGCGGTATTCGACGGGAAGGGAGCGTATCCCTTCGCCCACGAACTCCATCACCTTGTTTTTAACGAAACCGTTCGGGAAAACCTTTCCTATCAACGCTATCGCGACGTCCTGGGGACCTACTCCCTTTTTGGGAGCGCCCTTCAGGCGTACCGCTATTATATCGGGATATTTGACGTCGTAGGTCTTGCCGATTATCTGCTTGACGAGCTCGGGACCGCCCTCGCCTATCGCCATAGTGCCGAGCGCGCCGTAGCGCGTGTGGGAATCGGAGCCCAATATCATCTTTCCGCATCCCGCGAAGTTTTCGCGCATATAGGTATGTATCACCGCAAAATGCGGGGGAACGTATATGCCGCCGTATTTTTTAGCGGCGGTCAGACCGTAGACGTGGTCGTCCTCGTTTATAGTGCCGCCCACCGCGCAAAGCGAGTTGTGGCAGTTCGTCAGCACGTACGGGACGGGGAAACGCTTTAGCCCTATCGCGCGCGCCGTCTGGATTATACCGACGTATGTGATGTCGTGCGACGCCAATGCGTCGAACTTGACGCGCAAAGTTTTGCCGGGAGCGGGCGCGGTTTCGGAATGCGCTTTCAAAATAGAATACGCAATAGTCTTTTCAAACCCTTCCTCTCCCGCGGCGGGGACGAATTCTCCGCCGACGTAACGGAATTTACCTTCACAGAGCTTTATCATACTCTCTCCAATGTACAAAAAGTAAATATATAATACTACTTTATAAAAAATAACGCAAGTATAATTTAGCTTACCGCCCGCCTCCGAGCGGCAAAAAAACTATCCGAAAAAATAATGCCGCCTAAGGCGGCTTTGACTGCGGGCTCCTGACGCCCGGGCGGACCCCCGCTCGGGGGCCCGCTTATGTAAAAAGTCGCTGTACGATCCGATTATTTGCAGTCGTAATCGTTCCTCGCGCAGCCGGAGTTGCAACCGCAACCGCAGCAGCACAGCAAGAGGATTATGATAATGATTTCACAGCAGCCGCAACCGCCGCCGTTACCGCAGCAGCCGCACAGCAGGAGGATTATGATAATCCAACAAATGCAATCGCAGCTGCCTCCACCGAAGTTGAAACCGTTCACGTTGTTACCTCCTTTTTTTAGGGTAGTACCCTTTTCATTACACTTTATGAATATCGGAGGCGCTTTGTTACATGGCCGATACCCGCTCTTCGGTTTGACACGGCGGCGTTTATGTGATAATATGGCTTCATGAAAATAAAAGATCTTTTCGGCGCGCTCCTGAAGCAGGTCCCCAATATCCTGACCGTATACCGCATAGCCGCCGCGATAGCGATAGTTTTTATACCCGCATACGAAACCGCATTCTATGTAATATATGCGCTGGCAGGCGTCAGCGACCTTTTCGACGGCGTCATCGCCCGCGCGCTGAAGGTCGAAAGCCGCTTCGGCTCAACCATGGACACCGTGGGCGACGTTCTATTGACCCTGACGGGCACGTTCGTCGTGTTCTACAATATGGATCCCCTTAACTACGGCACGCTCGGCATAGTGATAGCGTTCTTCCTGATGAGGGTTTTGGGCGCGGTCGTTACGGGCATACGCTTCAAAAAATTCGCGATGCTGCATACCGCGGGCAACAAGATCGGGATGATATTATTCTATCTCATCCCCTTCTTCTATTCGATGTGCGCGGCCCAAGGCACCGAAGATATACTTATATATTGCATCACCTCTGTATGTATCCTCGCCGCGGCGGAGGAAATAGCTATACAGCTGGTGATGCCCGAGTTCGACGATAATATTAAAAATATCGTTTCCGCTATAAAAAGAAGAAAATCATTTGCGTCCGACAATTCGGACGCAAATGAATGAAATAATTTTGCGTAGCAAAATTGTGAAATAATACGACCCCGCGGGGTCGTATTGTGAAATAAATTGAAACTTTGCCTCAAAGTTTCAATTTGTGAAATAAAATCCGCTAGAAGTTTTGCTGAATGCTCAATCAAAATATACATCTTACACACCCATGCTTTTATTCGCGGATTTTGTTGTGGTCATTAGATTTAGATGTTATCTTGTGGTCTTAGCAAGCGGGGTTTTCAAAGCTCAGGCGGAAAAGACACGCCGCAAAACGTTAAAATTTTCGCTGAGCCGACACAAAAAAAGTATTATGTTTGACCTTGACGTACTGCATTATAAAGTATCCTATAAACATTAGTACGGTTACCGAAACAAAAATAACGGCGATGATGTCCGTCCCTATTTTTTCGCCGAAAAAGTCGATATTGACGGAGTACGCGTCACGGACGGAATCCGCGGCGAACGGCGACAGCGCTTCTATTTCGGATATCGCCCCCTCCATGAATATACTTCTGAAAACGCCGGCCGAGTACGTTCCGGGGATAAACAGCGTGATATACTGTATCGCCGTAGGGAACGTCGACACGGGCATGTACGCGCCTATCAGAAAACCTATCGCGGCGCTCAATATCCCCACTAATCCCGAATGCGCGCCCTCCGTTTTTACGAACGTAACGCACGCCGCGGTGGCTATGACGGATACCGATATAACGGACAATATCGTCATCCCTATCGCGGCGAAGACGTCCGCCGCCGTCAGGTACCAGCCCGTTATCGCGAGATACACGAAAGCTATCGCCAGGACGATAAGGCATATTATCGACGACACGACAACGTTATACAATATATACGACGCGGCTATGACCGAACGTTTTGCGGGGGAAGCCAGAAAATCGGAGATTATTCCCGATTCGCGGTCCTTGACCAAAAGGTTTTGAGAAGTGAACGTGACGGTTATGCAGGAAACCGCCATGACTCCGGCTATCATCCACGAATCGACGACCGCTTGCAGGACGTTTTCGTCTGCGGGAAGTCCATGCATCGCCTGTTTCAGCGAATCCATCTGGACATCCCCCAGGAAAAGCACATAGAGTATCAGGATGATTATCGGGGCGAGCAGTGAAAAAAACACGCTCATCCTGTCGGAAAGGAATATCTTGATGCCCCTCACCGCAAGCTCCGCGGCGACGGAAAAGTCGTTTTTAAGCGTTTTCATAATCGCCTCCCTGCAGTTTTTTCCCTGTGACGCGCAGGAACACGTCGTCCATATTGCCCTTTACGACCTCGAAATCGAGGGAGTATTCGGGAAATTTTATCAAAAACTCCCTTGCATCTGCGGAGCTCGGGACCGTCACGCGGTAGCAGTTGTATTCGTATGTAAAAGCGTATCCGCTTCCGCCGAGTTTAACGTCGTCTTCGGCGCTTTTCGCCCTGTAAATTTTGACGCAGTCGGAGGAGTATCTGTCTTTCAGCTCTACGGGGCTTCCTTCCGCCGCAAGGTGTCCCTCGTCGATGATGACTATCCTGTCCGCGTCGTTCGATTCCTCCATGTAGTGCGTAGTCAGCAGAACGCTCATCCCCGTGTCGCGGCGTATCGCGCCGATCGAATCCCACACCGTCTTTCGTGTTTTGGGATCGAGACCCGTCGTCGGCTCGTCAAGTATCAGAAGCTCCGGAGTATTCACAAGCGCCCGGGCGATGTCGGTGCGCCTTTTTTGTCCGCCCGAAAGTTTGCCGTACGGGCGCTTCAGAAATTCTCCGAGATCCAGCGTATCCGCTATATCCGATATTTTCTTTTTCCTGTCCGCGCCCTTCAACCCGTACAGCGCGGCGCGCGACGCGAGATTGTCGTATACGCTGAGCCTCGGGTCCAAAACGGAATTTTGAAAGACTATCCCTATTTTCGAGCGCACGAACATGGGGTCAAAGTCCATGTCGCGACCGAGCATTAAAATTTTACCGGCGTCCTTTGGGAGAACCGTGGTTATCATGTTTATGGTAGTCGATTTTCCTGCGCCGTTCACGCCCAAAAAAGAGAAAAACTCTCCCTTATCTATATAAAAAGATATATCGTCCACCGCCTTTACGCTGCCGTAGCTTTTGCTGAGATGCTCGATCTCAAGTATCTTCATGCATCCTCCGTGAATATACTTTAATACTGTTATTATATAATGCGTCGCCGCCGTTTGTAAAGGGGCGCCGCGTTATATATATCCGAATATCCGCCGATCGCATTTATCCGGATCCGGAAGATATCAATGACCTGTCATGAACGCTTTGGAAAGACCCTCGAAAAGTTTCCTCGGGTGTTTGATCGCCTCGGCTATGTCGGCGCGCGGTTTTACGCGTATCGCCCTGTCGGGCGCGCGGTGCATCCATTTTTTCCTAGCGAAACGCGCCGCGAAGAATATCCCGCGCAGTATCTCGTCCAAAGCCATCGCCGCCCATATGCCGACGAGCCCGTAACCGAAATATACGCCGACCAGGTATCCTATCCCGACCTCGACCGCCCATTCCATTACTATCGTGACCGATACCGGGAAATTGATGTCCCCTACAGTCGCGAGGCAGCGCGTCATCACCAGATTCACCGAGCGCCCTATCTCAAGCGCTATTTCGATAAGAAGTATCGTTTTCGAGAGCTCCAAAACGGCTGGATCCGTCGTCAGAAGACCGAGGATATAGTCCGACGTCAGCCACAGCACGAACGTCGCCGACACGGAGACCGCGATACATATAAGTGTCGTTTGCCTCACGCGCCGCGAGACGGTGTCGTATTCGCCCGCGCCCACGAGATATCCGATATTTATCTGGGTGGACTGCGCTATCGCCGTCGAATACAGGTAGGCGACGTTTGCGAGCATACTGCAATACACTTTCGTATTGATGACCGAAGTCCCGAACAGATTTATAAAGCTCAATATGACTATCTGCGACAGGTTGTACGAAGCGGTTTCCGCGCCCGTAGGGAGCGCCACTTTTATGATGTCCTTGAAAGTAGAACGGTCGAGCGCCTTGATATCGGCGAACCCTATCCTGAACGGCACACGCTTTTTCAAAACGACAAGCGTTATGACGAGCCCCACGAGCTTGGAAAAATCGGTGGATACCGCGGCGCCGAGTATGCCCCACTCGGGGAAAATCCATATACCGTTTATCAAAAGCCAGTTCCCGAGTATGTTCGTAAGATTCATCACCACCGCGATGATTAGTATTTCTTTGAGCCTCGAAAAGCTCCTTAAAACCGCCGTTCCCGCGAGCTGCAGAGCCTGAAGTATGAGCCCCGCGCCCACGACCGTGATATATCCCGCCGCTTCGCCTATTATCTCCTCGGGAGCGTTCAGCACGACCATCAGCGGTGCCGCCGCCGAAACGGATACGACCGTAAAGACCAAGCCGAATGCGCCGCCCAGCACAAACGTCCATATGACGGCGGCTTTTTGGCGTTTTTCGTCGCCCGCGCCGATGTAGTGCGTAAGCGCTATCATGCCGCCGGAGGCAGCCATTGTCAAAATGACGATGACGAGGTTTATGACGGTATTGGCGTTTCCTATCGCCGCGACGCTCGTTTCGGAATATCCCGAAAGCATTATCTGGTCTACGTTGCCGACCAAAAGCTGCAAAAACAGTTCCGCAAATATCGGAAGCGACATCATGAATATGCGCTTCCCGTTCACCGAATATTTTTTCATTTTCCTTACCCGAAGCCCCCGCCCCGGGACTCCTTTGTCCTGATTCCTTTTATTCCGGAAATGTTATACTCCCGGCACATTCTTTAATCAAGCGCGGAATATCGGTTCAAAGTGTAAATATTTGGTAAAATCAAAGTTTGTATTTCAAATAAGGGATCGGAAACGCGACCCTAGCGGCGACGTTCTCGTTCCCGGCGTCGACAGGCGCAAAAAAAAACGCCCTTTTCGGGCGTTTTTTTATTTTGCGTATTCTACCTTTCGTACTTCGCGTATGACGTTTACTTTTATCTGTCCGGGATATTCCAGCTCGTTTTCGAGCTTTTTGGCTATATCCCTAGCGAGGTACTCGGTATGTTCGTCGTCCACCTCGTCGGGTTTCACGATCACTCGGATCTCCCTGCCCGCCTGTATGGCGAACGACTGCTCTACTCCTGCGAACGAGTTTGCCAGACTTTCCAACTTTTCAAGACGTTTTACATAAAATTCGAGAGATTCTCTCCTGGCTCCCGGGCGCGCGCCGGATATGGCGTCCGCCGCCTGGACCAATACCGCTTCGACCGAATTCGCTTCGACGTCGCCGTGGTGCGCCGCTATGCAATGGATGACCTTTTCGGATTCCTTGTATTTGCGCGCAAGTTCGACGCCTATCTGCACGTGGGTGCCTTCGTACTCGTGGTCGATGGACTTGCCGATGTCATGCAGAAGACCCGCGCGTTTGCAAAGCTTCTCGTCCGCTCCGAGCTCTCCCGCCAAAAGCCCCGCTATATAGCTGACCTCCAGGGAGTGCTTCAGAACGTTCTGACCGTAGCTGGTGCGGTATTTGAGTCTGCCGAGGAGTTTGACAAGTTCGGGGTGTATCCCGTATATGCCCGCGTCGAACACGGCGGATTCGCCCGCTTCCTTTATGGTAGCGTCCATATCGCGCCTGACGCGGTCGGCGACTTCCTCGATCCTGCCGGGGTGTATCCTGCCGTCGGCTATGAGCTTCTGGAGCGTGAGCCGCGCTATCTCCCTGCGGACGGGGTCGAAGCTGGAAAGAGTCACGACGTCGGGGGTGTCGTCGATGATGATGTCTACCCCGGTCGCCGATTCCAGCGCCTTTATGTTCCTGCCCACTCTGCCGATTATCCTTCCCTTCATCTCCTCTCCGGGAAGTTCGACGGTGGAGACGGTGGCTTCCGACGCCTGATCGACGGCGCAGCGCTGTATTGCGAGCGCAACGATGTTCTGCGCCTTTCTTTCGCCCTCTTCGCGCGCTTCGCGCTCGATCTCCTTTATGGTGACCAGCGCGTCGCGTTTGGCTTCCTCCTGCATGGCGGCGATGATCTGATCCTTCGCCTCCTCTCTGGACATCTCGCCGACCCGCTCCAGCTCCTGCATCATCTTTTCGCTGTGCTGTTTGAGTTCCTCCTCGACCGCTTTTATCTTCTGTTCGCGGTTTTCGAGATCCTTGCGGGTCCTGTCGACGTTCTCGAGCTTTCTGTCGAGAGCGTCCTCCTTTTTGTTTATCGCGTCCTCTTTTTGATTGATACGCGATTCCTGTCTTTGTAGTTCGGCACGTCTGTCTTTGGATTCTTTCTCCAACTCGTTTCGCAGTCTGAGCTGTTCCTCCTTTGCTTCCAAAAGCGCGTCCTTTCTGAGGGTCTTGGCCTCGAGGCGCGCCTCTTCCAGCACTCTGGCGTACTCAGTTTCGGCATCGCTTTGTTTTTTCTTCAGCAGGAAACGGTATCCGAAAAATCCTGCCAACCCGCCGACTATCAGCGCGGGTATAAGCGTGACGACAACTATGAGTCCGTCGCTAAGGGCGGAAATCAGTAATTGACTGCCTAGCATTTTAACCTCCTATTAAGTTTTGAATTTTCGCGTGTATATATGCGGTCGTTCGCTACCGAATATTCACCGTGTTTTATTATATATCTTTTAGTATGATTTGTCAACGCTATTTTTAGCCGCGCAAAAGCATACGGAACGCGCCGCGCCGAGTACCCTTACTCGCTAAAAAGTCTCCCGAATGCGCGCTTCCAGCGCATCCGCGAGCTCCGCGTTCTGCTTCAGGAAATCGACGGCTTTTTCTCTGCCCTGACCTATTTTTTCGCCTTCGTAACTGAACCACGCGCCCGATTTCAGAATAAGTCCCGCCGCTACCGCCATGTCGAGTATGACGCCGTAGCGCGAAATGCCCGTGCCGAAAAGTATGTCGAACTCCGCCTGCTTGAAGGGGGGCGCGAGCTTGTTTTTGACGACCTTCACGCGGGTGCGGTTGCCGACTACGCCGGAGGCGTCCTTAACGGCGTCTATGCGCCTTACGTCCATGCGGATGCTGGCGTAGAACTTGAGCGCTTTGCCGCCCGTGGTGGTTTCGGGATTGCCGAACATTATGCCTATCTTTTCGCGCAGCTGATTGATGAAGATGATGCAGGTGTTCGTTTTCGCGATGGCGGGGTTCAGTTTGCGCATCGCCTGCGACATAAGGCGCGCCTGCATACCGACGACGGAATCTCCCATCTCGCCGTCTATCTCCGCTTTCGGAGTCAGCGCCGCCACGGAGTCCACGACGATAAGGTCGAGGCTGCCGCTTCTCGCGAGCTCTTCCGCTATAGCCAGCGCCTGTTCGCCGTCGTCGGGCTGCGAAACGTACAGGTGCGCGAGGTCTACCCCGAGGTTTCCCGCATAAACAGGATCCAGAGCGTGCTCCGCATCGATGAACGCGACGATGCCGCCGAGCTTCTGCGCCTCCGCCGCTATATGCAGCGCGAGCGTCGTTTTACCGCTGGATTCGGGTCCGTATATCTCGACTATCCTGCCGCGCGGCACGCCGCCTATCCCGAGCGCCTGGTCGATGGCGAGGCATCCTGTCGGTATGACGTCGACTTTGACTTTGTTGGTGCCGTCCATGTTCATGATGGCGCCCTTGCCGTAGCTTTTTTCGATACGCGCCAAAGCCTCTTCCAATGATTTTTTTCTGGTGTCGTCCATAACTACTCCTTTAAGCTATTTATTTCAAGCGGTTTTCACCGCGTTTTGGCTACAGTCTGAAGTATTCCTCCAAATGCCTGATGACGTAAAACAAAGCGTGATCCCTCGCCTGACGCCGTATCTCGTCCCTTTCTCCCCAAAAACGGTGCTCGTACACTTCGGTATGTTCGTCGTCGGTCACCGCTATATATGTAAGTCCCACGGGTTTCAACGGAGTGCCGCCGCCGGGGCCCGCAATTCCCGTCGCGCTGACCGCCACGGAGACCATATCGGACATCAGCCCCGTTGCCATTTCCACCGCGGTTTCCCCGGATACGGCTCCGCATTCGCTTAAAGTGGAATCCAGAACTCCGAGTTTTTCCATTTTCGCAGCCTCGGTATAAGCGACTACCCCGCCGTAGAACACTTCGCTTGCGCCGGGAACGTCGACTATCGCGGCGGATATCATCCCGCCCGTCAGGCTCTCCGCCGCCGCAAGTTTCATGTTGCGCCGCCTGAGCGCTTCATACAGCGTTTCCGCCAAAGTGCTTTCGCCGTCGCCGTAGACCACGTCGCTGAAGGTGTCGTCCAGCTCGTCGTAGTCTTTGCCGGTGATGTCGTTGAACGTGATGCCGAGGTCGGAGCCGCCGTCCGATTCTATGAAATAATCGTCGATATGCGGGTGCCATTTCGCCATGCGCTCGTTGACTTCCGATTCCGTCAGACACACTCTGAGGTATTTGTCCATATTACTTACTCCTTACGCCTCAGCGCTTTGCCGCCGAGGTCGAAACCCGTACGGGTGATCTCTACGTCGTAGTATTCCCCCGCCTCTACGGGGAAATCGGATATGAAGTAAATTTTCGTATCTATGCCGGGCGATTGAAAATCGGTCCGCCCGACGAACCTGGTGCCGGCGCGGTTCACGCCCTCGTAAACGACTTCCACGGTCTTTCCGAGATACTTCGCGTGATTAGCCTGTATCACGGCGCACTGCAGGCGGGAAAGCTCGCGTTCGCGCGCCTTTTTCAGCTTGTACGGTATCTGCCCGGGCATCGAGGCGGCAGGGGTGCCTTCCTCCTTGGAATATGCGAAAAATCCCGCGTAATCAATGTTTCCGTCCGCGATGAAGCGTTTCAATTCCTCGAAATCGGAGTCCGTTTCGCCCGGGAATCCCACGATGAACGTAGAGCGCACGGCGACGTCCGGTATGTTTTTCCTGAGTTTCTCCAAAAGCGCGTATATCGCCTCGGGCGACGTTCTCCTGTTCATTCTTTTCAGCACCCCGGCGGAAATATGTTGCAGCGGTATGTCGAGATACTTGACTATCTTCTCTTCCTCTGCTATCGTTTCGATGAGTTTGTCGCTCACCGCCTCGGGGTAGGCGTACATCAGACGTATTTTTCTAAAATCCAGCTTTGCGAGTTTTTTCAAAAGCGAAGATATGTTCGTATCTCCCCTGTCCGTTCCGTAGCGCGTCGTATCCTGCGCGACGACGATGAGCTCTTTTACGCCGTTGTCCGCGAGCATTCCCGCCTCTTGCAATATCTTGTCCTCGGGTTCCGAGCGGTATACTCCGCGTATCCGAGGGATGGCGCAGTATGTGCAGAAATTGCTGCACCCTTCCGCGATCTTCAGGTACGCGTAGTGCGCGGGCGTGGTCTGCACCCTTTCGGGGGGATAGAAAGCGGGGGTGCCGCCGAGATACAGCCTTTCGCCGCTTCCGAGGGTTTCGATTATCGACGGGATCTCCGCATAGCGGTTCATCCCGACGAATGCATCGACTTCGGAAAACTCCTCCGCGGTCTCCCGCGCGTAGCGCTCCGTAAAGCAGCCGAGCACCAATATCTTCGCGCCCTCCTTTTTCGCGGCGGCGCATTCCATCACGGTATCTATCGATTCCTTCGTCGCCGATTTTATGAACGCGCAGGTGTTTATTATTATATAGTCGGCTTCGGATATGCTCCCGACTATCTCGTATCCTGCGGCGCTAAGGTACGCGAGCACCTTTTCGGTGTCCACCCTGTTTTTGTCGCAGCCGAGCGATATCGCGCCGACCGTCTTCGGTCTGTCACTCATCGCCGCCACCCGGGTCTCCGTTCATCGAAGGAGTTCCCTCCGCGTCCATATCGGTGCCGAACAGGTCGTAGAACTCGTCCATCGTTATCAATATTTCCCTGGGCTTGGCGCCGTCCTGCGGCCCGATAAAGCCGCGCGCTTCCATTTCGTCGACTATCTTTTTCGCCTTTATGTATCCGACGCCGTGCTTTGCCTGCGCATTGGACACCGAAGCGCGTCCCTCGAGTATGAACGTTTTCAGGATGATCCTGAGCTGCTGCTCGAAACTCGCGTCCCGCGCGTCCTGCGCGCTGACGGCGGGCTCTTCCTGCGGCGCGGGCGGCTCGTAGGTGATGCTCTGCATTATCGCGTCGTCGAAGTCGCTTTCGTTGTTCGCCTTTATGTAATCGACTATCGCTTTTATCTCCTGGATATCGACGAAGGCGCCCTGCAGCCGTAGAAGGTTAGCCGGGAACGAATACAGCATGTCGCCCATTCCCAGGAGGTCTTCCGCGCCGCCGTCGTCCATTATGACCCTGGAATCGAGGTTCGATTTCACCGTGAACGCCACGCGGTGCAGAATGTTCGCCTTTATGAGTCCCGTTATGACCTGCGCGGTCGGACGCTGGGTCGCTATTATCATGTGGATACCGCAGGCTCTCGCGAGCTGCGCGAGCCTGACGATGTTCTCCTCGACGTTGTTGTTCTTGGATTTGACCATAAGATCCGCCATCTCGTCGATTATCAGAACGATCTTCGGCATCTTCGGCTCCGTCGCCTTGTCGCGGAAGACGTCGTTGTACTGATCGATGTCGCGGCAGCCCACCTGTTCGAAGAAGCTGTAACGCCTGTCCATTTCCTCGGTCAGCCATTTAAGCGCGTTCGCGGCGTGTTTGGATTCCTTCACGGGTTCTTTTACGAGAAGGTTCGGAAGCCCCTTGTAAATGCTCATCTCCACGCGCTTGGGGTCGATCATTATCATTCTGACGTCCTCGGGCGAGTACTTGTACAGAATGGAGATGATGACGGAATTCAAAAATACCGATTTTCCGGTACCGGTCGCGCCCGCGACCAGTAGGTGCGGCATCTTCGCAAGGTTCGCGATAAGCGGCTTTCCGTCGAAGGATTTGCCCATCGCTATCTTGATGCCGGAGGAATCGCGGTTGAATTCCTCGCTGCACAAAAGCGTTTTCAGTCCCACCGTGTCGCGCTTGGTGTTGGGAAGCTCTATGCCGAACGCGTCCTCGCCCTCTATCGGCGCGAGTATCCTTAGGTTTTTGACCCTAAGGCGCATCTTCAGATTGTCCTTTAACGCGGTGACCTTGTTTATCTTGTATCCGTCGCCGAGCTTCAGATAATACATAGTGAACGTCGGTCCGCGTTTTGCGGTCTCGACGACGGCTGGAACGTTGAATTCCTGCATCGTCATCTCGATCTTTTCCTTCATCTCGTTGTAATCGGACGGAAATTCGCTCCCCGCCGCGCCGTAGTCGTTCAACAGCTCGTACGGCGGCGCCTTGTAGGGCTTCGGAACATAAGGCTTTTTGGGCGCCTCGGGGAACATAGCCTGCTGCTCGGGGAATACGGGAGCCGTCTCTTTTTTCAGCGCGTCCGATTTGAATTCCGGTTTTTTCTCGCGCTTTACGGGCGGCGGCGCCGTCACAGCCGCGGGCTCCGCTTTGACCTCTATCACCGGCGGCATCGTATCCTCTTCGACGGGAGCGGTATATTCCTCGACCGGGACCTCAGCCGCGGTGACTTTGTCCTCCTCTTCCAGCACTCTCGAGAAAATGTTTCCGCTTCTCATTTCATCGTCCGTCATCGGCTTCAGGAGCCAGTCGCGCGCGCTGCCCTCGAAGGGTTTCCTTTCGGGGGGACGTCTGACGGGCGCAGAGATATTATCGGGCGCAGGCGGCGCTTCGGGCGCCGCATAGAGCGTATCGGCAGTGCCGAACGAGCCCGTATCCCGCATATCCTGCGCGGGTTCTGTGACGGCGGGCGCCGCGGAGGGCTCCTCTTTTATCTCGAAACCGTATTGATCGTAGCGTTTTTTCTCAGGTCTAACGGGGGCGGCGGGACGGCGGGTCTCCTCTTTGCGGTATACGGAAACGTCGTCATCCTCTGCCGCGGCTTTGCCGTACAGCCTGTCCCATGCGCCTTTCGGCTGTTCGTCGGACGCGGGGCTCGGTTCGACCCGGGGCGCCGTCCGCTCGTATGCCGCCTCGCGGCGCTCGTCGTATGCCGGAGTTTTGATCTCCGTTTCCGTTTCGCCGCCGTACCTTTTTTTGTAATCGTCGGGGTCGGAAAAATCGAGGATGCCCTGGTTCGTATACGGATGGCTGTCCGCGCTTATGTTGAACGATTTCAGGAAGTTATTTGATTTTTCCTCCTCGGTCATCGGTTCTTCGCCGTCGAAAAGTATGCTCCTCGCGTCCCCTTTTGATATCTTACGCGCCTTGGGAGCGCCCTCTGTGTCCACTTCGCGCCTGAATATCTCCGTGTCCATACCGGTAACGTCTATGGCGTTGGAGTCGGTGTCTATGATCTCGCGCCTCGTATAAGTCGGCGCGATATACGCGTCCGAGCTCTTTTCGGCGCGCTTGGGACGGAAAGGCGCGTTCTGCTTTTTATTGCCGCCCAGCTTTGAAACGAGCGGATATATCGCGGCGAACAAAAGCGCCGCCGCTATGATAAGCGCTGCGACGAGCATGAACGCGTAATTGGGGAATATCAGGTGTAAAAGCGCGGCGGGCAGCCCCAACAAAACTCCCCCGACCGTACGCGAGGAGTACGTTGCGGCGAGGTAATCCGCCTCTCCCACGAGGTTTTCCGACAGCGCGACGTGCAGAATGAGTATCGCCGCGAAAAACAGCGACACATATACCGCCGCTCTGCCCTTCGGCACCGCGACTTTGCGCCCGGTAAACAGCATTATAGCGATCAAAAACGCCGCGGGGATATACGCATACACCGCATATCCGAACACTCCGTACAAGAAGCTGCGTGTAGCGTTGAAAAACGTCAATACCGTCACGAGCGCCGCGGCGGCGAAGACTATGTAAGACGCCGTTCTGGCGTTGATTTTTTTTGATTTCATACTCCCTCCCGGGAACCGCGAATGAGCTCCCCGATGTCAACGGACGCGTCCTTGGCGACAAAAGACGAGGACGCTTTGTCCGGATCCAAACACTCCGAAACGACGCGCTCGACGTCCTCCTCGGTGACCGCGGAGATCTCCGCAAGCGATTCGTCGAGGTCGTAGCCGTTTCCGGACAAAATATATGCTCTGCCCGCCGCGCGCATCATATACTGCGCCGTCTCCGAGGCGAGCACCTGCGAAGTTTTCATCTGCTCTTTCGCTTTGCCGAGCTCATCTTCGGTGATACCTTTCGAGCGCAAAGACTCTATCTCCGCCGCTATCGTTTTGACCGCTTCCTCAACGCTCGAGGGATTGGTCCCGACGTATATTTCGAATATACCGTCTTCTTTGGCGGTACCCGATATCGAATACACGTCGTACGCAAGCCCTTTTTGTTCCCTGACGCTTTGGAAAAGCCTCGACGACATTCCGCCGCCCAAAATATTCGCCGCGATCTTGAGCGGTATAGCGTTCGGAGAAGAATAGCCGTAGCCCGGAAACGCGAACGCCATCACCGCCTGTTCCATATCTTTTTGCGTGGAAACCGAACCGTATCTCGGCATAATTTTCTCGAGCCGCGCGCATTCGCCGAGAGAGGAAAACTTTTCCGCAAAATACTTTTCGGCAAGATCCTCCGCCTCCGCTTCGCTGATTCTACCCGCGATCGATATGACGGTGTTTCGCGCGCTGTAATGGGTCTTCATGTATTCCCTCATCATATCCGGGGTGAACGAACGCACGTTTTGCACCGATCCCAGTATCGGGCGCCCTTTCGGCGTATCTCCGTAGACCGCCGCCGACAGCGCGTCGAAACACACGTCGTCGGGGTCATCGAGACTTCTGTGTATCTCCTCGATGACAACGCCCTTTTCGCGCTCCGCCTCCGCCGGATCGAATACTGAATTGAAAAAAATATCGGACAGTAGTTCCATGCATTCGCCCGCATGTTCGTCGGTGGAAACCGTATAGAAAGAGGTCATCTGCCGCGACGTGAACGCGTTCATCTGCACCCCCTTCGATTCCGCTTCCCTCGCTATGTCGAAAGCCGTCCTTTTTTCGGTGCCCTTGAAAAGCATGTGCTCTATAAAATGCGATATCCCCGACGTCCGAGCGGATTCGTAGTCCGCCCCGCAGCCCACGTATACTCCTATGGCTACACTCCTGGTCGACGCCATTTCGTTCAACACGAGCGTCAGCCCCCCGGAAAGTTTTATGATCTTGTTCATCGTATCTCCTTCGAATATCCCCCGGCGCGCCGATCGCCCTGTCATCTGTCGCGCGCATATGTTAATAGTATATATTATCGTTTCAAAAAATACAAGCGTTTTGTTGCAACGCAAGCCGCGTTATGCGGCTTGCGTTGCAAGTGAAATAATTTTGCGCAAAATAATTTCATTCCGCCGCTATCGGCGCGCGTTACTCAACCGCCTGCAATATTCACCGATACGGGTACGACCTTGAATCCGTTTTCGGAGTAAAAGTCGAGGATCTTCGGGAGCGCTTTCAGCGTGTGCTCCGTAGGATGCATTAATATCAATTCGCCGTTTCGGATATCCGAAGTGGCGCGTGTGTATACCAGATCCGGGTTTTTATCGCGCCAGTCCACTGTGTCCCTCGACCACATGACCACGGTGTAGCCGAGGTCTTTCGCCGCCTTGAACATCTCCTCTCCTATCGAGCCCGACGGCGGCGCAAACAACGTTATCTCTGTGCCGGTTATCTCCTCGATGAGTTTTTCGGCGGGGAGCATTTCGTCTATGTTTCGGTCGTATGTAAGGTTTTCGGCGTCCTTATGGTTATAGCCGTGCGAGCCTATCTCGTGCCCCGCCGCGGCGATCGCTTTCAGCGAAGGATTGTTTTTCGCCGCCCACGAACCGCCGATGAAAAACGTTGTCTTCACCCCGTACGCTTCGAGCGTTTCCAAAATGCCGTCTATGTACTCGGTGCCCCAGTAGACGTTGAACATGAGGGTCACGTTCGGCTTTTCGGACGAGCCGCGGTATATCGCCGAATTTTCGGCTGCGGTCTCCATCGCGCCCGCGCCGTTCAGCGCAAGCACGGTAATGACGACGGCGATGACGGTGACCGCGGCGACGTTGGCTATAAACAGTTTTTTTCTCTGCATAAAATCGAGTCCGTTTATTTAATTATATTGACAATCGGGCGCAATATGTTTAATAATATGTAAAAGCCCGGCGCGCACCGGGGAGTTAACGACAATTCGTATTCCCGACGGGAAAAAGGAGATATTATGGCAAAACTCACTATGGAGAAGCTGGTCGCTCTAGCCAAAAACAGAGGCTTCGTGTATGCGGGCAGCGAAATTTACGGCGGACTCGCGAACACCTGGGACTTCGGGCCTTTGGGCGTACAGCTCAAAAACAACATAAAAGCCGCCTGGTGGAAAAAATTCGTTCAGGAAAGCCCCTACAACGTAGGTCTCGATTCGGCGATATTGATGAATCCCGAAGTATGGGTGGCGTCGGGGCATATCGGCGGATTTTCCGATCCGCTGGTCGATTGCAAAAACTGCAAATCGCGCCATCGCGCCGACAACCTGGTCGAGGACTACATAGCAAAGCGCGGCGAGAAGGAAAACATCGCCGGCTGGTCGAACGAACAGCTCGAAAGTTATCTGAAGGATCATTCCGTCCCCTGCCCCGTGTGCGGAAAATCGGATTTTACGGGGATCAGAAAGTTCAACCTGATGTTCAAGACTTTCCAGGGAGTCACCGAAGACACCGCCTCCACGGTATATCTCAGGCCCGAAACGGCGCAGGGCATATTCGTAAATTTCAAAAACGTACAGCGCACATCGCGGAAAAAAGTACCGTTCGGCATCGCGCAGATCGGTAAATCCTTCCGTAACGAAATAACCCCCGGAAACTTCATCTTCAGGGTCAGGGAATTCGAGCAGATGGAGCTGGAGTTTTTCTGCAAGCCCGGGACGGACCTCGAATGGTTTGCATACTGGCGCTCGTTTTGCCGCGACTGGCTGACGGGGCTCGGGATAAAAGAGGAAAATCTGCGCCTAAGAGACCACGACAAGGACGAATTGAGTTTCTATTCCAAGGCGACGACGGACTTCGAGTTCCTGTTCCCGTTCGGCTGGGGCGAGCTGTGGGGGATAGCGGACAGGACTGACTACGACCTCGGCAAACACGCCGAGCATTCCGGAAAGGATCTTAGCTATATCGATCCCGTCACCAACGAAAGGTATATCCCGTATGTTATAGAGCCCTCGCTCGGAGTCGAGAGGATGACCCTTGCGATATTGTCGAACGCGTACGAGGAGGAAGAGCTCGAAGGCGGAGACACGCGCGTGGTGATGCATTTCCACCCCGCCGTCGCTCCGATAAAAGCCGCCGTCCTGCCGCTGCAGAAGCAGTTGAACGAATATGCGGAGAAGCTGTATTCGACGCTTTCGAAGGACTTTATGTGCGAATTCGACGCCGCGGGCAGCATAGGAAAGCGCTACCGCCGCCAGGACGAGATCGGCACCCCCTACTGCATTACCGTGGACTTCGACACATTGGAGGACGGCACGGTGACGGTCAGGGAGCGCGACACGATGTCGCAGGTAAGAGTAAAAGCGGACGGATTAAACGAGTACCTAAGGGAAAAACTCGCTTATTGACGGGTGCCCTAAGGCATAAAAAAGGGAGGGTATTGTATGTATAAGGTATCCAAAAAAGGCTGGATAGAAGCGGGAATAAGCTTCGGCATATTCGCGGTCATCGCCGTCATCGCCGCGTTTTTCGATCTTCAGATCAACAAGGCGCTTTACGGACCGAACTGCCCGTACGCGCAGTTTTTCGATAATCTGGGCGAAATGCCCACCTATTTCGCGGCGCCGGTCGCGGGGAGCATACTGTTCTGGCAGCGTTTCGGCACGACGAAAAAGCAGCACGCCGTCACGAAGATACTCGGCGCGGGCGTGGTGTATGTAGGATACCTTGTCGCGATAGGCGTTTGGTTTTTCGGCAACTTCTTCGCCGAAGAAGTGCGTTACCAATGGGTGTACGCCGTTTTCTTCGCGGCGATAATGACCGCTCTTACCATAACCGCGTTTTCCCGAGTTCCGGAAAAGACGATGAGAAAGCTGTTCTGGTTCGCGGTAGTGCTCGCCGCCTGCGCCATACTCGCAAACGTTATTGTCCAGATAATGAAACTGATATGGGCGCGCCAGCGTTTCCGCACGATGACCCCGGGAAATCCGAGGACTCCCGCGGAGCTTCTCGCGCTGTACCCCGGATACGACTACGACGGCTTCACGCCGTGGTATATGATAAATACGATATCCAAGCCCGAAATACGCACGGACGCGTACGTCAAGCTTTTCGAATCCTATGATTCGGGCGCGTTCGTGTCGTTCCCGTCGGGTCACACCTCGGCGGCGTCCGCGAGTTTTGCGCTTATCATCATACCCGACCTCTTCCCCGCCATGCGCGCCAAAAACCGCAAATGGATGTTCTGGGTCTTCCCGATGATATACACGGGACTCGTCGCCGTGAGCCGCATCGTGATGGCGGCGCACTATCTGTCTGACGTGCTGTTCGGATTCTTTATCGGGTTCGGCTCGGCGGCGCTCATAAGGATAGTGATGCTGAAGATATTCTCCAAAAAAGCGATATCTTTCGAGGAAGACATCCCCCTCTCGATAACCTTGGCGGAGGGCGAGGACATAGGCTGAACGCGGCAATATCGATAAACGAAAAAGCTCATCGGCGACCGATGAGCTTTTTTATACCCGATTTCCGGTCGTTATGCGTTCGGCATATTTATATCGTCCGTGATATCGAAAAAGTCCCCTGCGATATCCATCGTCATCGTGAACGCGTTGCCTATCACATACGCGCCGAGATCTATCCCGGAGGCATTCATGGCGTCCGAGATCAGACCCGTGCCGCCCTCGTCGGCGTAGGCGTACTGCAGGCAATCGAACAGCGCCTTAAGGTCCAGCCCCAGCGCTTTTTCGAAGAATTCACCGTCGTAATATACGGAAATACTCTCGTCGCCGAAATTTATCGCTCCGAACACGAAAGCCAGCGTTTCGTAAATATCCATCGTAGGTCTTGTGTCGAAATGCACATTGATCAGTTTGTTCAAGAACGCCTGGAAAGACGCTTTTGCCGTATATGTATTCCGCTTCGGAATGCCGTCGGTACCGACGGATATCGTGTTTATCGTCAGAGTCTCGCTTTCGTAATACAGTTCGAAAGGTCTGTACGCCTCGTCGTCGGGATCGGAAACAACTATATAAATCTTGTCCGCGCTGCCGTCGGACTCAAGTCCCGCGTAAACGAAGCCCGCGGCTATGTCGTATACTTTGTTTTCTATGCCGGCGGGAGGCGAGTCGTAGCGCAAAGAACCGTCGAAATGCACGGCGCGGCTGTCGTACATATAATAATCGTCAAGGTCGGTATCCCTGTCCGGCAGAACGCCATCGGAGAGCATCGCCGCCTTGACGTCCAGCGTATCCAGCTCCGCTTCTATTGTATACGCGTCGCCGCCGAACAGCGCGCTCGCGCTGCCCTCGGCAACCGCCAATTCCATAGAAAACGCGCTTATGCGCCCCGTTCCCTCTCCGTCCGTTCTGTTGCCGCCCGAAGTTTCGAACGATATCTCGAGCGTCGCCGCCGGCATTTCGCTTTCCAGCCTGTCGGCGTTGATACCGAATACGGCGCCTATCAGATCTTTGACACCCGCAAGATACGCGCTGTATGACGACTCGCCGGAGATGAACCTAAGCAGCGTTTGCAAGGTGGCTTTCAGGTCTATTTTCGCGCCGAAACGCCTGGTGCGCCTGTCGTTCACCTCGTCGCGATATCTATAGTCCACGTCGTCCGTGACCACCAGACAGGAGTTCAGAAGCATCGTCACCACCGAGGCGTCTATCGCGGTTATCGGGAGCAGAGTATCGAAAGAAGAATTCTCCAAAGGTATTATTATCTTGTTTCCGTTCAAAGCGATGTACGCCTCGCCCGAAGCGCCGTCGTCCGTATAATAATACAATTCCAAAAACGCCTCGTTTTCCCCTTCGTATGTAACGGTCATCCCCGAGCGCGCTGCGTCGCGTTCGCCTGCGGCGAACAGATTGCGGTTGTACTCCGCCGCAAACGTCAGCCGCGCTTCCCTGTCATTGATGCGCATATCCATCGACGCGCTCGCAGAAGCCGCAGGGCGCGACGGAGTTATCTGCCCCGTTGTCAAAAGGCGCAGGGTACTATTCAGCCCGCCGATAAGATCCTTGGTCATCAGCTCGACGCTTGACTGCGCTTCGGTAAAACCGTCCGCATCCGTTACGTTGCCCCCGGGCGGAGTCACTACCGGCGTATCGGGCTTGCAGCCCGCCGCGAGCGACGCAATAAGCGCCGCCAGCAGCAAAGCTGCCGCCAAACCTTTCAATTTTTTCCTCATTTCCCTGTTCTCCTTATCACTGCCTCGATTTGCGGAGTTACCGGATCTTTACCGTCATATCGTCCTTTATTTGCAGTATCCTGTCCACGCACTCCGCATACGGGCAGGTGATCGTCTGTTGTGTGGAGCGGATCTTTATCTCCGCCGTATCGCTTTGGATGGCCCTCGGGCTCACCACGAGCCTCAAGGGTATCCCCATCAGATCGCAGTCAGCGAATTTGAACCCCGCGGACTGCGCCCTGTCGTCCATGAGTACCTCTACTCCCGCTCTCTCCAAAGCGGCGTACAGTTCGTCCGTTTTCGCTTTTACCGCGGGATCGTCGGGGCGTATCACGCAAAGGTATACGTGCCAAGGCGCGATGGACATCGGCCAGTTCAGCCCCTTTTCGTCCGCGGTTTCCTCCGCGACGGAAGCCATCGCGCGCCCCACGCCTATGCCGTAGCAGCCCATTATCGGGTTTATCGCTTTGCCGTCCGCATTCAGAACGGTCATTTTCATGCTTTCGGTGTACTTCGTGCCCAGTTGGAAGATGTTCCCTATCTCAATGCCGTTTTCCACCGTCAGCGGCGCGCCGCATACGGGGCATTTCTGCCCCGGGCTGACCTTGGCGATATCGAAGCTTTCCTTTATCGTAAAGTCCCTTCCCTCGTTGACGTTCTTCAGGTGATATTCGGGCTTATTGGCACCCGAAACCATATTTACGGCACCCCGAAGCGAATTATCGTAGACAACGATGATATCCTTTTCGGGAAGCGATACGGGTCCGATGTTCCCCGCCGTCAACACGGAATCCGTAAGGCTCGCGGGCACTACTTCGCCTTTCAGGACCTTTTTCAGCTTCGCCTCGTTTATCTCGAGATCGCCTCTTATGAAAGCGACCACCGTATGTACGCCGTCGCCCTTTATGTTGTAACAGACCGCCTTTATCGTCTTTTCGGCGGGGATGTCGCCGAGAAACTTCGTTACCTCCGCTATCTCCTTCGCCGAGCCGGTGAACATCTCTTTCATCGGAAGCTTTTCCTCGGACGCGTACGCCTCGGGCGCCGCGGAAGCGACTTCCATGTTTTCTTTTAGTCCGCATTCGGGGCAGATGACTATCGTATCCTCGCCCACCGGAGTCAGCAGCATGAACTCGTGGGAGATCCTCCCGCCCATCATGCCGGAATCGCTCTTGACCGCGATGAAGTTTTTCATGCCTATGCGCCTGAATATCCTGTCGTAGGCGTCGTACGCTTTTTTATAATACTCCTCCAGATCCTCCTGCGTTACATGGAACGAGTACGCGTCCTTCATCGTAAATTCCCTGACGCGGATGAGCCCGCCGCGCGGGCGCCCCTCGTCGCGGAATTTGGTCTGTATCTGATAGATCATGAAGGGGAGCTGCTGATACGAGTTCACCGCGTCGCGCGCAAACTGTACCGCCGCTTCCTCGTGCGTCATGCCGAGCACCAGATCCCTGCCGTTTCTGTCCTTGAAACGCACCAATTCGTCGCCTATCGAGGAGTATCTTCCCGATTCTTCCCAAAGTTCGCGGGGCATCACGACGGGGAAAGAGCATTCCTGTCCGTCTATCGCGTCCATCTCCTCGCGGATGATGTTTTCTATTTTTTTCGCTATCCTTTTTGCGGGAGCCGCTAGTGACCATATGCCGTTTGCGACGAGCTTTATGTATCCCGCGCGTATCATCAGAGAATGGCTTTTTATCACCGCGTCGGAGGGCGCCGTTTTCGTGCGCTCGCCGACAAGTTTGGATATAAGCATGTTACGCCTCCGCCACGGTAAACGTTACGGAAGCGGCGTGACCCGCAAACGAAACGTTTAACGTGTATTCTCCCGCTTCGGTGAACTCGCCCTCGTCGTTCAGTTTCAGCGCTTCGAGCGCAAACTCGAGCGCCGCAACGGTCTCCACCGCGCGCTCCGTGCCGTCGGACATAGTCGCGGTCACGGTTACGTCCTCGGTATCGAACGCGTCGCCGACGGTATAGGAGACGTCGTCAGCAAGAATCGCCGTAATAGAGGTCACGGTCGGCGTGTCGGTGGAGGAGTCTGTGCAGGCTGCGACAATACATACCGAAGCCGCGACGAGCGCCATGAGTATCACGAATGATACGATCTTTTTCGATTTCATATTATAGTCCTTTTTTATCGCCATCGGCGAAAGTCGTTTTATCCTAGCATAATTATATAATAAAGCGTACGCGCGAGTCAAGATATTTTATCACGCGACGAAACGCGCCCGCGATGCGGTGAATTTATGCTCGGTTCAGTCGAAATTCATAAAACCAAGCCTTTTTCTGATATCCACGCTGTCCGTTTTGTTTTTATCCTTATCCATGAGATAGCCTTTGCACCTTATGCAAAATCGTTCGAAACGAAATACCCTGCACCTCACCATACCCGCGGCAGAAACGGCGGAACTCAATGAGTCGTCATAAGGCGAAAAATAAACGACGCCGGACGTCCCGATATCGGCGCGCAAAAATCTGTGCCGGGCAAGTTCGAAGTCTACAGCGTCCCACATCATTTTAAGGCTTATCCCCTCTTCGATCATGCGCTCTTCGTCGAGTTTTATCTCAAGTCCTACCATAAATTTTTCTCCTTTTCGGTTTGATTATAGCGCCGACCGAGCTGTTTCGTCAAGAAAGCGCGCGGAAGTAAAAGACTAAGACAAAATTTTCGTTGACAAAACCCGCGATCGCATATATACTTTTTAATATGTGCTATATGGGGAGCTAGCGGTGCCCTGTGACCTGCAATCCGCTACAGCAGGATAGACCACCCACCGAGGCTTATTCTATGGGAAGCCGGCGTATGTAAGGAACGTTGATAGCAAGGTCTTGTGCAATTTCGTGTCGTGAACCGTGTCAGAGCCTGACCGCAGCAGCACTAAGCGATTCCGGGATGTGCCACAAGGAAACTTTGAAGGAGTCACCTGCATACGTGTCGATCCGGTAGGATATGTCGGAGTGGGCGCACATTTATTGAATAATAATATTGCCCCCGAGGTTTATTGGGGGTAATTTTTTTGAGCAGATGATTGCATATGAAAAAAGGTTCGATTTTCTATCGAGCTTTTTTCATAAGGTGGGATATTGAGGGGCAATATTATTATTCAATACCACCGCTTTGCCGCGTCTTTCGGTCTCTTTTGCGCGAAATCTACGACCCCTGTTTGGAACCCAAACAGGGGCGGCTCGGTCGAGTATGGTATACACTTCCCTCCCCGTGCGGCGCCGTCGGAAGCTTTTGGCACGAGGCGCTTATAAAGTTTTATCGAAGTAAAGCAGTTAAAGCTACACAAAGCAATTAAATTTACATCAAGTCGCGCTTGCGCCTCGATCTTACGCTTCCCGGCGCCTTTTTCGCCGAAAGAAATTCCTTTGTTACTTGGTTGAATTTCTTTCGGCGAGGCACCGCGCGGGCGCGGTGTATTTAAGCGGTATGATTTTATTTTGCCCGTTAGGAAGCACAGTGTCGGTGAAGCTAAAATTTTGCTGTGATACGGTGATGGATCTCGGATACAGACGAAGAAAGGCGGTGCCGCTAATACCCGGAGGGTCTTAGCAAACCGCCTTTTAATGTATGTATTCGTGAGACGCGCCGTAGCATAGTAAAATTTTAGCTGAGCCGACACAAAAAAATTAGCGGCGGGGGTTTTCTTCGCTCGGACAAAAAATTCGCTGCCGCAAAACGCTAAAATTTCCGCTTCACCGCCACTGACTGCTTATCAAACTTTTTTTCAAAAAGATTGTTAGGAAGCCCCGTGTCGGTGAAGAAAAAATTTTGGCATAAGGCGGCAGTGGATTTTTTGTTGCGGGGAAGGAAAACGGCGACGTTAATACCCGGAGGGTCTTAACTAGACGTTTTTCGAAGCCGCGGCGGAAAAGACGCGCCGCATTGTGTCAAAATTTTTGATGAGCCGACACAAAAATCCGCGGACGATAGCATGAGTGGATATGCTGTATTTTTTATTTGAGCATTCTATAAAACTTCTAGCGGATTTTATTTCACAAATCGACACTTCGGAAAGTTGATTTAACTTCATAGATTTATAGTGTCGATTTATTTCACAACGCGCCCGTTATGGCTCTACTTCCTACCATCCGGGCGCTTTATTTCACAATTTTGCGCGGCAAAATTATTTCACTTCTTGTGACGGCTTGAGCCGTCACAAGAACCCAGCATCCGGCTGATCATGTCTTTCAGATCGTCGAGCCCGAGTTTCAGAGTTGCCGAAGTTCTGACGACATTGACCGAGGCGGGGACGACGGGGTCGTCCGGCAGGCGGTCGCACTTGTTCAAAACCGTGATGACGGGGATCTCGTCCGCCCCTATTTCCTTTAGGACCTCGTTCACGACTTCGTACTGTTCGGCTGAGTCGGGGTCGGAGGAATCGACGACGTGCAGCAACAGATCGGAAAACTTCGTTTCCTCCAGCGTGGAGCGGAACGCCTCTACGAATCCGTGCGGCAGGTTGGATATGAATCCGACGGTGTCCACCAACAGCACCTCGCCTCCCGCTAAACGCATACGCCTTACGACAGGATCCAAAGTCGCGAACAATTTGTCCTCGACCCCTACTCCCGCGTTCGTCAAAGCGTTCATCAGCGATGATTTTCCGGCATTCGTGTATCCCACGAGCGACACCACCTTTACGGCGTTTTTGATGCGGCGCTCCCTGCGCACCGCGCGCTCCGACGAAAGCTTTTTAAGGCGACGCTCGAGGGAGCGTATCTCCTGGCGTATGGCGCGTTTGTCTATCTCCTGCTGCTGTTCGCCTCCGCCGCGCCTCGCGCCCCCGCCGCCCGCGCCGCCGCCTCCCTGGCGGCTCAAAACGGTGCCCTGTCCCAGGACGCGCGGAAGAAGCTTTTTCTTTCTCATCAACTCGACCTGGAGTTTACCTTCGTTTGTGGTGGCGTGCCTCGCGAAGATCTCGATTATAAGAGTGGAGCGGTCCATCACGGTCACCCCGAGGTATTTTTCGAGATTGTTGAGCTGAGTGCCGCTGACCTCGTTTTCAAATATGACGACGCAAGAATCGGTAGCTTCCACTACCGATTTCAACTCATCGAGCTTGCCGCTCCCTATAAAGTAAGATTTGTCGGGATGGGCGCGGCGCTGAGTCATGTACGCTCTGACTTCGTATCCTAAGGTACAAGTCAGCGCTTCCAATTCGCCGAGCGCTTTCTCGGGGTCTCCGCCGTCGGAGACGTTTACGAGAATCGCGCCCTCCTTTTTTACATCGGTCATTATTTACCCTGGATGACGTAATACATTCTGGTCATTTCCTCTTTGCCCATGAACTTCGGCACGGGGTACAGAGGATTCGCCTCTTTCAGCGAGTGCTCCGCCATCGCGGGGATATCCTCCTCTTTGATGAGGTCGGAGCCGTCCTTTGCCTTTATGTATTTCGGGATATTCATGTATTCGTTCATCTCACGTATCGCGGCGATGAAGTTCAACGCTTTCTCTTCCGTATTCGCGCCTGAAATACCCGCTATATCCGCAAGGCGCGACAGCGGTTCGTAAATAGTATCTCCGTAATAGTCCAATACATACGGAAGGATCACCGCGTTGGCGAGCCCGTGCGGCACTCCGTATTTACCGCCCAGCGAGTGCGCTATCGCGTGGACGTAACCGACATACGCTCTGGTGAACGATACGCCCGCGCAGTATGCCGCTTCCTGCATGTTCTCCCTTGCTTCCATATCCTTGCCGTCGTCGTAGGCGCGTTTAAGATATTTGAAGATAAGGTCTGTCGCTTTTTCCGCCATCTCCGTGGTCAGAGCGGTATTGCTCTGTCCGATATACGCCTCGACCGCGTGGGTCAAAGCGTCCATACCCGTCGTGGAGGTGATGTGCTTCGGCAGTCCCACCGTGAGCGCGGGATCGAGTACCGCATAGTGCGGGATGAGCGAGGGGTCGTTTACCGTATATTTGTCGTGCGTCTCCGCGTCCATTATGACGGCGGCGAGAGTCGCCTCGGAGCCGGTGCCGGACGTGGTGGGAACGGCGAAAAACGGGGGCATCCTGTGCATGACCTTCAGGATACCTTTCATCTTCTTTACGGGTTTTCCGGGACGGGCGACGCGCGCGCCCACGCCCTTGGCGCAGTCCATCGGCGAACCGCCGCCGAACGCGACTATCGCTTGGCAGCCGCCCTCGACGTACGCTTTGTACGCCGTTTCGACGTTATCGACGGTGGGGTTGGGAACGACGTCCTTGAAAAGGGTGTATTTTACGCCCGCTTCGTCCATTTTTTCGAACATTCCGTCAAGCATCCCCAGGGAATACAGCCCGTTGTCGGTGACGACCAATACGGAATCGATGCCCTTTTCCTTGATGACGGCGGGAAGTTTCAGAATGCTTCCCTCGCCTTTGATGAGTTCGGGCTTTCTGAGACGGAGCATAGGCATCACGACTCTGAACACCGCCTGGTAAATGCGGTAATAAATTTTCTGGAATACGTTTATCATTACTGCCTCCGAAGTGTGGATTTTGTCTATATAATCGGGATATATCTCCTTTATGTATTTCAGGATATCCCTTCTTTGAGCGCGTATTGCGCCCGGTTTTTCCATTTTCATGCTGACCGTCGCCGTCGCCCAGATAAGCGATTCTTCTATGGAATGCGCTATCCTTTCCGATATATACGCCGCAAACGTCGTGTCACCCCTGCCGGAACGCCCGGAGAGGTTTCTGGCGCGTATCGGCACCGCGTACATCTTCTTGCCGTCGTAGACGATGACCTCGCTGTTATGGGTTATCATGACCTCTTTAGCGCCCCATGAATGCATTATCTTCGCCGCTTCGTAGCGGTCGGACTGCCCGGTAAGTATTTCCGCTTCGGCGGCGTCCGTTTTCAGATAATGGATCTTCGGGAAAAGTTTCAGCTTGTCCGCCCAATCCTCGAAATACATCTTTCCCGTTTCGGGATCCGAGTGGCGCAAAAATCCCTGGACGTCGACGGCGACTTTGTCCTTTGCCGCAAGGTATTCGATGAGCCCGTCCTCGTAATCGCCGTATATGAGCCCCGCGAAATGATATATCTTCACCGCGTCCGAGGGGATGTCGTTTTTGGTGAACGGATCGCCCTTCGCGAGCGCTTTGCACTCGCGGCGCTCCTTGTCGGGGGAAAGATACCTGTTTTCGATAGAAGTCGAAACCGACGCGGGCAGCACCTTTATATTGGCGCGCGGAACGGTGAAAGCGGAAAGTCTGTCCTCGTCGCCCTCGGCAAGTTTGGTCAAAGCCAGCACTCTGTGCCCCAGCGAATAAGCGGAAGCGGAAGAATACAGCACCGCGCCGCCCACTTCGACTATTTCGCTGCCGTCGGAGTCGATGTTATGATCGAGCGAGCTGTGCCCTATCGTCATCACGTCGTATTTGTACGTTTTTTTCATGATGACGAATTTATCCATCAGGAATATGATGACCCAGCTCAGAAGCGAGCTTATAAGTTTTACAATGGTTGTGCCGAAGTCAGCGCCTATCTCGCCGCCGAGAACGCTTCCCAGCGCGCCGCCGAGCCACGTGGTAAATATGATTATGGCGGCCACCGTTATCACATACATTATCGTACTGAAGACGACGTTGTTATTCGCGGCGAACGTCTTTTTCCTGTTGACGATAAAAGAAATAATCTCCGCAATGCACTTGGAGCCCAAAAACGCGACGAATCCCGCGAGTCCGTAAGCACCATTTTCCCCGGCTGCATAGTTAAACTCAAACCAGTGGAAATCGATGTCGCCCCATATGTCCTTCAGCCCGTATTGCAGCGCGTACATAGACGCGAACTCCGCGACAAACGCTATAAGGCTTATCAGCGTGAACTTGACTATCTGCAGGATGTTGGCGTGTTTCGACAAGAACTGTTTTACTTTGAAAGCCAGCGTTTTTTTCTGTTCGGGTAACGGTTCTCCGCCGTTCGGCAACCCGTTATCCGATGTTTCTTCGGGCATCCGTTGTTGTTTTTCGTCCATTTCGTCCTCCGGTCATCTGGATATTCTGCCGCTTCCGTCACCCGACATCAGTCGGAGGACTTCGTCGACCGTAACCATGTTAAAATCGCCTTCGATCGTCTGTTTGAGGCATGACGCCGCCGCTGCGAATTCGACGGCGCGCCCGGGATCGAACGCGTTCAGTCCGTAAATGAGCCCCGCGCCGAACGAATCGCCGCCGCCCACTCTGTCCACGATATGCACAAGGTATTCCCTCGCTTTATATACCTCACCCGCTTCGGACACGAGCACCGCCGACCAGCGGTTGTCGCTGGCGGATATGCTGCCGCGCAATGTTATCGCGGCGTATTCCAGACCGAAACGCGAGATAAGCTCGTTCGCCACCGCGACGTAACCTTCCGCCGTGACGCCGCCCTTGGTAACGTCCGCGGGCGCGGCGATACCGAACACGTCGGACGCGTCCTCCTCGTTCGCGATGACAATGTCGACGTATTCCATAAGCGCGGTCATGACTTCTCTGGCCTTTTCGCGGCTCCACAGTTTTTTTCTGTAATTTAGGTCGCAGGAGACCTTTATCCCCTTTTTCTTCGCGGCGGCTGCGGCTTCCATCGTAATGCGCGCCGTCTTGTCGCCGAGGGCGGGGGTGATCCCGGTAAAATGGAAATGATCGGCGCCCGAAAAGATCTCGTCCCAATCGAAGTCGGTGCCGTCCGCTTCCTGAATGGCGCTTCCCGCGCGGTCATAGATCACTTTGGACGGGCGCTGCGAAGCGCCTTTTTCCAAAAAGTATATCCCGATCCTGTTACCGCCGCGCGCGATGTGCCTGACGTCCACGCCCGCGGCGCGAAGCGCCCGGACTGCGCCCTCGGCGATGTCGTTTTCGGGAAGTTTTGTAACAAACGCGGCGTCGGCTCCGAAACCCGCAAGCGACACCGCTACGTTCGCTTCGCCTCCGCCGTAAGTCGCGCCGTATTTATCCGCCTGCAAAAACCTTAAATACCCCTCCGGAGCGAGCCGGAGCATTATTTCTCCGAATGTAACTACTCGCATATCAAAACTCCTCCGCAATGGCGCGCGCTTTTTTCGATATTTCCGCGATCTCGTCGAATTTCCCCTCCGCTATTAGGCTGTCGCGGACCATCCAGCTGCCGCCGACCGCCAAAACGTTTTTAAGGCTCAGAAATTCGGCAAGATTCGTATTGTCTATGCCGCCCGTAGGTATGAATTCTATGCCGCCGAACGGCGCGCCGAGCGCTTTCAGCGCTTTTGAACCGCCGAACACCGTGGCAGGGAAAAATTTTATTATCCTGTTACCGCCCTCGGTGGCGCGCATTATCTCCGTCGGGGTCACCGCGCCGGGGATATAAAGGATCTTCGCCTCGCGGCAGAAAGCGTCCACTCTGTCCGAAAAACCCGGCGAAACGATGAATTTCGCGCCCGCGGCGACCGCTCTAGCCGCCTGGATGTCGTTTACGACGGTGCCCGCGCCGATAAGCGAATCGGGAAATCGCTCCGCGGCAGCCTTTATCGCCTCCTCTGCGGCGCTCGTTCTGAACGTTATCTCCGCGACGGGTATACCGCCCGCTTCCAGCGCGCCCACGACGGCTACGGCGTCCGCGGCGTTTTCGATTTTGACTACCGGCACGATCTTAATGCGTTTTATGATCTCGTAAGACATATTCCCTTCCGTACAAATTATGATTTTATTATATAACGAACGCGCGCGCGTGTCAACGCAGAATCAAACTTTTCCTTTGCGCGCCTTTTCGCTTGAAAATCGCGCGAAGTAAGAATATAATTTGTTCATGCCGATAACGATCTCTTCGCCGGGGCACGACCCGTATCTGAATCTTGCCGCCGAGGCGCATATGCTGGAAAACTCCCGGGAGCCCGCGCTGTACCTGTGGGTGAACCGCCCATCCGTCATCATAGGCAGAAACCAGAACATTTACAAGGAATGCGACCTTTCCTTTATGTCCGAAAACGATATTCTCCCCGTCAGACGCTTGACGGGCGGCGGCGCGGTATACCATGATACGGGAAACCTTAATTACTCTTTTGTTATCCCGAACACACAATATGATGTCAAAAGGCAGAACTCCGTGGTTTTGACGGCGTTGAAGGGTCTGGGGATACGCGCAACGTCCGGCGGCAGAAACGACATCGAGGTAAATTCGATAAAAGCGGGCGGCGCGGCGTACAAACGCTCGAGAGACAATTCGCTCCACCACGGCACGATACTTATAGCGCTTGACAAGGAAACGGCAAGCCGCGCTCTCACCCCGTCTCATCTGAAACTAAACGCAAAGGGCGTCGATTCGGTAAAGCGCAGAATATTGAATCTGTCGGAAATAATCCCCTCTCTCACCGTTTCGGACGTCGCCGCTGCGCTGAAGCGCGCGTTCGGGGAGGAATACGGCGTCCCCCGCGCCATCCCATTCGACGAGGCGGCATACCGAAGCGGCGCGGCGTTTTTCTCAGGCAAAAATTTTATTTTCGGCTCCGATCCCCCCTTCGATCTGACCCTGGAAGCGCGCCTCGATATCGGGACAGTCGCTCTTGCTCTTTCCGTAAAAAACGGCGTGATAACGGATGCGTCGCTTTCGGGCGATTATCTGGACGAAGAACTGGGAGCAGAATTGCGCTCCGCGCTTGTCGGCACGAAGCTAAAAGATCTGAAGCTCACTTTATCCCTGAACGCGCGCCTTAACGCCCTCTCTCCCCTCGCCGACCGTATTTGATTTTCAGCCGCGATATACGCCGTACTTACTCAGTTTCAGGATGCCTACGCGTTTTTTCTTTTCATACGCATAGCACACTGCATCCTCTACCGCTCCGCCGCAATACATTACGGCGAACACACTGTCGCTTTCGTCTATTTTCCGTCTGTTGATCTTGTCTAAAATGTCCCTCTCATCGTTCCCGCACCCTAGTATACATAACTCTTTGAGCGCGTTTTGACGTTCCGACGCCATATCCTCGGGAGTGATAATGATCCTGGCGCCCGGCGTGCATTCCCTGACTCGCTTACCGTATGATCGCATACGGATATGTGCATCAACGCACCGGCGATATCCCAATCGGCTTCCGTCAGCAGGTTAGAAATAAATATTTTCTTTTTATCCCCGCTCTCTTCTATCCACTCGCGCAATTTTTCGTAAAGTATCTGTTTATATTCTCTTCGCCGCGCGCTGTTGGAGTAATACTGCCACGGAAATCCCGTGAAATCCGGTCCCAAACAAAAACACTTCATGAGTATCGCTCCTTATTAATGCTTAAAATATGTTTTAATTAATGCTAGCACGTATTATATTTAATGTCAACAACTATAAAATAGTAATGATAAAACATACTATAAGCGGACGGGCGCATATGGATATTCACGAAAGGATCGAAAAGCTTATGCTCGAGCGCGGCTGGTCGAAATACAGACTTGCGCGCGAGGCGGGACTGTACCCGAATACCGTTTACGACTGGTTCAACGAAAAGCGTTATACTCCCGACCGTGCTTCCATAGAACTTGTGTGTCTTGCGTTCGGCCTGACCCAGGCGGAATTTTACTCCGGTGTGGACGAGACCGCGCTTAGCGGCGAACAAATCAGGCTTTTGGAACTGTACGACGGCATCGCACCCGAAAAGCGCAAGGTGTTGCTGGATCTGATGACGGTCATGCAGGAGAAAAACGTATCCCACCGCCGCGAGCCCGAATAGGCTCGTTTTTTCACTATGCACTCTATGCCCCCTGCTTATTTTCGGGATATCGTTCCCGAATTTTTTATACAATCATATTTTTATCGTTGACATAGGATTTTTAAGATGATATAATCCGCCTCGACGGTACGAATCCGTACTGTCGAGGTAAATATGAGAAAAGGAAAAATATACGAACTTATAGAACGGCTGAACGTCGCCACGAACAGACTGGACGGCGCGTATTATATTTGGGCAAGGCGGCATAACGTAAAGGAAAACATGCTTTCCCTGCTGTATGCGCTGGGGGACGGCAGACCGCACACGCAGCGCGACATCTCGCGCGACCGGCTGATACCGAAGACCACCGTAAACACTCTGACAAAGGAGCTTGTCTCGGGCGGCATGGCGTATCTGGAAGGCGGCAGGGAAAAAAGGATAGTGCTGACCGAATCGGGAATGCGCTTTGCGCGCGAAGCGCTTGACGAACTCTCTAAAGCGGAAGTCGAGGCGATGGAGGAAACTCTTCGGATATTTCCCGAGGAATTTATTACTGCGGTGGAAAAATACACCGAAGTCATTTCCGCCAAACTAAACATAAAAGGATGACGATATGGCGAAATTAGATAATAAAACATTATTTTCAAAAGTGAAACCGTCTAAGCTGTTTTTCAAGGCGGCTATACCGGGCTCGATAGGAATGTTCGCTTCGTCGCTGTATCAGCTGATGGACGGCGTTATGGTCGGGCAGTTTTTGGGAGACACCGCCTTCGCCGCGGTAAACCTCGCGATGCCCTTCGTGATAATAAATTTTGCCATAGCCGACCTTATCGGCGTGGGCTCCTCCGTCCCGATCGCGCATGCTCTCGGCAGAAAGGCGGACGACGAAGCGAACAATTACTTCACATCGGCATGTATCATGATATTCTCGGCGGGAGTGGCGCTCGGAGCGATATTGTTTTTCCTGGCGGAACCGCTGATGCGCCTGATGGGCGCCGAGGGCGTCCTGATGGAATATGCCGCAGAATATCTGAAAGTCTACGCGCTGTGTTCGCCGGTGACGACTATAGTATTCGCGACCGATAGCTACCTCAGGATATCGGGAAAGATAAACTACAGCCTGTTCGTCAACATATTGATGAGCATACTGTGCATGGGGCTCGAGTTTTTGTTCCTGTATGTGTTCCGCTGGGGCATATGGGCGGCGGCGCTCGGCACCGCGGCGGGCATGATGACAGCCGCCGTTGTGTCCCTGATGCCCTTTTTCCTCAAAAAAACGCCCCTTCGATTCGTGCGCCCGCGCTTTACGAGGAGCATGATCAAAACTACGGTGTCGTGCGGTATGCCGAACTTTCTGAACAACGTGGCTGCGCGCATAACGTCGATATTCATGAATATGATGCTTTTGAGATTCGGCGGCGAAACGGCGGTATCCGTATACGGAGTGCTGATGTATGCGGAGGGTTTCGTGCAACCATTGATGTACGGCACCTGCGATTCGCTGCAGCCCGCACTCGGCTTCAACTGGGGCGCGGGTGACTATAAACGCGTAAAGGACATAGAAAAATACTGCCTCGCCGCATGTATGGTCGTTTCCGTATTATCCGCTGTGGTGCTCCTGGTATTTCCCGAACAGATAACCGCGCTGTTCATGAATTCACCCGACCCCGCGATGACGGAGATGGCGGTCACGGCGATGACGATATTCGCTCTGACCTATTTCGTCAGATGGATATCGTTTGCGGCTCAGAGCTTCTTCCTCGCCATAGGCAGATCTTTGGAAGCGACTCTCCTGTCGGTATCCGTGGCGCTCGTGTTCCCGCTGATACTTATCGGCACGTTCTATCCTCTGGAGCTCACCGGTCTGTGGCTCAACACCCCGGTCACGGCGGTGCTTTCGGGTATCCTCGCCGTAGTGCTATTTATATTGTTTATAAAGCGCATGCGCCGCAGGGAGAAGGCTCTACAAATTCATCCTTCCAAAGCCACCACGGGCATTTGGAAAGATCTGGGTTTTCGGAATTTACAAAATATTCGACGGCACGATATAAGTACAATTGACAACGATCGATGAGTTCTCCGCGCAAAGAACATTCTTCTTCGTAAAGCTGCTCTGCCGTTTTACCCTTCAACGATTCTATGGTCGTGTACCCCATCGCTATGAGGTCTTTTTCTGTTGTTTTTCCCACGTTGGGGATTTTGCGAAGTTCACTCATCTCTTTCTCCTATCAAAACCACTTACTTTTCTCATCTCTAAAAACAGGTTCACTACCTTCTTGATAAGGATTATAGTTATTGATATTGCAACCATATTCTTTCAGAAAGCAGATTTTACCATTTTCCCATTGAATTAAAGAAAGCCCATCGAACTCCTCTTTCCTGCCATCATTCATTTCGTTGCAGAAATACCACTCTACAATCGTCTGCTCGTCCTTGTGAAAAAACTGTTTAATATCCCACGTCTTAACGCTACCGCGTGTGTTCCACTCATCAAACCAATGTTTAATAGCTTTTATTCCTATATATTTAGGTCCCCAACTTTCAACATAAACAGCATCAAAACAAAACAACTCCTCTATACCTTTGCAGTTTTTATCTATCCACATTGAGAACCATTTTCCAATTTTCAATTCTCTTTCCTTTTGCATCATCTTAACTAATCCCAAAACGCTGTTTAAGAACTTTTTATCGTTATCTATTATATCACAATAAAAGAAAAAAGCGCAAGTCTTGTTAGGATATGCCCCCCTTATTCATTTGATTATGATTGAATATAAACAACATAAAGGTTCAAGTCCTGTTTTTGCTCGAAAATGGCAAAAAGACAGCATAAAATTAAAATCTTTCTTTCCATAGGAAAAATTCCCTGTTTTTGCCAAAAAATAGCAAAAACCCTGAAAAACTCATCGTTTTTCAGGGTTTTTACAGTGGACAGCATTTTTATCCACTAATCATGGTGCGGTCGATGGGACTTGAACCCATACGGTCTCCCATACGCCCCTCAAACGTACGCGTCTGCCTATTCCGCCACGACCGCATATCCCGTTCCGTTGCCAAAATATATTACCACAACCGAAACGCGATTGCAACACTTTTCCCCTATTTTTTATTTTGTGTCGGTCCGTCAACGATTTTGGCTTAATGCGACGCGCCTAAACCGCCGCGGTCTGCTGCAGCTTTAAGTCAAAATTTTTTCTTCTCCGCCGCCGTTCATATAATACGGCGCTTTTGTCCGCCGAATATCACCCGGCGGACGGCGTGTTTTTCTTCATGAACCGCCTGTTGACGGCGCGGTGTATCGCTTTTTTTAGTGCTACGAAGGGCGGCGGCACGGGATTGGATCCCTTTTTCGCGTGTTCGTATACGCCGATATACTCGATATAGGGTTTTAAGCGCGACGATTCGATGACTATCCTTATTTCGTTTGTTTTTACCGGGCGGAAAAACGCTATCCTGTTGAATCCGACGGTCTTGCCGTAATAGACGGGCTTGAACTCGCCTTTTACCTTCGCTTCTATTCTGAAACGCTCTATACGCTGCGAAAACGCGACGTTTTCTATTATCTGCACCTTATCGACCCGGGAGGTCTTCGCAAGCTGCATAGTTATCGCGTATTCGTCCGCTTCGTGCGCGGGGGTGTAGTAACTGTTGGCGTCAAAGGAATTTTTGTCGAAACCTGCGCGGAACATATTGCGAGGCTTGTTTCCCGCTTCGTGCTCGGGAGCGGTAACGCCGTCCACGGCGACGGGCTTCGAGAACGCGGCGTTTTTCCTGTCGGCGAATCTGACGAGCTTTTCGACGTCCGCGTCGTTTATGCGCCCCGTTTTGTCCGGCGGCACATTCAGAAGAAGCAGGCTGTTGCCGCCCACGGACGTGTAATAGATGTACAACAGGTTGTTTACGGAACGCAGCCGCCTGTCCTGCGACTTGTGATAGAACCAGCCGGGGCGCACCGAAACGTCCACTTCGGCGGGCGACCACACGAATTCGTCGTATTTTTCAAGCATTTCGCGGGTGCCGAGCTCCTCGCCCATCATGTCGAACGCCTGCGATTTCATATTCTGATCTTCCGTTTGTTGACTTACCTCGGCAATATTCTGCGCCGCGTGGTCGAGTTTCGGCAGTACGCACCATTCGCCTTCACGCGCGAAACCGCCCTCGTTTCCCACCCACCTGACGTCGGGGCCGCAGTTCGAGATCACGGCTTTCGGCTGAAGTTTGCGGATGACCTCGTAATAGCGCTCGAAATCGTAGACCTGTTTCGCTTTGCCGTCCGCTTCGGCGCCGCACGCGCCGTCCAGCCACACCGCGAATATCTCGCCGTAGTTCGTCAGAAGCTCTTTCAGCTGCCTCACGTAAAAATCGTCGTAGTCGGGCGTGCCGTAAAAGGGGCTGTTACGATCCCACGGCGAGAGATACACCCCGAGTTTCATGCCGTGTTTTTTGCACGCAGCCCTGAGCTCCTCCATTATATCGCCCTTACCGTTCTTGTACGGGCTCGATTTTACGGAATAATCGGTCGTTGCGGTCTGCCACATACAAAAGCCGTCGTGGTGTTTGGCGGTAAAAATTATGCCCTTCGCGCCCGCGAATTTCAATACCTTCACCCACTGTTCGACGTCCTGGTCGGACGGGTCGAAAAGCTCCGGCGACAGCGTTCCGTCGCTCCACTCCTTGTTCGCGAACGTGTTCAGCCCGTAATGGATGAACGCGTTGAAGTTTTCGCGCTGGACGCTCTTTTGCACTCGGGACGGCACTACCGATGTATACAGTTTCAATCTCTCCTCTTCGGTCATAATTACTCCTTATATTCGAATTTACCTGTTTTATAATATATCCACGAAAAGAAATTCACGGGGTTCAGGAATATGAGCGCCCGTTTTATCGCCGCGACCAAGGCGTTTCGCTTGAACGAAACGGTGTTCACGCTCCTTATCCCGAATGAATCGTCGGGGATATTTTCGCATTTTACGCGGAAGACGCGCGTTTCGCCGGGGAATATATCGACGAAGTTGTCATCGTACGGAGGCGTATCGACGTCGGAAAACACCTCGGTGAAGCGGGAGTATACGTCCGACGTCACCGCTATTTCGGTATATCCGTCGCTTCGGGATACTTTTACATCGTATTTCGGTACCGGCAGCGACGCTTTTTTGTCGCCCGACATCGGGCGCGAAAAACGCGACAAAGTCTTCCCTTTTTCGTCAGTAAGCACAGCCGCAAAATAAAGCCTCCTTGCGGCGCGTTTTCCGCACTCGAACGGCACAAAGGCGCATTCCTTCCTGCCTCCGCCCTCTATTTCGACGGGAAAACGCTTTTCCGATATTATTTTACCGTAAAAGTCGGATATCGTAAAGGCTATCTCCCCTTTTTTCGTTTCGGTATAGTCGTTTACCGCGTATATCGCGTATCCTCCCTTTTCCTCCTCCGCCGTCACCGCGAAAGGCGCGTTGAAACGGCGGGCAGAGTATTGGAGAGCTTTGTATCTTCCGAAATAGTCCACGGACGACCAGCTCGCCACCGGCCAGCAGTCGTTGAACTGCCAATACATCGCGCCCGAGGTAACGCCGGAGCGCCGCCACGCCGATACCGCGTCCGAAACGGATAGCGCCTGCGCCAGCTGACTGAGATATACCGTATCCGAAAACGTCTTCGGATCGCCGAACAGCTTCGTCATGTAATAGTAGGTCTTTTCGTTTCCGAGCGCGCACTTCTGATGCGCCCGCATGGTTTCCGAATACAGCGACATCTGCTTTTCGCCCGCATATTGGCGGATAGTGCGGATATCGGGGAAAGACTCGAATCCGAATTCCGAACAAAAACGCGTATTCCTGGTGCGGTAATATGTTATGTCCTGCAGCCCGTGCCACACCGCCCACAGGTGCGTGTCTCCGACGTTGTCCGCCTGCACGCCCTTCAAGAAGTCGGCGCCTATCGGCGAGCCGGGTATATACGGAGTCAAATCGTCGTATTTTTCGAGCTCCCGCGGCAGCGTTTCGTAGAAGAATCTGCGCTGAGCGTCAACGTACTTCGGATACATCATGTAATTGGAGTACATCGCTTCTATCTCGTTGTTGCCGCACCATAATGCGAGCGACGGGTGCGACTTAAGGCGCGTCGCGTTGTACCCCACTTCGGACCTCGCGTTCGCTTCAAACTCATCGTCGAAAAAGGGATACGCTCTGCACGCGAACATGAAGTCCTGCCACACGAGGATACCCTTTTTATCGCACAGCGAATAAAATTCATCCGAGCCGTAATAGCCGCCGCCCCAAACGCGCAGCATGTTGAACCCCGCTTTTACGGCGGCGTCGATGTAATACTCCGTTTTTTCGCGCGTCACCCTGTCGGGCATCGCGTCCGAGGGTATCCAGTTCGCGCCCTTTATAAACAAAGGTTTTCCGTTCAGGACGAAACAAAATTTTTCGCCGTCCGCGCTCCTTCTGCGGTCGAGATATACGCTCCTTATCCCCGTCGATATCCTTTTCGATACGCGCTCTCCCCCGCCCATGACAGTCAGTTCGACTTCGTAGAGCGGCTGCTCGCCGCCGCCAGAGATATCCGCCGTCCGCCAAATATACGGCGCGGGGATCTCGAATTCGCGTTCGACAACTCCCTTAGCGGTGAGTCCCCTTTTTTCGACGACGGAGCCGTCCGGCGCCGTCACATTTATGATATATTCGTCCGCTCCCGTGACCCGGGCGGAAACGGATATTTTTCCGAAACCCTTTTCGAGGCTCCCCACCGCTGAAAAATCGCGGATACAAAGTTCTCCGAGCTCCAAATAAACCTTGCCGAGGATACCCGATACCGGGAGATCGAGCCCCCAATCCCAGCCGAAATGGCATTGCGGTTTCCGTATGAACGTTACGTCGGTGATGCCGGGAAGACGTTTTCCGTTGATGCGCCCGGACTCCGCACGGGCATATTTTTTGGGGGCGCGTATCGAAAATTCCAGCGTGTTCTCCCCCGCCGACAAAAGTCCCGTCACGTCGAAGCGGTGCGGGATAAAAGCGTTTCCGCCCCTTCCTATGCTGCGCCCGTTCAGTTTCGCCTCGAAAACGGTATCGACGTACTCCGCGACAAGCTCCGCTTTAAGTGCCGTCTCATCTTCGGACAAAACGAACGTCGTCCTCATCACGGTGTCCGCGTCGCCGAGCCAAAGCGTTTTTTTCTCGTTTGTGCCGACGTACGGATCGGGTATCGCGCCCGCGGCGAGCAGAGCGGACGCATTCGTAGAGGGGATGGAAACGGAAACGGAATGTCCGCCGCACTCAAGGAGCCATTTGCCGCACAGATCAAAACGCATAACACACCTATTCCGCCCTTAAGACGGGAGTAAAATTATCCAAAAATATTATTATATACGCCGCCCACATCGGAAGGCTTTCGATAAAACCGTTTTTGCCTGCGGCAATCAGCGCAATGACTATAGCGCCGAGCAACGCCGCAAAACATATCAACGTTATTTTGTATTTTTTGTTCGGTTTTGCGGGAAAAAGAAGGTGCAAAACTATCGCCGCAGCGAAAAACAGCGCGAACAAGAGCGCGGTCGACCAGTGCGCGTACATCTGCAGTCCCGGTTCTCTGGTGGACGGGATGTGCACGCATGTCATCAGACATACCACGCCCAGCGCCATGCATACATAGCCGGCGGCTTTTACCTGTTTGTATCTGAAAGATCTATGCGTATATGTATAAATCAGATTGACGCTGAGCGCAAGCGACGTGGTGAATCCCCAGAATTTGAAAGCCGTGGGGTATTCGAGCCCTATTTCCGACGCCGTGCCTGACGGCAGAAAGGGGTTTCTCAAAAAGCCGTAAACCGTAAAATAGATAAAGCTGCCGATCAAAAGCAGCATAGCTGTATATTTGAAAATCTTCTCTTTTATGACCGCGTTCCGATTTGAAACTCGCACGTCGTCCGCGGCGCTATTCTCCGAAACGAATGAAGTTTCGGGCTTCTCTAAGCCTTTTTTTTCGATATCCTGCCCCGTAATGCACGCTCCTTTGGTACTAATTCTTTTTATGTTCTTCGAGTACCCTGCTCAGTTTTTCGATATCCGTGCTGACAACGCCCAGTTTTGCGGTCGCAGCTTCCATAGTGTCAAAACCGGCGGCGTTCCCCATGAAAAATACCGAGTCGCCGTCTATGCGGTAATCGCCCAGTTTATCCCATGAAATAAAACGGTACGGCATGATCACGCCGGAATCGGTAACGCCGCATTTGACTTTCATCATCAGCCCTACGACGGCGGCGATCATACCTATTATCACCATGAGCGACACCGCTATGATGTAATCTGAAGGCGACAGTATCAGATACACTATGTCGGCTATAAGCGCCGCGCCGAGTAAAACGAGTATCGGTATATGCCATTTGAAGCGCGGATAAAGGGGTACGGTCACGTCCGAACTTTTATACAAACGGACGAGTCCGACAAGCTTTTTCAAAACAAACGCGCCCCATACGACAGACGTCAGGGCAAGCAGTCCGAATACGATGTTTATTATCAGCTCAATCATTTTGCACCTCTTTTCCGGCGTCACCTTCGCCGTCCGCGTCCGCGTCGTCCGCGGCATTTTCCGCGCCCGCAGCCGAGTCGTCTCTCCCGCCGCCGTTTATGCCGTACGCCACGCCCAACACGGAATCCACGTTCAATGCAAAGCACAGTCCCGCGCCCAAAGTGTTAAGCCCCGCTTTCTTGATGACGGAGCGCATTATGTTCTCGGCTCCCGAGGCGGGGGACAATATAAGGACGGTCTCTTTTTCCGGGGATACCGCTATCCCGAACATCTTTTCCGCCTCATGCGCGCCCGCGCCCGACGAATAGATTATCGTGCCGCCCGTCGCGCCCGCTTCGCGCGCCGCGTCCATTACCTGCGTGGAAAATCCGCTGTTTACTATCGTTACTATCAATTTGAAATCAGTCATTGCCTGCCTCCTCCGCGCAATCGCCCGCCAGGATCCTGAGCGTTGCAGGTCCCGCGACGGCTTTAACGGGTATCGTGAACGCGACGCCCGCGCCGCGCTTAGCGCCGAATTCGAATTTGTCCCTCAGCATGTCCCCGAGATTACTAAGATATCTTTCCTCGATCGTCGACGTGATGACGGATTTGTCGGACTCGCCGCCCAGGATGTCCCCGAGCGCAGTCGGAGCCGTCCCCAGTCCCGGCATAACGTTCAGCGCGTTCGCTCCGCATTCCATGAGCGCCTCCGTCATTTTACGAGTCTTTATTTTATCGACTATAACGAACAAATACTTGAGTTTCATACGCTAATCCTCCAAGGCGATGATCTCGCCCTCTTTTTCGAGCATTGCGCGGTATTCCTGCGCCTTCGCGGTGCGTGCCGCGATATGCCGCTTTACCTTGAACACAAGTCCCATTATCTGCACCGCGAGAAGCGGAGTCATCGCCACGAACGCCACCGTACCGAACGCGTCGGTCAGGATATTTCCGCCGAGCGCCTCGGAAGCGCCCATCGCGAACGGTAAGAGGAACGTCGCCGTCATCGGACCCGAAGCGACTCCGCCGGAGTCGAACGCTATGGCGGTGAATATCTTCGGGACGAAAAAGGACAGCCCGAGCGACACGACATACACCGGAAGAAGTATCCACCATATCGATATCCCGGTGACTACCCTGAGCATACTCAGCGTCACCGCGACCGACATCGCTATGGCAAGCACGATAAGCATGTTTTTCCTTTTTATGGAACCGCCCGTGACCGATTCGACCTGTTTGTTCAAAACGTGTACGGCGGGTTCGGCAAGGACTAAAACGGAGCCTATCAACGCGCCTATCGGCAGCAGCAGCCACTTCAGCTCGCCCGTGAACAATCCGCCGATATACGTTCCCGCCGGCATGAAGCCGACGTTTACGCCCAAAAGGAATATCGTCAGTCCTATATATGTATATATCGCGCCCACGCCTATCCTTATCAGGCGCTTTAAGGGGAACCTGATCAGCGCGAACTGGAATATTATGAAAAATCCGTAAATGGGCAGCAACGCGATCCCGACTTCCTCCAGATATGTGGGCATCTCGCGGACGAAATGCACCATTACATCGCCGAAATCCGCGTATTCCGCTATCGTCTCGCCGCCCGCTTCGGGGCTGACGTTATATACGAGTCCGAGTATCAGCACCGCGATTATCGGACCGACCGAACATATGCCAACCATGCCGAAGCTGTCTTCCTGCGAGTTCTTGCCGCCCATAACGGTGGACACGCCGGCGCCGAGCGCCAGGATAAACGGGACGGTGATGGGACCCGTCGTCACGCCGCCCGAGTCGAACGCGAGCGGCACGTAGTCCGCCGCGGAAAAAGCCGTGATGATAAATACGACCGCGTACATCGCGATGAGAAGAACGTTGAGTTTTATCTTCAGCAAAAGCCTTAAAACCGCCGCGACCATGAAAAGCCCTACGCCGAGCCCCACGCTCCATATCAATACGGGATTGGGAATAGAGCTTATCTGGGTCGCCAAAACCGTAAGATCGGGTTCCGCGACGGTGACTATCACGCCGACTACAAAGCACACGCCGAGTATCAGAGGCACCTTCTTCGTGCCGGTGACCTTTGCACCTATGTGTTCGCCGATCGGTTCCAGAGATATGCTGCTGCCGAGAGTATATAACGCTTCGCCTAATATCAAACACACAAATCCCACCAAAAAGGACCCCAGCTGCAGCGTAGGCATCGGATCCCCCATCGCAAAGTTCAAAATAATGACCAAAGCGGTTATCGGCAATACGGCGATCAACGCCTCCAGGAGTTTGTGTGCGAAATTCTTCATTCGATAGCGTACTCTCCTTTGAAAACCTTATAATCTAATATATTTTATTATAACAAACGTTAAAAGTCAAGCGTTCCGAAGTAGTCCGCGGCGGAATCGAGCATGTCTTCCAGCAGAGACCGCTCCCCGAAAAGATATTTTGTTTTCTCCGGCAATGCGAAAAATCCGAGCACTCTGCCGTCCGGCGACGAAAGCGCGGCGATGGCGGAATCGGAGCCCGTGGGATTGAACGGAAAAGCCGACGTCGGCATTCCTACGGGATCGACAAACTGCGCGGCGATCTGCCCCGACGACATCAGTTTACCAAGCATTTCCTTATCCGCGACGAGCCTCATGTTCCTGCCGGGAGCCGCGGCGAAATATACCCTGCCCAATTCCGTACGGGAAAGCATGGGCGAAAACCTGTTCGATATCCTGAGCCTGGGGATCTTTGCCGAGGACTCCCCGGTAGCGGAAGGCTTCATCATGACGCCCGCGTCCAGGCGATGCTCCGTGGAACCCTTAGACAACAGCCCCGTCATCGCGAGCACCGCGGCGCCGGCGCCCGTCCCCAGCACGAGCCCCTCGTTTCTGAAAATGAGTTCGTTGACCGCATCAGTGACGACGGGGTTTTCGATGAGTTCTCCGAGCATATCCATGGCGGCGTATCCGCCGTAAGCGCTGTAGCCCGCGATCACCAGCATATCGGAAGAGGCTATCTTTTCGCGGATCGCCCTGGGCTCCGCCGCGGAGACGGCGTTCGGTCCGATATATACCGAGTCCACCCTGAAATTGCGCCTTGCCGCAGATTCCGCTATCGCCCCCTCCGAAGCGCGGTCGGTGTGGATCACCATCATGCGCGGCATCTTTACGTGAGACGCGCGCCGCGGCGCCTCCTTTTGCGAAACGGGCGCCACGGGAAAACGCTGTTCCGGACGGTTTTCGAAGGGATATCTGCTGACCAGCCTGTCGAGTTCGGAATGGGTGATGTTGAATACCGCGGAACGGATCCTGCCGGTATCGTCAACTACTCCCACGTATTCGGGATCGAATGCGGAAAATTCCTCCGCGTCCTCTATGGCAAGGAGCAGATCGCTGCCGCCCTCCGAGCAAACGGGAGGCTTAGATGAAAACGAAAAGCCCAGCCTGTCGCCGGCGGTGGCGTCTATTAGTTCCTCTGCGGCGCCGCCGTCTACTACGCGTCCGCCGGTGACGTTTCCTTTGGTCACGTTTATATTTATCTGCGCCGCGAGTTTCAACACGAACTTGAAATCAGGGATACCGTACTCATCCCTCGGGATACCTATTTTGTATATTTTATCGCCGTTTTTGAAAGATCCTCCCGCCATCGCCCCGGCATCGAGCATCCCCGTCGCGGCGACGAATACCTCGGGGGTCTTCATCGATTTTCCGAAACCCGAGGAATAGCCCAGGGAACACAGCGATAACGCGTTCTCCGCATAGAATATGCCCAACGCCTCCTCCAGAAGTTCCCCTTTGCATTCTTCCGCGTCGGGTATAAGATATGCCGGGTTCAGCGCGATATCGTATATTGACACGCCTACGACAACGAGTTTCAATACCGCGTTCAGCGCCGTGTTGACGGCGCGGGTAAACAGATCTCCTCCCGCAGCGTGCCCCGACAAAGCCGCCGCGTTGACCGCGCCGCCGTAACCGTAAAAATCGGGGCGTACCGCGGATATCTGATTGGGCGTGGTCTGCGCCGCACCGGACATCTGCGCTATGACCGTCTTCCCCCCGCCCAAAGCGTTCAGCGGCGTGCCCTCGGACACGTTGACCACGTTTCTTTTTATATCGTCCGCCGTATCGGAGCGCACCGCAAGGAACGGTTCGGGGCGCGAACCCAGCTCGTATCTGGACAGGGTATGGTTCCTGTACCTCAAAATTTCCATATCGAGTTCGGCAAGTTCCGCGCCCTTGGAAAAGAGCCTGAGCCGCATTTCCGACGTAAATCTGCCGACGACGTGGCAGTCGAAAGAATACTTTTGCGCCGCCGCCTTTACGTCGCGCGTTCTGCCGTGCCTGACCGCAAGCGTGACCATATTCAGGCTGCCCACGGTAATGAATTCCTCCGGGGGCATATTCAGATCCGTTGCGTCCGCGAGTTCGAGGTCGAAACCTTTTCCGAGCGCTATCAGCGCGTTCAGCATCCCGTTGTCGTTGCAGAGAGCGCGTTCTACCATGCCGCCGAGACTGAGCTCCCTCAAAAAAGCGTTCAGCGAATTTAACGAAGCGCGTTCCGTATCCGGTATGACGATCACGGCTATGACGTCGCCTTTTTCCGGCATTCCCGTGCCCATTTGCGGGAAGGTGGAAAATCCGAGCACAGTGGCTTTCGTCATCGGCTCGGCGCCGCTCACGCCGCGCGCCGCCGCGCCGTATGCCGCCGCGTCGAGGGACTCGGCGTATCTGGCGAACGATACCATCCTTCCCGGAGTGTTTCCGCCGGGTTCCTCCCTGATCATGAGTCTCGGCACGGCGCCCGCCACGGTGCATTCCACCGCGGCGCGCCTCTCGGCGGGCAGCCAGCCGTCGTCCCACTTAGTCATCAGATACGCAAAATACCGTATCCGTCTTCCCTTGTCGTACGCGGCGCATTCCTCCGACACCCGTCCCGCGCTCACCAATACCGAATCGCGGTTGTCCTCTGCAACGGCGCGCACGTTTACCTGCTGCATCCCCGCAATAGTCCTGGGAGAGCCGGACATGAATCTCCTATGCAGTTCCTCGTACTTAGTCATTGCCTTGCGGATGTGAGGATTTTCGGACGAAAGATATATTTCCCCTATGTCGCGCGTAAATTGCGCGCGCGGAGAATTCCAATAGCCGTCTATTATCCTGAGAGCGAACACCGTAGGCGGCGTCTTCAGTACCGCGGCAAGCTCAATCAGCTCTTCTACCGATGTCTCAAGCCCCAGATCCGACTTCAGTTTCGCCATCCAATCCACGTCGAACGACGAAAAACCGTTTATTTTACGGTGAAGTTGAAAATCCGAAAAGTCCGGCGGAGCGGACTTTTCTCTGAAAGTGTCTCTGATTTTTTTGAACGGTCCCGAAGTCATTAATGTATTGGCTGTATCGAGTCGAACGAACCGGAATAACCGGGGTCGCCGGTATATCCTTCCAGCAAGCCGGCGGGCACATACAAAGCCGCGCTGAGCGACACTCCGTCAAAGGCGCCCTCTTCCGCGGCGATCTTTGCCGCCTCGTTCATTATGCGTATCTCGTTTATGTTGAAAGCGCCGTCAAACGCGCCCGAAGAGAAATTCGCGAGGGCGGAATCCGCTCCTATGGTCAGCGCCTCGACGGACGAAGCGTAGCCGCCGTAGCCGGAGAACGCGCCTGCGGCGATCGCGGTGATATCGCTTCTGAGCGTAAGCGAAGACGCAGTGCCGGTATAGCGTATGAGCGTCGTGCCGAGGGTGATGTATTCGCCGGAAGTTTCGAGCGCGCCCAGAACGGTATCGAAGGCGCCGGTTCCCACGCTTCTCAATCGAGATCCGCTATCGACCGTGACAGAACCGAGCGACAGACAGCCGCGGAACGCGTATTCGCCTATAGTTTCGAGCGAAGCGGGTAGCGCTACCGAGGTCAAAGCGTCCGCGCCGTCGAACGCGTACGCGCCCATCGCGGTCAGAGCGGATCCCTCCGCGAAAGTCACGCTTTCAAGGTAACCGTTATTCGCAAACGCGCCGCCGGCTATACGAGTGACTGACCCGGGCACCGTATATGAGGTATCCGTTTTTGTGGGAAGATAAAGGTGAATGACGCTCCTGTCACCGGAATACAGCACGCCGTTTTCGAACACGAACGAGCCGCCCGAAGCGATTTCGACGTTCGTGAGGAAGGCAAGTCCCCTAAGCGCGTTGTCCTCTATGGTCCGAAGCGAGGCGGGCAGCGATATATCCGTTATGAACAATATCTTGGAAAGGTCGGCAAACGCGTTCGCCCCGATCGATATAACCGGGCTGTTCAGATGGTTTTCCGGTATGTATACGGTAAGGGAAGAAAATTCCTCCGCGTCGGATACGAAACCTACAACTTTATACCCGACAATGCTCGTACCGGATTCGTCGTATACCGCTTCGTATCGGAGCCCTTCCGTCCCGGTCAGCGTATCCGTCCATTTGGCATAGAAACTTACGTTGCCGCTCACAATGTACGACGCGGGATCGACGGCGGTGACGTAACCGGGATCCAGATACCATCCGTCGAATACGAAGTCGCCGACGGCTTGGTCGGGATATTGAGGCGTGATAGGTTCGGGAACATCGGTCACGCTGCCGCCGAATGCGACGGAAACGCTCGTCTGAAGCTCGAACGACACCGTATACCCCGTGTTCGCCGCGCCGTTGTATATCACGCTGTAGAAGTCCGCATTGAACGTTTCGGGAACGGCGTTTGCGTATATCGCGGTATCATATCTTACGTCCGCGTCATATATGTGCGATCCCGAGACCGTAAACGAGCCGCCCGTTATAGTCGTTTCCTGCAAAACGTAACGCGACCAATAAGTCGGAGACGGCGGAGCATACGCAGCACCCGCAGGCACCGTGTCGCGCGCGGAATAAACTATGTTGTTGTAAACCACTCTGTCACCCGCGGCGTATGAAACGGATGAACTGTAATCCGGTATATCGGCAAGTCCGGTCAGATCGTAATAGTACCAATAAGTGACCGTATATCCCGGTCTGCTGATAGTGGGTACCGAAACTGTGGCATATCCGCCGGAGTCGGGTTCGACCGTAAACGTTTCCTCGAACGCGGCATAGGGAGCGTCCGCCGGAGATTTGAAAGTTATCGTATACGGTTTTCTGTCGGGTTCGGCATAGAACGAAGCGTTCCCCTCGACCGTGCGCGGGAAGATTACCTCGGAGGAAGGCTGTTTGCCGGAGGAAGAATACCATTCGATATCGTAAACGTCGAACGAATACCCCGCCCCCTCGATCGCGTTCAAGACGTCTATACCGGGGCTTATTTCGGTGCCGTATGCATAGTTATACGAGTATATCGCCGTAGCGGTGTCGCTTCCGGCGGGCGAAAGATAATATGTAACGGTATAATTATTCGGAGTATAACGCGCCACCGCGTGATAACCGTTTTCGTCCGTCAGCGGTACGGCGGTGATGTCCGTCTCGGTCAAAACTCCGTTTACGCGTAAGAGCCATACGCCGCTGTGTCCCGCCCTTGCGGGGACCGCGGGCGCGCTTTGGATGGTGGCGCCGTAGGACGCCGTGCGCGTTATCTGCGCTCCCGTAGTATCTCTGGCGGGTTCGGTCTGCTCCTCGTCGAGCCAGAAATACATCGTATACACCCTGTCGGTGTATTGCCCGATGAAAGTCCTGTCCGCCGTCACGGAACCGTACAACGGCGCCCTGCCGGTGGAAACGTCTATCCACATTCCGTCCGTGCCCGGGATAGACGGTATCTCCGGTACGGGCTCGACGTCCGCGGTGAGAGTCGTTCCGTACGGAACGGTAAACACATAGCACCAGCCGCTTACGGGATTGCCGCCGTAGCTGGTCACGTCGCGAACGTAAGTTACGGGCTCTCCCCAATTTTCGAATACGGTGTATCCCTCGACCCATGCGCTTCCTTCGCGCGGTACGACGTATGTTACGGTCAGCATCCTGATCGTATAATTTACGGCGACCACCAGGTCGTTCGTGACTTCGAATTCCGCGCCCGCCTCCTCTATGACGACGGTGTCTATCGTTTCGTTTTCATCGTTTCTGACGGAAACGGTATAGTTCACGAATTCGTACGCGGCGTTGTCTGCAGGCGCCGGGAACGCAAGTGATGTGCCGTATTCGATATCCCTGTAGGAGGCTACCGTTCCCGCATTCGCGCCGTCGCGGTAGGCGGTGAAAGTAACGGTGAACGTCCTTAGATCGGACCAGCGCGCGTAAACCGTGGTGTCCGCGGAAACGGTCCTGCCCGCGGTAAACACGGAACCCGAATAATCGGGCGTAACATACCATCCGGCGAACACATAACCTTCGCGCTCCGGCGTTTCCACCGTCGTTACCGCGCCGCCGGGATAGCCTATCGTCCATGTCACCGCCCCGTCGGGATCCGTTACCGTTTCGCCCTCGGCGGCGTCGGGGAAGGTGCCGCCGATCCCCGCATTATAAGTAACGTAATATGTAGGCGTTTCCTGGACGACGTAGGTCCTGATCGTTATATACAGCGAAGCGCCCTGGTAAACGACCCTTACGGTGTAAGTGCCGGGGGCATCGGTCAAAGCCAGCGTTTCGGGAGTTATCATGCTCTCCGTAACGGTGATCTCGTCCAGGAGGTTGTTTTCCGAGTCATATAAAAAGAATCTGAAAGCGGACCAATCCACTTTCCCCGCCTCGAACACGTATGCGCCCGTCGTTTGGTCGTAATACGCCGCTGCGGACGCCTCGTTGAGTTCTATGGTCGAGGATGCGGTGTTCGATCCCGCGTCGGTACAGCCCAGCACCGTCGCCGCCGTCAGTATCAGAACGGCTATTAAAATAACGTATACGATTTTTTTCTGCATAGTCATGTGTTCCGACACATTCATTATACATTTTCCGCGCGCGGCTGTCAATATAGAATTATTTATATTATAAATGCGCTAAACCTGCGGGCACGGTATTGAACGCGGCGGGAAAACGTGCTAAAATATCCCGGGAGCGATCCCGAAATACTTTTTTACGGAGCGGATATGATATTCGATAAATGGATGAGTTACATTACGCCGGAAGCGCCGCTGAACAAGCTGGCGATGCCCGGAGCACATAACGCGTGCACCGCGGGTATGCCGAAAATGTCGTGCTGTCAGAACGGCACCCTTCGGGAACAGCTGGAGTACGGCGTAAGGCATTTTTGCATACGCCTGGACACCGACAGAAAGGGCCTAATAGTCTGCTGCCACGGCATATCGAAGGGAAAGCCCCTCTCGGAAGCTCTCGAGGGCGTCATGGAATTCATGGACGAAAACCCTTCCGAAGTGTTGCTTCTGGATATCAGGGAATACTACGACCAAAAGATCCTGGGACCCATAGTCTTCACCTATTCCGCCGACCCGAAAAAGGTTGACGAGATACTTGCCTCGACCGTTTGCCCCGAAAAATACGCTTATACCGATTTCGAAAAAATCGGCGACGTGAAGATAGGCGACGTTTTGGCAGCGGGGAAGCGTTTTATCCTGATAAACGACAAAGAGGAATACGCCTATTCCAAAAAATGCGACATCAACCTGCCTTGGGAGAAAAAAGTCAACGGCGCGAAAGCTTATAAATTCACGCGCGAAACGCTGCGCTTTTTCAACGACTACCCCTCCGACGGGCTGTATATATTCCAGACGCAGCAGACCCCGAACCTCGGCACCGAGATAGGCTTGACGAGTCCGTGGAAACTCGATCTTGCCCTCCGGGAACACTTCCCGTACCTTATCGAAGGGATACGCTCCGACCCCTATTACCTATCGTCCTGTAACGTTGTCGCGGGCGATTTCATGACGGAAAGCTATATGAAGTCGTCCATGATACTTTCCCTCAACGTCGACAAAGGCTATGTTCCTGCTGACAGGATAAGCGAATATTCGGAGGGCATAAAATGGAACTGAAACTTCTCGGCGTTTACGGACCCTACCCGAAGGCGGGAAATCATGCCTCGAGCTCCTATCTGGTAAAAACCGACCGCGCTAAGATCGTACTCGATTTCGGCTCCGGCGCGCTCACGCGCCTTCTCGCGGAAACATCTATAGAGGAGCTCGACGGCATAGTCATATCTCACGCCCACTTCGACCACACGTCGGACCTATTGCCGCTCAACTATCTCGCCGAAAGATATCCCGACAGGAAAATAAAATTGTATGTTCCGAAAGACGGCGATAATTGGTATCTTAAGATACTGAATATGAATTATTTCGAGGCAATAGAAGTTGACGCGGGCGAAAGCCTGGAAATAAAGGATCTTAAACTCGAATTCTATCCCGTGCGCCACACCGTAAAGACTTTGGGCGTCAGCGTGTCAACTGCACGGGGCGACGAAAGCTCCCTGTTCTACACCTCCGATACCGTGTGGTTTCCGGAGCTTACAGAGTATATACGCGGCGCTAAACTCGTTCTGGCCGACGCGGCAAAACCGGAAGGTTTCTTAGGTCCGCACATGGGCTGGGACAAGGCGGTCGTTCTCAGCGACGCGTGCGACGGTAAAATCGTAGCCACGCACCTCACGCCCGACTACGATCCGTCCGACAAGCTCCTGCCTCTCGGCATAGACGTAGCTCGCGAAGGCGCGTTATACGTCCTCTAGCGCCCGCAAAGACGACGATATTGACGAAGGCGACTAACAGTCTTTAATGACGATAAAATATGAGCGGCATCCTTTTTTAGTGCTTCCCACTAGAGGACGGACTCTGCGTCTTATAATTTAGCTATTAAGGAATTGCTCGACTGCCTCATTTGATTAGGCAGTCGGGCAATTCATAGTGTTTTTGTGGTACCAAACAGCATAATTGATGGCAGATTGCCGTAGATTTGCGAGCTATTTTGCGCAAAAAAAACAGGCGGGATAATAGCACCTCTGTTTGGCTCTAAACAGAGGGTTTGCTTTTTCGGAAAAGGGCCCGATAGATATTAGCCCATATAAGCGCTTTCTATGAATGGAGAATGCAGTCCACTGTGTATTTTATCTATTTGAAAAGCATACTCGGCACCGATTTGCCGTGGATTTAGAGGCTATTTTTTGAAACAAGGGCAGCGCGTATGAAAAATACGCGCCGAGCCCGTTTGACCTACAAAGCGGAGGTCATAAATTCCGGAAAAATAATCTGCAAGATGCAGTAAAGCGATGGTGATTGCGTTCAAACTTGAATAGACTGTCATTCAAACTTAATTACCTGATTTCTTGTTTTAATAGAGCGACATCATTTTTATTATCATGCACCTTAATTTGTTTCAAGACCTTTTCTTCAACCGATTGATTCCAATATATTTTTAAAGATCTTCGTGCTCGAGTTATCGCTGTATAAAAAATATTGTGAGTAATCAACTCATCAATTTCGTCTGTAATAATTATCTTCACGGAATTGTATTCCAATCCTTGCGCTTTATGAATAGACACTGCATATGCAATTTGAAATGGAACAACGGATTTTGAATATCCTTCATCATCTTCGTCTGTGGATTTATTGTTATTTACAATAAATCTTATAATAGAATTACCATTTGCAGCATTTTTAACAATGGTAAAGTCCATATCTTTAGTATCCATGCCTATGAGAGGTCGATCTATTTCAATATCAAACTGTACACCCTCATCAAGTCTATCTACGTTTACACGTTCAAAATCAACAATACGTCCCGTCATATTATTATGGATAACTGGAATCTGTTCCTCTGTCCTGGTAAAAAATTGATCGGCTGCGTCGTTAAACAGTATAGGATCCCCCACCTTGTAGCGTTGAACGCCCCGCCATATTTCCTTTCCTTTATTACATTCTTGCAAAAAGTGATTAATATTGTTTATGCCATACAATCCCCCATAATTAAGACATAATATAATCTCATTTTCTCCTGCGGGCGAGAATATAGATTTATCCAAATCAGCCGAATAGCCGAATGTTTGAAGAAGATCATATACATCGTCTTTCATTTTTCTAACATCATTCCATACCCTAAGTAAATATTTACTTTCACTTCTGTATGGTTCGATTAACTCACACACCGAAGTTTGCGGTAAAAAGTATCGCACAGCGTCAAACCAGTTACCAAATTCTATCGATTCGATCTGATATGTATCTCCGACCAATACAAGCAACTCAAATTTCGCCTTTTCAAGGACTTCCCTCATATCTTTATTATTTACCGTACTGCACTCATCAATGATCAGAATATCAAATGAAGTTTTTCCGGTATATTTTTTACTGATAAATGACGAAATTGTCTTGAAAGAACTATTTGCCGATGCGGTCACTTTGCGCCTTAAATTATTAACTGCTGGATTTGTTTGAGCTAAGTATAATCTCGACCGATTGGCAAATAGATTTGAAATATGATTGATTAAATATGTTTTTCCCGTACCCGCAGAACCATAAATCAATGCAACTTTGGACTGAGAAAACATATTTCTAATAGCAATTTTCTTTTCTTCAGAATTAACCTGATTGGTCGCCTGCATCCAATAATTCGCTAAATTAGCATAGTTATCAACTCCGTTTTGCGCAAGTTTTTTGATTGCGGTAATAATTGCCACTGTATCTTCTTTATAATGATCGATAAAGAGATGGTCATACTTGATGACCATTCTACGCAGTTGCTGCTTTTCTGAATGGTAAAGCCTCTGATTATAAGTGGAAATCAGCGATTCTACATCATTAAAATGGTCGAGTTTATATTTTCCATCTTCTCCCTTTTCCAAGGGGGTGAACAGTATATTTTGTTTTTCCGTATTATTTTGGACTACCCAAGCCAATAGTTCATGTTCCCGTCCACTTAAATCAAGGCACTCCAACAAGTCTGACAGACTCGGAACATGGTTTCTTAAACCCGAGCAGAACGGCATTTGGTCAAAAGGAATACACTCATTCGCCAAATAAAGATTTGAAAGGTTTGGATTCGCTCCAATAAATTCTCGGCGTTCTTCCTGATAATTCCATATCCATAATTTTTTATATTGCTTTTTCAGAACTCTGTTTGTCATATGTAACAATAAATAACGCAGTATATTGCTTCCGGGAGCATTGCGTTTTATGATATCTCTGCATTTTTCCAAACAATCAAAAAAATGTTTTGCTTTCGTTTTTGGTACTATTTGATGCTTTACTTTTTCGAAAGCATCATCAGAGAATAAAACAATTTCTGACAAACTAAAGCCTGTATGCGTAAGAAATCGGCTGATATTACGCTGTTCTGCTGTACCATATTCTTTCGAAACATTTTCTATTATTTTATTAAAATTCGTAAATTCACAAGGACGTATATTTACTTCCCAGTCAACAATAATACGGATAGGCATGCGTGTACCGAAAATTTCAATATTGCTGCCAGCAAGAGCAAATTTTACGGCATAAAAATTAGTAATCTGCATATCAGTAAAAGCAATAATACTATCTGTCTTGCTCGCATAATCATTGGCGGGAACAAAAGATACTTCATAATATATCTTACAGTTTATAAAAAAAGGCTTTACTTTTTGCACATAAAATCTATCATATCGAAATTCACCATGTTTTGGCGCGTGATACAAATCAACCTTCTTTGCAATCTCCGTATAATACTCTGCCAATTCGTCATTGACTTCTAAAGGAAATTGTTGTAAATTTTCAAGCACATCCATAGAATAATTGTCACGCATAAAAATCTTTATCCGCAACAAATATTCATAATATTTCAACATCAATCTTTCGGCATTTTGCTCTTTTAAAGCTCTATGGGAAGAAGAAACCTGAAGAAACTGATGGAATCGCGATATATGAAGCAGTTTGACTTCACTTTTCGCAAACTTGACAGCAGCTTGAATATTTTCACGTGTATCTTCAATATCGCTACCTTTCGCATAAACCTTGAGGAGTATATGTTCCACAAAGTGGCGTAAAGATTCTATTACTTCTTGAGAAACTTCTCCTCTTGTCGATTGTCCCAAACGGCTAATTTGGCGGCATATAATTTTATTGCTTTCATAAATTGCTTCGTCGATACCGGCTTTTATCATTAAAATTTGAACCTCACATGAGAGAATTATATATACTCTATCGGCAAAACCACTAAGTCGTCTGCAAGATATAGTTTACTGTCATACAAACAAACGATCGCACCCATTCCTCTTTTCTTTTCCACATCCTTATCCAATACGTCAAACGCCGACGCCATCGCTTTATTGGGATTGGCACTCTTTTTAATTTCTATGGGATACAATACACCGTTTTCCTCTATAATTAAATCGATTTCGCTTTCTTCTTTAATCAGTTCCCCGTTTTCTTTTGTACGTTTTTTATCTTTACCACGGTAATAAAACACATTAAACGAATAGTCACTCCCTTCGTTGCTGAAAGACTTCAATATCTCAGAAATTACAAACGTCTCAAACATATTTCCCGCAACCGCACTTTGTTCCAAAGCTTCCGCACTGTTCCATTTGGATAGATAACAAGCAAGTCCGGTATCCCTGAAATACAGTTTCGGCGTCTTTATCGCCCTTGTTAAATGGCTCGAATAATACGGCTGTAATATAAATATGATTCCTGTTCTTTCCAACACAGATATCCAATTCTTTATTGTTGCCTGCGTCACGCCGACCTCCTGCGCCACTGCCGCATAATTCAGCATCTGCGCAGTCCTCGCAGCAACGGCTGAAAGGAATCTTGTAAACGCGATTGTATCCTTTATTTCGATCTCCTCTTTGATATCCCGCTCCAGATATGTTCTCACATAGGATGAATAAAAGTCCAGCCACTCACGTTCGGTGACGTTTATTTCGGGATACATACCGCGATGTATCATCTGCCAAAGGTTATTATATGGCTTTAAGTAAAGTTCTCTTTCCGATATATACTCTTCCGTGGGAACAAAATGCTTGTTGAATTTTATGCCACCGAGTTCACGCAACGATAATCCCTGCAATTCCAAAATGGATATTCTGCCTGCCAGCGATTCCTGAACTTTTGACATCAAACTCATTTGCTGAGAACCTGTCAAATAATAATTCTCGTACATATCGGGCTTGTCACACTCTATCTTGATATACGGAAATATTTCCGGTGCATATTGTACTTCGTCTATGATGGACGGTTTAGGAAGATTCTTTATAAAAAGTTTCGGATCTTCAATTGCCGTGCTTAGCAAGAGTTTATCGTCAAAAGTTACATATCTGACATTCGGAAATAACGTTTTAAGCAATGTTGACTTACCAACCTGCCTTGCCCCTGTAACAAGAATACATCTGCTATTCTTTGCCCGCTTCAATAGTACCGACTCTATGCTTCTGTTGATATACATAATACCACCTTTGCGACTAATCTATAATACAACTATATTTTAGACATAATTTTTTTATTTGTCAAGTCAATTGATAATGCACATATTTCAAAGCGTTTTCAACACACGAAAAAGGGTTTGCCGTCCGGCAAACCCCTTTTTATCGCAATTATATATTCTTTTCCGAGCCGAAATTACTTGTTCTTGATCGCTGCGTGAGCGGCGGCAAGGATAGCGATCGGCACTCTGAACGGGGAGCAGGATACGTAATTCAGTCCCACTTTGTGGCAGAACTCGATGGTCGAAGGATCTCCGCCGTGTTCGCCGCAGATGCCGAGTTTGATGTTCGGGCGGGTCGATTTGCCTTTTTGGGCGGCGATCTTGACGAGCTCGCCTACGCCTTCCTGGTCGAGTTTCGCGAACGGATCGGATTCGAATATCTTCTTCTTGTAGTAGTCGCCGAGGAACTTACCCGCGTCGTCGCGGCTGAAGCCGAACGTCATCTGGGTAAGGTCGTTGGTGCCGAAGGAGAAGAACTCCGCTTCCTTCGCGATCTTGTCCGCGGTTATGGCGGCGCGCGGTATCTCGATCATGGTTCCTACCATGTATTCGACCTTTACGCCTTTTTCCGCCATGACCGCTTCGGCGGTGTCGACGACGACTTTCTTGACGTATGCAAGCTCTTTCACGTCGCCCACGAGCGGGATCATGATCTCTGCTTTGACGTTGCCGCCGTCTTTGTTGACCTCGATAGCGGCTTCGATGACGGCACGGGTCTGCATCTCGGCGATCTCGGGATAGGTTATCGCCAGACGGCAGCCGCGGTGACCGAGCATCGGGTTCATCTCATGGAGGCTGTGTACGGTCTCGAGAAGCGTTTCATACGCTATACCCATGTCCGCGGCAAGCGCGCGGATGTCCTCTTCCTTGGTGGGGAGGAACTCGTGCAGCGGCGGATCCAGGAAGCGGATCGTGACGGGATAGCCCTTCAGCGCCTTGTATATGCCGATGAAGTCGTTTTTCTGCATCGGGAGGATCTTCGCGAGAGCGGCTTTCCTCTGTTCGACGGTGGACGCGACTATCATTTCGCGCACGGCGGCGATCCTGTCGCCCTCGAAGAACATGTGCTCGGTCCTGCAAAGGCCTACGCCCTCGGCGCCGAAGTTATACGCGGTAGCTGCGTCGTGGGGGTTGTCGGCGTTGGCGCGGACGGAGAGTTTTTTGTACTTGTTCGCCCAATCCATGATGATGCCGAAGTTGCCGGAAGTATCGGGGTCGACCATCGGGAAGGAACCCTCGTAGACGTTTCCGGTGGAGCCGTCCAGGGAGATGACGTCCTGGGTGGTGTATTTTTTACCGGCGATGGAGCAGATGCCGTTCGCTTCGTCTATTTCGACGGCGCCGCAGCCGCATACGCAGCAAGCGCCCATACCTCTCGCGACGACCGCCGCGTGCGAGGTAAGTCCGCCCCTCGCGGTCAGGATGCCCTCGGCTGCCTGCATCCCCTCGATGTCCTCGGGGCTCGTTTCGATACGGACGAGAACGACTTTTTCGCCCTTCTTCGCGCGTTCTTTAGCTTCCTCGGCGGTGAAGCAGATCTTGCCGCAGGCAGCGCCGGGGGAAGCGGGGAGACCGGAAGCGATGGGTTTGGCTTTCTTGAGCGCCGCTTTGTCGAATGTGGGGTGCAGGAGATCGTCAAGCTGTTTGGGCTCGACCTTCAAAAGCGCCTCTTCCTCGGTGCAAAGTCCCTCTTTGACGAGGTCTACCGCGATGTTTATCGCCGCAAGCGCGGTACGTTTTCCGGAACGGGTCTGGAGCATATAGAGCTTGCCGCGCTCGATGGTGAACTCCATGTCCTGCATGTCGTGGAAGTAATTTTCCAGACGGTTGCAGATGTCCAGGAACTGTTCGTATACGGCGGGGTTGATCTCTTTCAGTTTGTCGATGGACGAAGGAGTGCGGATACCCGCGACGACGTCCTCGCCCTGCGCGTTCATAAGGAATTCGCCGAACAGGTTCTTTTCGCCGTTGGCGGGGTTTCTGGTGAACGCGACGCCGGTGCCCGAGGTGTCGCCCATGTTGCCGAACACCATCGACTGCACGTTGACCGCGGTGCCCCAAGAGGAGGGGATATCGTTCATCCTGCGGTAAACGATGGCGCGGTCGTTGTTCCAGCTGCGGAACACCGCCTGGATAGCGCCGACGAGCTGTTCTTTGGGATCCTGCGGGAACTCTTTGCCGACGGATTCGAAGTAGAACTTTTTGAACATGGCGATAAGCTCCTGGAGATCCTCGGCGGTGAGCTCGGTGTCGAGTTTAACGCCCTTTTTCTCCTTGACCTCGTCGATGAACCTTTCGAAATTGGATTTTTCAACGCCGGTCACGACGTCGGAGTACATCTGTATGAATCTGCGGTAGCAGTCGTAGGCGAACCTGGGATTTTGGGTAAGCTCCGCAAGCCCTTTGACGGAAACGTCGTTGAGACCGAGGTTCAATATCGTGTCCATCATACCGGGCATCGAAGCTCTGGCGCCCGACCTGACGGAAACAAGGAAGGGATCCTTGGAATCGCCGAACTTTTTGCCGGATTCCTTTTCTAGGATCTTCAGTTGTTCGAAGACCTGATCGATGATCTCGGGAGCGATCTTCTCGCCGTCCTCATAGTACCTGGTGCAAGCTTCCGTGGTGATGGTGAAGCCGGGAGGCACGGGCATGCCGAGTTTGGTCATTTCGGCAAGGTTGGCGCCTTTGCCGCCGAACTTGGCTTTGTCTTTGCCGTCTGCTTCGCGGAACAAATAAACGTACTTTGTCATAAAAACTCTCCTGTTGTTTTTTTGCTTCGTTTCTTAATATCTTTTTCGCAGCGCTAGTATTATACTAGAAAAAGCGCGCGTACGCAAGCGTTTTGGAGCATTTAACGGGCGCGCATCCGTGCCGCGAGCGCGGTCATTGTTTTAAGCTCGCCGCTTTGGTTCCACGCGAGTATCCTGCCCGCCTCCGATAATCCGTACAAAATTTCCCTTATTTCGTATTCCAGACACTCCAGCTCCCCCTCTTCCGCATTCCTTACCGCGGCGAAAAGGGCGCGGGTGTGGGAATGGAGTTTCAATTCGTCGGTATCGACGCCTACGCTAGGCAGCATATCCAATAAAAACCTCAGAGAATGTATGTACGGCGTTCCCTCTCCGTAGTTTATCCCGAACAGCGCCTTGAGCCCCGCGGCGAATTCATATTCCGCGCCGACCCCGTTTGCCGTAATTTTTTCAAGCGTTTCCGTCACGACGCCCGCCGCCAGATTTTTATCGGGATCCGTCCAGGTGCCGAAAAACTGCTCGATGACCTCGGCGCCTATGACAGTATAGGAACCGCCCTTTTCGTTCAGCGTATATTCCGCATATACGTTCGGCGCCGCGGCGGCTTTAAGTTTCGATTTTGGGCTCTTGACAGACCGTATACGGGCTACCGTTTTCCCGTTTTCCGCGCTCAACAATACGAGCAACCTGTCGTTGTCGCGGTAGTCGATGCTATTCAGGCAAATCGCTTTCAGTATCTTCGTCATCGTCCTCGGGCGCGTTCAGGACGGCTCGGGAGAGCATATAATACCCCACCTTGCCGGAGCGCATGAACGCCTTGTAAAATAGTTCTTCCGCTTTTTGTCCGCTCATACGTCCAGTATGTTCGCGTGCGTGTATTTTATGCGTTTACAGATCCTCGTTTTTGTCGTATCCCAGATCGTTCAGCATGACGTCGTCGTCGCGCCAGTCCTTTTTGACGCGCACCCACAACGTAAGGAGTATCTTCTCGCCCGTCATTTTTTCGAGGTCTTCCCTGGCGTACTCGGATATTTTTTTGATCATGGCGCCGTTTTTACCGAGGATTATCGGCTTGTGCGCCGCCTTCGAACACACGACGTCGGCGTCTATTTCCAGCGTTCCGCTCGGGCGGTAAGCGTATTTATTTATCGAAACGGCTATGCCGTAGGGTATCTCCTTGTCCAAAAGGCGAAGCGCCTTTTCCCTGATGATCTCCGCCGCCATGAATCGCATGTTCCTGTCGGTATACGCGTCCTCGGGATACAGCTTTACCCCCTCGGGCATGAGGCGCGCGACCTCGTCCGTCAGCGCGTCGATGTTTTTCAGACGCAGCGCGGAGACGGGAACGACGGCTTTCAGTCCCTTGAAATCGTTGAGTTCGGATAATATCCCGGCGATTTTTTCCTTTGTGACATGGTCTACCTTGTTCACCGCGACGATGACGGGAACGCTTTTTTCGAGGGCTGCGATACGCTCGGTATCGTTTATATCCATACCCTTTTCCGCGTCCACGACGTATATGACCGCGTCCACGCCGTCCGTCGCCGCCTTTACGGCGCGCATCATGTATCCGCCGAGCTTGTTCCTCGGTTTATGGATCCCGGGGGTGTCGACGAATATTATCTGCAGGTCTTTCCTGTTCAGAATGCCTAGTATCTTGTTCCTGGTGGTCTGCGGTTTCCAGCTGACGATAGCCACCTTTTCGCCGACGAGCGCGTTGATAAGAGTAGATTTCCCGGCGTTGGGGCGCCCGAGTATCGCCGCAAAACCCGTTCTGACCCGGGCTTCCTCCTCGGTATAATCCCGCCCTATCCCGGCGGAATCCAGGATCTCGTTTTGCAGCTTTTCCATCTCTTCCCTGTCGGAGTCGTTCATGTGGTCGAATCCCAGAAGGTGCAAAAAACCGTGGAGCGCCAAAAACGCGTACTCGCGCGCCGCGGAATGACCGTATTCCGCCGCCTGCTTTTCCGCTCTTCCCCTTGCGATATACACCTCGCCGAGTATCGCGGCGCCCGTTTCCGGGTCGATGTCCTCGGGATAGTCCTCCTTCGAAAAGGGAAACTTTACCCCGGTGAGCGCGGGAAAACTCAGTACGTCTGTGACCGCGTCGACGCCGCGCCGCTCCCCGTTAAGCTCCTTTATCTCCTCGTCGGTGACCTCGGCTATCTCCGCGACGACGTCATACGGGTCTATCCCGAAGCGCTTAAGCGCCTCGTCGAGCGCTTTTTTTACGGAATCGTAATGTATATCGAAAATCTCAAGCATCTTTATCCTGTTTGGGGTTGTTGTTGTATTGTATCCTCGCGTGGTACATCGATGGTATCGCCTGCACCAGCGTGTCCTCTATGACGTCCAGGTCCTTGTACGTTATAGGGCATTCGGTGAACTGGTCGAGATCGGCTTTCTGCTTTATCATGCCGTGCACCATTTCCCTGAAGGCGGCGGGCGAATTTATCTTTTCCGACAGCGCCCTCGAAGCCGCTTCGACAGTGTCCGCTATCATGATGATGGCAGCTATCTTCGTGCGCGGTTTGGGTCCAGGGTAGCTGTATTCCTTTTTGTCGAGGTTGTCCTCGGTGAAATTCTGCGCTTTGTACAGGAAATAATTTACAGGCGTCGTCCCGTGGTGCTGCAGCGCGCAGTCCGCGACCTCGTCGGGGAGGCGTTCCCGCTTTATCATCTGATACCCTTCGGTGACGTGGCTTACTATCATAGCGACGGAAACTTCCGGAATGACGTCGTCGTGGGGGTTGTAACCTTTTTGGTTTTCGATGAAATAAAGCGCGTTCTTCATTTTACCGACGTCGTGATAGTACGCGCAAACCTTGGCAAGCTGGGTGTTCTCGCCTATCGCGTCCGCGCAAAGCTCTGCCAGGTTTCCGACCACCATCGAATGGTTGAACGTGCCGGGCGCTTCCTTCGCGAGGCGTTTCAGAAGCGGGTTTTCGAGCGAGCACAGCTCGGCGAGCCTGAACGGCGTGTTGAGTCTGAAAAGATATTCCAAAAAGGGAAGGATTATCATGAACAGCGCCACCGAAAGCACGATCGAAACGAAACTCCACAGCCCGCTCATCAATATCTGGGAAGTGGCGTTCTCGTCCACCAGAAAGTTTATGAGCATGGGAAGCGCCGCGGTACAGACGCCCACGGCAAGCCCCACCGCCGTAAATTTCAAACGGTTATGCGCTTTGTCCAGAAACATGATGAGGAATATCGAAGCGACCATCGAAGTCACCAGCGCCGCCGAGGAATCCACCGCGCTTTCGGAGCCGTATACCAGAATGTAAGTCAGGAAAAAGGTTTGCGTCAGCAGGATGTTCGTAACTATCCCCACGCGCTTATCTATCAGCGTCGCTACGAGGAGCGAACAAAGCGCCAGCGGGGAAACGTACAGCGACACCGTCGTTCCGAATATGAACGCCAGCAAAAAAGTGATAAACACCGCAACCGCCAACACGGGCACGAGCTTTGCCGTGACCGATCTGTCCGCGTCGCGCTTGACGTAGAACGTATACGCTATCAAAGTGGACAGAATGATGCCTATGATCAGCGACAAGATCACTATCTGCAACACGGGATCGCCGCGCAGAACGGCGTCGGCGACGTTTTCGTCGCTCAGCGTCGCGAATCTGACGACCACCGCAAGTGCTATGCTGAGCACGGCGATTATCACCGTATTCAGCGCCGTTCTTTTGATCTTCTGCGCCCGCTGAAACGATTCGGGCGTGGCTTCCGTTTTTCGTACCTCAAGCATATTCATCCTTCGCGTCCGTCTTTGACGCGCGTTATAATATTATAGTATATACTTATTCGAGTGCTTTTGTCCAGCTTTTTGACGTCGAACGAGTATCCGGTAAGCACTTCGTGCTCGCCGAGCGAATTTTCGAATTCCCGCTTGTTCGCCAATATATCCGCCGAGGCGTTCGCCGAAAAATCCGCCTCTTCGGTGTAATCCAATGTCACCGTCCTCGTCACCGCCATATCTATTATACCCATCGCCCTGACGGGGGTCTCGTTTCCCTCCGCATCCGCGACAAAAGGCGATATCAGTACCTGTCCCGCGGAAACGGTATCGCCCTCTTTTACCGCGGGAGTGCCCCTCAGGACCACTATCCTGACTATTTTTCCGTCCTCCTCGGCGGCAAAAGGAAGCGGAGTACGGGTATCCGTAATATCGATTTCGGGAAGCTCTTCCACAACATTTACGACTATACGCCTTCCCGTTTTGTTTACGGAAACAAGAGCTACGTCTTCCATTCGGGCGATCTTTAATTCCAAATCGGAAAAGTCCCCGGCGCCGAAAACGAAGGGACTTTTCAATTCCTCTTTCACCGCCGCCGCTATCGCGTTCGAAGTCGCTTCCCCCGCGCCCACGACTCTGACCTCGCCGACGAACGAGGAATACAATACCGCGGCGGCAAAGGACACGGCAAGTCCCAGAATCAGAAAATATCTGCCGAAAAAGCGTTTCGCGGCGGGCAGAACACCGGTCACGCCCTTTACGGAGTATTTGACGCCGCCGCGTTTCAGCGCCGCTTCCGCTTTTGCCGCCGCGTCGCCGGGAACGGAGAACGACAGCTTTTTTCCGTGCCTTTTGATCTTTTCCGCGGCGGCGCCCGCGCGCCATAGAGAATTTAGCGTAAATTCAGTGTGTCCGTCCGTTTCGAACCTTACTTTATAGAGTTTTTTACGCATTTTTCCCTCGCCACGGACGCTATTTTCCCCGTCAATATCAGTTCTTCGGCGTTTATCTCCGTGATCTCCAGCTTTTCGCCCGTCACATACAGAGTGCCGCCCTTCATTTTGACCGCCACTTGGTTTTCGGAGTATTCCGATACGCCTTTATGCCCTTCCACCGTCATCCGCTCGAAAGCGAGTACGGTGACTATCCCCTCGCGGTATTCTTTCATATCAAAATTTATGCCGCGAAAAAGGCGCGTATGCACGCGCCCGTATTATATCGCAAACATGTTTCCGAAAGCAGTCACTATTGCTGGGTAAACGCCGAAAAGGACTGATCCTCCGATTCCGTGAACCTGACGTGCGGTCCCTCGAAAACGTAACGTATCTTTTTAAGTTCGCCGTTACGGTGTTTGGCGATGTCAAGGATGATGTTCGAGCTTTCCCGTATCTTCTCGGCTTCGTTTTCGCGCGAGAGGAACATGACCATGTCCGCGTCCTGCTCGATGGCGCCCGATTCCCTGAGGTCGCTGAGTCTCGGCTGTTTATCGTCGCCGGTCCTTCCCTCTATGCTTCTGGACATCTGGGACAAAGCGATGACGGGGCACTCCAGTTCCATCGCCATGACCTTAAGCATCCTGCTTATATCGGATACATCGGTCTGTCTGGTAGAGGAGCGGCGTTCCTTGTCCTTGTCGTTCGCCATCAGCTGCAGGTAGTCGATGACCACGAGGTCGAGCTTTCCGCCGCCCTCGCCCGCTTTCAGCTGCCTGCAGCGGCTGGCGATGTTGCCGGGGGTCTGCATCGATACGGATTCCACGAATATCTTGCTGCCGCCGAGCTCGGTATGCGCGTTCCAGACCTCCTGCATGGAATCCTCGTCTATCTGACCGGTGGAATATTCGTGCATTCCGATGTCGGTGTTGGTGGCGAGTATCCTCTGAACCAGCTGTTCCGAGGGCATTTCGAGGGAGAACATCGCCACCACTTTGCCGCTTTTTTTGCGGATGATGTTGGCGATGATATTCAGAACGAACGCCGTCTTACCCACCGACGGGCGCGCCGCCAGAATGATAAGGCTGTTGGGCTGCAGACCGTTCGTCACGCGGTCCAGGCGCGGATATCCCGTTTCCAGACCCTTCAGCGCGTCGGGATCGCTGCCGAGCTTTTCAAGCCGCGCCAAAAAACGCTGCGAAGCGCTCGAGATATGCTCCAGCTGCCCTTTCGTGTTCGTTTTGTTGGACAGCGCGTAGATGAGCTGTTCCGCCCTCGTCACCGATGCGGAGGCGTCGTCGGAAACATATGCGTCCTCGGTTATCGTGTTCCCTATCTCGATGAGCTTGCGCATTATCATGTCGCGCTCGAGTATTTTTATGTAATCGCGTATGTTGACCGCGCCGGGGGTGACGGAAGCGAGCTCTGTCAGATATTCAAGCGTGTTTATGTCGCCGGACTGTTCTTTCGCGATCCTGTCGTTCACGGTTATGACGTTGACCGAAACGCCCTTGTCCGCCAGATACGATATCGCGCGGAATATCGCTTTGTGCCTGGGGGAATAGAAGTGATCCTCGGTGACGTCCTTTATATGGTCCTGAACGGTGGTGCCGTCTATCAGGAAACAACACAGCACGTATTGTTCCGCCTCGAAATTGTTCGGATACTGTCTGGGGGCTTTTTTGACTTCGGTATTGGGTAAAGTATCGCTCATTGGTCACTCCTTGTTCCCGCGCCAATCCCGACCGCGACGAACACTATACCCGTCGTCAGCAGGACCGCATCTATTATCGTAAGGTAAAAACTCACCGTATTCGGCGAATGCTGCACCACCGTCATTTCTTTTCCTTCTTCGTCCGCGCCGCGCCTGAACTCGTGGACATATGTCTCGTCCATGTCAGCGCCGTCGCGGAAAAGATACACGTAACCGGCGTTCGTTTCGATGGTGCGCGTGCCGTACGCCGAGCCGTAGTTGTATATAAGATCTATGTTCTCCGCTCCGAGAGCCTCCGTCAGAATATCGGTCACTTCGCTAAGATACGTCCCTTCCGTCGCAAACGGATCGGACAGCGCGCTCACGTAGTCCATATACCAGAAACCCTTGTATATTTCGGCGGAGGACGTGTACACGTCGTAGCCGTCGTTTCCGAGGGCTATGTCCATTGCGGTAGCGGAGGAAAATTCCACGGTCACCGCCGAGAAGTAATACGGATCGTCATCGTTTTCGATACTGGCGCCGAGACCGCGCATATGTTCTTCGGCGGCTCTTACCGCGTCCGAGGCGGTTATTTCGAGGCGCGCTTTGTCCTGAAGCGACATCCCCTCCGTCATCCGGTCAATATCCACATATACTTGAACGGAGTATTTATACGCGCCCGATGCGTAGCGCAAAGTGTTGTACGCGAGCTCTGCGGGTCGTGCTTCGGGTGCGGGCGCGCCGGAATAAACCCCGTAGTCGCCCCTTCCGAACGTGACCGCGGCAACGATACCGTATACCAACGCCACGACCGCCGCGAGCACGATCAGTACGATACCCGCAATTTTCGTCTTCATGAATTTTTAAGATCCTCGAGAGTCGCTTTGAACTCGTCGAGCGCGGTATAGAAAGGAGCCTTCTTCTCCAAATCTATCCCGAGCCCTGACAATATCTCCAGCGGATAAGCGGAGCCGCCCGCGGACAGAAACTCTCTGTACTTTTCGACGAATCCCTTTTCTCCCGAAAGAATACGGGAAACGATGTTCACCGCAACGGTGATCCCCGTCGCGTATTTATACACATAGAACGCGTTATAAAAATGGGGTATCCTCGCCCACTCCGAAGCGATCTCGTCGTCGTGTATGACGTCGCGCCCGTAATAGAGGCGATTCAGACGGTAATATTCCTCGCTCATCGTCTTCGCGGTCAGCGGCGCGTCCTTTTCCGCTTCGGCGTGCGCGAACTCCTCGAATTCGGCAAACATGGTCTGTCTGAAAAGGGTGGTGCGGAACATATCGAGATAGTAATTGAGAAGGTATCTCTTCTTCTCGCCCTCGGCGCCCGCGATCAGGTATTTCAGGAGCAGCACCTCGTTCACCGTGGAAGCTATCTCCGCCAGGAATATCGTGTAATCCGCCTTTTCGTAGCACTGCGTGCGGTGGGAATAATACGAATGCATAGAATGCCCGAGCTCGTGCGCTATGGTGAATACGTCGTGCGAGGTCCGGGTATAGTTCAACAATACATACGGCTTCGAGTCGTACGTCCCCCATGAATATGCGCCGCTTCTTTTGTTCTCGGTGGCTTCGACATCTATCCATCTTTCGCGCTTAGCCCTGTCCAGAAGCTCGACGTAATCGTCTCCAAGCGGCTTCAGCGCCTCTTTTACGAGCTCGTACGCCTCGTCGTAATCGAGTTCCAGTTTGAATTCCTTTGCCAAAGGCACGTAGAGGTCGTACATATGGAGCTCGTCCACCCCCAGCGCGCGGCGGCGGTAGCGGATATACGAGTGCAGCGCGGGAAGGCGTTTGTGCACGGCTTCTATGAGATTTTTATAGACTTTCGGGGATATATCCTCGGAATCGAGCGCCCTTTTAAGCGCGGAGCGGTAGCGCCTGATACCGGCGACGGCTACGTCTTTTTTGACGGACGCGGCATAAAGAGCTGCGATCGTGTTTATATGCGCGTTATATGACGCGTAATAATTCTGGAACGCGCGGCGTCTGATGTTTTGGTCGTTGTCCTGCAGGAAATTGGAGTAATTGCCGTGGTTCAATTCCACGCTCTTTCTGCCCGCTTTTACGGGTTTGAACTTGAGATCCGCATTGTCCAAAAGCATGAACGCGTTCTTGAAATCGCCGGAAAACGTCCCTATCCGCGCCATCATGGCTTCCTGCGGCTTGTTCAGGATATGTTTCAGGCTTTTTCTGAGACTTCTGAAATACATCGAAAAATCGGGGTTCCTCTCGCCCAGCCCGTCCAGCGCGTCGGGCTTGAACTTTTTTACGATCTCCGGCTCGATGAACGACGTCTTGGCGGCGCACCCGGACATGAACAGAGACGCTTTCTCCGCCGCCGCCTGCGCTTCGGGTTCGGCGGTGTCGGTATCTTTTCTCATATTCGAGTAAACATACACGTTTTCCGCTCCGCGGTATATATCCGATCTGAGTTTCAGGCAGTCGATAACGTTTTCCGCGTTTATTTTCCCCTTGAAGCCCTCGATCTTACGAAGCTTTTTCTCTATTTCGTTCATTTCCTTTTCGCAGTCCTCGTGGGAAGCGAACAAAGAGCTCAGATCCCATTTCCTTTCCTCGGGAACGAGCGAACGTTTATAAGGCATACGAACTCCTTTCCGACGCGCGTGCGCCGATAAAACTTTATACGGAAATAATAACTTAAATCGCCCGTCAAGTCAACTGCTTATCCGATGTTTTCGGAGCGCGCGACCTGCGCCATCAGTCCCAAAAGCTCGTCTTCGCTGAGGCGCTTGCCCGCGGAAATGCCCCTCTCCGCGTCTCCGGGCTCCGACGTTTTCGGCGCGTAAGACGGCATTTTTATTTCGGCGGGCGCGTCGGGCTCCATTTCCGTCTCGCCGCTCCCTTCGTTTTCCGCAAGCGCCCCGAGATCTTTAAGCCGCGCCCTTTCGGAATAATATTCCTCCTCGGCGGGATCTCTCGCCGCGTACTGCCCGCCGGTCAGAGTCTCTATCTCGCGCGCCGCCTCCTCGAAAAAGCGCCTCGCCTCCAAAACTTCCTCCCCCAGTTTTTTCGGGTCGCCCAAAGTATTCAGCCGCGACGTCCAGCGCGCGCTGAACGCTTTCAGCCGCTCCGTTTCGAGTGTGTAACGGATCCTTGCCTCGCGAAGGTAATCTTCGCTTCTTTCCTTCGCAAACGAAAGCGCCTCCGCGATCTCCCTTTCGCGCGCTTTATAAGAAGAAAGCTCCTCCCTGAGCGTCGATATCTCCTTCCTCAGCGAATTCACGCGTTCCCTGAGTTCGATGTTCTCCGCTCCGAAAGAGCCGTCTTGCTTTTTGTTTTTCCTTTTGCACATAGTCCGATTATAACCTAAACCATGCCGCATATTCCGTGGAAAAACGGGTCAATTTGTCGAAACCTCTCCCATGAGCTTTTTCCTGAGGTCGTAAAGCCCGTCCGAAAGGTCCACTTTGTAGACGTGGGGATTGACGAGACGCTTGTATTCCTCCCAAAACTCCCCTTTGGAACGCTCGGCGTATTTTACTATTTCATCGAGCTTAGGCCTCTCGTAGACCGCCTTTCCGCCGCGGTATATCTCGACGGGAAGTTTCTTCATGGTGTATTCCGTAAACGTCTTTTTCTTCCATGTTTCCACGGGGTGGAATATCGTCAAAGGCTTTGATGTATCGAACTTCTCGTCCGCGAGTGCGATAAGGTCCGCCGCCGCTCTTCCGTTGTGATCGAGTATCCTGTATGTGGTTTTGAATCCCGGATTCGTTATCTTCTCGTGGGTATCCGATATCTTCATCTTGGGGACCCAATTACCGTCTTTGTCGCGAATCGCCGCCATTTTGTACACTCCGCCCAAAGCGGGGCGCGGCGAGGCGGTGATAAGCTTGGTGCCTATGCCCCAGACGTCTATCTTCGCCCCCTGCATATTCAGCGAAGCGATGATGTATTCGTCTATGTCGCCGGAAGCGAATATCTTCGCCTCGGTGTGTCCCGCGGCGTCCAGCATGGCGCGCGCCTTTTTCGACAGATACGCAAGATCCCCCGAATCCAGCCTTATCCCCAGCGGCGTGTGTCCCTTTGCCTTAAGCTCGTCGAAAACCTTTATCGCGTTCGGTACGCCGGAGCGCAATGTGTCGTACGTGTCCACCAGGAGAAGACACTGGTCGGGATAGAGTTCGGCGTATTTTCTGAAGGCGTCGAGCTCCGTCGGAAAGCTCATTACCCAGCTGTGCGCGTGGGTGCCGCTGACCTTTACCCCGAACATTTTGCCCGCCAGCACGTTGGAGGTCGAAACGCAGCCGCCGATGATGCTCGCCCTCGCGCCGTACACGCCCGCGTCGGGACCCTGCGCGCGGCGCAAACCGAACTCGGCGATACCGCCCTTTGTTTCGTTGGACATACGCATCGCCTTGGTCGCTATCAAAGTCTGATGGTTGATGATATTCAATAGCGCCGTCTCCACCAGCTGCGCTTCGAACAGCGGCGCCCTGACGGTAAGGAGCGGTTCGTTCGCGAACACCATCTCCCCTTCGCGCATCGCGAAAACGTCGCCGGTGAAGCGGAAGTCCTTTATCTTTTTGAAAAACTTGTCGCCGAAACAGTTCAGCGATTTAAGATACGCTATATCGTCGTCGGAAAAGTGCAGGTCGTCCAGGTAATCCATCGCCTGCTCCAGTCCCGCCGCCACGGCAAAATCGAGCCCGGGCTGCGCGCGGAAAAACAGGTCGAACACCGCCTCGGTGTCCTGGAGCCCCGTCTCGACGTAGCCGTTCATCATCGTGAATTGGTACAGATCCGTCAAAAGCGTCAGATTTCTTTTCATATGTTTATTCGGTTTCTCCGTCCGTTTTATCCTTTTTCGAGGGGCGGTGGTAAGGGGCAAGGCGTACGATCTCGGAGTCGGGTATACCGCCCCTGCCGTACCACACCTTTTCGCCCTTTTTGACTTTTGCTATGATGAGTCCCGCGAGCGCCGCGGCGCAGCCGACGAACACGATAAGGCATATGAGCTGCGTGTAATTGAACACCGCGTATATCTCGCCGTCGTCGCGGAAAAATTCCATTATGAATCTGATGAGCCCGTATGAAAAGCCGTACATCAGAAGTCCCGAGCCGCGCAGTTTCAGGTGCCTTTGCACTATCATCATCGCCGCGAAGAATGCGATATCCATTACCATCTCATAGAAAAACAACGCCTGATAAAATCCGCCGAGCCTAGATATATACACCGCCATCGGGAACCATTGCAGCGCGGGGTCGGTTATTTCCGCGCCGAAAATTTCCTGGTTCATGAAATTTCCCCAGCGCCCCAGCCCCTGCGACAAAAGTATTACGGGGACTATGATGTCCGCCAGATCCAATAGGTTCACCTTTCGTATTTTGCACCATATCGCGCCGCCGAGTATGCCGAACGGCACTCCCGTCATTATCGTGAGGCCGCCGTCCCATACGGCAATGACGTGGACGAAATCGTCCCATGTGAACGGGCTCGGAAAATATTCGGGACGCACCATGACGTAGCCTATCCTCGCGCCCACTATAGCAAAAGGTATGGCGATAAGGAATATCTCCACGAAGTCGTCCACGCTGAGATTGTGCTTTTTGCCGCGGAATATCGCGACGACAAGCCCTATCAGCATGGCGCAGGTTATTATGATACCGTACCAGGCGATGTCCCTGCCGTCTATCGTAAATGCGACGGGGGAGACGTCGCCCGTCCAATGCGAGGATAACAGCATAGTCATTCTCCGAGATCTATTTCGGTCGCGCCTTCCGCGCGTATCTTCAGGCGATGGACGTTTTCCGCGCCGTACAGCGAGGACATGTATTCGCCGAATTCATCTGCTTCGATATCGGTTATGACGAGTATCGTTCCGGCAAAACCGCCGCCGTGCACGCGTGCCGCCTTTACTCCGGCGTAGTCTTTCGCTATCGCCAAAGCGAGCGGTATGGGCTCCGAAAAGTCGCCTTCCGGATAGCAGTTCTGAAGTTTCAATTGACTCGAAAGTCCCGACGCGTTGATGACGGAAAACGCCTTCGCGGAGTCGTCGAAAGAGATAGCGTCCTTTAATTCGTCCACGCGGTCGTTCTCCTCGAAATAGTGCATCGCTCTGAGTATGGCTCTTCCGGGGTACTTCGCTTTCAGCTCCCCCATGGCGGCGTAGAACTCGCCGGGCTCTATCTCGCGCAGTTTTTCGGCGCCGAATTCGTTTGCGACCTTCTTCATGTCCTGCATTATCTCGGCGTAGTTTGCGGTCAGATTGCAGTGGTCGCCGCCGCAGTTGACTACATATATTATGGACTCCTTATCGAATGGCCATTCCAGCTTTTCCACGACGGGAGCGGCGGGATCTTTGAAATCTATGTAACTTACGCCGCCTATCGATATCGCGGACTGGTCCATGAGCCCCGAGGGCTTGCCGAAGAACACGTTTTCGGCGTATTGCGATATGACCGCCTTCTCGACGTCGGAAACGACGCCGCCGTTGTACGCCGCATTCAGCACTTCGGCGACAAACAGCTCGAACGAAGCGGAGCTGGACATCCCCGCGCCCTTGAACACGTCCGAAGTCGTCGTAGCCAGGAAACCGCCTATGTTATAGCCGCGGTCGCGGAAAGCGCGCGCTATGCCCCTGACGAGAGCGGCGGAATCGCCCTTTTCCCTGTCCTTGGGTTCGAGGTCGTTCAGATCAACCGATACCGAAGGGTAGCCGATGCTGTTCACGATTATCTTCGGCTCCGCCGTGAGGCTCACCGCGCCCAAAAGATCGACCGATATCGCCGCCGCCAGAACTTTGCCGTTGTTGTGGTCGGTGTGGTTACCCGCTATCTCTATCCTGCCGGGCGCCGAAAACAGCCTTACCTCGTCCGCCGCCGAGCCGAACGACAGCCTGTGGCGGGTCACGAGATCCGATGTCCTCTGAGCCATGTCCTCGGGCGAAGCGGTGTAAAGTTTTTCTGCGGCAAGCACGAAATTTTTATTCTCGAGCAAACTTTTTTTGTCGTATAATATTGCCAAAACCGTGATCTCCTTGTATAATATTCGGTGTTGAGATTATAACACAACGGCTTGAATAAGTAAACCGTTAAGTAATATCGATAAATAAATTTTTATTCGGAAGGATTTGAGTATGCCTCGGAAAAAAGCGATAGTCACCGGCGCCGAAGCGCCCGTCATCGACGACGAAAGAGCAAACACACTTGTCGCAAACCTCGTCGAGTACGCGAAAAAGAAACTGTACCTCGGGAAATACGACGCCGTTTACGCGTTGAATCAGCTGATAGCCGAATTCGGCTTCGCCGCCCCCGCCTCGCCCGACGATAATATCGGCGAGCTCCAGACCGATATCCTCGATCCCCTCGTGGGATACGCCATTGAGCGCGGTCTCACCGACCCCGAGGACGCGCTTTTGTACGAAACCAAAATAATGGGGTACGTCACCCCCGCGCCCGGAGAGGTAATCTCACGTTTCGACGATATAGCGTCGTCCGCCGGCGCGGAGAAAGCGACAAAATACTTAAACGAAATATCCGTAAACTCCAATTACATCCGCATGGCGGACATCTCGAAAAACCTCAGGTGGAACGCGAAGTTCCCCTCGGGAGATCTGACGATAACGATAAATCTCGCCAAACCCGAAAAATCGAACGCCGAGGTGGCGCGCGCGAAAAGCATGCCGCAGACGGGTTACCCCAAATGTATGCTGTGTCTCGAGAACCTCGGTTACCACGGCAACCCCCGCCACCCCGCGAGAGAAACGATACGCATCGTGCCGATGTACCTAAACGACGAGCCGTGGTTCATGCAGTTCAGTCCCTATGTGTACTTCGACGAACACTGCATAGCGATAAGCGAAAGCCACCACCCCATGAAGATATCGGACGAAACGTTCGTGCGCCTCATGGATTTTACCGATATGTTCCCCCATTATTTCCTGGGCTCGAACGCCGATCTTCCGATAGTCGGCGGCAGCATTCTCGCGCACGAGCACTACCAGGGCGGCAGAAAAGTGCTTCCGATGTTCACGCGCCCCGCGCGCCGTCGTTTCGTCGACCCGGAGCGGGAGGATATAGCGATAGATATACTCGACTGGTACAATTCCGTGATACGTCTTTCCTCCGTGCGCCGCGACTCCGTACAGGAGGTCGCCTCCCGCATTTTGGCGGCTTGGCGTAGCTACAGCGACGAAAGCGTGGGTGTTTTGGCATATACCGGCGACGAGCCGCACAACACCGTCACGCCTATCGCGGCAAAGGAAAACGGGCAGTATGTGTTGTATATGATACTCCGCAACAACCGCACCGATGAAAAGCACCCCTACGGCATATTCCACCCCACCGAGGATATGCACAACATAAAAAAGGAAGGTATCGGACTAATCGAGGCGATGGGAACATTCATCCTGCCGGGAAGGCTCCAAGGCGAGTGCGTGAAGATAAGGGAGATACTCTCCTCGGGCGCTCCCGCCGATTTCAAGGCGCTCTCCGACCCCGACGATCCGCTGTCGAAGCACTTCGACATGATAGTGCAGCTCGTCAGCGAATACGGCACCTCCTTGACGAAGGCGGAGGCGAATAAGGCGATAATCGACAGGATAAACTCTACCTGCGTCAAAATACTCGAGTGCACCGCCGTTTTCAAAAACGACTCGGCGGGCGCCGCGGCATTCGACCGCTTCCTGTGTCACGTCGGCGCGGTAAAGGTATAAAATGGCATATTTATCTCTGTACAGAAAATACCGTCCCTCGACATGGGACAAGGTCATAGGACAGCAATACGTCGTGCGCACTCTGGTAAATCAGATAGAGCGCGGCACCGTGGGTCACGCGTACCTGTTTACGGGAACGCGCGGCACCGGCAAGACGTCGTCCGCCAAGATCTTCGCTAGGGCTATAAACTGCCTCTCCCCCGTAAACGGTTCGCCGTGCGGCGAATGCGAAGTGTGCCGCGCGCTCCAAGGGGACGGAAGCATTGACATAATCGAAATGGATGCCGCCAGCAACAACGGCGTCGAGGAGATACGCGACCTCAGGGAAAACGTGCAGTACCCCCCTACCGTCGCCAGATACAAGGTATATATCATAGACGAAGTGCACATGCTGTCCGCTTCGGCGTTCAACGCGCTTTTGAAAACGCTCGAGGAACCGCCCGAACACGCGGTGTTTATCCTGGCGACGACCGAGGCGCACAAACTGCCGCAGACGATATTGTCGCGGTGTATGCGCTTCGATTTCAGGCTCGTGCCGAAGGCGACTTTGACTTCTCATCTCGAACGCATTCTGGACGCCGAGGGAGTCCCCTACGAAAAGGGCGCGCCCGAGCTCATCGCCGAACAGGGCGAAGGCTCCGTCAGGGACATGCTGTCGCTTGCGGATATGTGCCTTGCATATTCTCCGGACAAACTGACCCTGAGCGCGGTATACGACGTCTTGGGCACCTCGGAATTCAGAACGCTTTATTCGCTTTCGGAAGCGCTGCTGTCCGGTTCTGTACCCGCGGTTTTGACCATCACCGAGGAGGTGTACGACCGCGGCAAAGGCTTTACCGTCCTGAACAAGGAACTCGCGAACTTTTTCCGCGAACTCGTTACAGTGAAAAACGTCGCGGGATACAGGGGCGGTTTTTCGGACGCGGAATACGCCGAGGTCGCGGCGCTCGCGAATAGATACGACAATTACCGCATTTCCCGAGCCATGCAGATACTTGCCTCGGCGGAGGGCGAACTTCGCTATTCTACCCGTCCCCGCATCACGTTCGAGGCTATACTCGTAAAGGCCGCCGCGATATATACGGACGAGAACTCGGGAGCGCTTTTTTCGAGGGTCGCGGAACTTGAAAAGGCAGTAGCCTCCGGTATACCCGCCGCCGTTTCCCGCCCCCTCTCGGCACCGGAAAAGCCGAAGGTTTCCGCCGATGAAATACAAAAACGGATATCCGATTTTTCGGGTTCGGGAGCCGAAACTCCGGCAGACGAGGTGCAGGTATTCGACGACGAGACCCAGGGCGGCACACCCGACGACAAGGCGGAAGTATTCATGGGTAACCTGTTGACCGAACTCAGAGCGGAGCGCAGGATGATACTTTACAACGCGCTGAACGCGCAAAAGCGTTATACCCTCGAGGACGGCGTGTTCACGATAACGACCGCGGACGACGCTTCGCGCGCGATGCTCACCGAGGAACACAATCTGAAAACGCTGGAGGACGCGGCGGAAAAATTGAGCAAAGGTACGGTGAAACTCGTCGTCGCGGGCGGCGAGGAGCAAAAGCGCGTAAGACACACCGCGGTGGACCGCGCGAAACTGTACGACATCCTGGGCGACAGGCTGAGGGATAAAAAATAATATCATCGACCTTTTTAGGTCGAAACGAATATAATGAACGGGAGGTAACCGTATGGCTAAATTCAACGGAGGCTTCGGCGGCGGCAATATGCAGCAGCTGATGCGCCAGGCGCAGCAAATGCAGCAAAAACTCGCCGAGGCTCAAAAGGAACTCGCCGAGACCGAGGTCGTCGCGCAGTCGGGCGGCGGAATGGTGGAAGTGGTGATGAGCTGCGACCGCACGCTGTCCTCGATAAAAATAAAACCGGAAGCGGTGGACCCCGACGACGTGGAGATGCTCGAGGACATGATAGTCGCCGCGTTCAACGAGGCGATAAAACTGGTCGAAGAGGAGCAGGAACGCTTGATGGGACCGCTGACGGGCGGCAAACTCGGAGGGCTGTTCTGATGATGCCGGAAGCCGAGGCGAGACTCATCGCCGCGTTCAGAAAGCTTCCCGCCGTCGGGCTAAAGACCGCCGAACGCTATGCGTACGCGGTATTGAAGATGAGCCGCGACGAAGCGGAGAGCATTGCCGTTGCGATAACGGAAGCGAAGGACAAGATAAAGACTTGTCCCCTTTGCGGCGATTATACCGAGTCGGACGTATGCGAACGCTGTATGACCGCGGACAAGTCGGTCATATGCGTGGTGGGCGAGCCGAAGGACATCCACGCCATAGAAAAACTGGGCACCTACAACGGGATGTACCACGCTCTGAACGGGCTGTTGGATTTCAGAAAAGGCATCGGCGCGGAGAACATAAGGATAAAAGAACTTCTCGCCAGGCTTGACGGCGTAAAGGAAGTCATACTCGCCACCAACCCCGATATCGGCGGCGAGATGACGGCAAATTACATCGCGGGACTCATAAAGCCGATGGGTATAAAGGTGACGCGCCTGGCGCACGGTATCCCGATGGGTTCGGAGATCGAGTATGCCGACGAGATGACTTTGGGAAAAGCGCTTTCCGACAGAAAGGAGATGTAACCGTCCCCTTTCCGTTGCCTGATCGAACGAATGAAAAAGGATAACCTGAAATTTATCGTTACCGTCGTGACGAGTGTCGCGGCGCTCGGATTATCCGCCCTTTCATGGGCGGTTTTCGGTTTGGGAGTAACAATAGATGACGGCATAATCGCGCTGTTTGTCATTACGGGAACGCTGTGGGTCGCTTCGGCGGTAATGATCGTCCTGTTCAGGCATTCTCTTAAATCGGTCGCGGATTCCTTTTCCGCGGGAGATATGGTTCTGGCGCTCAGGAAATATCCCGTCTTCGACAGAACATTCTCCGATTACTCTTTCCGCTCCGTACTTCTCTCCGCCGCCGCTTCCATAGGAAATCTCGGGTACATCATATATCTTATCGTGATGGCGGCAAGCTACCGCGACCATTGGTACGCTTCCTTGGTGGGCTTTTACGGCGCGCTGTGGCTGATGCGGATAGGCGTTCTCGCCGCCTACGGCGCTTCGCACGCCCTGACGGGTACCGCGCTCAAAAAGCGGCAGTGGATAATATACCTATCGACGGGTATCTGTTTCCCCGTCGTCGGCGGAGTCATCGCGGCGCCCGTCATACAAATGGCTATCGGCGCATATCCCGCGGAGGGCAGCGTATTCGACGTCGCGGTGAGCGCGGTGTTCGCGGCGGTAAAACTTACGGTAGCGCTGACCGGAGTCATACGCGCAAAAAACAGGTCGGACGAAGTCGTATCCGCCGTCAAAAATATCGGGCTCGTTTCTGCGTTGATGTCTTTGAATTCGCTGCAGGTATCGATAATAAGAGCGTTCGCTAACGGATATACGATGTGGGAATGGGTATCGGCGCTCGGCGGGCTTGTCGCGGGCTTTACCGTGATACTCGGGGTCTACATGATAGTCCGCGCCGCGCTCGAACTTAAAAAAATGTCGTCCGTCACCGAGCCGGAAGAGTAGATCATCATTCCGCGCGGGTATACGGATATATTATCTTATCCGCACCAAGTGCCTCAGGTTTTCCTTCAAAAATTTTTTTGTGGCGGCGCATTTATCTATGTCCGCGGCTTCCCTTTTACACCCGCCGCCGCAAAGTTTATAATATTGACAGCTTTTGCACTCTTCCCTGACGGCTGAACCTTCTTCCAAAAACTTCGCCGCGCATTCCGAGCGCGCCAAAACGTCGAAACTCGTTTTGTTGATATTGCCCAAAGCGTATGCGTCCGTGCAGAAAAAATCGCACGGATACACCGTCCCGTCCGCTTCGATGACGAACTGCCTTTCGCAGCCGCCGTTCATGCCGCAAAGCTCAGCGGGGAGCATACGGCTCAGTCTCACAAGATTATCGAAATATCTGACGGAGGTATAGTCGCCGGTCAGGATATCCTTCAGATACTCGTCGAACGCACCCGTAAGGTAAGCGTAATAATCATCGGCGCCGAGCGCGTAGTCGGAGTCATCTCCGCCCGGCTCGCCGTAGCGCGGGGTAAGGTCTATCACGCCCCTTTCGTCCGTCACCGTGCTTTTCAGAACGGGTATGAACTGTATGTACTTCGACACGTGCGTTTTCAGAAATCGGTACGCTTCGCGTATGTTTCTCGCCACCTCGCGGGTGACGACGGATACGGCGTTGAATTCGACGCCGTTCCGTTTCAAGATATCCGCGGCGTTCATCACGCACGGGAAAGTTTCGCCGCCGTTACGGTAAACGCGCATACCGTTCAGGAGCTCGTCGCCGTCCACGGAAAGGCCGACAAGGATATTTCCCGAGCGGAATATACGAGCCCATTCGTCGTCTATCAAAGTGCCGTTCGTTTGTATATTCAAATAAATTCGGGCGCCCTGTTTATTCAGTTCGGGGATCAATTCAAGAGTTTTTCTGTAAAACTCCTTTCCCGCGAGCATTGGTTCTCCGCCCTGGAAAACTATATACGCCGCGTCGCTTCTCGCATAATCGAACGCAGAGGACAGAACACTCTTCAATGTTGATTCGCTCATCATGCCTTTGTCGGGCTCATGCCTCGAGGCGGCAAGTTTTTCGTAGAAGCAATACTTGCACGCCATATTGCATTTCGAGGAAGCGGGCTTTATCATCACGGATATAGGCGGCATTACACTACTCCCCTCCTGTTCGAACGGATAGATTCGTTAAAGGCGTCCAGCTCGGCGCGAAGTTTATCGGCGATCTCCGGCAAGCGCTTCGATATATCGTACGCTTCTATAGGATCCGAATCGAGGTCGAACAGATAATTGTTGTAGAACTGATCGATGAACGCGGAGTTTTCGCTGTGTACGCGCTTGAAATATTTATAATCGGTACCGTTCACACGCATCTGTATGGCCTGCGCCTTGCCGCGCTTCAGATAAAAGAGCATTTCATGGGGTACGTCGTCCGCATTTTCCGTCCACAGCGTTTTCAGCGACGCGCCGTCTATTATTCTGTCTGCGGGCAGCGAGTTTATGCCGCAGAACTCCAGCACGGTGTTGAACAGATCGAAATTCATCGACGACGCGCTCAGGACCCGGGTCGTCGATGTCACCGGTTGACCCGCCTCCGGATAGTAGGTGAAAGTTTTCTCCTCTCCCACCTCACCCACGCCGCCGCCGGGATATGAGGCGATCAGCGGTACTTTCATGCCGCCCTCGAAAGTGGTGTTCTTCCTGCCGCGCAACGCGCCTGCCGCTCCTTCTCTGCCGGGTCCGTTGTCGCTGGTGAAAATGATCAGCGTATCGTCGTAGACCCCCTTTTCTTTCAAAAGCGAGAGCGTAGTGCCGAGATAACGGTCGAACTCCTCTATGCAATCTATATAGGTGTCGTCCGCGGCGTTTCCTTTGCCCTCTCCGGAGTTATCGGAAAAAATCGGGTAATGCGGCCACGGAGTCGCGTAGAACGCAAAAAACTTTTCGCCTGTATCGACCGCTTCGGATATAAACGAATTCAGTTCTTCCGTGAAAAGCCTTGTGGATTCGGACTGATCCAGATTTTCCGAATGCGTTCTGACGGTTTCGTGACTGTAGCCCGCGTCCTCGTCCAGGGAGTCGCGCACCCAGTCGTACGGTGTCATGTCGTTGACGTAATAACTGCCGTAAAAATAATCGAAGCCCTGCGAAGTGGGAAGATACTCGCCGTAATCGCCAAGATTCCATTTCCCTATGCATCCTGTGGTATATCCTGCGGCTTTCAACGCTTCCGCCATCGTTATTTCATCGCCGAGGATACCGTCCACGTTATACAGGAACTGATACGGATTCAAAAAGTGCGTCACGGAGTACGGATCGGATCTAACGGTCGTCGGGAACACGACGTTATCCAGATATCCCCTGGAAGAATATCTACCGGTAAGCAGCGAGAACCGCGAAGGCGAACAGACGGGGCTTGCCGCGTAGAAGTTGTCCATTATAACGCCGTTGTCGGCAATGCTATCGATATTCGGGGTATTTATCGTAGCATTTTGGGCGCCTAAATAGCTGTAAAGCGAAATATCGGCATATGCCATATCGTCCATAAGTATTATTAAAACGTTCGGCGCGGACGCTCCCGCTTTTTCTATGGAACTCAAATAGGCGTCGTGTCCCGCACTCAGGTTGCGCACACTGGGGCGCACCCTCAGACTCATGAAAAATATGTATGTGACCGACAGCGCCAGCATGGCGAAAAGCATTATGACGGCGGCTATTTTAGCACGCGCCTTCCCGAACATTCTGTCGGCGTACAATATCGAAACGAACAGCGCCGCCGCCGGGACCGCCCACAGAGCGTTCCACCACACACGGCGCCCGAACGCCTCGGCGCCCCATATCAGAAAATACAGATATAGTCCCGCAAAGCTTGCAAGAGCCGCGATCAGAAGATACAAAGGCGCGCCCTTCTTCAGAAGTATCCTTATGGCGGACAGTATTTCCGCAACGGCGCCGAGCACCGCTATCACCGGCGGAAGCTGATTGAATCCGCCTATCCACGCCACAGCCAGCGCCGCCGCCGTCACGGCAAGATAAGCTATGTCAAAAACGCGTTTTGACTTATCGATAAAAAAACCGGTTTCGGTCTCCGACCTGTTTAGGAACATTTATTTTCTCCGAAGCGTTTTTTATATTATATAGTATCCTAACGAATAAGTCAATCCGCGGCGGGGACCGGAATACATCGCATGTATTCGATGTATAAAATCGCTTTACCGGGTAAAACTATGCTCGAGAGGTGTATTGCATATGTTAGTCAGCATGATAATTCTGGGAGTCCTGGCATTGATGGTCATAGTAGGTCTGGGACGTCCGATATTAAAAGATCTCCGCGTCCATTGGATAGCGGCGCTCGTGTTCTTCGCGGCGGTCATCGGTTTGAACTTCATACCGCTCATAAGTATCGGAAACTTCACGTTCAGCGTGGGTACGGCTCTGTTCTATCTCGTGATACTCGGTCTGTTCTTTGTCAAAAGCAAATTCTCCACCGCGATCACAGCGTTTGCAGGGGCTCTGATATTCGGCGGTCTCATCTATGCGGCAACGCGCGTGTCGCTTTTGACAGGCAACGAATTTTTCGGTACGACAAACTGGGTCTACGCTCTGGTCATGGGCTTTATAGCGTTCATTCTTGCCAGGAACGGTAAATATTCCTTCCTTATGGCGGCGGAGGCTATGATGCTTGCGAACTTCCTCGTCCAGATAGGATCCGGCGAATTCAGCCTGAATTACGGGTTTGACTGGGCGGTGGTCGCCGCGGGTACCGCATTCACGTTCCACGCGATAACGGTGCTGATACTGACGCATCTTCCCGGCGACAAGCGCGGCAAGAACAAGTTTGCCGAGATGTTCGAATCGGGAAGACTGAAGGACTGATCCCGCCGCCCGAGCGCGGATAAAACAAATATAGTCGGGTCTTTGCCTTGCCCAAACCTAAAAGTCCGCCCTCGGGCGGACTTCGTTCAATTTATGCCCGCGAGCTCCGCGACGGCGTTTCCGACCCCGCTCGCGGGAACGGAAAAATGTTTTGAGGATATCTCGCCTTTTAAGAATGCGCGCACGAAATTTTCCGCTTTATACGCCTCGGCTGCGTCCTCGGAATACGGTGCCAGAAATTCGGCGTTCATCTTTTCCATACGGTCGCGCGCGGCGGTGAGGGCGAGTATCTTGCCGGTCGCCAAAGCCGCGGCGGCGTAATAACTTTCGGGCGGCGTCATGACCGCGTCCGCGGCGGCGTACAAAAGCGCTGCCGACGTCCCCTCGTTGTACGCTAAAAGCCCCGCTTCCAGCGCCGCATAGTATGCGGCGCGGTTTTCGCCGCAATAGCAGACGGTCGTTATGTCCGGTCCGAAACCTGCGGCAGCCGCAAAGTATTCCTTATAGTCGCCCACTCCGGAGCATTGCACCAAAAGCGTCCTCTTTTCGGCGGGGATCTTGAGAGTCGAGCGCGCTTCCCCCGCGGCGGGCGCCGTAAAAAAGCGTTTCCCCACCGCTATGCTTGCGAGCTTTACGTCGTCTTCGGGTATGCCGGCGTTGACAAGCGTCGTTTTTATCTGCATATTGGATGCGACGTAGCCGTCCATATAAGTGTTTATGAGCTGTCTGTTCAGCGCGAAATCGTCTATGTACGCTATGACTTTGAATGAGGCGGACTGTTTGTCGCGCACGGCGACCGCCTCTTTGAACGCTCCGAAACCTATCGTGACGACGACTTCGGGGGTATAGCGGTTCAATATGTTTTCCATGCGTTTATAAGGATCCGTCGGTTTGAAAAGATTCGACGAGACCGGGGTAACGTCCGTCAGAGAGCGTATCTTACGTTCGCGGCGTATGGCGAGCCGTTTTTCGAGATTCGCGGGTATGCCGAACACCTTCTCCAAAAAGTCCTTGAACGCGTCGGCGTACAGTTCCATCTCGTCGATCATGATGACGGTGAGACCGAGATCGGAAAGCTGCTCCTTCACTGCGCTCGCCGCATTAGCCTTGTCCGCGTCCGTAAATATCAAAGCCGTGCGCCTCGTAAGCATTCCGCCCTCCGCTTCAGTTATATCCCTATTATGACCGGCACGATGAGCGGACAATGACGCAAAGTCTTGTAGAACAATTTCGTCATCGTCTTTCTGACCGTCTTGTCCGCTTCCTCGACTGTCAGATCTTCGAAATCGCCGCCCGCGAGTTTGTAAAGCACCGCGTTTTTCAGATCGTCCGAAAATTTCTCCGTCAGGTTGAGCCCCTTCACCATGATGTCCACGCTCTTCTCCTGCACGTTCACGACGGCGATGACGACGCCTTCGCTGGCGAGTTTTCTGCGGTCGGTCATCATCGTTTCGCCGGCTTCGGTATCGCCCACGAGCATCACAGCCCCCGCCTTTACGTCGGGGAGCCGTTTGAGCCCGGACCGTGATACTTCGACCGAAAACCCGAGTTCGGGTATCATAATATTGGACGACGGTATCCCCATAAGCTCGGCAAGTTCGGCGTGTTTTTTCAGGTGTCTGTATTCGCCGTGCACGGGGATGAAGTACTTCGGCTTTATCAAAGCGAACATCATCTTCAGTTCCTCGCGACACGCATGTCCCGAGGAATGCACCTCGTACAGGCTCTCGTATATGACGTTCGCGCCCTTTTTGCAAAGGTTATTGATGACTTTATAGATGCTTCTTTCGTTTCCCGGAATCGTCGAGGCGGAGAGAATTACTGTATCGTTTTCGCCGATGACGACCTTTTTGAAATCGTCGTTCGCCATTCTGGTCAGCGCGCTTTCGGGCTCACCCTGCGTCCCCGTCGCGATTATGCAGAGTCTGTCGTCGGGGATCTGGTTTATCTTGTCGAGTTCGACGACTCTGTCCGGGGTCAGCGAAAGCGCATTCAGCTTCTTCGCTATCTCCGTCATGTACTGCATGCTCGTGCCGCTGAACGCGACGCGCCTGGAGTATTTGACCGCCACGTTTATTATCTGCTGCACGCGGTGGATGTTCGAGGCGAAAGTCGCCACGATTATCCTGCGCCCCACGTTGTCGCGGAAGACGTTATCCAGAGACTTTCCCACCGACGATTCGCTCATCGTGTACCCGGGTCGTTCGACGTTCGTGGAGTCCTGAAGCAGCAGGAGCACACCGTGTTTTCCTATCTCCGCTATGCGCTCGAGATTCATGTGTCTGCCGTCAACGGGGGTATGGTCTATCTTGAAATCGCCCGTAAAGAACACGACTCCCTTCGGCGTTCCCACCGAGAGCGCGAACGAGCCCGCGACAGAATGGGTCACCGCCACGAATTCGACGTTGAAGGGGCCCACCTTTACGCTCTCGCCGTCGGATACGTTTTTACAGTCGGCTGCTTCGAAACCGTTGCGCTTCAGTTTGTTTTCCAAAAATGCGTTGGACATATCCGAAGCGTACACCGGAACGGGTATATCCTTCAAAAAGTACGGCAGTCCCCCCAGGTGATCCTCGTGCGCGTGCGTCAGAAAAACCGCTTTTACCTTGGAACGATTTTCGTTGAAATAGGTGTAATCGGGTATGACGCAGTCGATACCGGGATTTATTTCGTTGTCGGGAAAAGCCATACCGGCGTCGACGACTATTATCGTATCGTCGTATTCGAGAGCGGTCATGTTTTTCCCTATCTCGCCCACGCCGCCGAAAAACATCAGCTTCAGCTTGCCGCGCGGATTTTTCCTGCCGCCCCTATCCGCGCGTCCGGCAACGTTTTTCGACGCGTTGGCGGTTTCCTTCCTTACCCTCTCCTTTGCTGCGGCGGCAGCCGAATCGGCTCCGCCCGAAGTTTTACCCGTTTTTTGAGTCCTTTTCCCTCTCCCGGCGCGCGGCGCTTTGCCCGGGGCCGCGTCGGCGTTTCTCTTTTTTTTGTCAGCCATATATTCTCCGTAAAGTTATTAAATAATTTATCGATTTATATTATATAGTATACCGCCGGAATTGACAAGCGATATTCCGTCGCCACGTAAGCCGTTTTCTCCGAACAGCGCTAAAAGTATAGACATTTCGGGGCGGAAAGAGTATAATTTTGTTATAAACAATTTTATAAGGAAGGAACACGAAATGAAAGTTTACAATTTTTCAGCCGGTCCCAGCATGCTGCCCGAAGAAGTCAAGCTCGAGGCGCAGAAGGATTTCGTCGATTATAAAGGTTCGGGAATGTCCGTGACCGAGATGTCGCATCGCTCCAAATGGTACGACGAAATACATATGCAGGCGCTCGCCGACCTGAGAAAGCTGATGAATATCCCCGACGACTACTATATCCTGTTCGTGCAGGGCGGCGCGAGCCAGCAGTTTGCCGCCGTTCCTATGAACCTTTTGGTCAAGGGAAGAGCCGATTATATCGTCACCGGCAACTTTGCGAACAAAGCGGCGAAGGAAGCGGTAAAATACGGCGACTGCGCCGTGGCGGCGAGCTCCAAGGACGCGACCTACACCTATATCCCCGAAAACGTGAAGTTCCGCAGCGACCTGGACTACGTGCACATCACCCAGAACAACACCATTTTCGGCACCCGTTACACCGGCAGGACCTATCCCGTCGCGGACTGCCCCATCGTTTCGGACATGTCCTCGATGATACTCTCGGAAGAAGTTGACGTATCCAAATACGGACTTATCTATGCAGGCGCACAGAAAAACATCGCTCCCGCGGGACTTACCATCGTGATAGTCAGAAAGGACCTCGTCGGTAACGAAAAACCGTACTGCCCGACGATGCTTTCCTACAAAACGCAGGCGGACGCGGACTCCCTTTACAACACTCCCCCCTGCTTCACAATCTATATGGCGGGGCTTGTATTCAAACACCTCCTCAAGATGGGCGGCGTAAAGGAAATGCAGAAGATAAACGAATACAAAGCAAAGCTTTTGTACGACTTCATCGATTCAAGCTCTTTCTACAAAAACTCCGTCAAGGTCGAGGACCGCTCGCTGATGAACGTGCCGTTCGTGGCTCCCACCGACGAGCTGAACGCGAAGTTCGTAAAAGAAGCGGAGAAGAACGGGCTCGTATCCATCAAGGGGCACAAACTCGTCGGCGGTATGCGCGCCAGCATCTATAACGCGATGCCGGTAGAGGGCGTCGAAACGCTCATCGAGTTCATGAAAAAATTCGAAACGGAGAACAAATAATATGTTTGACATCCTCACCCTGAACGCGATAAGCGACAAGATATACACCGTCTTCGACTCAAGCTATTCCGTATCTTCCGATTCCCCCTCGCCCGACGCGATATTGGTCAGGTCGTTCAAGATGGACGACTACACAATAGGCGACAACCTTCTCGCCGTCGGGAGAGCGGGTGCCGGCGTCAACAACATTCCCATCCCCCGCATGTCGGAAAGAGGTATCGCCGTCTTCAACACCCCCGGCGCCAACGCAAACGCAGTAAAAGAGCTCGTGATATGCGCGCTGCTAATTGCCTCCCGCGACATTTTGGGCGGCGTAAACTGGGCAAATACCCTGGATACCGACGTCGCAAAAGCGGTGGAAAAAGGCAAAAAACAATTCGGCGGCGTGGAGATCTCCGGCAAAACCCTCGGAGTCATCGGTCTCGGCGCGATAGGCAGAAAAGTAGCGCTCGCCGCACACGCTCTCGGCATGAAGATAGCGGGATACGACCCTTATCTCGGCGCCGCCGCAAGAGCGGAACTCGAAAGCGCCGACGCCGAGATCTTCGCTTCCTACGAAGAGGTGTTCGCCGTTTCCGATTACATAACGCTCCATGTGCCGCTGAACGCCGACACGCGCGAAATGGTCAACGAAAAAACGATAGCCTCCATGAAGGACGGCGCCGTGATAATAAACATGGCGCGCGGAGAGCTCGCGGACGTGTCCGCCGTGAAGGCGGCGCTCGTCTCGGGAAAACTCGGAAAATACGTCGTGGACTTCCCCACCGAAAGTACGGTAAACGTCCCCGGAATCATCGCCGTACCGCACCTCGGCGCAAGCACCGAAGAAGCGGAGGACAATTGCGCCGTAATGGCTGCAAAGGAGATAAAGGACTATCTCGAAAACGGCAACGTGACCAATTCCGTCAACTTCCCCGCCCTTTCCAAGGAACGCGAATATTTAGATCGTTTCACCGTTGTCGGAAATGCGGGAACGGGAGTGGACCTGGAGCTCGACAAAATTCTTTCCGGCAGCGCTTACAGCATGAAATATGCCGAAAGAGGTAGCCTGTGCTACGCTATCGTCGATATCGACGGCGATATCTGCTCCGGAGACGACAGCATTCTGGACAAACTGTCCGATATGGACAACGTTATCTCCGTACGCCTTTTGAACGCCTGATAACGGCAAGAACAGGTATACTCCGATAGAACAACTAAATTCACCACCTGACCCGGGACCGAAACGGCTCCCGGGTTTTTATAATAAAAAAACAAGCCCGTGCGTGCTTGTCCTTTTGTTAATTTATCATATGTATGGGCGTGGTGTTTTAATAATATTGATTATTTATCGCCAAATTTTCTTTTACACAAATTGTCGATGGCCCACAAAGGTACATTCACAAGCCAAGCTTCCTCTTTATAGTCCGCCATCGAAGTTCTTATCGCTATTTTCGGCGAAAATTTCTCGGAATAAACTCTAAGGCTTTTTGCGCGAAGATTTATCTCCGCCTTAACTTCGACAGGAACGACTTCTTCTCCGGTATCTACCAAAAAGTCCACTTCTGAGCCGCCCGACTCGTTGGTATAGTAGTATATTTTCAGGTTGCGATGGGTAATGAGCTGTTGAAGTACATATTGCTCCGTCAACGCCCCCTTGAACTCGGTAAACAGATCGTTTCCGTCCAGTAATATCTTTGCGCTCAACCCGGACATACAGGCAAGGAGTCCTACGTCCAACATATACATTTTGAACGCCTTCATATCTTCATACGCTTTCAACGGCAGTCGTCCCGCGCTCACGCGATTTATTTTATGGACGAGCCCGCAATCGGTCAACCACATAATGGCGCTTTCGTATTCACGCGCCCTTGCGCCCTCGCGCACCAAGCCGTAAATAAACTTTTTATTTTCTTTGGCGAGCTGTGACGGAATGCTGTTCCAGATCATGCGTATTTTCGGAACATATTCGTTGGGCGCGTGCTTGGAAAAGTCCTGTTCGTACGCCTCAAGTATTCTTTGGTGCACATTGCGCACCGAATTGAAATCTTTTTTAGCGATAAACGTATTTACCGCTTCCGGCATCCCGCCTACAAAATAATATTGTTTCAGATAGTCATTGATATCCTGTTTGAACGCCTTCAACATTTCATAGTCTTCGGACTCGATCAAAGCGACGTATTTTTCTTTCCCTGCGGCGAGAAGAAATTCTCTGAACGAAAGCGGATAAAGCTTCAGAAAGTCCACTTTACCCACGGGAAACGACGTCCCTTGGTGCAGCGCGATACCCAAAAGAGAGCCGGCGCATATGATATGATACTGCGGCGCGTTTTCATAAAAATATTTCAAACTCGACAACGCGCGAGGCACTTCCTGTATTTCGTCAAATATTATCAAAGTATTATCGGGCTCGATTTTCATATCGGAATAAAGCTCCAATCCCATGATAATGCGCTCCACATCAAGGTCGGAAGAGAACAGCTCAGCCATTCTCGAATTCGAGTCAAAGTTGATATATACCGTTTTTTCATACGCTATATTCCCGAATTCCTTCATGACCCATGTTTTTCCGACCTGCCTCGCGCCCTCGATGATAAGCGGCTTACGATCGCTATCCGCTTTCCATTCTTTTAACTTCTCTATCGCATACCTGTACAAAGCATATACCTCCGAATTACCTCACTACTATCTTACATCTTATTTACATTATTGTCAACATACTTCTGAATTATAATCACATTTTTGGTACGAACTTTAGGCGCACTTGCCATTTTTTGGCACATACCCGCATGATCATTTGTTTTATAAACGTTTACAGTTCAATGTGTACCTTATCGCCAATTTTGGTGATTCAATTCATCCTTAAAAGAACAAGCCCGAGCGTGCTTGTTCTTTTGTCTTTTAACTTTATCTAAGGGCGTTGTGCAACAAACTCTACTTATTTATCGCCAAATTTTCTATCAAACCACTTTGTATTTTACCGCCACGAATAGCATACTTGGCGCCGATTTGCAGACTATTTTGCGTCGTATCACCCGAAACGCGGGCGGGATAATAGCGGGCTATATCCCGTCCGCGCCCTAATAAAACAAAAGCACATTAGGAAGTCAATACCGATGAGAACAAGTCGAATATGCTTCGGGAGGAATGACTTTCATTCCTCCCGAAGTGCGTAGCAGTTTTGAGGCGGCAGATACGTTCAAAGGCAAGCGATGTCCCCGACGCTCGTACCCGCAGTGGTACGTGCTAGTGGGTCAGCGCGTAGTATTTGGGCGTATCTGCCCCTCAAAACCATATGAGCACTTGTTTGAAGAGGTATAAAAGGGCGATACGGCGGAAAATAGGCGCAAAGCGGTGGTGAAAATTTGGCGATTCAATTCATCCTTAAAAGAACAAGCCCGAGCGTGCTTGTTCTTTTGTCTTTTAACTTTATATAAGAGCGTAGTGCAACAAACTCTACTTATTTATCGCCAAATTTTCAAGAACCCAGCGTACACCCCCTTCATTGCACGCGGGACAGATAAGATCCGCCGCGGCTTTCGCCTCGTCGGAGCCGTTCGCGACGACTACACCGAGTCCTGCATACTGTATCATGGCTAGATCGTTCAGCGAATCGCCTATACAAATCGTTTCCTCGGGCGGTATGCCGTACCTGAGCCCCAGCTTTTTCATTGCCACGCCCTTGTCTATCCCGCGTTTTACGAGCTCGACTACCATTTTTTTGGAGGTATTGGCGAGAATTTCGCTGCCGTAAAGGTCGTTGACCTCCTTTATAATGGCGGGCACGTCCTCGGGCGGCGCAATATACAGTAGTTTCGTGGGCGATATATGATTTTCGATAAGGTACAGTTTCGTGTTCATGCCGACGCACATCGGGGGCGCGAATGCGTACTTCGAATATTCTCTGGATATCTCGGACTCTTCATCGACGACGAATGTATCCTTATAGTAGTACTGATAATAAATCCCCTTTTTCTCGGCAAATTCGATAAGTTTCAATGCGGTCTCGTAGGGCACGGAGTCCTCTTCCAGAAATTTTCCCGTATCGATATCGGCAATGACGGTACCCTGGTAGCCAACTACTTCGCCGTGAAGACCGAGTTCTCTGGCGTAAGGGAGTATCGCCGAGATCATGCGCCCGGTGCACAGCACGAATTTCCCTCCGCGCGCTATGTAATCGGATATCGCTTTTTTTGTGAGCGGGTCTATTTTTTGCGAGTCGTCCGCCAGCGTGTCGTCGAAATCGGACGCCACCATTCTATATTTAAGCATCGTTATCCTCCCGATGAAAATACTTATATACTTTTTCCGCCGAGTCCCTGCCGAAACCGTCGACCTTTTCTATCTCCTCCACGGACGCCGAAGCTATATTCTCGACTTTTTTGAAATACGCCAAAAGAGCGCGGGCGCGTTTGTCGCCGACGCCCTCGATGTTCTTCAAGTTGGATCTGGTCATACGCTCGTTTCTGAGTTTCCTGTGATAGGTTATGGCAAATCGGTGCGCCTCGTCGCGGATCCTTTGGCACAATTTAAGCGCCAGGCTGTCGCGCGGAAGTATCTTCGGATCCGACTCGTGCGGTCTGAATATCTCCTCCTCGCGCTTAGCTAGTCCCGCAAGCTCTATTCCCGTATCCGCCAATATCTCCTGCGCGGAGCTTAATTGTCCTTTGCCGCCGTCCACGATAATGAGGTCGGGCCGCGCGGAAAAGGAGACGTCCGTACCCTTTTTAAGCTCAGCGACGCGCCGCGACAATACCTCGCGCATCGATCTGAAATCGTCGGCGCCGACGAAACTTTTTATTCGGAAACGCCTGTACAGCTCGTGCCGCGCCTCGCCGTTTACGAACACGACCATGCTGGCGACTTTGTCCGTACCGGAGATATTGGAGATATCGTAACACTCCATTCTGTACGGAGGCACGCTGAGATCGAGCATTTCCTTCAGCTGTTCCACCGCTCCTTTGGTGAGCGCCTCGTGCGAGGCTATCCGCGCGGAGGACTTCTCAAGGTACTCGGCAGCATTGTTGTACGCTAGCTGCATCAGCTGTCCGCGCGCGCCGCCCTTTGGTTCGAACAAATGCGTCTTACTACCTTTTTTTGCGCTTATATAGTCGTTCAGCTCGGTATCGAACGAAACGGACGTGTTGACAAGTATCTCGTCCGCCACAACGGGGTTTTTATCGTAAAACTGCATTATGAACGACGACATAATGTCCTGCGGCTCGCCGGGATCGGAGACGGGCATATTTTCGCTTCCCGTCACCTTGCCGCCGCGCACCACGGTATAATTCACGACGCCGTACATACCGTTCGTAGCATAGGCGAATATATCGAGGTTAAAATCGCGCGGAAGATTGATGTTTTGTTTCCTGACGATCTTGTCCATGAGCGCCAGATTCTCGCGGTAGACAATTGCCCTTTCGAATTCCTCGCGCGCCACCGCGTCCTTCAACTTCGCCTCCAGGATATCGCGCGCCTCTTTGTCTTGACCCGACAAAAACGCCATTACCTTTTTGATGACCGCGTTATATTCCTCTTTCGTACATCTTCCGGTGCAGGGTGCCAGGCATCTTCCGATATGGTAGTTCAGGCACTCGCGTTTTCCTTTTCGGGGCACCAAACTGCCGGAACAGCTCCTTATCGGAAAAACGGAATGTATCAGATCCATCGTCGCGGACGCCGTCAGTCCTATCATATACGGTCCGAAATATCTGGAGCCGTCCGCGCGCAGTCTTCTGACGACCTCGACCCGCGGAAAATCCTCTTTCAGATTTATCTTTATATACGGATAGCTTTTGTCGTCCTTTAAGAGTATATTGTAATACGGCTTGTGTTTTTTTATAAGGTTGTTTTCAAGAACAAGCGCTTCCACCTCGTTTGCCGTGACGATATAGCGGAAGTCTTTTATCTTCTCTACCAAAAGAATGGTCTTTTCGGTTTTGGTCGCGGAGTTCTGAAAGTATTGCCTTACCCTGTTTTTCAGATTTTTTGCTTTTCCGACGTACAATATTCCCCCGAACTCGTCGAGCATGATATACACGCCGCTCGACGACGGAAGCGATTTCAATTTTTCCCTGATGACGTCGGAAGTTCCCATACCTATATTATAATGAACGCGAAGGAAAATGTAAATCAAAGCGCTCTCAAAATACCGCTCCCGACAAAAATCAATTTATATCCCGATTTTAGAAAAAACGCTTGCCTAAACCCGTTCCGTGTGATATACTTAACAAGCAAAATCGATATGCCTCCATGGTCAAGCGGTCAAGACGTCGCCCTCTCACGGCGGAATCTGGGGTTCGATTCCCCATGGAGGTACCACAAAGGAACAACCATCCAAACCGGATGGTTGTTCCTTTGTGGTACCTCCATGGGGAACAGCACCCCGCGCGCTTTAGCGCGTGGGGTGCGCAAGTTTGCGCAACGCGCAAACCTGACGAGTAAACCGTACAACTCATGCCTCGCCCTCGCTTCGTAATAGGCGTTCCGCAACTACCGCCTACTACCGAAACTTCGAGTGTTCCCCATGGAGGTCTTCCGCATAAGGCATCGACCTATTTTATTAAATACACTTAATTTATCTTCCCTTGTTGTTTCGCATAAATTGTCAAATCGGAAAATTGCGAAATGAGACGGCAAAGATATCTCTTTGTCGAAGGGGCGAAAATGCGGATACGGCAATATAAAAGCGCCGCTCGGGGCGGCGCTTTTCGCTTTTGATCGCGGACTAGATAGCGGGAGTATCCGTTATGCCGCTCTCGTGGTCGGAGTTATCGACCCCGAGATATGCTCCGAATTCTGTAATATCCACGCTGCCGGTGCCGCTGTAGCTCACTCCAACCGCGCCTATATATCCGATGAACGACGGGACGCCGGCAAGATCGGTCATGCTGCCGTACGGATTCGTTCCGAATGTAGATTCGTTACCGCTGCCGTCGTCGATCCTCCACGAACCCATATTATCCGCAAGGAGCGGGCAATAGAACACCGTTTCGTCGCCGTTCAGCGTCACGGTAACGGGCAGCGCGTATACGGGAGCGTTTGTGGTCGCCTCGGCTATCAGTTTAGCGTCACTGCCTTCCCCGAATAATATGTTCGACACATGCCGCATCGACGCGTAATTCGCCTGAACGTTCGTAGCGTAAGAGATATCGAGCGAGTATACGTCTACACCCTCCGCAAGGGTCGGGAGCGACACTGTCTGCGCCGCCGAAAGCCTTGTGCCGCCTCCGGCAAGGTTCATATAGAACCTGAACGTCATAGTATTCGCAGCAAAGTCAAACTCGAGATAGGCGCCGCGCGCTCCCTCCGCCTCGGGATCGAGCCCGGAGATCGAAAGATACAATCTCATCACGCCGTCGGTAGCGTCGGCGAAGCTCATCGACACACCATTGTGCCTCAGGGCTGCGGGAAGCGTTCCGGTTTCGGAGATATACATCGTTTCGCCGTCCGCAAGAGTCGTTTGCCCGGAAGCCGCCGACACATAAGTATACGTGTTATCGGCGCCCGCTTTCACGAAATCGGTATCCGAATCGGGGAGTCCTATGCTCATCGATACATCGTAAAGAGTCAATGTCGCATGAGCGGCGCTGGTAAGCGTCACGAGCCCTGCCGAGGAACCGGAATCAACATCGTATCCGAGCCTCGCCGTAAGCGAAGGAGTTGCTAGAGAGGCGCCGGGGTCTTCTATCACCGCGCAGGAGTACGCGCCGCCGTCGGTGCCGAGCATGACTACCATGCTTCCCGAGCCGAAATAGTCCGAAGTATTTCTGTCCACAAACGCTTTCAAAGAGAACACCGGCGGCAGTTCGTTTGAAGCGGCGTCGATGGTTTTCTTGTACAGCACGGCAAGCGCGTCACCCGTGACGGCATAGTTCACGGTATAGTACAATTCTGCTCTAAGGGTGTATTCCCCGGGAGCAGTGACAGCCTGTTCTTCCGCCTGCACCAGCGTGAACACCAGCGCAATACCGTCGTAGATGTCGTGCGTTATGGAGAACAAGCCGATATTCAACAATTCCGCGCCGGAAGCATACGCGGGATATACCGCGCCGGAATCGGAAGCCACGGCAGTGCGCTCCGGCATGAACAGCATTTCGAAGTAATTGTATCTTACGCCGTCCGCAGCCGACATATACGCCATGTATTCCGCGGAGTTTGAGACGCTGACGTTCTGTCCGGAATAGCTTGTATCCCTGTCGTAGAAATCGATGACTTCGGTGCCGTCGAATATGTATTCGCTCGGATCGTCCGGCTCATCCGCACCTGTATCGGACATTCGGATGACCATCACGCCGTCCGTGTTGTATGCGGACACGACGTCGAGCACGACGGAATCGATATCGACGAGTGTTCCGCCCGCGTACAGTGCGACCTCGATAAGGTGCCTGCCGGAGGCAAGCGCCACGCTGAGCGCCGCGGCGTCCTCTTCGACGCCTGCCTGAACGCCGTCCACATAGAATATGTATCGATATCCTTCGGGAACGGAATATGTGCCGCCGCCCGTGGACGAGAACACATAGTCGAGCCCGAACAGATCGGCAAGCCGTATCCCGGTCAGAGTGAAGTAGTCGCTTTGTCCCGCGGATACCGCAACGGGAGTCGCGTTTTCCCTTAGCGTTGCAAGTATGCCGCGCTTATCGGAATATCTTCCGACAGTATAGTACTCGGCGCGGCGCAGAACGAAATCGTTCACCGCACTCAGTCTGAATCCCGCCAGGGAATCTTCCGTGAACGGCGACACCCGCGCTGCGCTGCCCAAAGCATACGCATCGAGCGCCGTCGTGAGATCCAGAAGCGCGCCCGAATAGCCGTCAACGGAGGCGATGAAGGTATATCCGTCCTTGGAAAGTTCGAACCTGACGGTATGCACCGCTCCGTCGAAAAAGCGGCCGTAAGGCACTTCGTATGTAACGGTCTCCCTCACGGAACCGCCCGAATAGTACACAAGCTCGAAGCCGTTATAGGAATCGGCGGAGAAGCGCATGAACAATCCGTCTGCCGCAGTGCCGTTTATCAGCAGCTCGACATAGCCCGCTTCCCTTGCTGCGGGAGCCGCTCTAAGTTCGAAATATCCCGTGTCGTACGCGCCTATGCCGCTCGAGCCGAAATAACCGCTCAACTCGTCGGCGCTTACCGACGAACCGTAAGTGTATCCGATATTCGGATCGAGGACGGAAGCCGTAGACGTATCCCTGAAGCGCACGGGAAGCATCGCGAACTCGTCCGAAGCGTCGTACTTGAGCATTCTGCTGTCACTATCCACCGAGACGGAGCCGGGCGTGGACGAAGGCGTATAATTGCCGTTCGATCCCTTGGTATATGTCATATATTGGAATGGATGCGCCGTGATATAGGACGGCGAAAGAGCCTCGTCCAGCTCCACCGTCTTTTCATAATACGCTTTCAGAAGGTATGTTATGTTCTGGCGGTATTCGGTCTCACCGGCGATCTCGATCGTGATCCCGTCCGCAAGAGCGGTATTCGCGGTCTCGCCGTCGCCGTAGACCACTTCGTTATCGCCGAACGAGTTCATCGCATAGAAGTAGATGACCTTGAGGAAATCTTCGTCTGTCACTCTGCCATCAAGAACGCTGTCAAGATAGGTTGCGATATCGCTTGTCAGGAGCGTTTCGTTGAGCGAAGCGAGCACCAATACCACCGCCGACACGACGTTCACGTCGAACGATTCGTAAACGAAAGTATAGTTGCCGCTGCCCGTTTCCATATTCCTCAATGTGCAGGAGGCGATATAGCTCCCGTCCGGCTGGCGCGTGGGAGTGCCCTCTACGACGTCGTGCACATAAAGATTCGCGTAATCGAAGTATTCGATGCCGTTGTAATGACCCGGCGTCGTGATCCTTTCCGCGAGCATGTCGGAATAGGAATATTTGACGAATGCGGACTTCAGCGAATCGATATACGCGTCCGCGTCGGAAATAGTTATGCCGTGGGAAGCCAATATTTCTTCGCTGACACCGAGTCCGAATATGAAATCTTCCACTCCGTACTGCCCTTCCGAAAGGAGCACGGATCCGCTGTCTATTATATAAATAGTCTCGTCCCCGTCGGGTGAAGGCACATATACGCCGTCCTGAAGCGTCGCCCGAACGCTCTCATACGCGAACGAATACGCATACGGCATAAGTTGGTATGTCCTGTCCGCGCCGTCGAACGTATACAGCACGTTTATACCGTCCGTCAGGCGCACGGTAACGGGTATCGGGTCTATCGTAACGTTGAAAGCGGATACCGAAAGCGTGTAGTTCGCGAGCGCCGCCTGCGTTTGGTCATAGTCGACGTTCGCAGCACCCAGGGTGTACGAACCGGCGTTCAGGTAGTTCGAGCCGTTCATCAGCGCGAGCAGTACGGGCGCGTTCTCGCCCGATTGGATACCGAGGCTCTCCGCCGTTTCGTCGTTGACAAAACCGGAGTAGCCGAACGTGTACGAGGAGACGGGAGGAGTACCCTTATAATAGGTCGTTATGGAGCTGCCGCTCGCCGGCAGGACGTTGAGCACGAGATCTTTTCTGGTGATCACAACCGATATTTCCGTACCCTCGAACGAAATTACATAATTGTCGAATATATATCCCTCCGAGTCGCTGAAGCTTATCAGGACCGGATCGGTCGCGGTGAGCGCGACCGGGGCTGTGGGCAGGAACGGGTCTTCCACCTCCACATCTCCTTCGTCGCCGCGGCGGAACGATATATACGGCCATACGATCTCCGACAACAAAGCGCCGCTCGTGCTGCGCACGCTGTTTATGGTATCGCCCAGTCTGAATCCCGAGTATGTGAGATTCGTTCTGAACCAGTCCATGGTGAGCGTGTCGCCATATGTCTTTTCGACCCTGTTCGCGCCGGATACCGCATAGGAAAGGCTCAAGGTTGCCTTGCTTATCAAAAGGCTTCCGGGCTGTATCGTGATCGAATAGTTGGTGGACGCGGAAGCGGGAAGCGTGGCGGTAAGAGTCGGGCTCCCTGCCGTCGAGGCGACGGAACCTATTATATTGTTGCCGTTCACTTCGCAGTAATATTGTATGCCGCTGAAGTCAACGACGCTGAACAGATCCTCGCCGCTAGCAAGTTCTCCGTCCACGACCCTCATCGAAGAGTTCGCCGCGTTTATAAGCGCGCTCTGATTTATCTGATCGCCGTACACCGTACCGATATCCAATACGCCGTCTTCGCCGAACGCGAGGACTATATTCGCGCGGGTTATGTTATAAGTACCCATGTTCTCGCCCGTTCCCGGGGTCAGCGAATAGTTGGCGCTGTAATCGGCATAACCGTCGTCGGTGTAGATATGAATATCGTCGGTATTTATCTGATAAGTTCCGCGGTTAGTGCCCGGCTCCCTTGTCGGAGTACCCGCTATATACAATCTGGTGCCGTTGTCGGGGACGTATCTGTATGTCCTGCGGCCTTCGGCGTCGATATCCTCGAGCTCCAGATACAATCCGCTCATGACGTCGAATACGGAATAATCTATCGTCTGTTCGGGTTGACCGTACTCCACGGTGATATCCGCGATATGGATCTCGAACCTTCTGGGCTGTATGCGTACCGTCGGGTTCAGGTTGCTCATCGTAAACGTCATGTTATAATCGTTCGCCACCGCCGTAACGGGCAAGCCGGAATCCGCGGTGACCTCGGATATAGCCATTGTCTCCTCGTTTCCGACGACGAACGCGATGTAGCTGTTTTCGTCGAAATACGCCTCCGTTATCGAATTCAGATGGTTCTCGGCGAGCGCGTATGCGGCGGCAGCCGCAGCGGCGTCCGAAGACGTGAGCGCGTTATAAGCGTTCAGAAGTTCGTCATACATGCTGTCCGAAGACGTAACGAGCGTGCCGAGGTTTTCCGCGCTCAGGAAACTGTTGTGATCGGTATTCGACAGTATGCTTCTGAACGACGACAGAACGTTCTGCGCGATCGTGATATAGCTTCTCGCTTCCGTAGGTCTTGAAAGGTCTATCTCCGCGAAAGCGTTCCTCAAAGAAGTCAGCGAGTCGCCTATCACCGTCAGGGCCTCTCTGAATTTCCATTCGCCCGTTTCCGCGTTATATGCGACGCCGTAGGCAAAAGTCCTGATATTCGGCATATTCTGCTGCGTAAACGACGTCCCGAAGTTTATGTCCGATTCGGTAAACGCGATATCCGCGCCGTCATAATATTTCGTCAGCGCGGACGCGTTCAGCGTATACGTTACCGACGACGGGTTTATCGTATAGATATACGGCGACGCCGCCGTCACGATGAAATTAGTGTCGGTGCAGAGTATGGTAACGGAATAAGCTCCCACCGACACGTTGCTTCTGCCGTCGGAGGCGATCCTTTCGAACAGGAACGCCACGGACGAAGTGTCGAAGTTGGAAACTATTTCCGCCATCTGGAACTGCGTTGCGGATATCGACGGAGCCATACCGTCATACGTTTTCGACAAAGCGTTGTCGAAAATACGTATCACCACAGGGCGCGGCAGCATGACGAAACGATACTCCTCGGCAAAGACGATATCGTAATTGCCGCTGGACGGAGCCGAAGTTATCCCTATGTCGTAGACCACGGGATCGCCGTCGGAGTCGTATTGTACGTCGGTGACGTCCATAGCAGCGCCGTTTACGGTAACTCCTATGTCGAAGCTGAACGGCAGTGAGAAATCATATTGCTCGTCTACGGAAGTGAAATAATCGTATGTATACACCAAAAGCGACGTTTCACCGTATTCCCTGACGAGAGTATTCGGATACTCGGCATCCGAGCCCGCTTCGGGTATGGTGACGACGACGTCCATCGGGGATACCGTAAATCCGACGCCGTAATCCACGCCCTGTATCAAAGTATAATTCGAAGTATCGAAGCCCGTGGCTGTCACCACATATTCGCCCGCATCGGTCACGCCGGTCACATCCAACTGGACAAATACCTCGTCAAAACGCGGACGGTTCATGTTATCGGTCGCCTGCGAACCATCGGCATTGTAAACGGGCATCGGATTTTGAATGGAAGCGCTGAGTCCGAACTGTTCGCCCGTGTACGAGAGCGCCGCCTCTTCGAGAGAAGTCGCCGCGCCGTTTATCGTGACGAAATAGTCTATCTCTTCCGCGCTCACTTCGAGCGGATCTATGACATAAGTATATGCGGCGGCGGTCGTTATCGAATAATTGGCGCTCGAGGACGAAACGCTTAGAGCATAACTTCCTGCGTTCCTGGAAGAATTCGCAAACGATATCACGATATATCCGGTGACGCGGGCGGCGCTCTCCGCACCGTTTATTCCCGTGGACGTACCTTCGAACACGCTGCCGTCGATGTCCAGAAGAGCAATGCCTTCCGCCACGGTTCCGTCCGCATCCGTAAGAGCCAGCGAGGGCGTGCGCCCGTCATAGACTCTTTGCAAAAGCCCGTCCGCTATCGACAGCGTAAGAGAACGTCTGCTTATCGTAAAGAGCACCGAAACAAAGTTGATATTATAATTCGCGTTCTGAAGAGTCGATTGGATTATCCTGTATTCCCCTACCGCTTCTCCCGGGGATCTGGAGAGCGCTCCGCTCAGCGCGTCGCCCTCAATAAGTCCCCTGCCCGAAGCAGCCGCTTCGACGGAATATGTCAATTCGGGATCGGCGTCGCCGTATTGCTTGGCGGCGGCTGAAGCGGTGACATTCACGCTCCTCCTTGTGACCTCCAGTCTGCCGTTGACGACATAGATGTTGTAATTTGCCGCTCTGTCCGTATCTGCGGACAACTCGACGGATACCGTATATGTTCCCGCCGGAGTGCGGTAATACGGAATATATCCGGCGCCGGACGCCATCCCCGTCGTATCGTCGAGTCCGGGATATACGAATGTAGCCGCGCCGAGTATCTCCTCGGGGGTCAGCGCCGAATCCATCGGCGCGAACGCAGAGGATGAATCCTGGCACGCCGCGTCGCCGTAATATCCGAGCGTGGGATATAAATACTCTTCGCCGTAGGTCTTCGAATTGCTGCTCACCTGCACGTACACCGTGCGCTCGGTTATCGAATACACCCACCCGCCGTCGTTCGTAAACAATACGGCATAGTTCGGGTTCATCGTGCGGAGGGTCCCCACCGTTATGATATAATCGTCCACGGTGTATTCGCTGTTGTAGTTTTCCCTTAAAAGCGCGCCACTCAGCGTATCGCCCTCGACGAGTCCGCTCTCCGCGACCCCGTCTGCCGCTAAGGCATATACGGGTATCGCCGTTTCCGTCGCGCCGTATACCGAACTTACCGATTCGGTTGTTACCGTCACCAGCCTCGCGGCGACGGTATACGCACGGGTCTGATACAAAATTTCGTAATTGTCGGATACGTTCTGTTCCGCGAACCGGAGCGAATATGTGCCCGCGGCGGTATTCGCCGTCATATCGACGGCGGAAGAACCCGTAAAATAGGCGTAATTGAAGATGTAGACCGTTTTTTCTCCGTCAAGGTTCGTCACTATCGCGGGCGTGGAGTATGAGTAGTCCTGAGAGTAAAGATCGCCGAAATCTTCGCCCTCGGCAAATCCCGAAGCGGTGACGCGAACGTCGGGTACTTCCTGCCCGTAAACCTTGCCGCTCACGGTCATTCCGTTATATTCGAATTCATCGGGCGCGAAAGTCAGTGTAAGCGAACGCTTGTTTATGACAAGCGTGCGGGAGCGGTCCTCGAATTCGTTGTGCACCTCGTCGCCCGCATAGTACACCACCACCGTGTACTCGCCCGCGTCCACAGGCAAAGCGCCGTCCTCGTATTTCGTGCCGTCGGCGCCGACATAGTAAAGGCTGTATGTTCTGCTGCCTTCCTCGCCCGAGCCGGGTTCGAACTCTTCGCCGAATGTGTCGTAATCCGAATAGCCCATTACGGTGACGACTATTCCTTTCCCGGCGTTTTCGTCCTTGTAGACGCGCTCGTAGACGTTGTTCGGATTGAACGTTATCGCGGGCGTGCGCCTATCGCGAATGTATATCAGGTAGCTCGTTTCGGCGGTGACGCCGCTGAAAGTATAATCGATGACTATCCTTTGGGTGAGCGTTACTCCGCCGTCTATTTCGAAGTCGAAGAGCGCCGAGGAGTTCAGCCTGATATTGAACTGTCCTTCTACCTCTCCGGCGGCGCCGGTGAGAACGGTAGCTTCACTCATCGGCACCGTTTCGCTCAGACCGTTGGAGTAATACACCCTTATCGCGTCGGAATCGGACACTTCGAACTCTTCGCGCTCCACATAGTTTTGTTTGGGGGGCATACCGTCGATCTCGATCTTGACGAGCTGTTTGGCGATAACGGTGACGGTGACCTCCGTTTCGCGTCTGAGGTTCTCGTAAACATAATAAACGATGACGTTTCTTTCGCCGGTGCGCGTGTCGGAGCTGTCGTAACCGTTCGGGTTATCGGCGGACATCGCGATATAGCGCTCTTCCAGCGGCACCTGCGCTGCCGTACCGTCGCTGAAGGAAAGGTTTATAGTGATACCCGCGGTAGTTATCTCCGCTTCCTGTACCACCGTGATGCCGCCTACGTTCAGCGAGATCGATTGGAGCGTACGCTCGGCGACGATGAGATAAATATAGAATTCGACGCCGCCGTATATCAGTCTCGGGCTCTGTCTGACCGAGGAATCCAGGCTGAACGAACTTTCGTCTACGGTCACTTCGTCCAGGATCTCCTCGAGAAGCACGGTCCTGAACGTGCCGTCGCTATATGTTATCCTGACAGATTGATCGATGAGCCGCTTGTTGTAGCCGGACGAGGATATCACATATACCCTCGTAAGATCGAATGGCGCGCCACCGAAAAGTTCGGTTTCGGGAGTGCTTCCCGACTCCCATGAGACCGCGACGGGAGCGCGTTCGGACACAGTCACGCTAAAATCATCCGTAAGCGTATATGTATAAATTATCCCGTCCACGTTTTCGTAGTACATATATTGCAGCGTCACGGTCTGCACCCCGGTTTCGAGCGCGCTGTAACCGGAATAGCTTAAAGTGCCGCTCTGCAGTGCCGCGTTGATGTCGGCTATCGCGACGCGCGTCCCGTTGTTATAAACCAGATTGACGGAAAGTCCCGCAAAACTCAGGTTTTCGCCGCGCACGTATTCGGTGTCCATGTTAGTTACGTCCGCTTCTATCGCGACGAGCGATCTCGCGGTTATCGTCACCATGAACGTAGAGTCCTCGATGGTAACGCCGCTTTCGGTAAAGGTGAACGGTACTTTGAATGTCCCCGGCTCCAAATGGTCGCGCGGATTGTACAATATCTCCACTCTCGGATCGGTCATGGGCACGAATTCCCTCAGGTTTACACCGTCCGCCATCCCCTCGTACACGACCTCTATCCATATCTCCTCGAGCGTTATAGTTGCGCCGGTGGGCACGGAAAACTCCGCGGAGGACGCGGTATCCACCGCCTCCGTACCGAATTCGTCGCGGTACATGCCGTTTATCGATACCGGAAGGTTCGTGACATTGACCGCGATATTCCCCGAAAACACCGTCGCGTCGCTTATGCCCCTGTTTGAAAGCGTTATCGTATAAACGCCCGTTTCTCCGAATATCAGGCGGGTAGCCGTGCCGTCGAATACCGTTTCGTAGGCGAGGTCGTCGCTTGCGGGCACGAAACTCCAAGCGTTATAGAATATCGCGTCGAATTCCTCAAAGACATCGGACCCGCCTCCGGCATACGTGACTTCGACCCTTAGTCCCGTCGGATCGAATGCGCCGCCCAGCGGCTGCACCGCGTCGAACTCATCTCCTACGGTGATATCGACCGCGGATACGGCACGGGCGATTATGATGCTTACATCGGCGGCGAACGCCGCCTCGTATTCATTGGAAAACACGAACTCTGCGGCAGCATACCCCAAAGGCGCGCTTTCGTCGTATACAAGATCGAACGTGCCGCCGGAAATGTTCGCGATGTCGTCTATCCTTGCCCTTTCGGAGTTTCCGGAATTGTATGTGACCTCGACCTCCACGTCACCGAAACCGATATCGCCCGCACCGCCGCGGTATACCACAGCCACGGCGCCGCCCTCGAAAGTGTTATAGAACGTAAGGCTCTCCGCCTCCAGCTCCTCGACGTTAAAGACGTATTCGAGTTCGGTTTCGCCCTGCCTGATGAGCCAAGTCACTTCGCCGGGTTCGTCGTAAATATCCGTCGCCACGCCGCCCTGCCATACGACCATGGACGTGGTGAGCGGAACGGGTTCGCCGTATTCGCCGTTGTCGTAAACGAGTCTGTAGGTAAATTCGGAGATATCGAACACGGTGTCCTCGTAGACCGCGGGCGCGGAAACTATCTCGAGCCCGGTAACGCTTCTAGCGTTCACCGTCACGGCGATGACGTCGGTGTATTGCAAAGTGGCGGTACCGTATTTGAATATGAGAGTGACGGACTGCGTGCCCGCCTCGCTCGGAACATATCCCGATATTTCGACGTAGTCTTCGTTCGGAAGCTCGATATCTACGGTGGTGTCGTTGGTGTAAGTTATCCTGATCGCCGCGTCGCCCCAATCGAAAGGCGTGCCCTGCAGCTGTTCGGGTACGGGAGATAAAAATTCGTAGGACGCGACGTTCCTCTCCTGAACGGATACGTTGAACGAAGCGGTGAAACCGTAATATTCCAAAGTCACGGGCGAGCGCGGATTTATAACGGTCGAATCGAACGACTGCACTCTAAGCCCGGTAAGCATCACGCCGCCGGATATCATCTGAAAACGCTCCGAGTATCCGTTGGTATATGTGACGAACAGCTCTCCGCCCGTGAGGTCGACTTCCTCGTCGCCCAAATAGTACACGTTCTGCGACGGGGCGGCGGTTATCTCGATACGGCTTATCTCGCGCTCCCTTACGTTCACGGCATACATAGCCGTAACGGTCTCGCCGCCTATGGTCGCAGTGACCGTTATGCTCTGCTGCCCGATGACGTTCCTGTCGTAACCCGTGCACATATCGGCGGTGACGGGTATCGTTTCCACGCTGCCGTCGGCATAGGTAACGATCAGGTTGCTGCCCTCCGTCTTCAGGTTCTGACCCTGAACATGGTCGTAGTTATCGGTGGGTATCTCGAGTTCCACCGTCGTGATCGAACGACGGATGACTTCGACCTGCACGGTGACGGAGGCGTTACCGTAGTAAATTTTTATGTATTGCGTGCCCAAAACGGAAGAATCGAAATCGGAGACCATGCTGGGAGTAACGTCCACCAGCTCCTCCTGCCCGTTGACATATGAGACCATTATCCTGGCACCGTCGAGATCGAACGCCTCGCCGAGGTAATACTGAGTTTTCGGCGCGGAATAAATTTCAAGGTGGTCGATATTGACCTCGGTGCACGCCGCAAGTACTCCAAGCGTCAGCGCTCCCATTATGATCAAAGCCAGAATAAATACGATCGATCTCTTCTTCATATATCCTCCGGAAGGTTTTGGGCATACCTTCCCGATTCATTCTATCATATACGCGCGCGCATTCCAAAGGGGTTTACTATTTTTTTATTATATAATATATTAATGTGGCGGCTCAAGCCGATTTTCGGCTCCGTAGGGCGAATCTTTTCCGCCATATTCTTAAAAGCCCCACTCGGCAATACCGCAAGAGTATTGACTTCGGGGGCTTTTTGCGATATGACAAAAAATCTTTCGCCCTACGGAGTCGAAAATCGACTTTCACCGCCACGACGGCGCCGTCGGAAGCTTTTGGCTTGAGGCACTTAAATGATTTCAACAAAGTATTAACTTATAACGCGAACTCCACTAATAAATAAACATCAAATCGACGATGTGCCCCAATCTTACGCTTCCCGCGCCTTTTTCGCCAAAAGAAATTCCTTTGTTGCTTAGATGAATTTCTTTTGGCGAGTATACGCCTTAATACCCATATCTTTTCGGTCCTTTTCCGCGAAAAAAATATCGACATACATCGTATGCCGATATTTTGTTCACGAAAAATCACCCGAAAATCTACGGCTGTAGAAATGGTATCGGCTTTTGTGATTATTTTCTTTAGAGTCTTGAACAGCAGTTTTTTCGCATTAGTGTTTTCCATGAAAGGAGAATACAGCCCACTGTGTATTTTATCGCCATGCAGAACGTGTTTAGTGCAATGTGTATTTTGTCGCATTGAAGAACGAGTTTTGCGGCAGATTGTCGTAGATTTGCGAGCTATTTTGCGCGAAACGGGAGGGAAGTGTATACCATACTCGACCGATCCGCCTCCGTAGGAGGTCGTAGATTTTGCGGAAAAGAGCCGCAAAGATGCGACAAGATGTCGGTGTTGATCGATTGCCGACGATCAAAGTATCCTTATGAAAGAAAAGCCCGTTCAAAGAACGGACTCTGTGATTTTGAATTTGGTTTGCGAGAAGTTGTCCGCTTGCCTCATTTCATTCGGCAATCGATCAACTTCTCGCCATAGAGGCGATGTTCCTAACTCTGGAGGGATCTTCGAAGGTATCGCGTATCCCGAGGGACGCGATGACCGATTCTATCGGCTGGCGGCGCGAACGGGACAGGAATCTGATGATCTCCACCACAAGCTCGTCGTTATAGTATTGAACTTTACCGCCGACAACGCCGCAATACAAAAATCCCATCTTGGCGAATATCTGGTCTATCGAATAACCGAGTCTGTCGCTCAGCTCTATGATGATATCCACCGCGACCGGTTTTTTATCGAGTTCCGTTACGCCCAGCGCGTCCCACGCGTAGTCGAAGGTGCGTTTGGAGTTTATTATCAGCTCCTCGATCGTTTTCGTGAGCAGCGTATATTTTTCTCCGCCCGATATCGCAAGCTTTTTGCAGATCTTGTCGTAAGGAGCCGCCGAACGCTCGTTCACCTCCGCTATCACTTTCGGCATGATATCGTTGGGTATCTTCTTTTTCGTGAAACATCCGAAGTCTATGAGCGTGTTTTCGATGGCGTCGTCCAATTTGTCGACGGATGAGAACACCATTCCCACCAGATCTACTGCGAATATGGGGCGCGCGCGGTCCTCGCGGGCTTGTTTAAGTTCGTTCAACCCGTCTTTTCCGAACGCCTCGGCAAACGCCTTCGGAGCCGAGAACCCCTCGCCCCTTTCGTCCGCGGAGGAATACGGATATTTGCCTCCCGGCGGCACCTCGCCGCGCACATACGGCTGGCGTTCCGCAAGGACGATATTTTCCGCCGCGTCGGAAGCGCTCTTCAACCGTTTTATCGCCGGGCGGGACCTGAACGGCGAACCGGAATGGTCGAACACCTCGTTGAAATACTCGATATAGGTGGCGTTCACCAACGACAAAAAGCGCCTTAGGCTTATCTCCGTCTGATCGAAGGAAGCGATGACGAAAAACGCGGCGTTGTTCGTGACGGAATAGCTTTCGATCTCCACCGGGTAATACGGCAGCGCGCTCGCAAGGCATTTGACGTAATAGCTCTTCGCGCCCGGAGTCGGGAATACGGGTTCGCCCGCCTTTCCGGTCAGAACGACTCTGTAGAACTTCGCCGTGTCCGAGTTGTAGGCGCCGACGCCGATCTCCTCGAAGCCTCTCCCGGACCTTTTGACGACGGTGACCGCGTCGGCTTGTCTGCCGTCGCGGAATGTGCCGTTTATATACGACATATCGCGGTCGGGATCGTAGACGACTGAACCCCTAGGAGGGAGAGCGCCTGTGCCCATATGGTTTCTTCTGGTGCGGTTTGGCATATTATCCTCCACCGCCGCGCCGTGCCCGGCGCGGCAATTTATTTCTATTATTCGTTTTCGGCAGCCGTTTCAACGTTTTCGGCACCCGAAAGTGCGGCTTCCGCTTCTTTTCTCTTTCTGATCTCCTCAACGTACCAGCGCTGTTTGTCCTCTGTTATCGAGTAGAAGAACATCGGGATAACGCAGGCAATAAAGCTGACAACGCCGGAAAGAACGAGCATTAGCCAAAGTTGATTCAAGCCTTCGGTGGTCATCGATCCCTCGGGATCCGAGGGGCTGATTCCGCTCATTCCGTAGGCGATAACGCCGATGAATGCGCCGACAGCCATACCGATCTTATTGATAAACGTCTGCATGGCGAAGCATATTCCTTCCGCTCTTTCACCCGTTTTCCATTCGAGATATTCGACTGTGTCGCCTATCATGGCATAAGTCATGATATTGGCGATGCCCTGCGGGATCCCGACGAAAATCATACATATAATGCTGACTACAAGTCCGGCAGTGCCGTTCGTTCCTCTGAATGCGCCCTTACTGAAGTCCCACATAAAGAACATAATGATCATCGATATGGCGCCTAGTATATGCGAACCGATGAACGACCATTTTTTCGTAAACTTCTTCGTAAGCCAAGGACACAGCACTGACGCGATAAGACCTCCGGGAACCACCAACATGGTCAATAAGCTGTATGCTCCCTCGTCGCCGAGCGCGTATTTGCAAAAATACAGTCCGCCCGTATATGTATAGACCATTCTGGCTCCGCCCAAAATACCGGACAGAACGATTATCATCAATTCTTTGTTCTTAAACAACAATTTGAGGTTATGTATAAATGACGGCGGTTTTTCTCCGTCCGCTATAGTTCCGCAGCGTTCGCGTGTATTCCTGAAACCGATGTAGAACATGGGGATCGCCAAAACAACCAATACTATCGCTATTACGAAGTATGTGTATCTAAGCGTTTCCGCGTTTTGAGCCGCAAATTCTCTGATAAGAACGCTCTTTCCTTCCTCGTTGATCGTATAAAAATCCTTTGTAAGCGCGGTGGTGATCTGCGGGACGAGTATCGTCACCAGTCCCGCGCCGGCAGTACAGAACAGACGAGCTATCGTCAGCATATTGCCGCGCTTGGTGGTGTCGTTCGTCATTGTGGTAGACAGTCCCCAATACGGCACGTCCGCAACCGTAAACGCCACGCTCCACACAACATATACAAGGCTTACCGCTATAAACCCGCCGGTCGTATCCGGATACCACGGTAAGAAACACAGTATGGTCATCACCCCTATCGGGATAGCCATCCACAAAAGATAGGGACGGCATTTGCCCCATTTCGTCCTTGTTTTGTCGACGATGGAACCCATTATCGGGTCGTTCAACGCGTCGAATACGCGCGCCACGAGCATAAGTATGGCGACGGCGGTCACACCCGTAACTTTGCCTATGTCCATGTCGATATTGAACCCGAGCGCGTCCGTCATAAAGACGGTAAGATAGCTTCCTATAATGGTGCAGATAAAGTTCTGACCGAATCCGGCAATGCTATAGCTCCACGCCTCCGACGGCTGGACATCGCCGTCACCGGGGGTGGTGCCGAACAATTTGTGCGAAAAAGCGCTGAATTTTTGTTTGAATGTCGTATTACTCTGCATCTATCCCTCGCTTATTTCCCCATGCGTTTATAGAAGACTTCGAAGATATCGTCAACGGTAACGGACTCTTTGCCGAGTTCTTTCGCTACGATGCTTTCGATGTATGCGCGGCTGTTTTCCTCCATCGCTTTGCATACCTCGAACGCGCCTTCTATGGTTTCGGCACAGGCAATTATGCCGTGGTTGGACAAAAAACACGCGTTCCTGCCCTTCATTGCTTCGACTGCGCCTTTTGTGAGTTTTTTTGTACCGGGAAGTCCGTACGCGCCTGCCCTGACGGTGTCGCCGCCGATAAGCTTTTTGTGCTCCTCTTTCAAAACGGGTATATCCGTCCTGGCAGCCGCGGCAGCCGAACTCCACAGCGGGTGCGAATGTATGACGGCGCCTATCTCGGGGCGGTCGCGGTATATCGCCGCGTGTATCTTTTTTTCCGACGTGGGTTTGATGTCGCCGGCGTATTCCAGAGTTTCTATATCCACCACGACGGTATCCTCGGGGCGCATACGGATATAATCCATCGCCGACGGCGTGACTACCATCTTTTTGTCGTCCAAGCGTATGGAAATATTGCCCCAAGTTCCCTGCACGAGGTTGTTTTCCAAAAGTTTGACTCCCGCGTCTTTTACCGCCTGTCTTAATTCTCGTTCGGTCATAAGGCGCCTCCTTTTTGTTCCGCGAGTTTTGCCGCCTGGTCTTTTTTGCTGTATTTCAATCTGTAGACCAGACGCATCAGCACCGCGTCGATAAAGCTTATTTTAACAGGTTTTGCGATTATCGCGGAACCCACATAGCACAACGCTCCCTTTTCCAAAACAAGGGAGCCCGTGAACGCTTCGTCCAGCGTTCTGCCGGTCGCTATGACTCCGCCGCCTCTGACGAGGCAGGCGTTTCTGCCGGACATTGTCTTCAAAATATCGGTCGCGGAATACGACGGCGCGACTTTGGCGTTCCTTCCGATTACCTGCGCCATATCATCGAGCGTCGCCGGGAATGAACCGAGCTTTTTCGCTATCCCGGTGCAGAACGGCGCATGGTTCATGATGACGCCGTTTATGTCGTCCCTGGAAGCGTATATCGCAAGGTGCGTCGCTTCCGTTTCGTTTGCCGCGGCGTTTTTGCCGACAAAGCGGATATCCGCCTCCGTGACTTCGGCGATGTCTTTTGCTGTATCGGTGATGAGCATGCCCTCTTCGACTCTAAGGCTTACAACGTCGCCCGCGGCGGTCAGCTTGTGTTCCGCGAGCTTTTTGCAGCAGTCGATGACAAGGGCTTTTCCTGTTTCGATCATGTGTTAAATCCCTCCGTTCTGCGCGCACGCCCGTGCAGGCGCACGCGCATATATACCTTTATAAAGGGCCTACCCGCCTTATTTAGCCTCGGCGGCAGCGCGCAGCTGCTTTTTCGCTTTCTTCTTGGCAAGCTCCGCTTTGATCCCGGCAAGCAGGGTATCGACGTCTTCTTCGCCGCCCGTTCCGGTGTTGACGACGGTCGCGAACACTTTATCGAAACGCGACAGCGCGTCGTCGATGACCTCGTCGGTATCGGCAAGCGAAGTGTACAGGCGGCTTCCCGCAAGCGTCACGATGCCGTTAGCCATATATGCGGCGCCCATGTGTTCCATCGCGTCTTTCCTCTTGTAGATCATCTTTTGATGCGTCAGTATGCCGGAAAGCGATTTCAGGAGGTTGAACGAGCTGAAATCGAAGCTCATCGCGCCGGTGCACTCGAGGTGGACGATACTGCCCTGATTGTACACGACGTAGGGAAGATTGTGTTTTGCGACGAGCGCTTTCAGTCCGTTCGCCAGCCTGTCGCCCGCCTGTCCCGCTTTTACGCAGGCGTTCGTCGCTTCGATCTTTTTGATCGTAAGATAACCCGCCATGCTGCTCATCGGGTTTGCGGCAAGCGTACCGCCCACGTATGCGCGGTGTTTGCCGGTAGCGACGCCCGCCGCCATGAGCTCGGCGTACTTTCTCTTGCCGCCTACGCCGCCAGCCGCGGGATAACCGCCCGCGATGATCTTGCCGAAGATGGTGAGGTCGGGTTCGATGCCGAAATATCCCTGCGCGCCGCCGAGACCCAGACGGAATCCGGTAACGACTTCGTCGAATATGAACAGAGCGCCGTATTTATGCGCCAGTCTCATTGCCTCGGCGTTGTAGTCCTTGGAAACGGGACGGGTGCCCGATTCGGGACCCACGGGCTCGACGATGACCGCTGCGGTGCCGCCGCGGCGTTTGTTTTTGACGAGCATCTTCTCGAGCATCTCCAGATCGTTGGGTCTGACCTCGTCGGTAAGTTTGAAACAGTTGCCGGGGATACCGTGCGACTCCAAAAACTGTCTGGTCCCCGGTATCTTCAGACCGTATACCATCTGGTCGGACCAGCCGTGATACGCGCCGCCCACCTTGATGATGCGTTTGTTCTTGGTTTCGATCCTCGCGATCCTAAGGGAAGCCATGACGGATTCCGTGCCCGAGCCGAGCATACGGAACATTTCGACGGCGGGCATATGCTTGTTGATCTCCTTGGCAAGCAGCAGTTCGCCCTCGTGCAACAGTCCCGTAACGGGGCCGCAGGTATCGAGGAGTTTTTTGATCTCGGCGCGGATCTCGGGGTCGTTGCTGCCGAGGATCGTCGGACCGCCCGCCTGCAGAAAGTCTATATATTGATTGCCGTCAACGTCCCACATGTACGCGCCTTCCGCTTTCGCCACGGCGATCGGGAAAGGATAGTTGAACGCCAGGTTGTGCTGCACGCCGCCGGGGATATATTTCTTGGCTTCCGTCGAGATCTTCTTGGACCCGGCACAATGCGTGTCGAAATACTCCAAAATGCGTTTCAGCTCGTCGGGGTTCACTTCATAAATGGGTTTTGACGTCAATTCGTGAAGCTCTTTGTAGATTTTGTTCGGGTCCTCCCAAACGGAGATACCGTACTTTTGTTCGTCCATATCGATACTACCTCCTGATGGTCGATTATTTGTATTTTTTTGTTTTTCCGTTATCATGTACGCGCCGTTGCTCTCAGCCCGTCGTTGCGGATATTATCCTGAACTCGAGCGTGCTCGTGCCGCGGAACGAATAGTTGTCGGATATCCTGACCTGATAGGTCCCCGCCTCGAGCGGCCTGTCGGTAAGCAACACCCAGCTGCCGCCGACAAGCGCATAGTATTCTATGTCGGAGAGGTCTATCGTCTGCGGCAGACCGTTCTCGTCATAGTATCTGGCGGTGAACGCGCCTATCCTGGTCCCCGTCGCAACGAACGTTCCCGTATCGGGGTTGTATCCCTGCGGGTGGTCGAATATGACGTCTATCGCGCTTCCGTCGGGACTGGAGGTCACCGTCCTCTGCGTTATCGTCAATATACCGTTATCCGCGACCAGCGTGTACAGAGCGTTGTCGTTCGCGCCCGCGGTCAGCGCGGCGGTTATCGTATAAGTTCCGGCGTCCTCTCCCGCCGCGCGGCTCAAGGTTATCTCCACCGTGTCGCCCGCGAGTATCGCTCCTTCGTCCACCGAGTATGTGAACGCGGGATCGCTAGTGCCGTAGACCTTGGATACGTCGTGTATCTCCACGAACAACGTGCGCGGCATCACCGTGAACGTGCCGTACTCGAGTTCGGTGTGTTCGAAATATTCGTTGCCGAATACGATGATGTTTAGCGCATACTCCCCGGGATATACCGGGCGCTCCGTCACCCATTCGCCGTCTACCAGATACTCGACCGCTGTTTCCGGCAGCACCGCCCCCGGTATGGTCGAGGATATGACTCCGACTATGGGTTCGGCGAGATCGCCGTATTCGTCCGCCGTGCCGGAAAGGCTTATCCTGTCCGCGCCGCTTATACCGACGACGATCTTTCTGTAAGTAGTCACATAGAACTCAGCGGAAGCGTTCCCGTAGCGGACGGTGACCGTCTGACGATAGCTTGTTCCGATCACGGAGCCGGAACCGAAGGGGCTGACGATATAGCCGCTGACCGCCAAAAGTCCGTCAGTCATCGGGATGACGTCGTAAGCGCCGTCCGAGTAATTGCGCCTGATATATCCGCCCGAGAGGCTCAGCTGCTGTCCCTCCGCATAGTCGACCACCGACGGATGGGCGATAATGTCAATGCTCTCCAGCTGTCTGTCGCTGACGTATAACGTGATGTATGCGACCGCAAAATCATACGTGATCGGCACGCGCATTATAGTATAGCGGTTGCCCGCCGCATCCTCCGTCCAATCGGACGACACCAGGTTGCGGTCGTATGACACGTATTCCGCGCCGAGCGGTACCTCTATTTCGCTGCCGTCGGACATCAGCGCGGTGAACGACAATTTGCTTACGCCGTTATCGGCGTCGCCCCAATACACGCTGAGGTCCTCGCCGAGCGTCACGACGAGCGCGTATTCGCCGTCCGCGTACTCGGTCATACCCTCCTGGGTAGCGTCGAACGCTATGCCGTCAAACCCGACAGACGAAACGATGATATCGGTGTATGCGGTGACAATAGTCCCCGAAGATGTGTAATAAACGGGAAGCGAATACAGTCCCGAGACGCCCTCTTCTATCTCTCCGAAAGATATCGAGGCATTCGGATAGGCTACGCGCTCCGTCGTACCGTCGTTATATACTTTGGTCAGCTCCAGTCCCGTGCCGTCGAAGCTCTCGCCCGGCGAGTACACGCTCTTTGCGGGAGCTTTCGACACCGAAACCGACGTCACCGTGCGACCTGTCAGCAACGCGCCGATGCGCACGTATGCGCCGTTATAACCGAAAACGAAAGTCTGCGCCGTACCCGTAAGCGTGGTAAGTCCCGATTTAAGTTCCGCCTCCGAAAGCGGGATGTCGAAGGATACCGTCGTCGTCCCGTTTCCGATATTCCCCCTGAGGTCGTATGCCGCGAGAAGCGAAGCGTAATCGGTAAACGAGCCCACCGAGCCCTCGGGGACCGCCGCGCCCGTCACCGCGTCGTAAACCGCTATGACGCTTACGTAATTTTCGGCATTGACGGAGTTCACCACCGTAAAATCGAAGGACGCGCTCATCCCGTAATATACTATCGCCAGGCGGTAATCGCCCGGGGTGTTGAACACGTTGCCTACGGGCTCCGCCGACTGCGCTCCGGAAGCGTCGAGCGCGTAATAGGCGCCGTATTCGCCGACGAACGCCGAGGTAAGCACGGAATAGCTTATCTGCGCTCCGGTATTCAGTTCGGCATACAGCGACGTGCCCGTATAATCCAGGTCCTTGTCGGTCCCCTGAAGGTATGCGGTCTTGTACGGGAAACGGATATCGAGCGCGAGCGCCGCGGGGGCAGCCACCCTGACATCGAACGAAGCGTATTCGCCCCGTGCGGTAAACGTCACGGTCTGCACGGATACGCCGTCGCCGGGATCGGCGGCGGAATTATAGGTCAAAGTCAGCGACGAGCCGTCTGCGAGCATAGCTTCGCTCAAACCGCCCCAGCCCGAGCCGGAGCCGTCGCCGAACGCGAATTCATACGTTTCGTTATTATAAAGTATATTATATTTGAGCCACCCGGTCGAAAGCGTGGTCCCGGAGGCGAACGTCTTTTGAGTTATCCTGTCGGAAACGCTCGGATTGGCGTCGACGACATACATTTCGAACGGACTTTTTTCGGAAACGCTCACCGGCATCAACGCGTAAATGTCCGTCGAGCCGTAACGCACATAAACGCTTACTTCGCCCGCCGTGTCGAAGGTGTAATTGGTTTTGTCCACGACGTAATTTGCGGAGTCCGTGCCGTTGACGTACATATAAAACGCATTGTCGTCAAGCGGGATGTCCTCGGTATGACCGTTGTCGTATGCGACGCGAGCGACGCCTGTGGACCAGTCTATCCTGTCGCCCTCGACCACTTCGGTAAGCGGCGAAGGGGGCACTTCCGTCGAGCTGAACCCGACGGTGACGGGATAGGTCAATATCTCCACCGATTCACATGAGGGATCGATGACCATTACGTTGAACGAAGTATATCTTCCGCCGTATGTCACGCCCACTCTTGCCCTTCCGTTGGCATAAGAAAAATCGTATTCGATTTCGAAATCTGCGGAGTTTTCCTCGCTCCATGCCAGTGTGTCGGAGGTATTGTTGTCATAGTTTCTGACAATGGCGAAACCCCTTAGATCGAGTATTTCACCCACGAAATACACCGTGTCCGCGGGAAGCGAGTAGACCGAAACGGACGTGATCGTCTTTGCCTCCACCACGATCTCCACGGGCAGCGCGAATCCGTAATAGTTGACGTAAACGGTATGTACCCCGGCCGAAAGCGACGTCGAGTAGCCGGTGACCATGTCGGCGGAGATCCTGTCCATCACAACGCTCCTGCCGTTTTGATATGTGATCCGAAGCGATATGCCGTCTACGCTGAGCTCTCCGCCCTCTACTACCGTTATGACCTCGGGCATCGAATCGATCGCGACATCGGTGACCGCAAGCGGCAGCACCTCTATTTCGGCGGTGACCGACATTCCGCGGTATGTTATAGTGATCGTCTGGGTGCCTACAGTGTTGACGGAAAAGCCGTCCACGCTCACGGCGGGATCGCTCATCGGTATCACGGCGCTTGCGCCGGATTCGTAATCGACCATTATCGAGCAGCCGTCCAAAGAAAGTCCGTCGCCCTGATAGACGGTCGTGGCGGACTCGGGAAAATTATTTATCCTGATCGCCACGGCTGTTTCGGAATCGGAAGCCGCAGGCGTACAAGCGGTCATTGCTACCGCCGCCAATATCAGACAAACCGTCATTGCGATGATTATCGATAATTTTCTGCGCATCCGAAGCTCCGTCTTTTAATTTATTTATATTATAAAATACGCGCGCACAAAAATCAACAGTTTTTTTATTTTTGTGTCGGCTCAAGCCTATTTTCGACTCCGTAGGGCGAATCTTTTCCGCCATATTCTTAAAAGCCCCGCTCGGCAATACCGCAAGAGTATTGACTTCGGGGGCTTTTTGCGATATGACAAAAAAATCTTTCGCCCTACGGAGCCGAAAATCGACTTTCACCGCCACTGACTGCTTATCAAACTTTTTCAAAAAAGATTGTTAGGAAGTCCCGTGTCGGTGAAGAAAAAATTTTGGTGTTCTGTGATAGGAGATTTTTCGCTAATGCGAAGAAAACTTCCGACGTTAATACCCGGAGGGTCTTAGCTAGGAAGTTTTCAAAGCAGTAGCGGAAAAGATACGCCGCAGGACATCAAAATTTTTGATGAGCCGACACAAAAAATCGGAGCGAAGCGACCCTTAACAAAATTCGATACATTTTGCTTGAACGTGGAATAAAGAAATCTTTGTTTGTGCGAAGATATAAAAGTGTGGTTCGAATTTTATTTCACAAATCGGCATTTCAAAAAGTTAATAGTAAAATATATAGTTTATTATGCCGATTTATTTCACAACGCGCCCGTTACGGCTTGTTTACCTACTATCGGGCGCGTTATTTCACAATTCCGCATCGCGGAATTATATCACTTTTTCTCGGCGTTACTCGCCGAGAAAAACTCCCCTTCCGGATGATCGAACGCTATCTGCCCGAGCGCGGACCAGCCCTGCAGGAGCGATCCGTCCGCATGGGGCGGCGCGAAAAATTCGACGGGAGTGAAATTGCATTTCGATATATTGTACTCGAACCACCTTGTAAGCGGATACCTGTAGTCCATTCCGTACATCAGTTTTGCATATGCGTACGCCGCGGACTGGTACGGCCAGTCGCCGCCGTTGTGGTAGTAATACGGAAGCGACGATTTAAGCACCACGCTCGCATTCGGTTTGTAAAACGGGAATACCGAAAGCGTCCCGAAATCGCCCGCTTTTTGCACGGTATTGTTTTTGGATTCCAATACCGCCTCCATTTTTTTCAATACGGAAAGCGCCCTGTCCCGCGGAGCGATACCGTACAGGATCGTCGTCACGGTATCTATCGACAGATTTTTCTCGGTATGGTTTTCGTTTTTATAGTTGACATAATATCCGAGTTCGGGATCCCAAAGTATTTCGTTTATGGCTTTTTTGACTTTCTCCGCGCGTAACGCGTATTTTGCCGCTTTATCGGGCTTTGACGCGTTCAACCCCGCCAAGGCATTAAGCGCCGCGGCGTACAGCGCCTCGTCGTAGGTGCAGTACCCCTCTCTGAAAACGTTGTCGCACCAGTCGCGCCTGTTGTATGGGCCGCGTTTATACAAAAGAGCCGTTTCGTCCGCATACTCCGACAGTTTTTCGACGACCCTCTCCGCTGCGTCCAAAATGGTTTTGCCGCGCCACTTTTCCCTTAGGACGGACTCGTCCCCGGTATGGCGCACGTAATCGTAAAGAAGTATCGCGAAAAATGAGGGGGAATCGTAATGGTCGCCCCACCAGTTTTTGAAATTCGACTTGACCGCCGAGGGGCATCTGCCGTCGCGGTTTATGCCTCGGGCGAGTGTAAGTATCTCGTTTCTGACAAGCTCCGGGCGGTTTTTCAGGAGCGATATCGCCGTCCAATAGCCGTCGCGGTAATATGTGCGCGCGGGCGACTGGTAAACCATGCCGGCGATGAAGCCTTTGAACCTAGCCACTTCCTTGTACATCGACTCGGCGCAGTTGTACAGCGATTTATAATACGCCTTTTCGAACTCGGTTTTACACGTTTGGGGTACGGGAATGTTGTCGGCATACTCTTTCGCCGCGGCGAGGTGGGTATCGAAGTTGTCGAACGCCACGGCGACATCGGTATCGGAAAAGTCTCCGCGGGTGCCTGCGGACACGACTATGCGTATCTTTCCCCTTCCGCCCTCGGGTATTCGTACGCGTGCGGTGAATTGATTTACATAAAGGTGGTTTTCCTCGAGCGCCTCCGCGGGGGCGGAAACGGCTATGTCGAAGTAAAAATTCTCGATCACGGTATTACGGATGACCAGCTTTTTCCCGTCGTTTTCCCTCTTTTTATGCCCTTTTATCTCCGCCGCCAAGGTACCGAAAACGAGCCGCGAGAGCGTGGACAGGGAAAAGCGCGAAGAGAAAAAGTTCTTCATCCAGCTCGTGATGTTCAGCCCGAAATTGGCGGTATTCTCGAATTCGACGTCGCCCGAAGCGGCATATACCTCGAACTCCTGGAAAACGGCGTTGGTATCGGGGTCGGCAAACTGTGTGACGGTGATATCGGCGCCGCCGAACGAGGTATAAATCTTCTCGGTTCTCCCCGCCATCTCGACTCGCTTCGGGGAATAAATATCGAACGGCTCGCCGTTTACGGACATCTGGTCGTAGTAGCACTCCAGAAAATCCCACTTGTTCACGACGGCGTATGCGGATATCCCGCCCATGCCGTCGAAGCGCGCGGTCATCACGCGGTTGGAGATATCGTAATTGGTTTTTTTGCAAAAATCGCCCTCATATACGATGGCGCCGTCAGCGTACGAAAACTTTTCCACCTTCTTTCTCCTTTTCTTTGAATTCGGACAGCGTGCGGGAATATCTGTCGGGATCGACGGGGAACGTTACCTTTTCGCCCGTATATGCCGAGATATACGCCGCGTTTATGAATTCGAGAGCACGCGCTCCTTCTTCTCCCGCGGCTACAAGCTCTCCCGTTCCGTTCAACGCCGCGGCGAATGCTCTCAGCACGTTCAGCTGCTGACCGTATATCGCGTCCGCGATAAGCCGTTTCAGCCCGTAAAAGTATCTTTTCTTCCGCACTTTGGCGCTGCCGTAGCCCTTTTTCGCGGTCCGGTTGACTTCGCATTCCGAGGGCTCGAAAGAATAAAATTTCATCGAATATTTCCCCGCGACTATCTTTCCCTTGTCGCCCGATATCTCCAGGACGTTCGTGCCCTTAAGTTCGTGCGCGGAGGCGGTGAAAGTGCCCTTCAGCCCGTCCGGATACTCCATGTAACAGTACATTTCGTTTTCGACGGTGATGTTTCTCCCCGCCGTGTCCGCGTGCGCCTCTATAGACAGCGGCGTCCCCACCAGCCATTGCAGGATATCCAGCTGGTGCACGCATTGATTTATCATCACGCCGCCGCCCTCTCCCGACCAGCTGGCGCGCCAGCCGCCCATGTCGTAATAGTTTTGGGAGCGGTACCAATCCGTTATCGTCATCGAAACGCGCTTGAGTTTTCCCAAAGCGCCCGAGGACACGAGCTCCTTTGCCTTCATGTATACGGGGGAAGTGCGTTGATTGTACATTATCCCGAACAATGCGTCGGGGTGAGCGGCGGCGGTTTCGTTCAGACGAAGCGCCTCTTTGATCTCCGCCGCCTCCGGTTTTTCCGTCAGTACCGCGATACCGCGCTCCAAAAGCGAGGCAGCTATCGGGACGTGGGAGTAATGCGGCGTCGCTATCACCGCGCCGTCCGGCTTCGTTTCCTCCACGCATTCATTAAGATCCGTAAACGCGGGGACGGGATACTTTGCGGTAAAGCGCTTCAGCGCCTCCGCGGAAACGTCCTGTATCCCCGCGAGGCGCGCCCCTTTTACTCTGCCCTTATACAGATTTTCGGCGTGGACGGAACCCATCCTTCCCACGCCTACGACTATGATGTTTTTCATTTTTCCGCCAGAAATTTATACGCAAGATCGGGTCGGTTGGTGGTAACGTTGTCGTTGCCCTCTTTGACGATGAGTTTCAGCGCTTCCTCGTCATCCACGGTGAATACCGAAAGCCCCAATCCCGCTTCGCGCACCGCGCGCCTTACGGCGGCAGACGCGAATTTGTAGTTTACGTTCAGCCCTTTCAGCTCCGCCGCGCCGAACGAGGCGATATAGTCGCGTATCCGTCCCACGTTCGCCTCCGTCAGCGAGTACGGATAAAAGGAATTATTAAGGTACGCTTCCGCGCCGTCCAGATCTCCGACCTCGTCTGGGGAGACGGAACCCGTAAAGTAAATGTTCGGTACGGCGTCCATGCTTTTTGCAAGTTTAACGACGTCCCGCACCATGCCGCGCGCCTTTACGTCGCAGTTGACGCGTTTTCCATGCGTTTTGCAGAATTCGAAAACATATTCCAAAGGAATGCGTTTCGCCGGAGAAAAAGGTACGACGACGTGCCCGAGCCACAGCTTTCCGCCGCGGGATCTGATGTCGACCTCTACGGCTTCTATCTCGGGATGCGTTGCCATCTCCTCGAAGTACTTCAACGTGTTCCTGCCGGTGCCCAATGCGCCGCCATGTGCCGTTATCACTTTGCCCTCCTTGCGGGTCCCACGACTATCTCGCGCCCGTCCGATGTTATTTTCGTACGCCCTTGGCGTATCGCTTCCAATGCGTTTTCGACATTCAGGTCGCCCTCTATGCCGAGTTCGGTTACCGCAAAGCGGATATTCGAGGGGCGATGCCAATCTCTGCCGTATACCGGCGCGAGACGGTATCCCTCTGCGGACAATCTAAAGTATTCCTCGAGCTGCCTTTTATTCGTAGGCGTTCCGACGTCCTCCGAGAGCGCTTCGTAGCCGTCAAGCGAGCCGAATATCTCCCTCGGGAATTCGTTCATGCCCCCGGTGCAGACGGGATATCCCACGCGGTACGGATGCGCCAATACCGCGACGTCGCCCGCGCCGCGCGCGGCGGCAAGAAGCTCGCACACGGTGTCGGGGCGGACCGCGCGCCAATCTATGTCGGAATGCCCGCCGAGCACGGTGATGTGCCCGTAAAAAGTCGTCCATTCGATGCCCGGAATGACGAGTAGACCGTGTTTTTTGCCGAAACGCACCGCTTCGGGAACGCCGGACGAGGTATTGTGGTCTGTCAGCGCTATGCCGTCAAGTCCCGCCGCTTTGGTGTTCAGCACCAATTCCTCCGGCGAGAATGCGCCGTCCGAATGATATGTGTGCGTATGAAGCTCGAAGCGGTAATATTTCATATTATCTCGACCTCGACGTTTGCCGTCACTGCGTCCGACAGTATTGCGTGCACCGCAAGACTCACGGCATACCGCCCCTTTTCGACGGCGGTCGGAAAAAAACCGGGACTTGCCGAATCCGAGGATATCTCGAACACGTTTTCGGGGGAATGTCTGTGCGCCGTGCCGATGAGTTTCCCTTCCTTTTCGAGCGACAAAGTTATATGGTTGTTTAGCGGCAGCGCCGAGCAGACGTCCGCGTCCCTTACGGGAACGTCCTCGGGATAAGCTTTCTCGAAAGCCGAGCGCGCAAGCGCCGCCGCGTCGCCGCCGGTATATTTTTTCGGCGAATAGGAATAGCGGACGACCATTTTTTCGCCGTCCGCGGGCGAGTCGAACTCGTAACGGATGTGGGTGTGAAGGGCGCTCGGGTCTATCGCGACGCGCTTTGAAAAGATGACCATATCAGAGCTTGTATCTTCTGCGCTTTTGAACGACCAATGCGCGGTTGTACTCGATATGCGCGTTGCTTTTTACGAAAGCGCGGCATATCTTCGCGCGTTTCAACGGGTTTTTCGGGTCCAGCATCGACGGCGGGCAATAGCCTATATTGCGTTTGTCCAGTATCGGCAGATATTTTTTGAGCCTCAGGCGGAAATCGCGGTAATTTCTGTTTTCCGCTTTCGTCCACGCCACCTCGCTGAGCGCCTGCATCCTGGGATAGAGCTGGTACTGTATGCGCTCGTCCGTGGATATCCACTCCGACCACAGAGTGCCCTCTACGCCGAGTATTCGCTCGGGATCGGCGTTCAATCCGTATTTTTCGGGGGTGAATTCGTATGTGCGCTTCAGCGTATTCTGCGCGTAAGGCATATCGAAATAGAACGCCTGATGTTTGGCGACGATGATGTTTCTCCCGGACATCAGATAATTCTCGACGTTCGGATCGCGCTGCGGCGTCCAATATTCGGCGATGACGGAATTATCGAGCGTACGCGCTTTCAAAATCTCGTTCCAGCCTATCATGCGCTTCCCTTTACGCTCAAGATAGACCGCTATCTTGTTGTTGAAATAACCCTGCAGTTCCTCCTCGTCCTTCAGTCCTTTTTCACGGATGAGCGCCTGGCAGTGAGGGCATTTTTTCCACTCCTTTTTCGGCGCCTCGTCGCCGCCTATATGAAAGTACGGCGCGGGGAACAGGACGGACAGCTCGTCGATTATATCGTATATGAATTTGTATGTGCTCTCCTTGCCGGCGCAGGCTATCACGTCGCCTATGCCGTTCGTTTCCGGGGTGGCGCCGTGGATTATCGGCACTTCCATGTGTATGTCGCCGCAACTGAGCTCGGGGTACGCCGCTATCGCCGCGCCCATGTGCGCGGGCATATCTATCTCGGGGATGACCATGATGTTCATCCGGGCGGCGTAAGACACGATCTCCTGTATCTCCTTTTGGGTATAGAATCCCTCGTGCTCCGTCCAGTCTATGGATCTGTTTCCCCAGGCGATATGCTGCGATCCGCGCCTTCTGGATCCTATATCGATGAGTTTGGGATACTTTTTTATTTCTATGCGCCAACCCTCGTTGTCCGTCAAATGCCAATGCAGCACGTTTAACTTGTTGAACGCCATCATATCGAGGAGCGCCTTCACCGTGTCGGGACCGTGGAAGTATCTCGCGTCGTCGAACAGTATGCCGCGGTATTCGTACTCGGGCTCGTCCTTTATGTAAAGCGCGTGCATCGAAAGCATCTCGGGTGAGTCCAACAATTCCGTCAGCGTCAGCAGCCTGAACGTCTGCACCGCGTAAAACGCGCCCGCGACTGCGGAAGCGGTTATCGTCAGCCGCTCCGTGTCCGCCTCCATGGTATACCCCTCTTTCGGGATATGCTTGTCTACCAGAAAGCGGATAGCCGCCTGCTTCGTCTCGACGACCTGCAGGCGGAACCCGCACGCTTTTTCGACTTCTTCTATCAGTCTGTCCCTGGCATAGGAGAGCCTGGGATCGGCAAAAACCGTCGTGTCCCGGGTGACGGTGAATTCGCCCAGGCGTTCTTCGGCATACTGCGGTTTCGGGATGATGTTAAGCATACTGACCTCTTACTATTTCCTGTCGGTAAGTTTGACGTAGGGTTGATGCGCCGCGACCGCGTCGTAGGCGGGACGGATGATCTTGCCGTTGTTGGAAAGTTCCTCTATCCTGTGCGCGCTCCAGCCGGACATACGCGCCATCGCGAATATCGGAGTGAACAGTTCCGTCGGGATACCGAGCATACTGTATATAAGACCCGAATAAAAATCGATATTCGCGGAAACGCCCTTGTATATCCTGCGCCTGGCGGAAATTACCTCGGGCGCTATCTTTTCGACCTTGCTGTAGAAGCGGTATTCCTCCTCAAGCCCTTTTTCTATGGCGAGCGGTTTGATGAACGATTTCAGTATCTTCGCCCTGGGGTCGGATATGGAATACACCGCGTGGCCCATTCCGTATATCAGTCCCGACTTGTCGAACGCTTTTTTGTCGAGTATCTCGTTTAAGTATTTTCTGATGGAGTCGTTGTCGTTCGGATCTACGTTTTCGCGGATGTTGTGCATCATTTGTATGACTTTGACGTTTGCTCCGCCGTGCCTGGGTCCCTTCAATGACCCGAGAGACGCCGCTATCGCGGAATACGTGTCCGTTCCCGAGCTCGTCACGACGTGGTCGGTAAATGTGGAGTTGTTGCCGCCGCCGTGCTCGGCATGGAGCACAAGACACAGATCCAACAGCTTCGCCTCCAACTGCGTATATTCGCCGTCGGGGCGCAGCATATGCAGAATGCTCTCCGCCGTGGACATCTTCGCGTCCGGTTTATGTATTATCAGACTGCAATCCTCGTGATAGTGTCTGAACACCTGGTAGCCGTAAACCGCGAGCATCGGAAATTTCGCAATAAGATCCATGCACTGCAGCAAAACGTTGTCTATGCCTATGTCGTCGGGGTTCTCGTCGTAAGCGTAAAGAGTCAGTACGCTCCTTTGCAAAACGTTCATCATATCCACCGAGGGACGCTTCATTATAACGTCGCGCAAAAAACCTGACGGCAGCACTCTGAGCACGGCTATCATCGAGGAAAATTCCTCCAGTTCCTTTTGGTTGGGCAGATGCCCGAACAGCAATAGGTATGTTACCTCCTCGAATCCGAAGCGTTTTTCCCTGACAAAGCCGCGCACGATATCGTCCAGAAGGATGCCCCTGTAATAAAGTTCGCCGTGGCACGGCACCCTTTCGCCGTTTTCGTCCGTTTTGGAAGCGATTATCTCCGATATTTCGGTAAGACCGACCAGTACGCCCTTGCCGTTTATGTCCCTGAGCCCGCGCTTACAATCGTGCTGTTCGTAATATTCTTCTTTGATTATGGTCGATTTTTTTGCGACGACGCTCAGTTCCTTTACGCGCTTATAAATGCTCTTCTTCGGATTTTCGGTTTTTGCCATTACTGCCTCCTTTGACCGCCGGCGGCGCGCCGAAACGTCGGTCAAAGGATATTATACTACTATTACGGTAAAAAGTCAAATCGGAATTATAGGGCGCACACGCGCGATACCGTACTCCAAACGAAAAGCCCGTCAAAGTCGGGCATTTCGTTTTGGGGTGTTCGATATATCGCATAGACAGTAGCTTAAGCTACCGAATCGCTGCTATTCGTCGTGGTATTCTATAAACCGCGCGTTGCGGCGGCGCTTGACAACCACGCCTATCAGTACCGATACGGCTATTATAAGCGCCACGCCCGCGATTATGATATAAACCAGGTATTCCGATATCCCCGTTTCATCGGTGACTGCGGCTAGGATATACCTTGCGTTGCGTACCGTAACGGTGACGGTGCCGTCGTCGTTTATCAAAGTCCCCTCCGCAACGGCTATCTCGCCGTCGTTGGTGATATACAGGTACACGACCGACGCGCTGTCCGCCGCCGTCATAGCGGGCATAGTGACCGTTACCGTCCCGGCATTGGAATAGCCTTCGAGCCCCGCATAACTAAGCTCCAGAACGGAGTCCATCACCTTGTCCGAAAGCGTCTGATACGCGCTTTGGATACTTTGGTACAATTTAAGCGCCTCCGCCTGCGTCGCGGAATCGGTCTCGGTAAGCCTGAGCGTTACTTCTGCGGGGAAACTTCCTTCGAACTCGGCGCCTGCCTCATCGTCGGCGAGCGTCGAGCGGTAGACCGTCAGAGTTGCGGAAACATATTCGAAAGTATAGTTGTCGGCACGCGCTCCCGACGCGTTCAAAGTGTACGTGCCGGGCGAAAGCGGCGCCAAAAATGTGGCTTCGCGCCTTAAGACTTCCTCTCCTTCGCCGCCGGCGAATCCGCTGTAGACCAAATCGATATCCGGCGTTTCGCCCTCTGTGATCTCGTATGAGTCGCTCGCGAACGAGACCGTGACCACGGCAGGCGATATCGTCACCGTCACCGAATCGCTTCCCGCAATAGCGTAATTATGGTTTTCCGACGCGGCGGAGACGGTGTAGCTCCCCGCATTGACTCTGTCGCCCGAATATGTAAGCTCGGCTGTCACGGTATCCCCTTCCTCGACGCCGTTCAGCGAATAGGTCATGTCCGGGGTCGGGGAAGCGGAGTATGTGTATCGTGTGAGGCCCGTAAAAGTTATCGTTATCTCTATCGGGATGGCCGAGATATTCACGTCAAATGCGATCTCGTTGTAATTGACGTTGTCCGGAAGGAATATAGCGCGAGCAACGATCTCTTCCGATGCGGAAAAGTCCGCGACAAAATCTTCTTGTTCCCAACGGAAAACGCCGGCAAGCGCCTCGCCGTCCACCCCTGCCGCAGCGGCGGGAACTGCGATATCCGCCGTCACGGTCGATTTCGCCGCGACCGCGAGCGGTGCGGTCTGTACGGGAACGGGATCGGCTTTCGTAATGCTTAAATAAGGGCTTGAATCGCTTCCCGCGTAATAGTAATCCGCGCCGTCGGGGACGGACACGCGAACAACATAATAATAATATTGCGGGTTGCCCCTTTCGTCAGCGGCGTCCTCGCCCTCGTCGCGCGTTATCGCGACGCTCACGCCGACCGAGGACATCGTATCGTTTCCGACAAATCCGTCTATCGACCAAACGGGCTCGGGGTCGGGAGAGCCGTACACCTTTTCGCCGTTTGCCACCGTCACGCTTAGCGGCCTCTTGGAAACCTCGTAATAATATACCTGCGTTTCGCTCTCCGACGCGTAAAACTCGAGGTCGTAATACGGATTTTCCTCGGAAAGCGTACCAAGCCCTATCTCGTATTCTCCCACGGGATAGAATCCGTCAGCGTTACGCTCTATGTCCACGCTCATGGCTCCCGAAAGAGATATATCGGTCACCTGAACATATTCTTCGTTGACAAACTCGTATATATCGTATCCTATCGCGGAGAGTTCGTCGCCGTATACCGAGCCCGCGTTCTCCGCCGGCAGGATAAACAAATCTTTGTTCTCCACCGTCACTTTCCCGAGCGTTGACGAGGTAATGATGTAATTATCCGGCTCAGCCGGGAGATCCCATAAAATTTCATACTCTCCGGGCACGGGCGCATCGCCCTCGAAGGATATGTACGGCAACGTCGTTATGCCCGTTTCGTCAAAGGATATCGTTTCCGTTCCGTTTCCGTCCGCAACCTCGGGGGTAAAGACTATCTCGTCCCCGTACTGCACCCGGACGCCCGGAACGGAAAGCGATATTTTCCTCTTCGCGACGGTGAACTGAAGCGCGGACTCCGAATAATAGTCGTTGTGGTTTTCGTCCCCTGCGACAGAAACGGACACATTTACCGTCCCTGCGGAGTAAATGGAAAGTTTGCCGTCGGAAACGGTGCCCGAGGAGCCCTCGTCGAGCGTAAATTCGGCAGTCGCTCCGTCAACCGTAACGAAATCGGAAAGAATAAATTCTACGCCGCCCGGCGCATAAACCGCTTCCCTCGGAGCGTCGTCGGTATATACTACATAGCGCTCGGCTTTTTGTATCTTGAACACATAGTTGTTTATCGTGTAGTTGACGATGGCAGGATATGTTTCGCAAGCGCTTTCGAGATCGACCACCGCTATATATTCGCCTGCGTTTACGATCTCGCGCAACGGGTCTCCCGTCAGCGTCCCCGTCTCGGGATCGTATGCGGTTATCGGGTATATCGATATAAAACTCGTCAAATTCTCGAAAACATCGCTGCCGAGACCGCTTGCCGAAGCCGAGGTAAATGTTATATCTTCCCCGGTATACGTGTCGGATGAAAGCTGAACGTTCATATCCAGCGCCAGCGGTTTTATCGTGAACGTAAGTTCCGTGACAGGCTCCGCCTGCGGCGCGCGGCGAAGATATATCTCGTAATATTGCTTCCGGTCGGAAGCCGCGTCCGAAAGCGCGACCGTCAGAGTATACTCGCCCGCGTCCCCGTCCGTCAGTCCGCCGGCCGCGGTAAAAGCGTAAGTCAACATGAGGTTCGTGACCGGCTTGGCGACAACGCTGTTGGATATGCTTACCGAACCGAGTTTCGCCTTCGTCGGCGCTAAGCCGTCATAGACTGCGGTAAGCGTACCGGGCGTAACGTAAACGGGGCGCTTCGCTACTACACCCACATTGCCCGAATAGTTTTGGGGTGCGGTATAGTTATTCGCGTCCGTCCCCTGCAATATGAAAGTAAACGCGACGGGCCTTCCCGTGCCTACGTCGAGCTCGGCGTCTGTAAAGACTACGTTTGCCGAAACCGTAACGCCGTCGCCCTCGTCGCCCTCGATGATACCCGTGATATCCTCGGCGCGGATCGGTATCGTGACCGCGCCCGCGTCGCCCCAATATACGGTGGGAACGTTGGAGTCATCGTGCCATGTAAACGTAAGCGCCGCGCGGGTTATATTGAACAGATTCTGCACCGAGCCGACGCGTACGCCGTAGCCGTTCACATACACTACCGTCACCGTATAATATGAATCGGAAGCGTTGCTTTGGGGCGTGGAGCCGAATGCTGTCGGGGAGCTTTGGGTGCCGTACAGATATTCTATTTCGAAATCACTGCCCACGGGAACGGTATACGTTCCGTCAGGATACACCGCGGGAGTGCCGTCGTACGTTTTCGTGATCCCTGCGGAAGTATTCTCGGGCGCCAGCGGGTTGAGTGTCACCGTAACGCCGGCGACCTCCTCGCTCATCGTAAAAGTAAAGTACAAAACGTGGTTGACCGCGTCGTATCTGTACGGCGCGGACGACAAAACTCCGTCCGCAGCGACGCCTGAAGAATCGACGGGAGATATCGAATAAACGTAATAGTTGTTGTTTGCCCTGCTGTCCGAATGCAGTCCGTCCACCGAAAGCGTGACCTGCTGCCCGGCATAGAAAGAGTCGCCGTCCAGTTCCGCGCTCACGTAATTTGCCGCCTGCGAAGTGCTGTCGTTCAGCGTTACGTCGACGTAGCGCACGAAACGCAGATACACCGTAACGAGGTCGCCCTGCGGGGTATATTCGTCCGTGCCCAGGATCTCATCGTCGGCGTTTCTGAACTGCGCATGGGTCATCAGCGTGCCCGAGGGCATCACCGCCGTGTATGTAAAAGCGTAATCGTCGTTTTCGTCCGGAGTAAACGAAAATTGAACCGCGTTTTCATCGTCGGCCCTGAGCGCGGATCCTATCGTCGAAGAAAAATAGATATATTCCTCTCCGCCGCGCGTGAAAGGAGCGAAGTAGCGCACGTTTCTCCTGGGCGACGGCATGGATCCGTCTATCGATCCCGCGACCGCGCCGAAAGAGCCGGTAGCGACGGCGGCGCGTATTTCCGCGTCCAGGAAAATATTTTCCGTAAGCCCGCCGCTAAGCGAGCCGGCAAGTCCGCCGCCGTAGTTATTCGCGGTCACGACGCCGCCCGTGACGAAGATGTTTTCGAAAGAGGTATTGATCGCCCTGCCCGCAACGACGCCCGCATAGTTGGCGCCGGTGACGGACGGAGAGTCCAAAACAAGATTTTTTATCGTCGCGCCGTTCAGACTCGCGAAAAGCCCCGCATAGTCCGGCTCCCCGGATACGGTGTTTATCACAATGCCCGATATTGCGTGCCCGCCGCCGTCGAACGTCCCCATGAACGCGTTAGCCGATCTTACGCTGCCTATCGGGGTCAGCGCGGAGCTTACCGAGAAGGCGTTGGCGACCATAAAGTACGCGCCCGAAAAGTTTCTGCCGTAGGTGTTTACGATATATGCCAGATTATTCAGCTGCGTTTCGTTTTCGATAAGATAAGGATTTGTCTCCGTGCCCCACTGTCTGAAAGCGGCGGGGTCGTCTATGCCGAAAAGTCTGACGGTGGATACCTCCACCAAATATCTGTCCCTGCCGTAGATATCGACTTCGATATTGTTTTCGGTCTCGTAAAACGTGCTCGGAACGGGCGCGGCGTATCCGGTGTCGTTGCCGAGGACATACGGCGCGGGGCGCGTCCACAGCGAAGCTACCGTCGAATTGAACAGCGCGGAGATGTTGTTACCCTCCGCTTCCCGTCCGGTCAGACCCCTGACGTTGTTGGAATCCGCGATATCGTATCCGTTGTTTTCATCGCCTATCGCACCGTATACGGTTTCGGATATTTCATTGTAATAGGAATTGGTAATTCCGGCGCCGGCGCCGGCGACTCCGCCCACATAATGCGCGGCGCCGCCCACCGCGCTCATCTCTACGTCCACCTGCGCGAAACAATACATTACGATCCCGGACAAATTGTCGCCTACGATCCCGCCGAGGTACGCTTCGGACTGCGAAGCGGACGCCGTGCCCTTGGCAAACGAATTTTCCACTCTGCCCGCGTTCGCGCCGACCAGTCCGCCGACGCGCGCTTCGCCCGAAACGCTCCCGTAATTGAAACTTTCGGATATCGTGCCCGCATTGTATCCCGCTATTCCTCCTACGTTAGCGGAGCCGGTAACGGAGGAGTCGTAAAGCCCGACCCGCGTGACCGAACCGCCCGCGCCTATGTAGCCGAAAAGCCCCGCGTTATCCGCGGAGTTTATCTCAAGCCCTATAATGATGACGCCGTTGCCGTCGAAACTGCCGTTAAAAGGGTTTTGCTCCGTGCCTATCGGCGTGAACGCTCCGTCCAGGGTCAGCGTCTTGACGCTGCCGGGCACATCTATCCTGTAATGGGCGGCGGCGTAGAGGGTGCCGGTATCATTCGAATAATTATTGTTTACCGCCTCGGAGAGCGCCTCGAGATCGGCGGCGCCAGTCAAAATATACGGGGCACCTTCCTCGCCGGTGCCGCCGCTGAATGCCGGACCTGCAGCCGAAGCCTCCCGGGTCGCGGGATACGAAAAGCACGCCGAAACCGCCGCCAGCGCGACGCCGAAGAAAATTATTAAGATAAGTACTACGCGCCGCCAGGCTTTATCCATCTCGCGTCCCCTTGCCCTGAGGCATTTGATATACGAATTTTAACACATAACCCGTGCGAATGCAATACCCCCTCTTATATTTTATCCGCACGCATATATATGCTGCCGCTGAAATGCGATATTACTTCCTGACGAATACCAGGATACCGCTTTTCCCTTTAAGCCGCATCGGTTTCCCGATATTGACGCGCCCGGAGCGCTGCAGCCCCTCTATCTTCGGCGCGAACGTCTTTTTGCCGGCGGTCGTGAATCCGAGTTTGTTTTCCACGCCCACCTCGAACGTAAGTGCGTTGTCCGACATATTGTACAGAACGAACAACATATTTTCGCCGTTTACGAACGACGTCGCGAGAACGTTCGCGTTGTCCGTTCTGACGGGATTTTCGGGGTCCCAGAAACCTCTGAGTTTCGCTTTCGATATGCCGAAATCCTTAAACAGACGCTGTATGTCGCCGAGAGCCGCGGAGACATCGGGGTCCTTTCCGTATCTAGGCAGCGACGCGAACGCCAGCGAGCGCATTATCCCCCAATTTTCGGGCGAGTCGGCGGCAAGACCGAAAAACACGCCCGACATCTCCAAAAGCTCTTTGTCGGCACCGATGTCCTCGGGAAATCCCGAAACCGCCCATAATCTGGTGACGAATGGCAGAATGTCCGCATACATCACCGCCGCGGAGACGTAACCGTTTTCCTTGTTGAAACGCGAGGAATACTTCAATTCCATCACGGCGCGCTTTCCCGCGGTGCGTTCTATGCACTTCGCGGCGCGCTCCGCGGTGTCGCGCAGTATCGGAGTATCCGTCAAAGACACCCCGTCGGCTGCCGTCCTGGACGTCAGGAATCTGACGCCTTCCACGAAAAAGTTGTCCATTCTGGAGCCGGGCACAGTCAGATACGCCATATCCCTTTCGCCGCCCGCGGTCATCGCGTCTTCGCATACGACCACGCCTTTTCCGAGGACGGATCCCAAAGCGTTCTCCTTTTGTTTCCTCTGCCTTAAATAAATAATTTCTCCGCCCATCGACCTGATTGCGAAAGTTTCCCTCGCATGTACGGAAAGACTGCCCGCGTCGTAATCGAGCGTCATTCCGATCTTGTGTTTATGGGCTTCCAAAGCGATGTCTTCGAGCTCCCGATATTTATCGAAAGGATAATTTCTGTACGGATTTGCCTCGCCGTGCGCCGAGACGGACACATATCCCGCCGCGTCTGAAGACGCGCGGCGGATCATCGAAGCGTAGCTGGGTTCGATGTCGCTTTCCGCGATCCTCGCGCCCAGGCTCTTCCCCGGGTCTATCGGTCTGAACGGCGTCAGATGGATGATGAACGTAAACTTAAGGTCCTCGCCCTGTTTCATGACTATCTGCCCGGTATACGCCCTCATGACGACCGAGTCGTCCGCGCGGTACAGCTCCACGCCGCCCAGGGAATGGTTCGCCCAAGTTTTTTCGGGCGCTTTCGCCATCTCGGGCGAATACAGGTTCATCGGCGCGGGAGGAAGCGGGTCACCCTCGGTAAACCTTATCCTGGCGCCGCAGTTCACATCGCCTACGAAAAGCGAATCGGACGCGGTCCTGCCGTCCCACTTAAACGATATATCTCGGTACGCGCCCCCCTCTTCGCCGAGCCCCGCGACGTATCCGGCAGAGGCAAAGTACAAATAAAGAGAAGCGTCGTTCAGCACGGCGTTTTTGTCGGCATGGACATTCACGGTATAATGCACCGCGCCTTCGTAGCGCACGGTTGCGGCGACGTCTATCCTCAAACGCTCGCTTTTGCCGTCCGCGGATATCGCGGCTGCGCCGGCACGCGTCTGGGCGCGCAGTTTGTTATATTTGAATTTCTGACCCTCCACGATAAATTCCATGGGTCTCGAGAAAAGCTGTTTCGTCGGCTCGTCCGTTACGGCGTTGGAGCCGTCGAAATAGGAATCCACCTGTTCTATAAAACCGTCGTTGCCGAACGAAACGGTCTTTCCGGTCAGTCTGACCGCGTTTTTTTCTACGGTGACCTCCTCGAAAGACCCTAGCGGTTTTTTGTCGCGGCACACGGACGAATCGAGCCATTTGAGCCTGGACAAACGTCCCCCGTCAGTCGTGCCCATACCGAACACAAGGTCGTCGTTCAGCTCGAAATCGAGCCTCACGATGTCGCCGCCAATGTTTATTTCGGTATAATACTCCCTGTCGTCGGCTTTTATGAAGTTAATGCCGAAATACAGCGGTTGCAGCACGCCTTCTTCCAAATCTATTGTTTTGGTATACTTTTCACCGTCCGGAAGTATCCCGGATGTATTAAAGCACGTTACGACGCGGTCGATGTCCTTTCCGCCGGACGCTGAACGGAGAGCCGATGTCTCCACGCTCATGCCGCGGCGCGAATACTTCGGTTCCAACACCAGCTGCACGACGAAGTATTCGTGCCTGGAGCAGGTATATCTGAATTCCCTGCCGTTAGCTGCGCCTTTCAGCGCTTCCGCGGCGTTGCCCGGGGCTACGCCTTGTCTTCTGTCCAGAGCGTATATCTTCATTTATCCATTACCTCTTCAAATAGTGCCCTCGCCTGTTTCAGCGCGGTGAACGGTATCATTTTGAACGAATACGTATAGGTCCTGTCGCACTTGAGTTTATACTCGTCGGTCGTGACCGGACCGCAGGAATTGGATCCTATCCCGAGCATATATCCGTCCACGGAGTAATATACCGCGTTTTCATCCGTTTTGACATCCTCGGGGTGTTTGAATGTCTCGAGCGCGGCGTCCTTAAACCGTTTGCCGCCGAAATTGATGGGCGCGGTGTCCGCCATGAACATGACGCCTGCTCCCGCGGCGTTCATCACCGTCGCCCACCTGACGTCGGTGCGGTTTCCGGACTCCTGCGGACGGATATATCTTCCGGCGAGCGTATCCGTCCTGGCGGCGTAAACGCCCACCCGGGACTGAGCGCGGAAATCCGGATAACTTTCGTACGGACCCGCTCCGTAATACACGATGTTTTCGAATTCGGGGCGCATCTCCACTATCTTCCCTACCCTGGGAAGCATCGGCATTTTCCCGGACAGCGGACTCAAAGTGCTTTCCGATCTTACGGTGCCGTCGGCGTATACGGTATATGTGTCCTTTACGTTGAAGCGTGCCTCGCCGGACGCCGTTACGAGACGGTTTACGGAATACACCTCGACGCGGTTGCCGAGTTCCTTGTAATTCAGACTGACGTTCTCGGAGCGAAGGGAATCGTATCCGAAACGCTTCCAACCCCGCTTGAGATACATATCGTTATCGGTCGGAGCGCGGTATATGTTCGTATATATCCTGCCCGAACCCGACTTTGCGGGAAGATCGGCAAGGTACTCCGTGCCGCAGGAAGAATATCCCGCTATCGCGCCCGTCGATTTGTCGAAGCGCACAGAACCGCCCTCGAATCTGACGGTAAGTATGCCGGATTCGTCCGTAGCGGCGACGCCGCCGCCCGTGGACAGCGCCTTCAGCCGCGGCAGTTCCTCGTTAGCGACGACCTCTTCGGAGGCGACGAGTCTTCCGCCGTCGAAATAATCGATGAATATCCTGACGTCGCCGTGCATCACCTCGAAATTCAGATTGTAAATATGTTTGGCGCCAGGCTCAATGTCCATCGGCAGTTCGAATTCGAACACCGCGTCGCCCGCGAGCATCACCTTGCCGCGCGCCTTAAGATACGACGAGTTGCGGAAGGAAAGTCTGTTCTTAAGCTCCAATATCCCGTTTGCGATGAGCCGCGCGACGACGGGACGGTACAGGTTCTTCGCGGCAATGGCGGACGTGGAAGGCGTTCTGTCCGGCAGGAACAGTCCGTCCACACAGAACGCTCCGTCGTGGACGTACTCGCCGTGGTCGCCGCCGTAAGTGTACTCGTAGGGTTTGTCGTCCGCGTGTTTCACCGCATGGTCGGCAAACTCCCATATACAGCCGCCCATCAGGGAATCGTAACGGAAGAACGCCTCGACGTATTTATCCAGGTTCCCCGGTCCCAGCCCCATAGCGTGCGCGTATTCGCACAGGAAAAATGGCTTCTCTTTCAACGCTTTACGCGCCGAGGGACGGAAGGCGTACCTCGAGGGTCTGCCTTCGGCAGCTTTTATAAGATCGGGAACGGACGTATACATCGCGCTCGCCACGTCGAATGCGCCGCGCCTGGTGCAGATTGCTCTCTCATAGTGTATCGGCATCAGCGTCAGCGGTTTCAGCTTCGCGTAGCAATAGTCATGGCAGCGTATGCCGCCCGACTCGTTCCCCAGCGACCACATAGTGACGGAAACGGAGTTGCGGTCGCGCATGAACATCGATAAAACTCTGTCCCAATAGTGCTCGCGCCATTTTTTCCTGTCGCTGATCTGTCCCGGCGTTTTGGTGCCGTGAGTTTCTATGTCCGCTTCGTCGACGACGTACAGCCCGTATATGTCCGCCAGTTCCAAAAACAGCGGATCGGGCGGATAATGCGACGTCCTGACGGCGTTCATGTTGTATTCCTTGAACAGGCGTATATCCCTTTCCATCTTTTCGGGAGTCATATAATAGCCTGTTTCGGGATCGGTGTCGTGGTGGTTCGCGCCCAGAAGTTTTATATTCTTCCCGTTCAGCGTAAACACCCTTTTGTCTATGTTTACGGTCTTGAAACCTACTTTCTTTTTGATGTATTCGATCGTTTTCCCGCCCTGCATCAATACGATGTTCAGGTCGTACAGCTTCGGCACTTCCGCGCTCCACTCCTCGACCTTCAGCGCGTTCAGCATAAGTTTTGTCTGCTCTTTCGCCTCCTGCACGCGCATAGCAACCACTTTCCCGCCGTCGGTAAGGCTGACGGAAACGCTGACGCCGTCCGCGCCCGCGACCATTACATTTACTATCGCGTCGTAGAGGTTGTTCCTTTTAGAGGTGAAAAATTCGAAATCGTACACGAAGGAAGGTTCGTTTTCGAACAACAGCACGTCCCTGAAGATACCGTTTTCGCGGAACATGTCCTGATCTTCGAGATAGGATCCGTTCGACCATTTTCTGACGGCGACTACGAGTTCGTTCTCGCCCTCCTGCCAAAGTCCGTCCGGCATGAATTCGGCGGTGTCGTGCGAGCCCTCGGAGTACCCGACGTAGGCGCCGTTCAGGTATACCTCCAGCGCGCCCGCGACGCCGAGGAAGGAAAGGATATACTTTTTCCCCGTATCCTCGATGTCGACGAAAGTGCGGTAAACGCCTATCGAATTGTACTGCGCGTCGCCCACCATGTATGTTTCGCCGTCCGCGGGCTTTGAGTAATACCCTTCCGCCTTTTCGCCCGGCGTTTTCGGCGGCACGGCAAGATACGGATATGTCACGTTCGTATAAAACGGCGGCTCGTAGCCGTGTCTGGACCACACGGACGGAACGGGGATCTTGTCGAACTCCACCGCGTCGGTATCGAACGGGTCGGGTAGATCTTTCATCTTCCGGTAGTACTTGAAATCCCATTCCCCATTGAGCACCGCGACGCGGTCGGACGAGTACCTGACGGCTTTCGGATCCTTTACCGCGGCGGCTGCTTCGCGCGAGCCGAACGGTATGAAATACGCGCGGGGCGCCAGACGGTTCTCCTTGAAGATCTTGAAGTTTTTGTAGTTTTTGCGATTTTTGATGTCGTAACGCATCTCTCCTCCGAATTGTTCAGGCAAATGCCGTATTGCTTTTTATCTGTTTCCCACTCCGTCGGATACTTTTTGTATCCCGGTGACGGAGGCGGTATCCGTTTCGATAACGGGAGTGACCGAAGCGAAAACGCTCGAGTACTCTATCGGATCGCCCTCGTCGAACACGCCGGCGACGCCGCCCGCGAACGCGTCCGCAAGCGTATATACCGTGACGCTTCCCGTGACGGTCACGCCGCGTATCCTGAGGGTGAGAGTAGTTTCGTTTACCGCCCTTCCCGTTATGCCGCCCGCATAAACGCGCATCGCGGGTGCGTTCAGTCTGAGCGTGCCCGCATAAAGCGTATTCGCCAGCGACTCTTCCGATATCCTGCCGTACACTCCGCCTGTCTCTACGGCGAACAGGTCGGAGCCTCCCTCCACCGACGCGTCGATGTCGGTATAGGAATATACCTCGCCGCTCTCGTCCAGACTGCCGCCCGCAGGGGTGGACGAGCCGTAATTTTTATCGGCTATCCCCGCTATCCCGCCGATGAACAGTCCGCTGAGATATGAAGCGGAACCGCCGAAGCGGAGAGTACCGAACGTAAACGTATCCCGTATCTCGGCGTTCAAAACGACTCCCGCGACAGACCCTATTCTCACCAATCCGCCCGACGAGACCGTCATATCCAGGTCCGTTTCCGAGCGGTATATCCTCTTCATCACGTCGTACGGGGCGTTCCTGACCCCGGCGCTCACATACCCCGCTATGCCGCCCGCGGCGACCGCGTCGTCGATCGAATCGACGCTGACGTCCAATTGAAACGTGCCGCGCACGGAGCAGTAGGAAATGTCGCTCGAAACAGCGCGCGCCGCCAGCGCTCCGTAGCTGCCCGCTCCGACAGAGGCGGAAACGTCCGCTTCTATCTCCACGCCCGTAACTGTCGCTAAAGACAGCTCCGCGAAAACGCCGGTGGGCAGTCTGAGCCCCGTCAGAGTATGGTGGTTCCCGTACAGCGTGCCGGAAAAGCGCCGTATGCTCGAGGTCAAACCCGACACGTCTATATCGGCGCCGAGTGCATAAACTCCCGTGCGCCCGTCCAGCGACACAAGCCCCGCCGCGTCGGAAATAACTTCGTCTATCGCGGTGACGAGGACTTCGATCAGCGCAATCTCGTATCCGTTACGGCTGACGACGTATTCGGCGCGCATACCCTGTTCGGCGTACGGCGAAGACAGCCTCAGATCGTCGCTTAAATACAAGCCGTTCGACATAGACTCGGCGGTTATCTCGAATTCGCTTATATCCGCGCCGCCCGTGAAATCGTCGTTTATATAAAAGCCCGAGGAGTTTCCGGGAGCGATCGCGTAAAAATATCTGTGCGTTCCGCTTCCGCCCACCTCTTCGGGCTCGTCCATAGTCAGAAGCACCGCCGCCGTGATGCCGCCCGCTATCATGACGACAACGAGCACTGCCGCCACGATCCATACGATCTTTTGGCGGCGGCTAAGTCCTTTGAAATACTTTACCACTTTGTTGTCGGCGCTCACCGGAGTCCTTTCCTTATGTATGTGCGCACTGCGCGCGCATTATAAATTACAAGTTAAACACATTATAATAAATCGCGCGGGATATGTCAATACAACGTTTGCCCGAAGAATGAAAAAGCCCGTCCTCGGACGGGCTAAAGCCGTGAAACTCGTAAATGTCTACGCCCTCGGCGCCCTCGCGCCGGCGGGTCTTCTGCGCCTTAACGGGCGTTTGTCCATAAAATATGCCCTGTAGATCGAATTTATGCGTTTTTTCGCGCTTTCCAGATTGGACGCGTGCGGGATGCAGATATATCCCGCGCGGTCTATCTTGCCGTCGTAGCGCTGATAATTCTTGTTGATGTTAACGTACATATTCCCGTTAGTGCAGTGCAGCACCGCAAACAGCGTTTTTCCCAAATATATCAGGTCGCAGTCGTATCCTTTTTCTATCCTGAATACGCCCGCGGACAGGAAGAACGAACGGATGTTCTCGTAGATATACAGGTTCTCCGTTTTCAGCTTGTTGACGTTGACGCCCTCGGGGTAAGGACTCCCTATCCTGCGCTGTTTTATGCGGATGACGAATACAATGATCGGGATGCCGAGCATGATAAGCGCAAGTCCGATGAGCGAGCAGTATGCCAGCGCCGCGGAGCTCGTCAGATACGCCGATATCGTGCCGAGAACGGGTATCGAAAATACATACACCCCCATAAGTCTGCCCGAGGCGATGTTGACGGAATGGATCTCGGGATCGTCCAGGTCGTGTACGTAATATACCGTCTCGCCGTCTATCCCGGTCTCGGCGCGCTTGAATATCTGGGTGACTATCACCGTCTCCGTGCCGTCCTTGTAATAGAACGCTATGACGTCGTTTTCGGCGAGTTCGTCCGTCGACATTTCCCTGACCAGCACCTTGGAGCCCTGCTCGATATAGAACATCCTGTCGCCCTCGTCGACGTCGTAGTCGTCGACCCTGACCACCTCGTCCTCGAAATCGTAGAACCTGAGACCGCCTATCGTTGCATCGATATTGAAATACCCCAAATACAGGACAACGAATATCACGGCGTAAATTATCGCCATGAAAAACAACGCTATGAGCGGTGAATAAGTTTTCTTCTGTTCCGATAGGTTGCGCATTCTCAGTCCCCGGGTGCTTTGTTAATGCTATTATATACTATCCGCGCGCGATTTTCAATAATAAATTCGATTTTGTTTTACAGGGCGCACGATCTTCAGGAATTCGGCGTGATACCGTGGTGGTATCTGGTGTATCTCGAGATATATTTATTCACGAGCTCCAACGCCTCTTCCGCGCTCGTCACTCCGTAAAAACGGTCTTCCGGGATATCGGGATACCTGTTTCGGGTATCCAAACGCGTATTCGCGAGTTTCGCGCTCCATCCCTCGGCGTTGCTGTAGCCCATGACCAAACGCTGCAGCGCCCATGCGTTCGCTATCTCCGAAAGCGTGCCCGCGCCGCCGCCTACCGCTATCACCGCGGAAGCGGAAGCCACGATGACGTTCCTGAAAACGTCGAGCCCGGTGGGTATTATTATATCGACATACTCGTTCGCTGTTGAGGGATCGAATGACGGCAGAAGCCCTATGATATCGCCCTCGGTATATTTTTCTGACGACCTCGCGCCCTTGCAGGCGGCGTACATCACGCCTTCCAAGCCTCCGCACTGCAGTCTGTAGCCGTTGTCGATGATGGCCTTTCCGGTCTCGAACGCAAGTTTATAATTTATCGAACCGACTTCCGCCGCCGCGTTTCCGGCGACCGCTATTATTTTTTTCATATACGTCGCGCTCCTTTTCATATAGTATCAGTTTATGCAATAATACCATATTGCGCGCTTTTTTTCAACGTTAATTTTTACGCGCCCGCCCGTCCAGATATTTTACCAAAGCGTCGGGCCAGTCCGTCTGTATGACGTCGTAGCCTTTTTCCGCCAAAAAGCCCCAGTGCTCGTCCGCGTCCCCGAAAAGCGCGTAGTTGTCTCCGTGGTCAAAACACATATCGGGCCTCCCGTTCAGATGTATCGAATTTACCCACAGAAAACGACCCGCTTCGTGCTCTTTTTCGATGAATCCGTCGCTTAAAAACTCGTCGTCCGCGCGCTTGAAAATGATCTCGAAGCCTTTTATGTCGATACCTCTTTCCGCGCATTCTTTCAGCGCCGTCTCGTAGGCGGCGAAGTTTTTGCATATCGGCATGAACCACGCCTCGGGATATTCTTTCAGAGCGTCCAAAACTTTGTTTTTTCCGCGGAAAACGGCGCTTTTGAACAAGATCTGATCGAACATTCCGAGTTTTTCGACGATCTTAAGACACTTAACGACATCTGCGTGCCATATCCGGTCGAAATTCAATATCCCCTTTCCTTTCAGCTTGGAAAGGTACTCCTCCAGTTCCTCCACGCCGCGGGAAAGCCTGCCGCCCGAATAGGAGCGGTAGACGCGCCGTTTCAGCTCTGACATCAGCGAAAGCCTCACCGGCGGAAAGCACGGCGACAAAATAAACGGCTCCATCCCCGCATGGAATACCGCCGCTTTGTTGTCCAAAGTGCGCTCGACGTCGAATTCGACGATATCCGCGCCCGCGCGGAATGCGTTCAGCGCCGAGTAAACGGTGTTTTCCGTGACCGCGCCGCCGCAAAAGCCCCTGTGGACCGCCACGAGCGGTCTTTTGTCACGCCTTAATAATTTTTCAAGCATTTTCACTTCCTTCCGATATATAAAAACGCCATTTGCAGCCGCAGCCGGGGTCGGTCACCTCGGGATAACAGCTGAGGCATTCGCATTTGATGCGCGGATCGATATTGGCGGCGAACACGCTGAACTCTATCTCACCCACCGGTTTGCAGGGGTGCAAAGGCATACCCTTTCTGCTCCTTGCAGACTGCACGCGGCATACCTTAAGCGTACAGATCAACTCGTTTTCCTTCAGATCCAACACCGTTTCGTTGACGTTTGCCGACATTCTGAGAGCCAAAGCCGCCTTCAAACCCTCGAGCCCGCTCCTGTCGCCGAGCCCCAGAAAGCCTTTTAACCTGCGCGCCTCTATCGCCGCGAAACGCCGCCACGCTTCCTCGTCGTGGTATATCGCTTCGTCCATGCCGGACTTTTGCTCCACGGACTGGAACCACACCCCGTCCGTTGCCAGCCAGTTTTTGGAATATATCTCGATGAGATCCAAAAGCCGTTCTTTTGTGTATCCCGCGAATTTATCTCTGTTCATATATTACCTCGCCCGCTATTGTACCACACCCGCTCGCAGTCCGCAAACGCCCGGCGGGGATAAGCTCGGGAAAATAACGATTTTTTGTGTTCTATACGTCGCGGGCGCGTGTAAATGTTGTAATTTTTGCGGGCTTGTGTTATATTGATTGGGAATGAGAACGGGTAATGTCGAAAATTTCATTTGCTTCCGCGCGGACTCGGGAAAAGGCGGCGTGATCGCCGAAAAGGTCTATGACACTCTGTACAATAAATACGGCAGGGAATGTTATTTTTCGTCCGCCGAGGAACGCGGCTACGGCAGAAACTACCGCGAGGAAGAGATAGCGGCGCTTCGGACGGCGGAAAGATTCATAATTATATTGACGGACGGTTTTATCGAAAACCTCGGTGACGGGGACGAGGTGCTTTTCGAACTGAAATACGCACTCGGCAGGAGCGGCATGGACATCTTCGCCGTCGCGGACATATCGTTTTCGTGGACGGAGGAAAGAAAAAGCATTCTTAAGCGCTACTTCTCCGCCGCGGACTCGTCGAGACTTATTTATCTGGATTACATCAAATATATCGGCGTACGCGACTATGCGCTCCTTACGGAAAAAGCGCTCCTTCGCGCAGTCGGGCTCGAAAACGCGCGAAACGTCACGCCGAATGCGGACGAACTTATTTCGAAGATCGTCGAGGCGCAGAAAAACGACCTCGTCCGGATGCGCCGCTCGGGAGTCGTAAACATGCGCCTCGCGGAGTACTCCGGGGAATACGCCGAACCGCGTTTACGAGTAAACGGCGCGGACTGCGAGGGCTCTTTTTTCGATTTGGTGCGCGGCGCGCTCGAGGGCGACGCCGAAACGAATATATTCGTTACCGGACCATCCGGCTCCGGTAAATCGACTTTGACCGAAAACGCATACATGAAGGCGGCGGACTACATCCGGAAAAAGGGTTTGGAGATAGTCCCCCTCTATATCGGTATGAATTCGGCAGAGGATATCCCCGTTAGCCGCGTTGCGGCGCTGAAGCGCGTTCTGGACTCTACGGGTCTCGAATGCGCCCCCGATATCGCCGAAGCCGTCGCCGAAAGGTATCGGTTTTTGATATTTTACGACGCGCTGGATGAAAAAAGCGACGCGCTCTCTGTCGAGGATATGTGCCGCGCGATGGCTTCGGCGCGGGATAACGACGTACGCGTATTTTCCTGCCGCACGAATTTTTTCAAAAATCTGACCTCCGTTCCGATAGACACACACGCCGAGATACTCCCCTTCGACCGCGAGACGATAGCCTCGAGGTGCCGGCGCATATTGTCCGAGAGGCATTTCGACGTCGAGGAAACGGAGGCGGTATGCCGCTTCGCCGCCGATTTCAAGCCCTTCGGGAATGCGCTTCTTCTGACGTTTTTCCTGATATTCGCGGGGGACAACGGATTCGACGATTCATTACACACCGAAGCGGACGTCATGGAGCTCATAATATCAAACATATTGAGGCGTGAAAAAGGAAAGCGGAAAATATCGCTTGCCGTGGACGAGGCAACGGAAATATTAAAGGAAACGGCGTTTATCACCTACCGTTTCCGCTCTGCGGGAAGGCGCCCGAAATACGCGGAGCTCGAGCGGGAGCTTAAGGCGCGCTTCACGGAATACGACCCCGCGGACGTCAGGAACACAGCCGAAACGCTTCTCGCCGTAGACGAATTCGGCGGCGTTTATCGTTTTACCCACGAGATGTTCGCCGAATACCTTTTGGCGCTCAGGTTTCAGGACCGTCTGTACGGAAATGAGGACGTATCCGAGATGACCGCGGCGGCGTTTTCGCCGGAAACAAACGAGTTCATAACCTCGTTTTTCAGGGAGCGCGGAGCAGTCGTCGCGCTGGAAAGGCTGATCGAAGCCTACCGCGCCACCGATAAAACAAATTATTTTTCGCTGCTGCAGATACTGAACCACATGCATCGCACGATGGAATACGGCAGGATAAAAACGTTCGCGCGCGCTGAGCTCGAAAACTGTTCCGACGACGTCGTGAAGATACTTCTTCTGCACACTCTTCTCGCCGTCGGGGACGAGGAGGACGAGGAATATTATTACGAGTGTCTGAAAGACGAGCGTTTCGCGGCGCTGAACGGCGGGATAACGCTACTGTACTACGGCGGCGCCGCGGGAAGCCGTACGCTTCCTTACTACGACGACGGCACTCTTCCGTGGAAAGCGATATTTACGGGATATAAAAAACATATCGAGCTTAGCGGCAAGGTCCCCCACTATCGGCGCGTACTCAGGATAAACATGGTGACCGCCCGAAACCTTATCGAAAAGCGTGGAAAATGCGATCCCGAAATAGCCGAGTACTATCTGTCGATAGCGGAAAAGATAAAAAACGATCCGTCTCCCGCCGGCAAAAAGACGGCGGCGGCGTACGACGAGCTCGTGGAAACGATAAAAAAATATTGCGACGTATGATAGAAGATAAAAACTCTCTGCGTCTCGGTGCGGCAAAACTTTTGGGACTTGAAGCGGGACGGCTTTTATTCGAGCCGTTGAAAGTTATCGGCAGCATGTCCGGGAAAATAGAGGACGGCTTCGACGGCAGTCTGTTCTGTCTAAGGGACTCCGTCACCGATACAAGCTACGTCGTAAAAATGAAAAGCGCCTCTTTTACCGAAAACGTGGGCTTAGCGATGGCGCCCGAGGGATATCCCGGATTCGAAGAGGCTTTCAAACGCGGCTGGGGCGTGTTTTATATCCGCGACAGTTACAAACGCGAGACGGGCGTTTATTCGGGTCTTGAGCCGGGACTGAAAAGATATATCCCGAAATATTACGGCTCCGTCCTCTCCGGAGACACTGCGGCGCACGTCATGGAAAAGCTCGATATCGTACAGTGCCCCGTAAATATCGACGCGGCGGCGCGCTTTGCGGCAAAGCTCCACGCAAATTACTTAAACGACCTATCCTCTGCCGAACGGCTCGGCGCGAACATCCCCGTTTTATCGGATTACGAAAACGCGCGGGAGATGTCCCATATGCTTTTGGAGGGCGCCGCAAAAATTTATCCCTCTTTTACGGCGGATATCGTCCGAGTCATGCACGGATACGCGGACGATGCGGAAAACAATTACCGCTTACTGAACGACTTCGACCGTACGCTGTGCCAGGGCGACTACTGCGTAAAGAACATGAGCTTTATCCGCGGCGGCGCGGTGATATACGATTGGGAGCTTGCCACATACAATTCTCCGCAGTTCGACCTTGCGTCGTTTTTGGTGCATTATCCCGACAGGATAGACGAAAGTATTATAAACGGGTTCCTGAATACTTACAAACGGGAGTCCGAACGCCTGGGAAACACTCAGGGCGCCATGTTCGAAGACGGGCTTAGATTTAATATCATGCTGTATATGGCGACGCGTTTCCACGCCATGATGAACATCTCCGCGAAGGTCGATATGCCTTATATGCCGACGTCCGTCGGGAATTGGCTGTATCTGTTCAAATATTTCCGTCTCGGCTCAGGTCTATGAGCGCCGTAGTCGATATCCCCTCGGTATACTCGACGGCGACGGCGTTCAGCGAAACGTCCTTAAAAAACTTTTTTATGGCGGGAGTCAGATAAAAATCCGTCGAATAGAAAAACTGCGCCGGGCGAAGAATGTCTATACAATATATACATTTTTCCCACAGCTTTAGCTCCCTCTCCTCCGGGGCGTATGCGGCGCGGTATTTTTCGATGTCCCCCTTTTCCCCGACGATAAACGCATAGTCTACATACTTCAGGGAATCTATCACCTCGAGCCTGTATTGCGCCTCGTTGACGGGGCGGGGAGCGCCCTTCATCGCCCTGACGAGTTCGTCGTCCAATATCCCCACCGCCAGCGACGCCGCCGACGATTCTTGCGCCCGCTTCAAAAATCTGACGTGGCCGTAATGGAGTATGTCGAAACACCCGAACGCCAGCGACAGCGCGCCGCCGAGTTCGTCTTTTATTTTGACCGCTTCAGAAATGCCGTTCAGTATCATAATATACGCGCTCCATGTTTTTCGGATATCCCGATACAAATTATATATCGGTGACGGCGCTTTGGCAACGGTTTTTCGAGACAGTATCGAAACCCTTATCTACATGAAAAATATTCGCCGATCAATTCTTTTCCTCCGCTTTTCGTTACGACGCCGTTTTCCAATACGAACGCCCTGTCGCACAGCGCCTCCGCGCATCTTACGTCGTGCGTAACGGTGATCATAGTGTTCCCCGACTCACGATGCAGACGGTTCAATATTTCCGTCATCGCTTTTAACCCGTCGTAGTCCTGTCCAACGGTCGGCTCGTCCAAAAGCAACACCTCGGGCTCGCAGGAGACCACCGCCGCGATGGATACGCGCCGCTTCTGTCCCTCGGACAGCGACTGCGGGTGCCTGTCCCACAAGTGCTCCACGCCGAATAATTTCGCGATCTCCTCGGCGCGGCCGACGCTCTTCGCACCGAAAGATATCTCCCGTCCGACAGTGGGCATGAAAAGCTGATAATCGGGATTTTGGTATACCACACCCACCTTTTTGAACCACTCTTTATTGCCTCTTCGTTTACGGTCGAAAGCGGGATCCATGTGTTGCAGTATAGTGCCGCCGGTAGGTTTGTTCAGCTTTGCGATAAGGCGCATGAGCGTGGTTTTGCCCGAGCCGTTTTCACCTAGCAGCACCGTTCTGCCGCCCCCGGGGATATCCACAGTCACTCCGCTCAGGATACTTCGCTCTCTGACGGAAAATTTTACGTCTTTCAGTTCGAACATCGGCTCCCGCATAACATATGCGGGACAGTCGTCTTCGATCTTTGCCGTCTGCCTGAGGAGATACTCCCGTTTGTTTTCCACCTTTTTGACCGTCAGTCCTCCGATATGCCATACCGTATCCACAAAGGGCAGCACCATATCCAGGCGGTGTTCGATGACGATGACGCAATACCCCGCCTTTGCGAGCGCGCGAAGCGTGCTCATGAGCATTGCCGCGCCGTCTTTATCCAGATTCGCGAGCGGCTCGTCCAGGATGACGATCTTTTGCCCCATCGCCAGCGTGCTTGCCGTGATGAGCCGCTGTTTCTGTCCGCCGGAAAGCGTGCGACATTTATGCCCCGGATCCAGCTTCATCAACTTGCAGACAATATCTATCTGTTTTTGTATCCTTTCGGGGGAAAACGCCAGATTTTCGCACCCGAAAGCTATCTCGTCCTCGACGATCTTATGTACTATCTGCTCGTCGGCGTTCTGCAAAACTACGCCCGCCTTGCGGCAGATGTACCCCAATTTTTTTCCGTTCGTTTTTTCGCCGTCCACGAATACTTCTCCCGACATCTCGCCGCAACGGACGTTCGGTATTATCCCGCCGATGATATACATCAAAGTGGATTTTCCTTCGCCGGAAAGTCCGGACAGCAACGTCACCTCTCCGTATTCGGCGGTAAAATCGACGTTTTCGAGTATTTTAGTCTTTCCGTCATAGGAAAAACTTACGTTTTTTAATTCTATAGCATTCATATTACGACCACCGCTATCGCGCCCGCGACGAGTCCGATGACGAAAAGCACGTCGGATACGGCGGGAAATTCCTTTTTATATATAGAGTACAGCGAGCCGCCCAGCGTAAATCCGCGCGTTTCCACGGACAGCGCCAGCGTATCCGATATATTGACCAGCCGCATGACAAACGGGATCAAAAATGCTCTGTACAAAATTTTGGGGTTCAGCACGCTTCCCGCGCCGCGCGTTTTCATCGCCTCTCTGACGCGCTTTATCTCGCCTTTTAACATCGGGATGAACGACATGGATATAAGCATCCCCAGCGTCACCGCTCGCGGCGCGCGCACTTGGGAAAGACTTCTTGTCATTCTGACCGTATCGACGGACATACTCAGCGCCGCGCCCAGAAAGAGCGCTCCGAAGCGGTTCAGCATGGCGACCGCGGCGGATGTATCGCCGCCCGCCGAGGCGTATGCGATGCCCGCGAACACGCCGCCGACCGCTATGGATACGGGCAGCATCCTCAAAACGTTTTTCACGCACCCGAACAGAACGAGCCATACCGCCGCGCCGACAAGGTACCAACACATATATTCGTTTCTTGCCGCGACGAGCCCGAAGACTATGATAAACAACGAACATACGAGCGCGACAAGCGGATACAGTTTCGAATTGACTCTGAAAAAGCTCATTTTTTGAGCACCCCCGCTTTTTTGAGTTCTCGCGATATCAGCATGCCGATGACTGAACCGATAAACGTCAGCGCAACGACCGCCGCCGTCATAAGCACGATGACCCACGGCTCAGTGCCGCCTATAAACATCGATACCGCCTCGTTCTCGGCGCCGGTCACGGTATAGTTTACGTTGTAGTACAGGTATAGAAGCGGTATGGTGAGCGGCATATACAGCGTGCCCGCCATAACGCACGCCCAGTCGTTTTTATAGCTTCGGAATACGGCGAATACGACTAGTTCGACAACGACCGCGCACACCGCGATAAGCGCCATCGGCGGAAACATCATCACCAAAAACAGCGCGATAAATACGCCCATAAGAGTCATAGAACCCGCCTTTCTGACCTTCATCAGTCCTACCACCGGAAACACCGAAAACTGCAGCCCCAATCCGAGCTGGATGATACCGAACACCGGAACGTGTATCAAAAGCGGCATTATCGCGCTCGTGACCAAAGTGCACGCGGTGATGACAGCCAGAAAGACAATATCCTTTATCCTGAATTTTCGGAACATTTTGCTCTCGTCCGCATCGCGCGCCGCGCGTAACGCGAGTTTTTCCTCGAACGCCGCCTGTTTCGGCGCTGCCTCGGCGCGCATTTCGGCGGTGTTTTCGATGAGCGCCGCAACGCATTCGTCTGCAAAAATGTTTTCAGCTAAGATATTTTCGTTATTTTCCATGGCCGTATACCTCACTCATGACCCCGTCCCGGGCGCGGTATATCCTGTCCGCGATCGCCATCGTGGACTCGCGGTGCGATACCAGGACGATGCTTTTTTCGCACTTCTGCTCGGCGAGCGATCTAAGTATCATACCCTCGTTGACGGGATCGACGTTGCTGGTAGGCTCGTCCAGGAGGATGAGCCTGCTGCCCTTCAAGAACGCGCGCGCTAGCCCTATACGCTGCTTTTCGCCCGCGGAGAGGTTGTCCCCCATCGCTCCGACCCGCGTTTTGTATCCGTCGGGGAGCGACATGATAAAATCGTGCACCGAAGCGCGTTTACAAGCCGTTTCCAGCTCCTCGCGCGTAGCGTCGGGCTTTGCGATAAGCAGATTTTCCTCGATGCTCTCGTCGAACAGATACGTCGTCTGCGAGACCATCGTCACATTGTCCAAAAGGTTATCCGAGTCTATCTCGTCGATGTCCGTTCCGTTATATTCTATGGCGCCGCCGTCCTTTTCCCAAAAACGCAGCAGCAATTTCAAAAGCGTCGATTTGCCGCAGCCGGACTCGCCGACGATGCCGACGATCTCTCCGTTTTCCGCGTGCATACACACGTCCTTTAAAACGGGCGCGTTCTTTTCGTACGCAAACGACACCTCTTTGACGTTCAGGTTTTCGTAATCGAAAGTCTTTCCGTTCTTTACCGGTGTGACGGCGGGCTTTTCCGCCAGAAGATCGAGGACGCGGTCGCCGCTCGCAAAGGTCTGCGTGAGATTCCCGGGCAGAGCGGACACTGCCAGCACGGGGCCGAAACTGCCGAAGATGGTCACCACGCCGATGAGCATTTTTCCGAGGTCGAGCATATTAATATATACGAGCGCTATACCTGCCGCAAGCGCCGCAACGATAAACAATGCGACGATGAGTTCGGTGGCTGCCGAAGCGCGGGCGATACCCTTTTTCATTTTCTTCGTCTCTTTCAACAGAGCGTCGGAGCGGCGATCGACTTCCTTCTCCCTCTCCTCTTCCGCGTTGTTCAGGACGATGTCTTTGATACCTTTTATGCTGTCGAGGAAATAGGCGTTGAAACTTGCAAATCCCCTGCGGTAGTTCACGCCGGACTCTTTGAGTTTTCCGGAGGATACTACGGGCACGACGACGCCGATTACTATGGATCCCGCGAGCGCTATAAGCGCGAGATACGGGCTCGAGATAAACCCGACGAACAGGATCACCGCCAGCGACACCAAAACCGCGATACATACGGGCGAAACGGTATGCGCATAAAAAACCTCGAGCGTTTCTATGTCCGCTGTTATCATGGCGATGATACTTCCCTTTTGTTTGCTTTCAAGTTTCGCGGGACAAAGCACGCGGAGCGCGCCGAAAATTTTGTCGCGCAGCACCGCCAGCAGTTTGAACGCGATATAGTGGTTGGAGTACTGCTCCAAGTACCTCAGTCCCCCGCGTATAACGCCCGAGCCGACCGCGAGCCCTATTATCCAGCCCCACGAGAGCGGGATCTCGGCGCACAACCCGAGTATTCCGAGCGCTTTTGCGACGCCGGTCGCGCCGAATACCGTGACGCCCATTGCCGCTATAAACCCCGCCGAGCCGTTGATGACGGCAAGTATCATGATATACGACAAAGACCCGAGCAGCACGATAAGGCTTGACATTATCTTCAAACCGCTTCTGCGAAGTTTCGTTTTCATACCCTCACCTCCGCCGCCGGACGGACTATTTCTTTATAGCCCTCTTCCAGCGCCTTCTGCGTATTATAAAGTTTTGCGTAGCCTCCTCCCGCTTTCATGAGTTCCGCATGGCTGCCGCATTCTTTGACGGAGCCGTCTTCCATATAGTATATATTGTCCGCGGGCGCTACGTTTGCAAGGCGATGAGATATGACGATGACGTTCTTTTCCCTGCTCATTTTGCGTATATTGTCCATGATTATCGCCTCGCTCTCTATATCTATGTTGCTGGTAGCCTCGTCGAAAACATATATGTCCTTGTCCGCGACGAGGTTCACCGCGAGCGCGAGCCGCTGTTTCTGTCCGCCGGATACGTTGTTCCCGTCCTCGGTGATGACTTTGTCTATTCCCCCGCTTTCCCTGACAAAATCGGCGAGGTTGACCTTTTCCAAAGCCGCTCGGATTTCTTCGTCGCTCACGTCTTTTTTGGCGAGGCGGAAGTTTTCGCGCACGGTGTCGTTGAAAATATAGGTGTTATAGGAAACGGAAGCTATGCGCGAATAATAGGACTTGCGCCCCACCATTTCGATGTTCTCGCCGCCTATCGTCACCGAACCCGTCGCGGGTCGGTATGCGCCGATCAGCATATTTACGACGGTGCTTTTTCCAGAACCGCTTTCCCCCGCTATGGCGGTCATACCGCGCTCGGGAAACGTCATACTCACGTCTTTCAGAACCTCGCGCTTTCCGTCGTATGAAAACGTCACTTTGTTCAGTCTGAGCTCGGTCCCATGCACTTCGTTTTCGCCCCACACCGGGTCGGGGAGGTTCAGAAGCGAGATGATCTTTTTCCCCGCGCTCGCGCCGTTCATCGCTACGTGGAATGCGGATCCGAGCGAGCGCAGCGGCAGGAAAAATTCTGCCGCGACGAGTATCAGAAACAGCGCCTCGGCAGGAACGAGATATCCGTTCATGAGCCCTACGACGGAAAGCGCGACGCCCGCGCCCGCGCCGCCGTATGCCACAAGATCCATTATAGTCGTGCTCATCAGCTGCATGACCAATACTTTCATCGTTATTTTACGGAACTCTTCCGCGCTCTTGTTCATTTTGACGTGGCGCGCGGCGTCTGCTTTGAATATCTTTAATTCCTTCAGCCCCTGCACGGAATCCAAAAACGCGTCGCCCATAGAGGTGTATTTGCCCCAATACTTTGCGAATATCCTTTTCGCGTACTTCGAGACAGCCGCGATGGACAGCGGTATCAGCGGCACGCACGCCAAAAGCACCAGCGAAGTGCGCCAATCGATACCCACACAGATACAAAACAGGATGACGGGCGCGAGCATAGAAAAGAAAAACTGCGTAAGATATGTCGAATAATACAAATCGAGCTGCTCTATGCCCTCGACGGCTACCTGCGTCAGTCCCGCCATGCTCATTCCCTCCTCGGAACGGACTCCGAGTTTCAGGATCTTGTCGTATGTGCGCCGGCGCAGATCTTTTTTGACGCTGCGCCCCAGGACGTCTTTCAGCTCCCCCGCGCTTCGGCTCGCGACGTAGCGCACAATGACGGAAACGACAGCCGTTATCGCGGGATATATATAAGCAACCGGCTCGTATCCCTCCGTCAGATAATATACCGCCCAACAAATACTTGCCGTTATGCCGATATTCGCAAGCATTCCCATGACCGTCAAAAGGACGGTATATACGATGTACTTTTTGTTTCTACCGATGAGTTTTATCAGTTCCTTGTCAAACATTTTCTTTTGCCTTTGCAGCTTTTTTCGTATTTCGTCTATAAATTATCATTTGGATCACGTGTTTCAATGCAAACGCTGGGTGCGTGAATATCATCCTCGGCCCCGCCCATCGCATCACCTGCTTAATTTTTTCACGAGCGTCAGATTTGTAGCAATGGATACGGCAGAAGGAGCAAAATCGCTTGTTTTCTTTGAACGGACACTTCTCCAGCCGGAACAGCGCGTATTCGGTAAGAGAGGCGCACTCCTCGCACATTCCGCCGCCTTTTACTTTGTGTTTGGCGCGGCAGTATTTTTTGATCATTACCGGGATGAGTTTTTTCTCCTTTTCCCATGCTCTAAGCTCTTCAGGCGTTTTTCGCCCGGTACTGCCTAACATTGCCACCTCGTTGGTTGCATATAGCGAACCTATCGATAAAAAATTAAGTACGCCATTGCGAACTCGTATTCAAATATAAATTCGCAACGGAGTTGCCCTATGCGAACCATACAAATTATATCAAAGCGCGTATTCGGTGTCAAACGTTTTGAACGACTAAAAATCGCCTTCCCGCTCGGGTGCGGGGGTCACATGTCTTCGGCGAATTTTTTGAAAACTTCCATCATCTCGTCGGAAACGACGTGTTCTATGCGGCAGGCGTTCTCCTCCGCCATCTCGGCGTCCGCGCCGATCTTCGTCAGCACTTTCGTAAGCGTTTGATGCCGATCGTATACGTTTTCCGCTTTTTTTCTGCCGGCGTCGGTGAATTCTATGTCGCCCGTCGCCGCGTCCACGGTTATGTATCCCTTTTTCTTCAGGAGATTGACGCCCCTCGAGACGCTCGATTTCACGTAACCCAATTCATCGCACACATCCACCGCCCTGACATACGCCTTCGTGCGGTGCAGCAGCAATATCGTTTCCAGATACATCTCTTCCGATTCGCGTATTCGTTTCATTCTCCGAGTCTCCGCATATTGATACAACGATTATATCCCGTTTCCCGCGAAAAGTAAAGAGAAACGCTTTTCCGCATGCGATTTTAGATCTTTTTTCCTTTCGCCCCTGCACAAAGAGGGCGCTTGCCGCGCCCTCTTCGTCACATATGCCGCCCCGTTCAGATGCGCCAATCGCCCGACCGCTGCTGCAAGGCGCACATTTTCGCGTATATACCGCCCTTTTGAAGCAATTCACGCGGCGCGCCCTGTTCGGCGACCGTGCCGTCTTTTAACAGGACCAATTTGTCCGCCCCTCCCACCGTACGCATCCTGTGCGCTATTATAAGCACCGTCTTATCCTTTACCAAACGGGAGATCGCGCGTTGGATGAGCGTTTCGTTTTCGGCGTCCAGCGATGCGGTCGCTTCGTCCAGCAGTATGACGGGCGCGTCTTTCAGGAGTGCGCGTGCTATCGATATACGCTGCCGTTCGCCGCCCGAAAGCGCAGAGCCGTTTTCTCCTATCATCGTGTCGTATCCGTCGGGCAGTTTTTGCACGAACTCGTCGCACTGCGCTTCGCGCGCCGCCGCCAGCACTTCTTCGTCGGTCGCGCCGCGGCGGCCTATGCGTATATTCTCCATGACGGTGTTGTCGAACAGCGTTACGTCCTGAAATACGATGGAATACGCCGAGAGCAGTTTTTCCGGATCCACCGTGTTGATATCCGTACCTCCGAGAGTTATTTTTCCGCCGTCCGCGTCCCAGAATCTCGCGGCAAGCTTGACAGCCGTCGATTTACCGCCTCCCGACGGACCGATGAGCGCGGTCACTTCTCCCTGCTTTGCCGTAAACGATACGTTTTTCAGCACCTGCTCGCCGTTGTCGTAGGCGAAAGACACGTTGTCGAAAACGATATCGTATCCGTTTGTCTTCGGCTCCGCCGTCCCCGGTTGAACGGGATAGTTTTCGATCTCGCGCATCCGTTCTATGGGGATATTCGTCGATATAATGGCGGCAAGATTTTGAAGAGAAGAACTCAACGGATCGTAAAGCCTCGATACGACCAGAAGATACATAAAAAACGTCATTACGGACAGCGTTCCGTCCGCCAGCAGTATCCCGCCTACGAGCGCGACGGTAGCTATGCCGAGCTTCAATATCATTCCTGCGGGAACGACGAACAACGCGCCGCCGAGTTCGGAAGCTATCATACGCTTTTCCATTAGGTCTATCTTTTTGTCCAGACCGTCCAGATACTTTGTCTCCGCGTTGTTCGACTTCAGGTCGCGTATGGACTCCAGGCATTCCTGAATGCCGTCTGCGACGGCGAGTTTGGCGTCGGTCTGGCGGCGCGTAAAGTAGTTTTGGGCTTTTCCCGAAAATGCAACGATCGCAACGGATATCGGCAGCACCCACAGCGCGGCGAGAGCCAATCTCCAATCGAAAATAAACAGACAGCACGACACGATGAAGGTGGATATCATCGAACCGAAAAATTCAGGGATCCAGTGCGAAAACGACTGCTCGAGCGTGGTGCAATCCGCCATTATCGTCGTCGTGAGGTCGCTTAAGTCTTTTTTTCCGAAAAACGACAGCGGTAGTTTTCTGAGCTTTTCCGCCAAAGTTATGCGCCGCACCGAGCTTTCCTTGTATGTTGCGTAATATGTTGCGCCGTATACCCAGCGATAAGAAAACATAATAAGCAGAACGCCCGCGATCATGCCCGCGATATATATCCACAGGCGCTCTTTCGGCACACCTCCGCCCGTCAGGTCCGATATCATCAGATACATCAGGCTCACCGGCAGCATCAGCGTCAGATTATGAACGACGCAGGACAGCGTGGCGACTAACAGGTCTTTTGCTCCCTGACGGGAAAGCGCGAATTTTTTCATTATACGGTCTATCATGCTTTACCTCCTACTTTCCAGCCGATCGAGCTAAGGTATTCGTTATACATCCCGTTATACAACCCGTTCAGATCCATAAGCTCGGAATGAGTACCTTCTTCGGCTACCTTGCCGTCCTTTAGGACAAATATCCTGTCCGCGTTCTGCACGGTGGTGAGCCGATGCGCTATCATTATGACTGTTTTGTCTTTTGCCAGCCTTTCGAATGCCAGCTGTACCGCCGCCTCGTTTTCGGGGTCGGCGAATGCGGTGGCTTCGTCCAAAACGATTATCGGCGCGTTCTTCAACATCACTCGGGCGATGGCTATTCGCTGACATTCCCCGCCCGAAAGATATACTCCCTTCGTACCGATGACGGTATCGACGCCGTGCGGCAGCTTTTCGATGATATCGTCGCATTGCGCGTTGCCGAGAGCCGCCATAACTTCTTCCCGCGAAGCGTCCGGCCGCCCCATGAGCACGTTTTCGTAAATCGACGTTTTCAACAGACGGCTGTCCTGAAACACGTACGCCACCGTATCGCACAACGTTTGTTTGGCAATATCCCGCACATTCACGCCGCCTACTTTTACCATGCCGGAAGCCGCATCCCAAAACCGGGCGATGAGTCCCGCCGCCGTCGTTTTGCCGCCTCCCGACGGACCCACAAACGCCGCCGTCTCGCCGGGGCGCACCCGAAGCGATATGCCGTCAATGGCGTTACGCTCGGAATCGTCGTAAGCGAAAGTCACGTTTTCGAATTCCACCGAATTGTCGACGGGTACCTGCGGCGAGTCGCTTTCCGGCAGCGGCTTTACGGACATCAGCCCGTTTATTCGCTGCAAGGCGTCGCTCACTATCATGTTGTTTTCACTCATGAACATGACTTTCATCAGCGTGACAGATATTATCGGCGTGAATATGATATAGAATATCAGATTCAGCAAAAACGTCGGATCCACCCCGCTATGCGTAAACGCAAGCCCCGCGATAATAAGCGGCACGAACACGCAGTTGATCGCCGTGGTGAACGCTATCATCGGCCACATTAGACTTTTCGTATAAGCGACGACCCATTTATGATATTCGTCTATGGAACCCTTGAACCGCTTGAATGAAAAGACCGTTTGTCCGAATGTTTTGACTACGGGTACGCCGCGGACGTATTCGACCGCTTCGTTGTTCATTACCTCGAGGGCGCTTTGGTATTCCTTCATCTTTTGCGCCATGCCCTTACCGGTCATCTTGGACATGATTACGAAGCCGAGAAGTGTCGGTATCAGGCTTAAAAGTCCCAATCTCCAGTCGAACACGAATAAAAGCGCCAGCATCCCCACGGGCGTCGCGAACGCTCCCGCCATATCCGGAAGCTGGTGCGCAAGATATGTTTCCGTCGCTCCGGTAGATTCGTTTACGATGCGCCGCACCCTGCCGCTGCCCATGCCGCTTATCGCACCGACAGGAAGCGAGGCGATGTGCCGCATGGCTTTTTTCCGCATATTTCCCGCAACGCGGAATGCCGCGACGTGCGAACACATGAGCGCCGCAAAGTATATAAGCATCGATATGAGCGCGCTGCCGACGGCGCACCAGCCGTACATTGCCAATGTGCCGCGAACGGCGGCGAAACCGCCGTCCGCTTCGATGACTTCCCTGACGATCAGCCACACGAAAATAAACGGCGCGAGCGCGACCAGCGCGCTGACTGCGGACAGAACCCATGACAGATACGTCAGCGCCCGCCTGCGCCCGGCATAGCTCATCAGAACGGAAAGATCACTCTTTCCCTTTGCCTTTCTTGACATAAATACCTCCCGTTTTTTAGATTCGCTATGGCGAACTCTATTCTTTTAATTATGTTCGCATATGCGAACCTATCTCCCGAAAGATCGGGGCGCCGCGCCCCGCTTCGTTTTACATATTTATCTCAGGACAACCCCATGAGCCTGTCCCAGCCGGCATAGAAAAATTCGCAGACCGCCTCTACGTATTCCATGGCGTCCTCTTTCGGAAAGTCATGAGCTACTACTTCGAACACGCCGTTGAACAGCGCGCTGGAAAGCATATGGTTGATATCCCTGCGCACCGTTTTTACGGGCGCGCCCGATTCGCGCAGCACGCGCATGAACCGTTCCGTGCTTGCCGTTTCGTAATCTATCATATTATCTATATAATGTTCCAGACTTGAACCAGCGCTGTGGCATACTATAAGTTTGAAGCTGTCGAAATATTCGTAGATGATATCCATCATCACGCGCATTTTATCGGATGTATACGAATGCATCTCGACTTTCTGTTTTTCGGCGGGAAACGCCGCGAAATTTTCCTGCACATCGGAAAAATAGGCATACAGCTTTTCCGCGCCCTCGCCAGCTACCGAACGGAACATTTCATCCTTGTCTGCAAATCGGCTGTACAGCATTCCCGTCGTCACGCCCGCGCGTTCCGCTATGGTGCGCATAGACGCGTCTAAAAACCCCTTTTCCATGAATTCCGCTTTAGCGCATTCCAAAAGTTTTTCATTAATGCTCTCATCTTTTACTTTCATATCCGCACCGTTTATTTTATAACAGCGTTATTATAACACCGTTATATTATTATGTCAACGATTTCATACACAAATTGGATTTTTTCGCCTCGCTCTATTCAGAACACATGTACCCACACTTCTGTCGGGTCCGGGCTCTATGGTATGACTGCCGGGTTTCGCCTTATAAATAAGGCGAAACTTGCGAACCCAGTGCGCTAAAGCGCATGGGTATAACACCTCTAGCGGGCTCGTGGGATCGCGGTCAAGAAACCGTATTCGTGTTAATTTCCGACTGCCATGTAACCACACTTCAAGCGTGTCAGAACTTCACGGTTTGACCGCCAGGTTTCGCCTTATAAATAAGGCGAAACTTGCGAACCCAGTGCGCTAAAGCGCATGGGTATAACACCTCTAGCGGGCTCGTGGGATCGCGGTCAAGAAACCGCATTCGTGTTAATTTCCGACTGCCATGTAACCACACTTCTACCGTGTCAGAACTTCACGGTTTGACCGCCAGGTTTAGGCTCGCGAGCGAGCCTAAACTTGCGAACCCAGTGCGCTAAAGCGCATGGGTTCGCTAATCCCACTCTCTCCGCCAAAACCAAAGGACACCCGCTTGGGGTGTCCTTTGGTTTTGGCGGAGAGAGTGGGATTCGAACCCACGAAGCCCTTTATGGGGGCTTACACGATTTCGAGTCGTGCGCGTTCAACCGGGCTCCGCCATCTCTCCGCGATCCGGCTGCCTATCAATCATACATTATTTGATCCGGTTTGTAAAGCGAATGGGAGCTTTTACCATATTATTTTCCTGCCGTATCGCCCGAAAACTATGGCACAGGTGCATTCCGGCGCGAACTACATCGCTTTTTCGATTATTTTGTATCCGCCCGTCGCGAGTATCCATTTGACGTCGTCCATCAGCTGATAGTCGTAACGGATGACGTCGGTCTCCTCTTCGGAACAGCCGCGCTCTTCGGCGACGATCCTGCGGTATTCCTTGAGCCCCTCGTAGGTAGTCAGGTTGCCGTGGCGGCGTAGGGTCATGTCCTTTGTTTTTCCTGCGCGTATCTCGTCCAAAGTCTGCGGCACGAATCCGCACGTCAACATATAGGCGTTCCATCTGAGATGCTCGTGCTTTGCGAGTATGCCGCGCGTGCTGTTTTCGATAAAGTCGTTGGTGTATTTTACGATACGCCGCCCTTTTACCGCCGGCTTCGTTTCGTCATAAATAATGGGGTCGCCCGCAGTGTATGCCGAGTAAAACGCCGCCGAAGCGTCGGGCGCGGGAACGGATTCCGGCGCATGGTCGTAGCCCATAAGGTTCAGTTTCATGCGTATAGCGAGGCAGGCGTAGATATTGGATTCACGCTGCACACGGGACTGATCGAACCACGCGGAAAGCGCTTTTTCCTTTGCCGCCTCTTCGCTTTCGGAGTCGTTGTCCGCAGCCAAGGCGTACGATAAGTGTCTCGCGAGCGCCATCAATTCGTGTTTTTCGTGCATTATCGAATCGATATTGTAAACGCAGCGCGCTTCTTTGCCGAACGTGACGAAGCCTGCCTCATCGGCGTACTCGGAGTCGATGACCTTTTCGGCGAGCTCGGCACTACGTATTTTCACGAATACTTTGACGCTGTCCGAAAGCCCCCACTCTTTTATCTTAGACGAGATCTTGTCCGCTAAGTCCAGGTTTTCCATGTCGGTGCCGAACGCGATCACGATATAGGAATATTTTCTGCGCCCACGGGCAGGCGTGAGGTTTTCTTTGACAGAGCGGTAAAATTCGGGATCGTTTATATCCAATACGAAAAATCGTTCTTCCGCAGGCTTTTCCGGAAGCGGCAGATATTCGCCGTCCGGGTCGTAATCGTACAGATATCTGTAATAATCGTGGTTTAAGTTTTTATCGTTTCTCGCGCCCTTCCGGTCGTAAATATAATATTGTACGGGCTTGGAAACGACTTCGCCGTCCTTAAATCCGATAAGCCGATTATTTGCGACCGAGCTCAGAAAGATCTGTCTGTTCGTCTTACCGAAGCCTATCATGACGATGCCGACGTCAAGGTCGTCTTTTATCGAAGCGTGTTCGAAATCGATATGTTCGGCACCCATATATTGAGTTATGGGATACTTATCTATGAAATCCGTCGCTATCAGCTTATACTTATTTACATAATGGACAAGTCCGTTCGAGCTCTCGGCAAAGTGCAAAAACGCGCCCGCGTTTTCGGGTTCGCCGAATACATACACGTTTATTCCGCGCCTGTCGTCGATGGAGTAGCGTATCCCCTCCGCACCGCCGACGAATGTCGCGAGCTGTTCGGTGTAAATGAGGTTTGTCTTGTCGTCGCCCGTATTTACGATGATGTCCAATTCGCGGCCGCCTGTCTTTTTGAAATGTTTTTCGAGGATACCCTTGGCTCCCCCCTTACCCACGCGCACGCAGGCGGCGCCCAGAATATACGCGAAGTCCCTTATGTCTCCGCAGGGTTCCGCGCACGCAATTATCACCGCGGCGTTCGAGGCGGACGCGGCTATGTCCCTGCTCCCTTTATCCGAGCCGAAAACGACGATCACGCGCTTTGCAAACCGCGCCGAATAAAAATTTTTGAAATAATTATATATGTATTGATACAGAAGCGTCGCGGTGAATATGGCGGCGTTCACGGCGACGAGCGCGAAACAGATATCCATGGTAACGCGGTAGAACAGGTTGTCCGTCATCAGCGCGTACACGCCCGAGTAGCCGTATTTGAGCACTACCAATTCGATGCAGCTTTTTACGGAATCGAGTATCGCAAATCCCGGAGCGGTGCCGCCGTAGAGGTATCCGATATAATACAGCGGCAGCGCCGCGATGTATATGAGCGCGAATTTACCTTTTTTGAAGTTTTTGAGATATTTCAATCTGTCCGCACGCGAACTGAGGCAAAGCCTGAGGACAGTGGACGCGATTATCGATACCAGCGCTATAAGGCACAAAGCCGTAACGACGTTATACATATTTCCTCCGTTTTGATAACATATTACCATAACGCGCCGCGCATTGCAAACCGTTAAATCGTTTATAAGCACGGAAAAAGGGAAGGTCGCCCTTCCCTTTTCCCGAAATCAATAATACGACATTGGAGATATGAAGATGTCTTATTTTGCTTTGGAGCCCTCGCTCCTACGGTTGCACGCCGCGGCGTGCGGGCAGCCCGCGCAGCCGGAGCAGGAGTGTTTGCCTTTCTTTTTCCCGATGACTGCGGCAACGGATACCGCAAGCACTACGCCTATGCATACCGTTACGATGATTATTTCCCAGGCTCCCATTTTTATGCCCTCTTTTTGAAGTTTATTTTCGGAAGTTTCAGGTTCTTGAGCTTTCCCTTGTTATACAGTACGATGAGTGTTATCGCCGCCGCCCATACCGCGACCCATATGAACGATGTCCACCACCACTCGCCGATAAGGTATATCATCGACGCTACCAGGTACGACGTCACCACCCAGAACACAAGCGTATAGTTGAAGCGCTTTTTGTCGGGCATTTCCGCTTTCGCGGTGGCGACCGCGGCAAAGCAGGGTATGGTCAGCATGTTGAACGCTATGAACGCTATGAGCGCGGGAATGCCTATACCTGTGGCGGAGATCATTTCAGCGACTGCGTCTACGCCTTCCAGCGCCTCGTCCGCAACGAACCCGCTCGTTATGCACGCCGCGAGGGTGCCGAAGGTGGCGATGACGTTTTCCTTCGCGATAAGTCCAGTTACCGCCGCGACTACGAATACCCATCCCCAGTCGTTAAGCTGCGAACCGAATCCCAAGGGCGTGAACAGCGGTCTTACCAGCATTCCTATCCCCGCGAGTATGGAGTCGTTCATCTCACTGTCGGGGAGGAACTTCCAGTTGAAGGAGAAGTGGCTTATGAACCATATCACGATAGTAGAGGCAAGGATTATCGTGAAAGCCTTTTTGACGAAGTGCTTTAGTTTGTCCCATAAAAGCATCATCAGGCTCCTGAACTGCGGAGCACGGTATGCCGGAAGCTCCATTATGAAGGGAGGCACTTCTCCGCGCATAGTGGTGGAGCGCATTATAAGCACCGCCGCTATCGCCACGACTATACCCAAAACGTACATGCTGTAGGTAATGATATCCGCATTGCCGAGCCCGGTCATCTGCACGATGCCGCCCGCTATCGCCGTAAGTATCGGAAGTTTCGCGCCGCAGCTGAAGAAAGGTATTACTCTTATCGTCGCAATCCTTTCGCTCTCGTCCGCAAGCGTTCTGGTGTTGACCATTGCGGGAACGGAGCAGCCGAAGCCCATGATCATGGGCATGAAGGCTCTGCCGGAAAGTCCGAAACGGCGGAATATCCTGTCAAGTATGAACGCGACGCGCGCCATATATCCGGAGTCTTCCAGAATAGAGAAGAACAGGAACAGTAAAAGTATCTGCGGCAGGAATGAAAGCACCGCGAACAAACCGCCGAAGATGCCGTCCACGACGAGCCCCGTCGCCCAGTCCGCCACGCCGCCCGCACTCATCGCGCCCGCTATGGCGTCGGATATCGACGAAGTCGCGAGATCCAACAGGTTGAATAATATAACGCCTATCGAATTTATGCCGCCGTCGCCGAACACGCCCTCGAACGCGGTGCCCTCTCCGGACACCCAGCCCTCGGGAAGGGCGGCGCCGATCCACAGGAAGTTTTCCGAAAACGTCAGATGGAATACCGCGAACAATATCACCAAAAATATCGGTATGCCCCATATCTTGTGGGTGAGAATCTTGTCGGCTTTGTCGGACGAGGAAAGTTTTTCCCGGGCGGAGCGCTTGTTTTTGGTCAGCGCGGAGGAATAGTTGTGGGAGATGTATTTATACCTGGAGTCGGCGACTATCGCCTCGAAATCGGAGCCGAAGGTGTCGTCTTTGAAGGTCTTTTTAAACTCTTCGACCATCTTCGCCGACTGCGGATGTTGTTTGACTTCCAATTCGTCGAGCTCCGCGAGCTTTATCGCATGGAACAGCGCGTTATCTACGCCCGCCCCTTCCAGCGCTATTCTGCAGTCGCCGATGAGATGCATGAGTTTTCCGCCCTCCAGGACGGTCTTGCCGAGTCTAGGCGATCTGCTGCATTCGTAGGCGCGGCGCATCAATTCGTCTATGCCTTTTCCTTTCAGCGCCGATATCTTGACGACGGGCACGCCTATCTTTTCCTCCAAGGCGGCGGCGTCTATTTTGTCGCCCGCTTTCTCGACCTCGTCAATCATGTTCAGCGCGATGACCATCGGAACGTCTATCTCCATGATCTGCGTGGTCAGATACAGGTTTCTTTCGAGGTTCGTCGCGTCCACGATGTTTATGACGCAGTCGGGCTTTTCGTCAAGTATGTAGTTTCTGGATATTACTTCTTCGGGAGTATACGGCGACAGCGAATATATACCGGGCAGGTCCACTATCGCAATAGGCTCCGCGAGCTTTTTGTAAGTGCCCTCCCTTTTGTCCACCGTCACCCCGGGCCAGTTGCCGACGTGCGCGGTCGAACCGGTCAGGTTATTGAACAGAGTTGTCTTTCCCGAGTTGGGGTTTCCCGCCAAAGCGAATCTTTTCATGCGGTCACCTCCATTTCCACCAGCTCCGCCTCCGTTTTGCGAAGGGTGAGCTCATACCCGCGAATGGTGACTTCGATGGGGTCGCCGAGCGGCGCGCGTTTTCTGAGATACACCTCTGCGCCCGGAGTCACACCCATATCGAAAAGCCTTCTCCTGATCCTGCCGTCGCCCGAAACGCGCTTGATGACGCCCGTTTCGCCTATGGCAAATTCGCTGAGCCTCTTTTCCATTGCAGATCCTCCTTTATGCTACGAAAATTTTTGTCGCGAGATCTTTGTCGAGCGCGAGACGGGAGTCTTTTACCAAAACGATTATGCTGCCGCCGCTGGAGCTCAACACACTGAGATCGGAATCTATAGTGATCCCGAGATTTTCAAGATGTTTTTTCGTTTTGTCCTCCGCGAGGATCTTGATGACCCTCAGCTTCTTCCCCTGCGGGGCGAAAACTATCGGCATACCGTCCTTGACTCCTTATATCATACTCCGCCGCTCGGCAAAATATGAAAAATATTTCACATTTGACTCGATTATATCAAACGCCGTATGCCGTGTCAAGCGAAAATGTGAAATTTATTTCAGATTTTTGCGTTGCAATTTTTCCCGCGTTCGTATATAATCTTATTCGAGGCGCGAATATCGCCCCGAGCACAGGATATAAGGAAAATATACGCATGGCAAAAACCGTACGCGAACCCAAACAGGAACGCTCCATAGAAAAGAAAAACCGCATCATAGACGCTGGCTACGAGCTTTTTTCCGAGGTTGGGTATTACAATACCAACACCGCCGAGATAGCGCGGCGCGCCGGCGTGTCTACGGGGATAGTTTACGGCTATTTCCGCGACAAAAAGGACATACTCCGCGAGGTCACGAAGCTGTACATGCAGCGCATAACGACCCCTATTTTCGAGCTGTTCGAAACGCTGGACAAGCCTTTCGAACCCCGGAAACTTGTCCCCGCCATAGTGGATATGGTCCTGAACGCGCACAAGGACAACGCAAAAATACACGAGGCTCTGCACGCCCTGACGCATACCGACAAGGAAATAAGCGACGAATTCATACGTCTGGAGGACGAGCTTACCCTGCGTATAGCCAAAAAGCTCACGGACGTCGGGCTCATAAAAACGGACGCCCGCGAAAAGGTGCACTTCGCGATGGACATACTCCAATCGTTCGCGCACGAATATGTGTACGACCATCACGATTATATCGATTATTCCAGAATGAAACTTTTGGTCATCCGCACGATAACGGCGCTCGCGGGTCTCAGCCACGGCGACAACGAATTCGCTTAGATAAAAAATTCGCCGCCGATCGCCGCGGCACGGTTTTAAGCGCGGGCAGCCAAGCGTTCGCACGGAAAATACATGATATAAAGCGCGGAAAATCAATTTATCTTTGACTTTACGGACAATTTGTAATATAATAATCAACGCAAAATCGCGACAAGGAAATAATTTAAGCGCAATGAAAATATCCGAGATCAAGAAAGAAAAAGGCATAGTTTGGTCGTTTGAAATATTCCCGCCGAAACCTACGGCGGACATTACCGTTATGGAAAAGACGATAGCGGAACTTGCGGCGCTCTCCCCCGATTTCATATCGGTGACCTGCTCCGCGGGGGGCTCCGGGAACTCCAGAACGGCGGAGATCGCTTCCCTTCTGAAAAACAAATACGCCGTCGAGCCGCTTGCGCACATAACCTGCATAAATTCGGACAAAGCGGAGATCGAGGCGGAGCTCAGAAAGCTGAGAGCCGCGGGTATCGAAAACGTCCTCGCGCTTCGCGGCGACAGGATACCGGGCGCGGAAAAAGGAGTGTTCGAACACGCCTCCGAGCTTGTGGAATTTATATTGTCGGTAGATCCCGGCTTCGATATTTCCGGCGCGTGCTATCCGGAGACGCACCCCGAAAGCCCCTCCCCCGAAAAGGATCTGGAGTATCTGAAACTCAAAGTGGATACGGGGGTAAAACGCCTGGTCACGCAGCTGTTTTTCGACAACGAGGACTATTTCGATTTCGTCCGCCGCGCAAAAGAGGCGGGAATAAACGTCCCGATACAGGCGGGTATAATGCCGCTCGTCAGAAAAAGCAATGTCGACAGAATAATAAGTCTTTCGGGTGCTAAAATTCCGAATAAGGTATCCCGAATGATAGCAAAATATTATGACGATCCCGCTTCGCTGATGCAGGCGGGGATAGCGTACGCGACGGAGCAGGCCTCCGACCTCGTTGCGGGCGGCGCCGAAGGTGTACATATATACGTTATGAACAATCCCGCGGTCGCGAAAGCCATAACGAATAATCTTTCCTCTATTTTGAATTGACATGCACATACCCGTCGGCGAAGTTTTAAGATACATGGGCTGGCGCGGCGGCGTCCCCGACGGGGCGGTGCTTTCCGCCGTCGAAAAGGCGCTGGGACTCGTGAACGAGACCGCTACTCCGCGCGCCGTTTACAAGGTGTTTTCGTACACGGACGGAAAACTTGCCGAGGCGGATCTCATGCTTCCCGGCGAGGACATCGCAAGGCACCTGAAGGGGGCGGACAAGGTCGTCCTTATAGCCGCGACCCTCGGGATCGATATTGACAGGACGGAATCGACGCTCGCGCGCACTTCGGCGCTGGAGGCCTTGGCGTTCGACGCCGCGGCTTCGGCGGCGATAGAAGAGTTTTTGGACGAGGTCTCGGACAAGATCTCCGCGGATCTGAACCGAACGCTCGGCGCGCGTTTTTCGCCGGGTTACGGCGATCTTCCCATCGAGTGCCAGGCGCCGTTCATAAAGCTACTGAGAGCCGACAAGGAGATCGGGCTCACACTGAACGAAGAATACAACATGATACCGTTAAAATCGGTGACCGCGCTGATACCCGTCGGCGCGGAATGCCGGGGCGATAAAACGCATGACTGCGCGCGCTGTTCGATGTCCGGCTGCGCGTTCAGATCGGAGAAAAAATGACAGATCTTCTCTCTTTACTGAAAAAAGGAATATTGCTTTTCGACGGCGCTTTCGGCACAGAATTATTGAAGCGCCGCAAAAAGATAGAACTTGTGCCGGAGCTATTGAACCTGACCGAGCCCGAAACGGTTGCAGCGATACACCGCGACTATGCCGCGGCGGGAGCCGACGTGATAAGCGCGAACACGTTCGGAGCAAACCGCATAAAGGCGGGAGAGCGTTCCGGCGAGATGATAGCGGCAGGCGTAAAGATCGCGCGCGAATCGGCGCCCGGCAAGATAATCGCATTGGATCTCGGTCCCACGGGGCGCATGGCGGAGCCGATGGGCTCGACCTCTTTCGAGGAGTTTTACGAAACTTACAAAGAGGCGGTCATCGCGGGGCGGGAAGCGGATATAGTCATACTCGAAACGATGTCCGACCTTACCGAAACGAGAGCGGCGGCTCTCGCCGTCAGGGAGAACTCCCCTCTTCCCCTAGTCGTATCGATGACGTTCGATGAAAACATGCGCACTTTCACCGGCACTCCGCCGGAAGCGTTCGTGTATGCGGTGAGCCCGTTTGCAGACGTCATCGGAGTCAACTGCTCGCTGGGACCCGAACAGCTTCTGCCGATCGTCGAAAAAATATTGAAAATAAGCCCGAAGCCCGTCATCGTACAGGCGAACGCGGGTATTCCCGATAAGGACGGCAATTACCCTATAGCCCCCGAGGAATTCGCGGGCTATGCCGAGCGATTCAGAAGTCTCGGCGTTTCCGTTATCGGCGGCTGCTGCGGCACTACCCCCGAACATATACTTAGGATGCGCGCGGTACTCGGACGGGAAAACAAGTTTTCCTCCGCGCCGTTAGCGCCTGCCGTATGCTCCGCTACGCGCGTCACGCCGCTTGACGGCGTAAAAATAATCGGGGAACGCATAAATCCCACCGGCAAAAAGGCTATGAAAGAGGCATTAAGATCGGGCGACATGAACTACATCACCGCCCGCGCCGTAGAACAGGAGGAGGCGGGCGCCGATATCCTGGACGTAAACGCGGGTATCCCCGATATAGACGAAGCTGCCGTATTGAAAAAACTCGTAAAGCATCTTTGCTCGGTGACCACGCTGCCGCTCCAGCTCGATTCCTCCGATCCTAAGGCGCTGGAAAATGCTTTGAGGATATACCCGGGGCGCGCCATCGTAAACTCCGTCAGCGGCGAATCGGCCTCGCTCGAGCGGATATTGCCTCTCGTGAAAAAGTACGGAAGTATGGTGGTCGGGCTCACGATAGACGAAGAAGGGATACCCAAAACCACTGAAAAGCGCGTGGAGATAGCCGAAAAAATAATACGCGCCGCCAAAGAATATTCCGTTCCGGAAGAGTCTATTATCATAGACTGTCTGACCCTTACGGCGGGAGCCGAACAGGAGCAGGCGGTAAACACTCTGGAAGCGATAAAACGCATAAAATCGAAGTACAAAGTAAAGACCGTGCTCGGCGTCAGCAACATATCGTTCGGTCTTCCCTATCGCGGCGCCGTAAACGCCGGATTTTTGTCCGCGGCGCTTTGGGCGGGACTCGACATGGCGATAATCAATCCCTGCGTTCCCGAGATGACGGAGACCGTGGACGTATACAACGTGTTGTCCGCGCGTGACGAGGGCGCTAAGGCGTATACCGCAAAATACGCGGGATACACCCCCGCCGCGCGAGGCTCGGTTGCGGCAGGCGCACAGTCCGCATCGCCGCACGGCGGCGATCTCGGGTACCTGATACGCAAGGGACTCGGCGGCACCGAAGCCGAAGCGGAGAAACTCCTCTCATCCGGTACCGAACCCTCGGAACTTATCGAGAAAATACTTATACCCGCGTTAAACGACGTCGGGGCGGATTACGAATCCGGCAAAGCGTTTTTGCCGCAGCTTATTGCCTCCGCGGACTCCGCCAAGGGCGCGTTTGCCGCGATAAAGCGCGCGATGAGCTCGTCCGGCGCTCCCGCGAAGGGCAGAATAGTCATGGCGACAGTCAAGGGGGACGTGCACGACATCGGCAAAAACATCGCCTGCACGGTTTTGGAAAACTACGGATACGAGGTCATCGACCTCGGCAAAAACGTGCCGCCCGAGGACATTGTCGCCTCGGTCAAGGCGCATGACGTAAAGCTTGTCGGGCTGTCGGCGCTGATGACGACTACCGTCAAAAACATGGAAGAGACGATATCTCTTTTGAAACGCGAATGCCCCGGAGTAAAAACCATGGTCGGCGGCGCGGTGCTGACCGAAGAATACGCCGTGAAGATAGGCGCGGACTTCTACTGCCCCGACGCGCAGTCCGACGTCAGGATAGCCGAAAAAGTGCTGGGAAAATAACGAGGACATTGACCGCTTAGGCGGAAGATGTTATCATATATACAAATAAATAAGTACCGTGGATCGGCGTAACGCTCGCCGTTAACAGGGGAAGCGCGGTCTATTCCGCCGCAACAGCCATTACCGTGTTGATTCATATCTAAGCCGGATGACCTGCCTCGGACTCGAAGTCGTTCTCGGGCAAGCGGAGAGCGCGGGCGTAGGTACAGCGCCCTTTTGCCGCCGAAAGGCGTTTTTCTCCGTTTGTCGAAAATATACACACGGAGGCAAGAAATGAAAAAACCACTTTGTATCCTGCTTGCGGTAGTGCTCGTCTTTACGGCGACGGTCGCCGCGGCGTGCACCGAGGATAAAGACCCCTCTTCCGGCGCCGACGTTTTCGGAGCGGACGACGAGATGCGGCTCGTCATCGCCTACGACGAGCCGGAGGAGAAAGTTTTACCGCTTTCGGGTCTTTCCCGCGACATAGGCCTTATTGAGCTTTTCGACGAGTGCGGGATAGAATATACCGCCGCGGACGGCTTTTTGTATTCGGTAGAGGATCTCTCGCCCGACGGCACGAACGGCGAATATATCTATATTTATACCTCGGTCGTAAGCGATTTCGATACCTCCGCATATGCCGAGGAAATAGAGTACGACGGCGTGAAGTTAGTGTCGTCCGGGGTCGGAGCCGCGGACATGACCGTCGAAGCGGGCGCGGTAATCTATATCGGCACGATAATTTACGGATGAATGCCGCTTTGAAGGGCAGCGCAAAGGCGGTCGTACAGATCGCCGTAGCCGCAGCTACAATATCCGCCGCAAAATTTGCCCTGATGGCACTCCCGAACATAGAAGTCGTGACTTTACTCATCGCCGTCTACGGTTTTGCAATGGGTTGGCGCGGCGTTGCCGCGGCAATCGTATTCGCCGCCTCGGAAACGCTGATATGGGGCGCCGGGACATGGGTCGTGACCTATTTCATACATTGGCCCGCGGTCGCCGTCGTATTCATGATACTGGCGCGGTTCATAAGACCCTCTCGCCTTATCCCCACTATCGCCGCGTTTTTGCTGACGGTATCCTTTTCGGTACTGTCCGCCCTCGTCGACGTCGGGCTCGCCACGGGATACTTTTACAATTTCGGGGAACGGTTTATCGTATATTTTTTGCGCGGCACATGGTTTTATGTTGCTCAAATCGCGACGAACCTCGTCGTCTTCCCCCTCCTGTTCAAGCCGCTTGCGACCCTTGCGATAAAGATCCTCGGAACGGGCTCGACTTCCGATATCCCCGACCCCGATGAAAAAATCAAGCGGCTGTAGCAAGACGATGCCGACGAAAAAGCGCGCTTACGGGCGCGCTTTTTCGTTTCTTAGGTAATTTTAAGCGTTAATATCAGAATTCCTTCGCAAGCTCCGTGAAGATGACTCCGAGCCCGTAGGCGCCCGCGTCGGGATAGCCCTCGGAATCGGTGACGCCGGCTCTGCCCATCTTCGCCTGGATGTACTTGGTCGCTTCCGCGCCGTCCACGGCGGCTTTGGCTGCCTTCTTGACGGCGTCCTTCATCTTCGCGCCCTTTTCGGCGGACTCGGTCAGCGAATCTGCGGCGGGGACCAAAGCGTCGATAAGCGTCTTGTCGCCCACGACTGCGCCTTTGCCGAAACTCTTTCTGCCCGTTTCCTGAACGCCCTCGACAGCCGCGCGGAATATGGCGGCGAGATCCTGAAGCGCGATCTCTTTTTTACCGAGCACGGCTTTTCCCGCATAGCGGAACGCGCTGCCCCAAATGGGTCCCGAAGCGCCGCCGCAATACTCCATGATTATCTCGGAGCAGCTGACGAGGAATTCGCCTATATCGCCCTTTTTCCTGGTAGCCCAGTCTTTTTTGAGCTGTCTGAAGCCCTTGGCGATGCTCATTCCGAAGTCACCGTCGCCGCAGCGGTCCGCCTTGCAGAACGGCACCTCGTTTTCGATGATGACGTCCGCCATTTTATCGATGAGTTTGCCCATGCCGGGGGTGTTTATTTTCTCGCCAACGACGGCTTTCCCCTCGAACGCGTACGTTTTCTCCGCCTCGTCCTCTATAGCGGCGCTCTCCGCCGCCGCTTCCTTTTTGGCGAACGCCGCGGGGGTCAGGTTGAGCGCTTTCGCCAATGCCTGTATCGCCTCGCGCGCGGCGATGTCCTCTTTGGAACTTCCGCCCCAGGTTATCGCGGGAGTCGCGACGGGATAGTCCAGATACGCTTTCAGCTCGTCGTCGAGCCTCAGGAACGTAACGGAAGCGCCCGCCATATCGATAGAGGTCATATAGTTGCCGACCAAGGTCTTGTATATCCTGATAGTCGCTTTTTCGAGTTCGTTCGTGACGGAGTTGCTGAACAGATACAGCTCCTGCAGCGGCGAGCCGCCGAAGCCGTTGATGAGAAGCGCTATCTCTTCTCCCTCCTTGAGCCCCAGATCCTCGGCGATATCGGGAACGATACGCGCGGCAAGCTCGTCCGCGGTGATTAGTTTTTCGCGCTTTCTGCCGGGTTCGCCGTGGATACCTACGCCGAATTCCATCTCGTCTTCGCCTATTTCGAAAGTCGGCGATCCCGCGGCGGGTACCGTGCAGCTGGTCAAGGCAAACCCGAAACTTCTGATATTCGCGATGACCTTTTCGGCGACGGCTTTGACCTCGGCAAGCGATTTGCCCTGCTCCGCGGCGGCGCCCGCTATTTTATGCACGAATACCGTGCCTGCGACGCCCCTTCTGCCGACGGTGTACAGCGAATCTTTTACCGCTATATCGTCGTTGACGTAGACCGCGTCCACCTCTATGCCGTCGTCCTTTGCAAGCGCGCCGGCGTTGTTGAAGTTCATGCAGTCGCCCGAATAGTTTTTGACTATCATCAGCGTTCCTTTTTTGGAAGCGGTCAGTTTGAGCGCGTTGTATACCTGTATCTGCGACGGCGACGCGAATACGTCGCCGCAGACCGCCGCGTCCAGCATGCCCGTACCCACGAATCCGGCGTGCGCCGGCTCGTGTCCCGATCCGCCGCCGGATATAAGCGTTACCTTGTCGCGGTCGATGACCTTTTTCTTGACTATCTTATATTTTTCGACGAACTCGAGCTCCGGATGCGCCTTGGCGATGCCGTGGCACATATCGTATACGAAGCTCTCGGCGGTGTTCATTATTTTCTTCATTATGATATTACCTCCCATAAAACTTGTGCCGTGGGTCGCCCCGCGGCACAAGCGTGTGAAAACTCTATGCTGTTAGCAGCAGCAACCGCCCATCTTTGCGGCTTCGCCGAGTTTGTCGGCGGCGATGATGGCGGCGGCGACGTCCGCGGGCGTCACTTTGAAGGGCATGAAGTGGACGGATTCGTCGGGAATGCACGCTTTTTCCGCAACTTCCATGAGCCTGTCGCCGATATCCTCTACGCCGAGGTCGGATAGACATACGGGAAGTCCCACGGTAAGGCAGAAATCGATGACTTCGTCGATCTCCTCCATCGGAGCGTTCTCCAGAACGAGCTGGCAGAGGGTGCCGAACGCGACTTTTTCGCCGTGGAAGAATTTGTGCGTTTCCTCCAGAACGGTGAGCCCGTCGTGGATGGCGTGCGCCGCGGCAAGACCGCCGGATTCGAATCCGAGGCCGGAAAGCAGGATGTTCGCTTCGACGATATTCTCGAGCGCGGGGGTCACAACGTTGGCTTCGCACGCAAGCATCGCTTTGTAGCCGTCGCTGAGAAGGGTCTGATAGCACAGCTCCGCAAGCGCGTAAGCGGTCTTGGTGCCCATCGCGAGGAGCTCGCCCTTGGCGCGGTTGGCGCCGCAGGGAAGACCGGCGTTGACGTTACCGAAAGACTGCTCGTTGGCTCTCGCCTCGAAATACGTGGAGAGCGCGTCGCCCATACCGGAAACCAGGAACCTGACGGGAGCGTTGGCGATGACGGTGGTGTCGATCAGAATAACGCTGGGGCTCTGTTTGAAATAAGCATAATCGTCGAAAGCGCCGTCCGGAGTATACAGCACCGCGGAGTGCGAAGTGGGCGCGTCGGTAGCGGCGATGGTCGGGCAGATGATCAAAGCATTACCCTCGGCAACGCATTTCGCGGTGTCGATGGCTTTGCCGCCGCCCAAACCGATCGTGCAGGCGCACTTGTTTTCCTTGGCGATCTTCTGGAGCCTCGCGACTTCCTGACGGGAGCACTCGCCGGTGAAATCGACCTTTATGAATTCGATCTTATATTTCGCGGCGGTCGCATCGAGTTTAGCCTGTACGCGCGCGGAGTCGTCCTTGTGCGCGATGAGCAAAGCTCTTTTCCCGAAGGTTTTTACGAAATAGCCGAGGTTGAGTAGTTCGTCTTCGCCCTGAACGTATTTGGTGGGGCAAATAAATGCTTTTCTCATTATAAACATCTCCTTTGATGAATATTTTTAATAAAATAATTATAATACCAAATATATCCTCCGTCAATATGGAAAATTGATTTCTTTGCCGAAAAAGATGTAAATCAATAGTTTGAAAGGAACTTATAAGCCGAGTAATGAAAAAGGGTACATTCGACCGAATGTGCCTTTTTTTCATAAGGTGAGATATTATTTCGGCAAAGAAATCAATACCGACATCTTGCCGCATCTTTGCGGCTCTTTTCCGCAAAATCTTCGACCTCCTGCGGAGGCGGGTCGGTCGAGTATGGTATACACTTCCCTCCCGTTTTGCGAAAAATAGCTCGCAAATCTACGGCAATCTGCCGTCAAACACGCTCAACGTGGCGCCAAAATACATAGTGAACTGCATTCGTCTTTCATGCAAAACACTAGTAAAAGTGTACTGCTGTTCATTGTGATTGCAAATCGGCGCCGAGTATGCTTATCGCGGCGATAAGATACACAGTGGGCTGTATTATTCTTTCTTGGAAAACACTATTACAGGTGAGAAGGAAAACAAACTTTGAACCTTCCAAGCCATGTAATCGGAGGGGGTTACGCATTCGCTCCACCCCCGGCGAATAAGTGCTCCGCTAAAGCTTCGCGCGCCTCCCCCATTAAAATGGCTTGGGAATATGCTGTTAAAAGAATAATATGCTTTGGGCATTACGGGAAAGGGAAAAACTATACTCATAAATCAAAGTTATCCACATCTTCTACCGCTAAACTCTAGAAAAGGCTTTCGATTTAAGGCAACAACAAAAACAAGCACAAAAGCACTACTTCATTTTATAGCCCATACCAACCAAGCCCCCATATCGCCACATGGGGCGGGTGGGCGGGGTATTAATCTAAAGACCGCAAACATACAAACACCGCGCTCGCGCGGTGACTCGCCGAAAGAAATTCAACTAAGCAACCAAGGAATTTCTTTCGGCGAAAAAGGCGCCGGGAAGCGTAAGAACGAGGCGCAAGCGCGATTTGATGTTTATTATATAGTTTTGTGTTGCGATGACCGCTTTACTTCTATGAAACCTTATAAGCGCCTCGTGCCAAAAGCTTCCGACGGCGCCGTGGGTGGGTGGGACTTCAATCTAAAGACCAATTGAAAATTGCCATGAAAAACAGTTTGCTTGTACTAGTGTTTTGCATGAAAGAAAAATACGGTTCACTATGTATTTTGCTGCCAAGTAAAGCGTGTTTAGTTCAATGTGTATTTTGTCGCATTGAGTAGCATACTTGGCACCGATTTGCCGTGGATTTCGAGGCTATTTTTTTCGAAGCAAGGACAGCGCGTATAACATACGCGCCGACGCTGCCCCCGTTTGGTCTCCAAAGCGGGGGTCGAAGATTTCGAAAAAAAGAGCCCGAAAGACGCGGTAAAGCGGTGGTGATTGATTTCTTTGCCGAATATATTTTCACCTTATGAAAAAAAGTGCATTCGGTCGAATGCACTCTTTTCCGTCACTTTGCTTATAAGTTCCTTTTCGAGCAATAAATTTACATCTTTTTCGGCAAAGAAATCAATTTCCCTAATACTAAGCGGTAGCCCCCGTCCCCATATTGAATACACCTCGATACGCGGCTCAGAGTCGCCGAGGAGATATCCGTTTCCTTGATGACCTGCGCATAAGTTTTACCCTCCAGCAGAAGCTCCGCGGCTTTTACTCTCTGCGCCATCTGTTCCAATTCCTTTTGCGTGCAAAGGTCTCTTAGGAATTTTTCGCATTCCTCTTCGTTTTCTATTTTCACAAGAGCCTTAAATAGATTAAGGATCATTTCGTCGTTATGCTCTGTCATACGGCCTCCGCGCTCTTCCTAAGGAACGCTATCGTTTTTTCGGATCTAGGGTTCCCGAAAACCTGTTCCGGGGTACCCTCTTCTTCGATTATTCCGTCAGCCATAAAAATGACTTTGTCCGCTACGCCGCGCGCGAATTCCATTTCGTGCGTGACGACTATCATGGTCCTGTCGCTGGATTTGAGCCCCTTGATAACCTTCAGGACCTCTCCGGTAAGCTCGGGATCGAGCGCGCTGGTCGGCTCGTCGAAACACAATATATCGGGTTCCAATGCAAGCGCTCTCGCAATAGCCACACGCTGACACTGCCCGCCCGAAAGCTCGCAGGGATATGCGTTCGCTCTGTCGCCGAGACCTACTCTGTCCAACAGGCGCTGCGCCCGCGCTTCGGTCACACGCCTAATCTCGCTTTCGAAAAGTTTTTTCCCGCGTTTCGAATCAGCCGACGATTTATCGGCAGCGCTTACATCGGTCGCGATCTCGCGGGCGGGAGCGGACGAATACAACAATTTATTTTTAGTTTCCTGTATTTCCGCTTCCGCTTTTGAGGGAATAACGTTTTCGACAAGGTCATAAAGCCTGTATTTTTCCTCTTGTTTCACGCGACCGAATTCCTCTTTGCCAAGTTTTTTCGCCCTGAGCAGCGCGATATTTTCGCGATATGCCTTTTTCGCGTTTGCTATCTCGCGTTTCATATTTTCTGCTATGCGCTTTTTCTCGGAGCGAAGTTTTTCCGCGGTCAAGAGTTCTGCGGCTAGGCGCACGTTAGTGATGATGTTGTAATGCGGAAACAGATTGAAGCTTTGGAACACGAGTCCGAAGTGCAACCGCCTTTCACGCAAAGATTTCGCGCTCGCTTTTCGCGATCCGTTGCCCTGCCTTTCTTCGGAATCGAACAGGACTTCGCCGTTCACGGTGATCTTACCTTCGTCGGCGGTCTCCAGAAAATTCAAAGTTCTGAGAAGCGTTGTTTTGCCGGAACCGGACGAGCCGATTATAGCCAAAACTTCGCCCTTTTCGAGTTCGAAATCGATACCTTTCAAAACTTCGTTGGAGCCGAAACTCTTTCTGATACCTTCTACATTCAAAAGCGCCATATCACACCCTGTAATAGTTCAGTTTCTTTTCCGCAAAACGGAACAAGAGCGTCAATAATCCGACGAACAGCAGATAGAACGCTCCCGAATAGAACAGCGGCCACACCAATGCGTATCCGCCTAGGATGTTGTACGCCACCTGGATGATCTCCGGCACGGCTATTATACGGGCAAGAGACGTGTCCTTTACCAAAGTTATGACCTCGTTCGACATCGGGGACAATATCCTCTTTATGACCTGCGGCAGGATTATCCTGAAAAACGTCTGACCTTTCGTCATGCCCAGGACCTGCGCCGCCTCGTATTGACCGTGCGAAATAGATTCGATGCCGCCGCGGTATATCTCCGAGAAATAGCAGGAGTAATTGATGACGAACGCTATCAAAACGGCGATAAAGCGCGATTGCATCGGATAATTGAACACAAGCCCCGGGACATAGAACACGACCATTACCTGGAGCATGAGCGGCGTGCCGCGAATCACCCATACGACAGTACGGGCGAGCCACTGTATCGGCTTTATCTTGCTCATAGAGCCGAACGTCACCACCAGCCCCAAAGGCAGCGACAGTGCAAGCGTCGCTGCAAACAGGGCTACTGTAAGTCCGAAACCCTCCAATAATTGGAGGGTGACGTTTTCAAAAGTCATATTATTTTATGCCTGTGGCGCTACGAGCGCGTCGGTAAGACCGTACTTTGCGGCTATCGTCGCCAAGGTGCCGTTGTCGTAAAGCGTTTGGATAGCGCTATTGATCTGCTCCAACAGATCGCTGCCCTTGCGAACGCCTATTCCGTAAAGTTCGTCGTCGCCTATTATGGCGCCTTCCACCATCATAAGGTTCGAATAGTCGGTGCCCTCGCCTATACTCGCCGTCGCCATGACGATATCGATAAAGCCTACATCTATCGTGCCCGCATTCAGCTCGTTCAAAACGGTGGACTGCGCCTCGAGCGGGACATAAGCGTTATCGGCAAGTTCCGCAGTCGCTTTAATGGCTTTCTCGCCCGCGGACTGTTGCTCGGCGCCGAGCCTTGCATTTGTCATCGAGACAAGGTCGGTATAAATCGCCGCGTTGTTTCTGTTGATGATGGCGACCTGGCGGTTCGACATATAAGCGTTGCTGATATCCATGCCCGTTCTGAGATCGTCGGAAATGGTCATGCCGTTCCATATAACGTCGATGTTCCCCGCCTGAAGCTCCACTATCTTATTGTTCCAGTTGATCTCCTGGAAAACGGGTGTAACTCCGAGAAGCTCGCATGCGGCAGTCGCAAACTCCGTTTCAAAGCCGACAAGCGCCTCGCCCTCGTAATAGTTCATGGGTCTGAAGTATGTAATGCCTATCACAAGTTCGCCGCTCTCTTGGATCTGCTCCCAGTCGGACTTGTCATTATTGCAAGCCGTAAGCGCCACGGCAAACGCCGCGCAAAGCACAATTGCTACGATGACAGTTAAACCTTTTTTCATCATATCCTCCGATATTACGATTGATGAACGTAGTTTATCACACTAAAGCAATAAAGTCAATTATATTGAATTGATTTCTTTGCCGAAAATGATGTGAGTTAATTGCTTTGAAAGGAACTTATAAGCCGAGTAGTGAAAAAGGGTTCATTCGTCCGAATGAACTTTTTTTCATAAGGTGGGATCTGATTCGGCAAAGAAATCAATTCCGACATCTTGCCGCATCTTTGCGGCTCTTTTTTCCGAAATCTTCGACCCCCGCTTTGGAGACCAAACGGGGGCAGCGTCGGCGCGTATGCTATACGCGCTGTCCTTGCCGCGGCGCCGTCGGAAGCTTTTGGCTTGTGGCACTTAAATGTTTTTAACGAAGTATTGACTTATAACGCAACACTCCACTAATAAATTAACATTAAATCGACGATGTGCCCCAATCTTACGCTTCCCGGCGCCTTTTTCGCCGAAAGAAATTCCTTTGTTACTTGTTGAATTTCTTTCGGCGAGGCACCGCGCGAGCGCGGTGTTGTTATGCAGTTTGATTTTATTTAGCCTTTTAGGAAGTATATTGGCGGTAGTACGGTAATAGAAAAAAACTAAAATCTAATGACCTTAACAAAATCCGCGGACGATAGCATGAGTGGATATGATGTATTTTTTATTTGAGCATTCTATAAAACTTCTAGCGGATTTTATTTCACAAATCGACACTTCGGAAAGTTGATTTAACTTCATAGATTTATAGTGTCGATTTATTTCACAACGCGCCCGTTATGGCTCTACTTCCTACCATCCGGGCGCGTTATTTCACAATTTTGCGTAGCAAAATTATTTCACGTTTTTTTGCTATCGTCTGAAAGCGATAGCAAAAAACCTATTTAGAATACTTCTTCTCGAAGTTGTCGAGCGTCCTGACGGAGATAGCGTAGCAATCCGCCAGGCATTCCGCGTCGAGATTGGTGTAGGTGTCTTTTCTGGTGTGGTAGTAGTCCTCCAGAACGTGATTCAGCGCTGTGATCCCAGTCGTTTTGAAGCCCGCTTTTGCGAAAGCCGCGGCGTCCGTAGCGCCGCCGAGCGGCGGTACCCAGGTCTTGTTGCACTTGATGCCGAGTTCGTTTGCCGCCGCCATGAACGCGTCGCCCACCTCTTTATCGGTTTTTACCGTGCCGTTCAGATCGCGGTAGTTGACCCCGAGGAACTTCCTGTCGTGGATCGTATCGTATGAGATTATCCACGTGGGCACGTCGTTGAAATCGTCCTTATGCGCTTCGCACCATGCCATCGCGCCTCTGAGACCCGCTTCTTCGGAGCCGGAAAGTATCACTCCCACTTCCACGTTTTCCGATTCGAGACCTGCGTCGCGCATGGCTTTCAGTATCGCTATACCCATATAGCAGCCTGTTAGGTTGTCGTTTGCGCCGTCGACGATGGTCTTTTCGTCCCACATAAAATAGAGCCCGATCGTTATCGGAACGAACACCACGCCCGCGACTCCCGCCCAGAACAGCGCGCCGTAAGTTTCGGGGGAAGCTACACCGACGCCCGCACCGGTAACGACCGCCGCGGCGATGCAGATGGCAAGGTTATATAGTCCGCCGATGACCGTAAACAGTATATGCATTTCGTAAACGGCTCCGCCGAACTTCTCGTTGACGGGCCAGTTCCACGCCGCGTCCGGGTGGCCGTTGAAGAATATCCTCGCCTTGACTTCGCCCGTACACTTTTTTATCGCCGTCACGTTGTGTCCGGTCATCTCGGGGAAGAACTTGTCGACGAGTTTTTTATAGAAAATAAACTGCGCTATCATTATAAAAAAGCCGAGCGCGACTATCACCGCACCCGCGACCGGGACGAACCAGAACAAAACGAAGCCGGCAAGCGACATAGTGAGCGTAAAATAGAGCCAACCCAAAAACGAACCCGGATTTTCCTTGAAAGATTCCAGCTTTACGTTTTCGCAGCCGCATTGCTCTTTCAATACGTTCGCCATATATTCGCAGGCAACCTTTTCGCCTTCCGTTCCGGGCGAGCGCTTCGGCATATCGCGGCAAATATGGGTGATCTCGTCAACCATGTATTGCGCGCTTTCGTTCTTCTTTTCGATAAGTGCGTCGAAACGTGACATATTCTCTCCTCCGCGGGAAAAATCCCTTTTTGTAATTTTAACACAAGAATCTTAAATTGTAAACGATTATTCGGCGTTTTCGGTATCCGAACTTATGGATACAGCGCCGGTTTTGCCGTCGGGCCCTTTTTCAGACGTTCCGCGGCGCACTTGAAGCGCCTTTTTAAGCCGCGGAAAAAGCGGCTCCTTGCCGAACGCTTTGTCGATACCGGCGCCGATCAGAGCTATTATCGGCGCGTTGATAAACGTCGCTATCACCGTGCCGGGTCCCAAGGCGTGGTATGCCTCGCGATATATCCCCGACCAATCGAACTCGGCGGGCGAAAACAAGGTGAACGCGAGCGTTACGGTAAGCGCGAGCTGCGTGAAGTCGTATATGAATTTCATGCGCGCCTGCTTTATATTGTAGCGCGCGGCGACTTCCGCCACGAACAGCTCGTAAATTTCTATCGGAAGATATGTCCTGAAAAAGCACGCGACTCCCGCGGCGGTGGACAGTATCCCTGCAAACAGCAAAAGGTATTTTGCCCATATCTCGCTTACCGGCGCGTCGCCGAGTATCATAAGCCACATATCGAGGACGTATCCGTATATGACCGCCACCGCAAAAGACATGAGATACCGCCAGTCGAAACGCCGTATGATAAGGCACATCAATAAAAGGATGACCCCTTGGAAAACATATTCCGTCACCCCTACGCTGAGCCACGGGATATACGGAGCCAGCGCCTCCTGTATGATAAATGCGGGCGCCGCTATCATAGATACGCCGAGGTCGGCTTTCGAACAAAGCGCCACCCCGAGCGATACCAACAATACTCCCGCAATCCACATCCCCTCGCCGCAGCGCGAGCCGAACAATGGCTTATTCGAAATTTTTATTTCGCTTTTGTCCGAGTTCATACGCCCTCTCCGATGGCGGACTCGGGACATGTTTTACGGCGAACGATCTCCGTCAATACGATCGTTACGGCAAATATCGCCATAAGCATATAGCTCATGAATCCGTATCCGATTATGCCCGCCAAAAATCCGAACGAAAGCTGTACCGCAAATCCCACGACGTAAGCGCCGCCCATATGGTATCCCGTGATATCCGCCGCGGCGTCCGCGCCGAAGCGCGACGGAACGGTGTGCAGCACCGACGGGAAAATAGGTCCCATTCCCGTGCCCATCAGGATAAACGACACGACGACTCCGGGTGTCCCCGCAGGTATCGCCAGAAGCACCGCGCCCGGCAAAGCTATGATGAGCCCAATACGGATGAGCGTTTTATCCTGCAGCTTCACCGCGGCGATGCCCGCCAAAAGTCTTCCCAGCATTATTCCGCCGTAAAAAGCGGAAACGATGAGTGCCGCCGTATCCTCGCCGAACCCCTCCGAATTGACGAGATAGCTTCCGCCCCAGGTCCCGAGGGTGAACTCCGCGGCGCAATATGCGCCGAGTGACAATATACTGAGGACGACTCCCTTTTTTTTCAAAACAGCGGAAAGGGAAAACTTTTCGCGGGGCCTCTCTTCCGCGGCGCCCAATGCGGCGGAGCTCATTTTCTTCCAAAACGGCATACTCAGCGCGACCACCGCGAAAATGGCGAGTTGTATATACCCGAGAACTCTGTAACCGCCGTGCCAGTCGCCGTCCGAAATGAACGCCGACATTATCATCGGCGATAAAGTCACTCCTACGCCCCAGAAGCAATGCAAAAGGTTCATGTGCGTGGCGCGGTAGTTTTGGGAAACGAATGTATTGAGCCCGGTGTCGATCGCTCCCGACCCTAGCCCCATCACCAGCGCGAGGATGAGCATCTGCCAGTATCCCGTCGTGAACGATATAGCGATCAGTCCCAATGCGGTAAACGCCACCGAAACGACGGTCACGGCATATGTTCCGAAACGCGAAATAAGCCTGCCGGCGAAAAATCCGGCGAGCGCCCCCGATACGCCCGTTATCATCGTATAGATCGAGCCTAAAGAATCGTCTACGCCGAAATCGACGTGTATTACCGGCCAAGCCGCCCCGAAAACGGAGTCGGGCAGTCCCAACGATATAAATGTCAGATAAATTACGATCAACACGAGATAACGCATATTTTGTCCGTCCGGAGTATTCTTCCGGCAATAAATATATCATGCCGCCGCCTTATTTATCAACCGAAATCGCGCAAAAAGAACCGTCCGCCTGTCGCGGGTGTCCGCCGAATCCCCGAGCCGCGCCCGACGTTATCGGTCTTTTTACCGGTCGTCGAAGTCGCTTTTCCCGACATCGCCGCCGGGGTAATCTTTTCGCTTATTATCGTTGCAAAACTTTTCGTATGCCGTGCGCGAAGCGTGCGCCTTCATTTTCAGCCAGACGGAGATCGCAAGGGCTGCCATTCCCGTAAAAGCGTACAGAAGATCGCTCCAATCGCGCGAAAACACATACATTATAAATCCCAATAGCGTCAGTATCGCTCCGCCCGCGATGGATATCACACTGTATCTTGCGCCGCGCTCGTCCCTGCCCATTTGTGTGCGCAGTTCCCATTTTTTCAGCATATACGCCTTTTCCTCGGACGTTATCCTGCCCTGTCGCAATTCCTCGTCCAAGCGCCTAATCTCTGTAATGCGCTCCTTTTCGACAAGATCTTTATAGTTTGATCTGAGGAAAAGCCCGAAAAACAACAACGCTACACCCGCTACCAACATAAAGCCCTTGACAAGTAAACCTGCTTTGACAGGCATAAACAAGCCGCCGACGAGGAACACCAGCCCTATCATTATCGCGCCGCCCGCTCTGAATCTGCCGTGCTCTTCGTATGAACCCTGCTTTTTCAGCCGCTCGCGCTCCTCAAGCCTCTCGTCAAAATCGTTGTCGTTTCTGTAGCCCATATTCTCCTATCCTTCCCGATTATCGGTTGCGCCGATCAATATTTACAATATTATTTTATTTATATTTTATCATATATCGTTATAAGTTACAAGCCGTTTTTTTACTCGCGGCGATTGATACTTGAACACGGACAAACGATATGGTATAATTGGTCGAGGAGGACACTGCAATGTCAAAGGTCAAAGCTAAAAAGAAACGAGTCGTAAAACGCGACACCATCGTCAAACGCGTCGTCAGAACGGTCGTCGCCGTTTTGGCACTGTACGTTTTCACCACGTTGATGATCACCGTGAACGACCTTGTCGATATGCTGGATCAAAACGCCGTAGCGCGCGACACGGAGCTCGGTCAAGGGCGCTACAATGCGCTTCTGGACGAGGGCGCGCCCGCGTATTACAATATATATACGGACGCGGAGCTTGGATCCGATCCCGATCTGGAGGTGGTCAAACTGTACCACTTCCCCGCCCCCTCCGGCGAGAGAACTCCGTTTGCCATAGTGCTCCCGGGCGGCGGTTATTACGAGTGCGATATAAACAAAGTGGGGCTCCCCACTGCCGCGGCTTTGAACGATTTGGGATACTCTGCTTTCGTTTTGAGTTACCGATACGGTAAATATTCGTCAAAATATGCGCCGCTGGACGATATGGCGCGCGCGGTAGAGTACATACTCGATCACGCCGATATGTTCAATGTGGACGCCTCGAATTACGCCGTGTACGGCTATTCCGCGGGCGGAAACCTGGCGGGACTTTATGCGGGCGAACAGCTCGGCTACGCGCGCTACGGACTGCCTAAGCCCTCCGCCGTGATATTGGCATATCCGTGGATAAACATTAACGGCGACATCCCCCTGACCGGCAATATGTGGCAGGAAGCCGTGCAGGGCGTATCACAGCTTATCGGGAACAATTATCTTCTCGGCTCCCTCTTCCCCTCCGCGTCGGAAAGAGATTCCGTGTGCGTTCAAAACCACGTCACACCCGCCTATCCGAAAACGTACATAATGCACGGCGACAATGACTTCGTGGTGCCGCTCGAACAAAACTCGCTGGTCATGAAGGAAGCCCTCGATAAAAACGGAGTCGAGAACTATTTGAGGATCGCCGAAGGCGTAAACCACGGCTGCGGACTGGGGATCGGCACTTCCGCCGAAGGGTGGATAGCCGAATCCGTTAGGTTTTGGATAAATTGATTTTTTTGCCGAAAAGAGATAAGTTCATAGCTTTGAAAGGAACCTATAAGCAAATTGGTGAAAAATGGTGCATTCGACCGAATGTGCCTTTTTTCATAAGGTGAGATCTGATTCGGCAAAGAAATCAATTTATCCCACCGCTTTACCGCATCTTTCGGGCTCTTTTTTCCGAAATCTTCGACCCCCGCCTTGGAGACCAAACGGGGGCAGCGTCGGCGCGTATGCTATACGCGCTGTCCTTGTTTCGAAAAAAATAGCCTCGAAATCCACGGCAAATCGGCGCCGAGTATGCTTATCGCGGCGATAAGATACACAGTGGGCTGCATTCTTCTTCCATGCAAAGCACTTGTATAGGCAACTGCTGTACATTGCGATTGCAAATCGGCGCCGAGTATGCTTATCATGGCGACAAAACACACAGTGAGTTATATTCTCCTTTAAGGGAAAACACTTATAATGCCGTATTGTTCCGCCGTATCGCACGAAATTACTCGAATACTTTAATATCACCCCGTTTTGGAGACCAAAACGGGGCGCGAACGGCGCATAGTCCCGCTATAGCGCCGCCCGCGTTTCGTGCGATACAACGCAAAATAGTCTGCAAATCGCTGCCAAACACCTGTGTAAGGAAAAACACTTATAAAGGCGGACTGCTGTTCATGGCTATGACAATCTGCCGCCGAAAACCTCATTCGAAGAAAACACTAATACAAGCAAACTGCTGTTCATGGCTATATAATACACATCATTTAATTTTTTTGCCGAAAGGATGTAGATTAATTGCTTTAATAGGAACTTATAAGCAAATCAGTGAAAAATGGTGCATTCGATCGAATGTGCCTTTTTTCATAAGGTGAAATATTATTTCGGCAAATAAATCAATTTATCCCACCGCCGCGGCGCCGTCGGAAGCTTTTGGCTTGTGGCACTTAAATGATTGTGGTGGCTCATGTATTTCAGTATTAGATTATTAGGAAGTATGGTGTCGGTGAAGCGGAAATTTTAGCGCTTTGCGGCAGTGAATTTTTTGTCTGAGCGAAGAAAACCCCCGCCGCTAATACTCTTGCGGTCTTAGCAAGCGGGGTTTTCAAAGCAGTAGCGGAAAAGATACGCCGCAAAGCGTTAAAATTTCCGCTGAGCCGCCACAAAAATAAAAAGAGAGCGAATTATCGCTCTCTTTTTACTGAAATCCGGCAACGCCCTATCCTTCCAAGCCGTCTCCAGCTCAGTACTTTCGGCGCGGAAAGGCTTAACTTCTGTGTTCGGGATGAGAACAGGTGGATCCCTTTCGCCATTGTCACCGG